>JBALXM010000114.1:0-6036 GCA_036960695.1 Sneathiella sp.
GGGCCGGAAGCACCAATGAGCAAAGCTATGTCGTAGATTTTAATAGTGCTCGAAATTGTCGTTCTCTTCAAATTCAGCTAATGCCCGCTTTGGTAACCCAAACCAGACATTTAGAAACAGCGCAGGACAAGTTCAATGAGTTCCACGCTAATGAAATCAGCGTCCACAATCGGAAGCCGACCCCAAGTCTAATGTATGAAAATTATGCGGAACTTTGTTCGACTGTTTTTTGCAGAGGGGTGCCATCCAGACATGACAACGTCATTCCACCCCTCCGCATCAGAGGGTCGCAACGACGCAAGAAAGACAACGCTGGTATACTGGCGCAGCTATGCGATCATTTCAGATCCCAGCTTCGCCTGAGCCTTGCATAATTAAGCTAAACTGCGACGAAATCGAATTAATTTGACAGCTTCAATCTGTGCGCAGGTTAATTCGTATTTTCACTTGGAAGTCTTTTGGAAATATAGTTTGATTAACTTCAAATATTCAGTAAGTGATAGGATAGGTAAAGTTAAAAAAGGATATCTAATGTCTAACATATTCCATCTCGCGATTCCTGCTGGCAATCTTGATGTCGCCATAGAGTTTTATTGTAACGTACTGGGCTGCCGATCTGGAAATAGTGAAAAGGAGAAGTGGATTGATATTGACTTCTGGGGCAATGAATTGACCTTGCACCAGTCTTCCTCTCGCACTGAGGTGGAGCGCCATCATGTGGATATGGGCGAAGTATCAGTGCCCCATTTTGGCGCACATATGCCTGATCAAGAATTTCAAACGCTAAAAAAACGTTTAGAAGAAAAGAAAGTTCCTTACTTAGACAAGCCTTACCGTCGGTTCAAAGATACAGAGCTAGAGCAAGAAACCTTTTTCGTTGAAGACCCGAATGGTAATGTTTTGGAGATGAAAACAATGGTCAATCCTAAGCTTTTGTTTGAAATAAAGCTTTAACTATAGCCATAACACGAACGAAATAAGGGGGTGGTATTTGCGCTCCCCCTTAGAATTTTTGCTTTTAAATCCGGATCATCTCTACGAGATATCATCTCCACGAGATAAGTAACCGTCCGTCCAACCACCTCCTCGACGGCTTGATGGTCTTTGTGGAAACGTCCGCTTTCAGGAATATGCCGAGCTAACTTTTAATCAAGCATTCGGCCTATGACACAGTTCTCCAGTTTTTTTTAATATAAAATATTCGCTTAGAGACGACTGCGAGCTCCCCGAAAATAGCTGTTTAGGTTCTTGTATAATCTCGCGTATTTTGTTCTGTCTTGATTGTAGAGATTTTGGGCACAGACTAAAAGTCCGCGAGTTACTTTGAGAAAAGCTGTTTTATTTTTGGCTATTTTCAGATCATCTGTCAGGCCTGCCGTATCGGTGTAGTTACATCTCTCAAACGTTGCTGGGGCTGAGGATTTCATCGCGTTTCGGTACATAGTCAACTCGGCCACCACATACTGTGGTTTTCCGGTAGGTAACGCCATTGATCTTACCGCTTCGACCTTTACAGCAGCTTCCTGCCGTTGCGGGGCACTAGCGGATTCATCATATTGAGGGCTGAATTTATACAAAGCATCTGTTGACGTCTTCATCGCGGGTAACTGTGAGCCAAAGAGATAAATGGATTGAGTACACGCCATCATCGAGTATTTTTTATGCTTTTCACTCTGGATTACGGACCGACATGCATTTACCAGCATATTGTTATCTGCACTTTTTTGGATACGATCCACTAATCCTTTAATATGTTTTGTAATCACCGCCCATTCCTCTTGATCATGTTTAAACGGCACAATGGGGAGTGGAGGCAGATCACCACCAGAAACTGTTACTGGCGCTACGGGAGCTGCCGCTGGAGCTTGATCAGGTCTGAGCATTTTTGCATAAGGGGCTGATTTATAGGCCCCTAAATTTTTTTGTGTTTGCGCTGAAACAAACTCTGTATATCCATTTTGGTAATTGTTTTTCTTTGTTTTCTCTATAGGGATGCTCTTTTCCACAAGACCGTTAAAATGACGCCATAGATTGGCCATTCCACCCTGTGTTTTCAAATAGTTCTTTAAAAGGGGGCTATCGCATTCTTTAACTGCCGCCGTATACCAAAGCGCGGCCGCTGCATTTATTCTTGCGGGCTGGGTAACACCATTAAAATGTTTATGAGCTTCGATACAAAACCGAAGGGAAACAAAATCCTGTTCTTTGGCAACATAAAGTTCCCGATATTTTGGGGCGTTCCGCTTCGCAACCAAATTTTGTTGAATGCTGGCGGAAATACGCATGGATTCTCTATGTAAAGAATTCATAAATAATCTCAATTTTTGAGAATCTTCTTGGCGGTTTTTTATGAATTTTCCAAGTTCACTGCCTGAATATTGTTGGCGCATTTTCTTGGTTTCTTCGTTTAGCTTTATTTGTTGGGCGTGGGCTTGAAGGGTCAACCCAGAAAAAACAACCAGAACACTCAACATATACTTAAAGATTTTGGAACTAGTCACGAGATCCCCCTTGATTAATCAAAAACCAACATTTCCCTAGTAATTTTCAAACTCGACAATTTTATACTTAAGGACACAGTAATAGATGGTATTTATTATTTCAAGGTCTCTATAGACGAGCAAACCAGCCTCAGACAAGATCCAGAATCTAAGAAATTCAAGCTTCAAGTGGCAGTCAAAACTGGCCCTGATTTCACCTTATTTCGTTTCATCTTTCGGGAGTCCATTTCCACCGTTCGACCAATTTTTTTACAAATTAATTCTTATGGAATATTATTAGTATCGCGGTATAAAATGTCCGGATTACCTGGGAAATGGGGGTTGATATGTCGCATTTATTTTCCGTCTAGTGACGTATAAAACTTCCAGTTCGGCTCAATAATTATTGTTTGGGTTTGTAAATTCTCAGCAATTAATCTAATTGACAACAATGACATGAACCCGCGAAATAATTGATTTAGATGTATGATAATGCATTACGTTTTGGTAACATTTCTACATTATAGTAATACTTTTCCTCTATAGGGCTAAGACCATGAACCTTCCATCACAGATAGCGAGGTCTTTGCGTTTATTCTTTATATTGGTCATTTGTACCACGGGCATTTTAAATGTCGTTCGGGCTGAAACAATAACCATTGGAACCATTAGTCTTGACCCGATTGAAGAAGCGAGAGCCTTTAAACCTTTTTCTGAGTATCTTGCCGTACAATTAGCGAGCCTTGGGGTGCAGTCCGTTGACATAAAGATTGCTAACAGTATTAGGCAGGCCGCTAAAATGCTGAAAGAGAAAGAGCTTGATTTTTTCATCGATAGCTCCGTGACGGCTGCGCATATTAATGACCTCTCCGGCTCCAAATTCCTACTAAGGCGATGGAAAAAAGCAAAGGGGAAGTATCGAAGCGTCATTTTTGTCAATGCCGATAGCCCTATTAAAAACCTTTCAGGATTACTAGGGAAAACTGTGGCCTTCGAGGAGGCGTTTTCCACCTCAGGATACATCCTACCCGCTGTCGCCATGTTGCGCTCGGGACTAAAATTAGCTCACTTGGAATCATTTCGCTCGCGCAACCCCGATGATAAAGTAGGGTTTGTCATGGCCAACGACAATGAAACTCAAATAGTATGGTTGGAGCGTGACAAAGTAGCGGCCGCTGCGATGGCAGAAGAAGACTTTAAAAAATATAGCACAAATGCGCTGAGATCGATGCGAATATTACATACCACGCCTTATGTACCCTACCATGTCATCACCTATCGCGCTAATTTGGACCCAAAATATGTTGAACAGATGAAAGAAATTCTACTTTCTGCCCATAAAACGGCTGATGGGAAAAAACTTTTGGAGAAATTTGAAGCCACTTTAAAATTCGACGAAATCCCAGAAGAGCTGCTTTTGGAAGTCAGCGACTTGTCGCCGTTCATTTTTGATCTTCAATTAAGTCAGTAACGAAACATGAGATTAGGCTTAAACTTTAAGATTTCCGCTTTTGCATCTGGGCTCGTTCTCCTAATTGCAATTGCCCTTTTTTCAGCAACTTACTATTTGGAAATCACGTCAAAACGCGCGTTTCATTTCAATCAAATTTCGAACGTAGCTGCGCGTATAAATGCGTTGGTTGAGACGCCATTGTTCATGTTTGATGTAAAGAAGATTAGAGAGATTATTTCAATAACCGCACAAGGGAGCGAGTTCGATATAGTCTGGGTTCTCGATCCCTTAGGTAGAATAATCACCGATGGTACTAAAAACAATCCTAAGCGAAATCAAAGGCCAGATTTCCTATTTATTGATAGTTTAATAGAAAATGGAGTAAGTGAGCCTAAGAACAATGCTGATCACTTTTGGTTTGGCAGCGCGGTAAAAAATGCCAAATCTGAAATTTTGGGATATGTGGTTATCGGCGTGCATGCCGATAAAATTAATGAGCAGTTGAATGATGCAATCCGTACTCAGCTGCTGGTCCTAATACCAGCCCTTATTTTCAGCATCTTGGCCGCCAATTTTTTTGCACAACGCATTACTCTGCCTTTAAGAAGGGTGACCCAAGCCGCAGGTCAGATTGGCAAAGGAAATTTGAAAAAACGTGTTTCACATTTCTCTAATGATGAAATTGGTGATTTGTCGAAGTCGATAAATTTAATGGCTGAAAACCTCTCAAAGATAACGATTTCCCACGACGATATGTTAATACGCGCGGAAGAAGAAGCAAAATTGAGGTTAGTCGCTGAATCGGCGACGATCGCCAAATCAAACTTCCTATCCACCATGAGCCATGAAATACGAACCCCATTGAACGGCGTATTGGGCTTGGCACAGTTATTAAAAGACACGGATCTCGACCAAGAACAAATTGAGAAAGTGGATACAATACTTTCATCTGGTCAGACCCTTCTCGCTATCATCAACGACGTTTTGGATATGAGTAAGATTGAAGCGGGAGCCGTGGAGCTGGAAGAACATGTTTTTTCTTTGGGGGAATTACTCTCTACAATCACCACGCCCTTTCAAAGTTTAGCCGATGATAAGGGTTTAAAACTAATCGTGAAGAGCAATGTGCCGTCAGGCCATGTAATTAAAGGGGATCCTGTCCGACTGCGTCAGATTTTATGGAACTTGCTCAGCAATGCCATTAAATTTACGGAAGAAGGGCACATCACTGTAACGGTTCAGATTGATGCTCAAACCAACGACACCGAAGAAATAGTACCGACCCTAAAAGACCAATTGATTTATTTCTCCATTGAAGATTCAGGTGCTGGCATTTCTTCTGACCGAATAGGGTCCATTTTTTATGCCTTCACACAGGAAGATAACACGATCTCCCGTAAACATGGCGGCACGGGCTTAGGTTTGTCTATCGTCAGTCAGCTCGTTGACTTAATGGGCGGGACAATAAACGCAAAGAGCCAAATTGGTGAAGGAAGCATTTTTTATGTTTATTTGCCTTTCTCCAATCCAACAAATGAAGAGATTGAAAGTGTTTCGATACGACGTGAGGACACCCCTATCCGAGAAGCCCAACCTCTGAAGATTATCCTTGCTGAAGATAATGCGGTGAACGCGATAATTGCAAAATCCTTTTTGGAGAAATTCGGTCACGAAGTGAGGCACGTTGAAAACGGTGAGTTGGCTGTGGCTGCGGTAGGCGAAGGGTGGGCGGATCTAATCCTGATGGACATTCATATGCCTGAAATGAATGGCATTGACGCCACAAAGGCAATCCGTTTGACTGAATTGGGAGAAACCCTCCCCATCATTGGATTGACCGCAGAAGCCTTTGCAGAGAGACACGTTTTATTTAGAGACGCCGGTATGAACGATGTCCTTACTAAACCTTTCACGGAACAACAATTATCAGATGCACTGGCCGCCAACATTTAAGGACTTTCGCTTTCCGCCCAGTTCAGCCGTTGACCGGTTGAGATGGCAGCCGAAAGAAATTACTAAAGGTTAGCCATAAACAAAAAAATTGCAGAATTATGCCTTTGCGATGATACGCAATTCGAGAGTGAGGTGAATATTACCGCCCGC
>JBALXM010000115.1:0-5986 GCA_036960695.1 Sneathiella sp.
AAAGCCGATGAGGCCTCTAAAAAAACTAAATAAATTCCGTTTGTACAAAATGAAATTCTCTAAAATATGATTACAGGCAACGCTTAAGCATTTTGGCATCAGCGATGGCCTCGAACTCCCCCGATATATTTATTTTTCCGAGCGGTTTTACTAAATCGATTCCAGCCATTTCAATTACTTGAATATCACCGCTTGTGCCGATCAATCCATATGTTTGTCCTGCTTGAAAAACCGCCTGCAGGGCACTGTCCGTTGCAATTGCACCGTCAAATTCCGTCACTGACTTATGAGAGATTTGAAGATCCTGAATTCCCGATGGGCAGAATTGGCTCCAATCTCCATGAAGTCTTACGGGAACTTCTTTTAACGTCACTAAGCGACGTAATTGTCCCTTCAGTAAACTGACAAAAACAACTCGAACATTTTTTGCAATGGGGGCTTCTGCATTCGCAATAGGTTGCTCTGCATTTTTACCGCTAGCCAATAATGGATATGAAGTTACTCCACTCACCCCAATAATGATGGCAAAGGCAGTTAAAGCGCCGAAGAGAGGTATCCTTTTGACAGGAGAAAGAGTTTTTCTTACAAAGAAGATCAAGTTTTCTGTTATCCGCGCAAATTTAGATTTAGGGGGAGCTATATCAATGGGCGAGTACCGTCGGTGATCACACACAGCATCATATCTGCCTTTTAATAAGCGGACCCTTTGCCGCCCCCAATCCCCAATAAGCAAGTTCGCGTGAATCTGCGCCTGTCTCTCAGAAATGAATTTGCGATCGCTCCTCCAGCTTCCATCGTAATGCGTCTGGATGGCGAAAATATCTGATCCTTGAAGGCTAGTCTCTTTCATTCTGCTTGGAGGCCCTAATAGGTTAAACCGATGACTTTATATTTAACAAAATTAGAGTGAATAAACCGTTAATTACGTTGATTTATTAGACAACTTAAATTTAAAATTACTCCAAAATTTATGTTTTTGTTTGTAGATCACTAATAAAATTTTTAGCGTCCGTTAACCCAAACCCATAAATCTCTCGTGCCAGTATAACAGCATCGATCATGTTACCGGATTCTACTAGATCCAACAGTCGTAATTCCTGTTCATCTTGTTTCAGATCTCTAATCGGAGGCGGCTCACTCCCCCCTCGATGATAGAGGGAATAATACGGCTTCAAAAGTTCTTCCACAGTGACAAGATTTGGCGTTAAACGAGTTGCTTTAGTCTTCCAGTGTATTTTTATTATACCGCCCGCTAGTACTTCAATTGCACTTCCTTTTGCCGATGATCGAACCCCTTTCACAAAAGTTGGCCCGTATTTTAGCCTCTCGTTTTTCAGGCAATCGCTAACAAGTGAAAGCTCTCTTCCATATAAGGAGATTTCAAGGAAAGAATAAGTCTCAATCTGATCGTCTGTCTGACGGTAAGATTGAGACTTATTTTGAAGAACACGAAATTTTTGTCCTCTCAAATGGAGTTTTCGAATTTCTTTCTTGGGAATAAACACGACCACTTTATCGGATAACGGCAATCGAAAATCCATATAGGATCGTATATTTACATACAGACCCTGTGGGGTCGCCAATAACGTCCAATTCGATGATTTCAAAGCCGCAATGCAGGATGACATAAACAGCAGCCCTACAATTAGACAAACCAAGGCAACACTACCAATTACAAGACTAGCGAAACTAGAGAGAAGTACGCCAAAGAGGGAGCTGGTATCAAAACCGAGCCCTTGCTGATATGCAAACATTGAGAAGAGAGGCAGCCAGATCAGAGACATAAAACTAGCAATCCCATGCCCCCATGGAGACATCCTTGCGATCAAGATAGCATCATCAAATGGGACATCAGAAACAGATATCAATTTTAGAGCTTTATATCGGCTCACCCTGCTCCTCTCGAATTATTCAAGTCAAGGTTAGAGCATATATTAGGGATATTAATAGATCATGAGGACAGCAGTCTTACATCTTGTGCTCTTGCGTCACAATTCCGTTGGCATGCTGCACTTCGCGAATATATGTCACAATGTCAGCCACCACTCTTTGAGGAACATGGCGAAGGGCTGGCATATTCCCAAAACTCCAATGATGCGCACGGACACCATTTTGTACGGCAAGGAAAAACGCCTGATCTGAGTGATGGCCAGGATTATAAATTGAATGAATTAAGGGAGGCCCCTTTTTTGTACCATCGCCAGATTTGCCATGACATGCCGCGCAATTTTGGCTAAATGCCCGTGCACCAGCCTGTGCTTTTTCACTCAATTCTGGAATTTTAACAGAAGATATAGTGCCTATTTCGTCCGGAATGTTCGTTAGCCAAAAATATCCGGCAACGATCATAACTCCAAGCGCGATTGGTCCCAGAACTTTCAAATTCGCCATAATTCATTTTCCTTCAACAATTCAAACCTTTTCTAAAGCTTCCCTCAGGAGGAAGGTCAAGGCTAAAAAATAAAAGGAGGCATAAGCTGTTGAGAGGCGTGAAGTTTAATTTTCTTTGGAAAATTCTACCCGATTTCGGCCATTTTCTTTTGCTTCATAGAGAGCGGCATCGGACTGCTTGATCATTTCGTCAAGGGATTGATCAAGTTCCGTACAAACACCGATACTTGCAGTGACATGGACGACTTCATCTCCAAATTTAAACTCGACTGAGGAGATCGTTTTAAGCAACTCATCGAATAAGCTCTGTCGATTTTCCTCACGTACATTTACAGCCAAAAAGCAAAACTCTTCGCCCCCAAAGCGCGCTAGCAAATCCGACGTCCGAACGCGTTTTTCCAAAGCTTGCGCTATTTTTTTTAGGACTTCATCTCCGGCGTCATGGCCATAGGTATCATTCACTTTTTTAAAAAAATCTATATCGATCATCGCAACGCATAGAGAAATTTGACTGCGCTTAGCGTTTCCATATAAAGGCTTAGCAACATTAAAGAAATGACGACGGTTAAATAAGCCGGTTAAATAATCTGTCGTCGCGCTCACAGAAAGCTCATTCAGAAGATCCATTTTATCGAGGCACATAGATATTCGTGTGGTAAATAATTCTGGCCGAATTGGCTTCAATACAAAATCATCGGCACCAAACCTGATAAAATCAACGGCAAGACTTTCTTCTTTTGACGAAGACATTCCGACAACGGCAAGTTCTTTTGCGTCTTTAATATCTCTGATTTTTTGAATTAGTCCGAAACCATTCATCTTCGGCATTTGGTAATCAGTTACAACAAGTCGAATTTCTGGATCGCTCTCTATTTTTTCTAAGGCGTCAACACCATCAACAGCCTCCACAACATGAAACATCTGTTTAATAAGAAGATGACGCATCTGAATACGAATTATCTCTGAGTCATCAACTATTAGCGCTTTAATTCGGCGATTGTGATTAAGCCGCCGGACCAGACGCACCATGACATCGATGCTCGCCTTATTTTCTTTAAACACGTAATCAATTACGCCTAAGGACTTAATATGTTTTACGACATCGGCTTCACTACTGCTTGTAAAAACAACGGTGGGAATATTATGAGACCGAACGAAACTAACAGCCTCCCCAGTGGAGGCCCCTTTTAAACTTAAATTTAAAAGAGAAAGAAAATACTGATCACCATATTTTTTGATACACTTTTTCACGTCATCATAACTACAAGCAATATCAATCGATCCATGAAAGGCTTGCGCAATGTTCGTTTTCATGAGGTTGGCGTAAAATAAGGAATTCTCGACAATGAGTATTCGATCCAACTCTTCGGTTTGATTAGTGGAACGCTCCATAACCGGGTCTTTTAGCATCTAGAGCTCTTTCAGTGAAAATATACTAACAGACACATCAATATTCTAAGAGGTGATATATTAACATTTACTTAGCCCAATATACAAATTCAACCTTCAAAACCACACATAATGATACTGCTAATGGGATTAAAGTAATTCTCTATTGTGCTTGGAATGGTTTTCAACCAAAATTACGCTGACTCCTACCCAAACTATAAAAATAATAAATTAACGGGGAAACCATGGAACGCACTCTATTTACAGAAGATCACAATATATTCCGTCATGCCGTCCGAAAATTCGTTGAGGAACGAATTGTCCCTTTTCATGATGAATGGGAAAAAGCGGGTCAAGTACCGCGTAGCATTTGGAAAGAAGCTGGCACGGCAGGGCTACTTTGTTGCACAGTACCAGAAGAATATGGTGGGCCCGGCGCCGATTTTATGTTCAGTGCCATTGTTTGCGAGGAAGTTGCTCGTGTTGGTGCAACCGGCCCCGCTTTTCACTTACATTCAGAGATTGTTGCTCCTTATTTACTTAATTACGGCACAGAAGAGCAAAAGGAATACTGGTTGCCTAAAATGGTATCAGGCGACGTTATTGCCGCCGTTGCCATGACTGAACCCGGTGCTGGGTCTGATTTGCAAAATATTAGAACAGTTGCCCTTCCAGACGGTGACAACTTCATTGTCAACGGCCAAAAGGTTTTCATTAGCAATGGGCAGCTGGCAGATTTAGTTGTTCTCGCCTGTAAAACTGATCCAGAAGCCAAGGGAAAAGGTGTTAGTTTGCTGCTTATTGAAGGGGACAGAGAAGGTTTTGAGCGGGGCCGAAATCTTGAAAAAGTGGGTTATAAAGCTCAGGATACTTCAGAGCTTTTCTTCAATGACGTAAAAGTCCCACAAAGTAATTTGTTAGGGGAAGAGGGAAAAGGCTTCTACCAATTGATGGAGCAGTTAGCGCAAGAACGGCTGGTCATTGCACTACGATCTGTTGTGGTTATCGAAACCGCACTTGACCAAACCGCGCAATATACGTCTGACCGTAAAGCATTTGGGCGATCAATAGCCGATTTCCAGAATACCCAATTCAAACTTGCAGAAATTAAATCTCAGTCGGTTATGATCCGTGCGTTTGTCGATAAATGCCTAGAGCTTCATATGGAAGACAAATTGGACGCCGTAACGGCAGCTATGGCGAAGCTTCAATCCACGGAAATTATGTGCCAGGTATTGGATGACTGCGTTCAACTTCACGGTGGATACGGTTATATGTGGGAATACCCAATTGCCCGTGCCTGGGCAGACAATCGTATGACACGGATTGCCGGCGGCTCTTCCGAAATAATGAAACAGATAATTTCTAAAGATCTGTTGCAGCATTATAAATAGGCGTCAGATAAATTGGAGGCTGCGCGACATGACGCAGTCTCCGTTCCGCTGACATCAAGAAAAGAGTTGCCCCTTTTGCAGCCTCCCCCTTATATAAGTCGAAATCTTGGCTAACGTTGACAATGTTTTACTGATTATTTCGTTTATTTCGGGCACATTCAGATGCAGAATTACTCACCTCCAATGATACCTTTTTTGGAAATTCTCTATGCTGATGAAGCGATGATTATTGCCAACAAGCAATCAGGCCTGCTTTCAGTCCCGGGCCGAGGTGAAGACAAGAAAGATTGCTTACTCAGCAGAGTCCAAACAAAATTCCCGACAGCTCTAACAGTTCACCGCTTAGACATGCAAACCTCAGGCTTGATCATATTTGCTTTAAATAAAAAAAACCATGCCGCCCTCAGTCGATTATTTGAATCTCGAATGATCACTAAAAGATACTGTGCGTGGGTAGATGGCTCGCCGAAGGAAGACAACGGTTCAATTGATTTTCCAATCCTCCTCGACTGGCCAAACCGCCCCCTTCAAAAAATTGATTATGAAACCGGCAAGCCATCCCACACTCAATGGCAGGTTATCAAAAGGGAAAAAGAGAAGACTTACCTCTCCTTGTCTCCGCTGACAGGACGTTCTCATCAACTGCGAATTCACTTAAAAGAAATAGGTCACCCGATCCTGGGTGACCCATTATATGGAACCATTAAAACCAGAGATATGGCTCCTCGCCTGCAGCTACATGCAGAATTTCTCAGTTTTATTCATCCCGGTTCAGGAGAGCCCTTTACAATCACGTCCCCTCCGCCCTTTTA
>JBALXM010000020.1:0-61143 GCA_036960695.1 Sneathiella sp.
CTCAAAGTCATTAGAGAATAAAAAAAGGGCCCAAAAAGAGCCCCTTTTTTCGAATTCTATTTGAAGTCGCTTAGTTTGCACCTTCAAGAAGGCGACGGGCGATAACTTGCGCCTGAATTTCTCCAGCCCCCTCAAAGATATTGAGAATACGCGCATCACACAGGACGCGACTGATTGGATATTCAAGAGCAAAACCATTACCACCATGGATTTGCAACGCATTATCCGCAGCACTCCAAGCGACACGCGCACCCAGTAATTTTGCCATCCCAGCTTCCAAATCGCACCGGCGACCTTCGTCTTTTGCACGGGCGGACGCGTAAGTGAGCTGACGGGCCATCATGATTTCCACAGACATCCAAGCTAATTTGCCAGCAACGCGCGGGAATTCAATAATGGGCCGTGAGAACTGCACACGATCCAGCGCATATCTAAGGCCCAATTCCATCGCATTTTGAGCAACACCCAATGCACGAGCAGCCGTTTGAATACGAGCGCTTTCGAAGGTTTGCATCAATTGTTTGAAGCCATTGCCTTCTTCTTCGCCCAACAGATTTTCAGCTTTTACCTCGAAGCCATCGAAGCCAAGCTCATATTCCTTCATACCGCGATAGCCAAGAACTTCGATCTCTCCGCCCGTCATACCTTCAGTTGGAAAATCTTCTTCCTCGTTCATATGCTCTTTTTCAGCAAGGAACATGGAAAGCCCTTTATAGCCAGGTACATCCGAATTACTGCGAGCAAGAAGTGTCATGACGTCTGCGCGAGCGGCATGGGTAATCCAGGTTTTATTTCCTGTGATTTTGTAGACGTCCCCGTCTTTCACCGCGCGGGTGTTAAGGGATGCTAGGTCAGAGCCCGTATTAGGTTCTGTAAAAACTGCCGTCGGTAGGATCTCACCGGATGCAATTTTTGGAAGCCACTTATCTTTTTGAGCCTGAGTACCGCCTGTCAAAATCAACTCTGCTGCTATTTCAGATCGAGTTCCGAGAGAACCGACACCAATATAACCGCGCGAAAGTTCCTCTGACACGACGCACATTGACATTTTCCCAAGACCAAGGCCGTCATATTCTTCAGGAACAGTTAATCCAAAAACGCCCAACTCAGACATTTTTTTAATCACTGGCATGGGAATAAGCTCGTCTTTCAAATGCCAGCCGTGGGCAAAAGGCATCACTTCTTCATTTGCAAAGCGGCGAAAAGTATCGCGAACCATTGAATAGGTTTCATCAAGGCAGGCGTCACCGAAATGCCCAGTATCCATGCCATCTGCGACCAATACAGCGATACGACCGCGCACGGCAGGCGTATATCCGTCCTTCATCAGCGATAAAACAGACTCTGTTTTAAAAGCCTCGATTGCGTCGTCACTCACACCCAAATCAGAGGGGCGAATTATCTCGCCAAGCGTCATTGGAATGCCGCCATCCATCTGCTTGAGATATTCAGCGAAGCCCCCTTGAAGCATAAGGAGCTCAAGCTCACCAAGCTTGCCCTCGGCTTTCAAGCTACGCGTCCATCGTAAAGTCTCTTTGAGTGTTTCAACATACGTCACAAACCACGCAAGACCATGGGTTGCATACTGGTTTTCTTCAACCAGTTTGGCACTAATACGGCCGCCTTCACCTCTTGTGATACTCGCCACGGACTGAATAGCCTGAGACTTCAGGACTTCTGCGGCGGCCAATGCGCTTTCGCACAGACTATCAAGGCCTTCAATGACCAAGCTGTTATTCTGATCTGTCATAATTTTCTAACTACTATTATTGTTATCATTGTGCTTTCTGCAGTTTAACTGCGGGAACCCTATGAGTTTCCCGCTTCAATCGCATCTTCGACAGTCCGAAGACCAGGAAGTTTTGCAGAAACCAAGACAGCCATGTTACCCGGTTTATGTTTATTGTTCAGCATTTTTGTGTGCGCCCGCGGAATATCATCCCAAGAGAAAACTTCTGACATGCAGGGGTCGATGCGTCGTTCGATCACCATTCGGTTCGCTTGGGTCGCTTGTTTCAGGTTAGCGAAATGACTGCCTTGAATACGTTTTTGGCGCATCCAGACAAAACGGGCATCCATTGTTAGGTTAAATCCTGTTGTGCCAGCGCAGAAGACAACCATGCCGCCGCGTTTCACGATATTACATGAGACTGGGAAAGTTTGTTCTCCTGGATGTTCGAAGACAAAATCCACGTCATTGCCTTTGCCGGTGATTTCCCAGATAGCCTTCCCAAATTCACGGGTCTTTTTCGAATATTCCTTAAAACCATCGCCGTTCACGGTCGGCAACTGTCCCCAACAATCAAAGTTGTTACGATTAAGAACACCTTTGGCGCCCAAGGACATCACGAATTCTCGTTTAGATTCATCGGAAATCACACCGATTGCGTTGGCGCCAGCTGCTGCGCAAATTTGGACGGCCATTGAACCAAGTCCGCCGGAGGCGCCCCAGATAAGAACATTGTGACCTGGACGTAGAATATGCGGGCGATGACCGAACAACATGCGATATGCCGTTGCAAGCGTCAGTGTGTAACACGCACTTTCTTCCCAAGTCAGATGCTTTGGGCGTGACATCAACTGGCGATCCTGAACGCGCGCAAATTGCGCGAAAGATCCGTCAGGTGTCTCATAACCCCAAATACGCTGGCTGGGTGAGAACATAGGATCACCGCCATTACATTCTTCATCGTCGCCATCATCCTGATTACAATGAACAACAATTTCATCGCCAACTTTAAAGCGCGTCACTTTATTACCGACCGCATACACAATGCCTGACGCATCTGATCCAGCGATATGATAGGGTTGTTTATGCACATCAAAAACAGAAATTGGCTCGCCTAAGGCCGCCCAAACACCATTAAAGTTTACACCTGCGGCCATGACAAGAATCAGCACATCGTGCGAATCAAGTTCTGGTGTATCCACAACCTCTTCTTGCATGGCGTCTTCTGGCTGCCCATGGCGATCCCGACGAATTGCCCAAGCATACATCTTGGAGGGAACATGCCCTAAAGGTGGGATTTCACCGATTTCATAAAGATCTTTCAACGGAGCCTCCAGCTTAGCTTCAGACGAAGAATTGGGGTTACCGGCTTCAATCGCAGACATCACACATATCCTTATTTTTTTTAAACATCTTGGACGTCCCCAATAACAGCATCAAATTGAACTTTTGTCAGGAACAAATACCGCAATGCATCATTTTTTTCTCGCCAGATGACATTCCAGCGTTAATAATGAGGAAGATTACCGACCTTTTGCTGATGTGCAAGTTTTTTTTGCATTGCAGCAAAAAGTTATGATATTGCTTAAAACATAAGAAATAAGAAACTAATGTCCAATCTAAAGCGTAACGACGAAAGAATATTATGAGCGATAAAGCAATGGGAACCTCAGGAAACACCGAAAAACCGAAAAAAGATCGTCCTTGGCTATTCCGCACATATTCCGGGCATTCCTCTGCCAAAGCGTCGAACGAGCTTTATAAAACCAACCTTGGCAAGGGGCAGACGGGCTTATCTGTCGCTTTCGATCTCCCGACACAAACAGGATATGATTCGGATCATATCCTTGCTAAAGGCGAAGTAGGTAAAGTCGGCGTTCCCATTTGTCATCTGGGTGACATGCGCGCCCTTTTTGACGACATTCCGCTTGAAAAAATGAACACGTCAATGACCATTAATGCAACCTCAGCATGGATGCTCGCACTCTATGCCGCCGTCGCAGAAGAACAGGGCGCGGACAGAAAAACTCTGCAGGGAACAGTTCAAAACGACATTATTAAGGAATATCTGTCTCGCGGAACGTACATTTTCCCGCCTGCACCGAGCATGAAATTAATCACCGACGTTGTTAGCTTCACGTATAAAGAGATGCCAAAGTGGAACCCTACCAATGTGTGTTCCTACCATTTGCAAGAAGCTGGCGCGACACCCGTTCAAGAACTATCCTTCGCGCTTGCAACTGCAATCTCAGTCCTTGATGCTGTAAAAGATTCTGGTCAAATCAGCCCCGAAGATTTCCCGGCCGCAACTGGCCGCATTAGTTTCTTTGTTAATGCAGGTATTCGTTTTATCACTGAAATGTGTAAAATGCGGGCCTTTGTGGATCTTTGGGATGAGATCCTGCTTGAGAGATATGGCGTTGAGAATGAGAAATTCCGCCGTTTTCGGTATGGTGTGCAAGTAAATTCCTTGGGCCTTACCGAACCCCAACCGGAAAACAACGTTTACCGTATTTTGCTTGAAATGCTGGCCGTTGTTTTATCCAAAAATGCACGGGCACGGGCGGTACAGCTTCCCGCATGGAATGAAGCCTTAGGCCTTCCGCGCCCTTGGGATCAGCAATGGTCATTGAGACTTCAACAAATTGTAGCCTTCGAAACTGACCTTCTAGAATATGGCGATATTTTTGAAGGCTCCATTGAAATCGATCGCAAAGTCGAATCTTTAAAAGCTGAAGCAAGAGAAGAGCTTGCAAGAATCGATGCTATGGGCGGTGCCGTTGCAGCTGTTGAAACCGGCTATTTAAAAGAAGCCCTTGTTCAGTCGAATACGAAACGTGTGCAGTCTGTTGTCAGCGGCGAGCTTCCTGTGGTTGGCGTGAACATGTTCACAGAAAGCACCCCCTCCCCCCTGACGCAAGCTGGGGATGGCGGCATAATGACGGTTGATCCTAAAGCTGAAGCCGAGCAAATTAGCGGTCTAAAAGCTTGGAGAGAATCCCGGGATCAATCGAAAGTAGATAAAGCGCTAATAGCGCTGACACAAGCCGCGCAAAAGGGTGATAATATCATGCCCGCGTCAATTGAAGCCGCAAAAGCCGGCGTCACAACCGGTGAATGGTCAGAAGCTTTACGGACAATATACGGTGAATTCCGTGCCCCTACCGGGGTCAGTAGCGCCATATCAAATGCCACTGGAGATGATCTTGATGCTGTTCGGGTAAAAGTATCCTCTGCGGCTAAGAAGTTGGGACGCCCTTTAAAAATTCTGGTTGGTAAACCCGGCCTTGATGGGCATTCAAACGGGGCAGAGCAGATCGCTGTGGCTGCCCGCGACTGCGGCATGGAAGTCATTTATGAAGGCATTCGCCTAACCCCTGACCAAATTGTCAGCGCCGCATTGGAGGAATCAGTTCACCTTGTGGGCTTGTCCATTCTATCAGGCTCCCACATATCCTTGGCAACAGATGTCGTAAGAAAGCTAGGCGATATTGGGTTGGGCAACTTGCCCGTGGTTGTTGGTGGCATTATTCCGCCAGAAGATGCCGCCAGTCTCAAAAAACAAGGCATTGCAGCCATCTACACACCTAAAGACTTCGACATGATCGGCATCATGTCCGATATGGTTGATATCATCCTATCCAGTGAAGACGCCGCTTAACACGGCACGTAGCTCTTCAGCTCTAACGGGCTGAAGGGTTATTTCCCGAAACCGCTAAGCTTCTTCACTTCTTCCAAACTGTAGCCGTTTTCACGTAAGGATCGAATCGTCGCATCTTTGTCGCGTTTCGACAGACGCCGGCCTTTCATATCAGACACCAGACCATGATGAAGGTATTCTGGTGTCGGCAAATCTAGCAGATGTTGCAGCAATCGGTGAATGTGAGTCGATTCAAATAAATCCTGCCCCCGCACCACAAGGTTCACCCCTTGCAAGGCATCATCCAAAGTCACAGCCAGATGATAGCTTGTCGGTGTATCTTTTCGGGCAAGTACCACATCCCCAAAAGCCGCTGCATCACACTGGATATGCCCTTTATCCCGCTCGAAAAACGTCAAATTTGCCACATTAATGCCCGCGAGAGCCTTTTCCATATCCAACCGCAACGCATACGGTTTTTCGTCCGAGAATTTATTCTCCCGGTCACTGACCGACATATGTTTGCACGTTCCCGGGTAAACAGGCCCATTAGGGCCATGCGGCGCAGAATTACTGTGCGCGACTTCTGCCATAATTTCTTTGCGCGTACAAAAACAAGGGTAGAGTAAATCCCGTGAATGAAGTCGCTCCAAAATGGCCGCATAATCATCCATGTGTTCACTCTGGCGGCGCACCGGCATATCCCACCGCAAACCCAACCAAGACAGATCTTCCATGATTCCGTCTTCAAATTCCGGTGAGCATCGAGACTGGTCGATATCCTCTAACCTCAAGATAAAGTGACCACCGCTTTCAATTGCATGGCTCCATGCAAGCATTGCGGAATAGGCGTGGCCCATATGAAGGTGGCCCGTTGGGCTTGGGGCAAATCTTGTTACTCTTTTCATGGGCGCATCATATGGCATTTTCATCAGAAATTTCACGCAGAAAATAATTTAATGACGGGGATCACTTGTCACATGCCCCCTCAGCCATTAGTTTCGTTAACACCTTATTAACCTTTTGGGCTTGCTTGCTGATGATAAGAAAAATTCTAATTGTGGCAAATGTTCTGCTTTTCTTAACGGCCTGTGCGATTCCGTTTACAAAAGACGCGAGCCTAGAAGGCCCTATGGAGCGCTATGCGCAGGCTTATAAACAAATAGCCCACGATCAAAACACCTTTGAGGACGAAATGGACACGATGGAAAGTGCCCTGCAGCGGCTTAATAATCGTTATGTTGATGAAGTGAACGTTGGGGATTTGGTCAATGAAGCAATTAAAGGTCTAAATGATGAAGGGGAATCAAAGCTTTCCCCTACTGCCAGAGCCTTCAACGGTATGCTTGCATCCTTAGATCCATATTCTGGATACATGAGCCCAACTGACTACTCGCGATACCAGGAAAACCTAAACGGTCGATTTGTTGGGTTTGGATTTCGAATTGAAATGCGCGACAAGAAGCTCACTGTTATCACCCCCTTGCGAGGATCTTCAGCAGAAGAAGCGGGTATTCAGCCAAATGATATATTGACCCATTTGGACGGAGAACCCCTAGAAGGTTATAGCTTCCCCGAAGCCATTTCCAAATTAAAGGGACCAGAAGGGAGCCATGCTGTTCTCACCATCAAACGCGTAGATGTTGAAACGCCGATTAAATTGGGCCTTGAAAGACGTGCTGTAAATTTAACCGCAGTTGAATTCAAAGCGGATGGCGATGTCGGATATATTCGCATTCATTCCTTCAACAGAAAAACAAGCAAAGGCGTTGTAGAAGCCCTTGATTTTTTCGATGAAAAGCTAGGGAACCGTTTGTGTGGCGTTATTTTGGACATGAGAAATAACCCCGGCGGCCTTGTCACGTCAGCGGTAAGTGTTAGCGATCAGTTTCTAGAAAGTGGCAATATATTTTCTGCCATCAACCGCGGTAAGAGTTTTTCCAATGAAGATGCAGATGACGGAGATCGCATAGACGGGAAACCCATGCTGGTGATGCTCAACAAAGGATCAGCCTCAGCGTCTGAAATCGTTGCAGGTGCGTTACAAAATCAAAAAAGAGCCCGCATTTTTGGACAGCAAAGCTATGGCAAAGGGACCATGCAAACTCTCTATGATCTGGATAATGGCGGCGGCCTTCGAATTACGACGGGGCGATTTACAGCAGGCGGCGGCGCATCCTTCAATGGTACAGGACTTGAGCCGGACATTCTGGACAAGGCGATAAAGGGAGAAAATGATTTGGCCCCTCTCGCCCGAGCTGGCGCAGCTCTTAACTGTACTCTTTCTGTGCAAACTGCTGCGGCGGCCAGCTCACAATGATCACAGAAAAAGAACAAGCCGGTATTGAGTTCATTGCAAAGGCGGATGGGGACTTTGCACGCGCGCTCACACTAATCTCTCCCATCCCACCAAGAACTCGTCCCGCTGGTTTCGAACATTTGACCAGAATTATTATCGAACAGCAAGTATCCTTGGCGAGTGCCGCCGCAATATGGCGAAGAATGATAAATGGTATCATACCCTTCACCGAGAAACGGCTTTTAGAATTTAACGAAGAAGATCTTCGGGGCATGGGGCTCAGCCGTCAAAAAGCGATTTATTGTCGGGCTTTGGCCGATCATATCACGTCAGGTAAATTATCTTTTGACGCCTTAAACGCATTGTCTAACGATCAAGTGGCTGACGCCTTGACCGCCGTCAAAGGCATTGGCCGGTGGACCGCCGAAATTTACATGATCAGTTGTCTTCAACGGCAAGATATCTGGCCCGCCGGTGACGTTGCGTTAAAAATTGCCCTACAACATCTTAAAGGCCTTGAAAATAGGCCAAGCGTCGATGAAATGGATATCCTCGCAGAGCCGCTTCGGCCCTATAGGACGTTAGCGGCGCGGATATTGTGGCGCTACTATGCAGATGTTGTACAAGTTCCAAAATCTGAGAAAAACTAACCAAACCGGAAATCAAATATGTCTCCTCTCGATGGCCCCCGATTAGACCCACTCTCTGGCCGCCCGGCCCGACAACTTGTCGTTTTACTTCACGGCTATGGTGCTGACGGCAACGATCTCATTGATCTTGCAAAAATGTGGCAACCTCTGCTTGTCGATGCGGCTTTCGTAGCGCCCCATGCCCCTGCCTCGTGCGAATTGAGTCCCTTTGGACGGCAATGGTTTTCTCTCCGTCAATATGACCCGGAAGAAATGCGCCGAAATCCAGATAGACTCGAACAGGGACTGGAAAATCTGGAACCGGGCGCTAGGGAGGCTCAAAATATTCTTGAGCCCTTCATTGCAAAAGAACTCGCGAATTTATCACTAGAGATGAAAGATTTAGCGTTGGTTGGTTTCAGCCAAGGAACAATGATTGCACTCCATACCGGCCTGCGACAAAAACATGCTCCTGCAGGCATTTTAGGGTATTCCGGTGCTTTGGTTGGAGCGACAAAACTTGCCCAAAACATCACCGCTCACCCTCCCGTAACTCTACTACATGGCGCACAGGACGACATCCTTCCCTACGCAGCGTTAGGATTAGCAGAGCGTGGGCTTAAAGCTGCCGGTGTTACGGTAGATACCCATAGCTGCCAAAACCTTGGCCATTCAATAGATGAAAGCGGCATAAGAATTGGAGGCAGGTTTCTTCAAGAATTGTTTGAAAAACCAAAAGATTGAATACTATTTATGCGGACATACAGTAGGACCACATTTATTTAACACAAAATACTGTATTAGCATTTGATTTTTAGGCAAGAAAGCGCCACACTTTCCTTATGAGCTAAAGGAGGTCTGAGTCAGGTGCTTACTTCGACAGAGAAATTTCCGGCACTCGTCCTAAATGCCGACTATCAACCGCTAAGTTACTTCCCCTTATCTTTGTGGTGCTGGCAAGATGCGCTTAAATCAGTTTTTTTGGGACGGGTTAACATTGTATCAGAATATGATCGTGTAGTTCATTCCCCTAGTTTCGAAATGAAACTTCCCAGCGTCATTTCTCTCAAAAGATATGTAGCGCAAAATAAGCGCCCCGCTTTTACTCGATTTAATCTCTTTCTTCGCGATGGATTTCTTTGCCAATATTGCGGATCACCACATGATTTAACTTTTGACCATGTTCTCCCTCGGCGCTTAGGAGGACAGACAACCTGGCATAATATCACCACCGCCTGCGCCCCCTGTAACATGAAGAAAGGCGGGCGCCTCAACTATCAAGCGCGTATGTTCCCTATCATCAAACCTCATATTCCAACCAAGCAATCCCTCCATAAAATGGGACGTTCTTTTCCCCCCAACTTCCTCCATGAAAGCTGGAGAGATTTTTTATATTGGGATACAGAATTGGAACAATGAGACAACTAGGATTAAATACAGACAAAATTTCCTGTCTCCTCTCTTGCGTTTCATTCAGTCAGCCGGTAAAACTTGAAAAGAGAAGTTTCCCTTTATTTATCTCCAGATGTGATTGAACATGAGTTATGGATTAGGCCTTTCAGCAAAGAAGCGGTCTCGCGAGCGCCGCAATAGCTTCCTGAAAGTTATCTTTTATTTGATTTTGTTAAGTGCAGCGGGTGCTTATGGCTATTTCGAAGGTCAGGCTCAGGCCGACCTAAGCGTGTCCATTGTAGAAGATCAAGTTCGCCTGCTCACTCATGAAAATGAAAACTTGCAAGGCCAAACTAGGGCTGCCGTTGACAAACAGAGCGCTGCTTTAGCGGAAGCTCGTGGTTGGCGCGACAAATTTGAAAATGAAATTCCAACAGGTGCAACCCTCGAGATTCTAGAGCTCGTCAAGAAGCGCGTTGATGACGGCTTGGAGCCTGGACGCTTACTTACCCTCATCGGACTTGCACAAAACAGCCAAAACTGTGATGCCGTTCCGGAATCAAAACGATTTATTGTGAATACGCCGCTATACTCACAAATCGGCAACTCCATCAGCCTGGCTGATGGCTCCGTTACAGTCACAGGAGATGGCTTGTCTACGGTTAATGCTGAGGGAAAACCCGAAGCATGGTATGATCCATCGAAACCTATCACCGTTGTTTTCACTAAACTTGGTGGCGCATCTGAAAAGATTGAAGGCACATTGCCAATTCACAAAAGCGTCGTTTTTGGCGATAGCGAATATCGCTTCAGCATTTTAAGTGGAAAGCAAAGCTTCGCGACAATCGCAACGACACGGTGCGATTTTCCATAGAAATCAGCTTGAAGTAAACAGGGTCTAAATTCGCGTAGAAAGCCAAATAGCGAGTTTTGATCCTGTTTTAACTGCTGTTGTCAGCAATTCATAACCTGGCGCTTCAGCCGCGCCATTTGCCCGCGCAATATCGCGATGCTCAATTTCCTCATCTCGAAATTGTTTAATCACGGTTTTGAGCTCGGCCTCGTCCTCACCAAGTTCTTCAAGTTGATGTTGATAATGCTCGTCAATCACCTCTTCAACAGCTTCCGTGCATGCCATAGCGGCTTCTTTGCCTAACAAAGCTGTACCCGCGCCTAACGCATACCCAGCAACACTCCAAATGGGGGATAAAAGTGTGGGGCGCACACGGCGTTCACCAAGCAATTGTTCAAACTTTGCCCTGTGAACTTCTTCCTGCTCTTTCATATGTTGAATTGTTGCGGCATCTTCGGAATTTTTCAGAACAGCATACTGCCCTTCATATATTCGAACGGCCCCAAATTCACCGGCATGATCAACGCGCAAGATTTGCTCAATCCGCTCTTTCGCCGTTAAGTCACCAGGTAGACTTCCTTCACCAGTTTTAGAGCGAGGCGATTTTCCGTTGGTTTTAGTCATAGAACGTCCTTAACCAAATTCACTTAAAGTCGTGCGTTACGTCGCAGCATAGCAGACACCATAAATATGGCTAAAGCCAACGCCAATAATACATTATAACCTGCCATTGATACCCCGAAAAGCTCCCAAGCAATTTCATCGCATTTTATGAGAGGTGCAGACAAAATTTGAGCTTTCAATTCGGCGAGCGATTGACTTTGTGAGGTGTCCGCCACGCATCCGGTAAGACCTTCCCACCAGCCTTGCTCAACCCCCACATGGAACGCCCCAATAACGGCTGTCGTGGCAAATCCTAGGGCAATCAAAAACTGAAATAGTTTTTCCCCCAATTTCTTGGCAAAAACTAATCCGAGCAAGGATACTAGAATCACAAAAGCATAGGGCCAGCGCTGATACACACACAACACGCAAGGTAGAAGATTAAACCCAAATTGCGCGATAAGAACAAAAAACAGAGCCCCTACGCTTGAAATCAGAGACACTAAAAAAGAATTTTTGTAGAGAGACGTCATCAACTACCCAATCACTAGTGAAGACTTACAACAAATACTTGAGTAAGACGAAAGCTCCAAACAACACAATAAAAAAGGCAAAAGTGAGTAGCCCTAGATATTTTTCTATGAAAGTTCTAATTGGCTCACCATATTTATGTAGAAGCCAGGCTACAAAGAAAAAGCGGGCGCTCCTTGAAAGAGCTGACGCGATAATAAAAACTGCAAAGTTTAGATTGGCGGCTCCGCTGGCAATCGTAATGACTTTGTAGGGGAAGGGTGTCAGACCGAAAAAACCAACGATCCATACTCCCCATTCATCATAGGCCTCTTTAAAGCGTAGAAATTTTTCCGTATATCCATAGAATTCAATGATTGCCCCACCGACGAGATCATAAAAGAAGATTCCGATCAAATAACCGAACACGCCGCCCAGCACAGAAAAAAGGCTGCATATAAAAGCGATCTTCCAAGCCTCCTTACGGTTCGCCAGAACCATAGGAATTATCATAACATCCGGTGGAATAGGAAAGACCGAACTTTCCGCAAAAGCGATCCCCGCAAGAAAAGTCTTCGCTTGCGGTCTGGACGCGAGACCCATAGTGTAATCATACAAGCGTCGGAGCATATAGGTTGGCCTCATGGTTTATCTATTTTATAACCTGCAACATAAAAGATCAGCCTTGTGCTCTGCAAGCTTCTTGTTGAAAACACATGTGCAAATCATTGTTAAACAGTAAGAAGTTGCCTTTTAGTATTATTACTTTATTTTCAGACTCTCTTGATAATGTAATTATATTATTACATAATATAGTACACAAACTTAATCTGACCCAGTGGTCACTCTGTCAACAAAGGACGAGACGGCAACTATGAAGCAGAAGATTCTGATAGTAGATGACGAGCCTGAACTTCGCCAAGTACTACGTGCTACGCTAGAGAGAGAAGCGTATACGGTTGTAGAAGCAGGTAACGCTGAAGAAATGCGGCAAATTTTTTCCAGAGAAAATTTTCATCTGGTTTTATTGGATTTGATGCTTCCAGGTGAAGACGGTCTGAGCTTGACACGATACCTTAAAGAAAAATCCAATGTTGGTGTTATTATCCTCACTGGTAAAGGGGAAAGTGTTGACCTGATTATCGGCCTTGAAATGGGTGCTGATGATTATGTGGCAAAGCCATATAACCGACGGGAACTCCTTGCGCGCATTAAAAGTGTCATACGCCGGACAACTAAAGGGTCCGATGGCAACAACAATGCAGATAGTTTAAAATCCCAAGTCATTTTCTCCGGCTGGTCTTTGGATTTACCTCACCACAAGCTGGCTGCGCCCAATGGATCAGATGTTCCGTTGACAATGGCCGAATTCCAACTGTTGCGGGTCCTACTTGAAAATCCAGGACAGCCGGTAGAGCGGGATCAATTAAGCCAGAAAATATTCAATAAAGAACTGAAAGAAAATAGTCGTAACATTGATGCCTTGGTCCGCAGACTACGGCAAAAGCTTGAAATGGACGAAACCCAACCGCAGATGATCAAATCTGTTCGTGGCTCAGGTTATACAATTTTAACGACCTTGGAATAAGCAAAGCTGTAACAAATTTTCTATAATGTAAATTTTCCACACATGGTCTATTGACCCGGCATAAATCATCAGTATAGTGCAGCTAATTCCACGGGATGCCCCTGTGGCGGAATCGGTAGACGCGACAGATTCAAAATCTGTTGTCCATAGGGCGTGCCTGTTCGAGTCAGGCCAGGGGCACCATCCGATCTACTTTTAGAAGTAGATTGAAATCCGCAGAAAAATTGGACTATCTACCGAAGTCCACTCTCACCAATTTCACGACAAGCAAGTTTGACCGCTAGTTATTAACTAGCGTCGCTTAACGCAGCCATCCATGAACGAGCAAATACTTAACAGCTTGAGCACCAAAATTTGGTGGCGTTATGGTTTCGCTGAAGATAACTGCGGAACGCCAGTGTCTCATCGCTAGTAGGCTCTCTTTATCGCCTCGCCAAGCACAACACAGTCCAGCCCAAATATAGATTTTTCAGACAACTACAGTAGCCCCCCCTACACCTTGGGTTGGAAGATATGATGACCATGATTGTTTTCAACCACAAAAAAAGCCCCGCTAGATTAATCCAGCGGGACTTAATTTATTTAAAGTAGCTTACGACTTAGCGGTAGTCGTATGTGCCATTTTTCCATTCGTACCAAACATACCCTGGAAGCTTCACGTCACCTTTTTTGTCGAAACCAAGATCACCCAAAACTGTCTTGAAAACACCTGAATTAAGGGATTTCATAACAGGATCAGTGTCTGTTGATTTAGCCGCATTAGCAGCTTGTGCCCATGCTTGAACGGCAGCATAAGTGTAAAGAACGTAACCTTCAGGCTCAATCTTGTCTGCACGGAAGGTCTTAACTAGATCAGCCACACCAGGATTTTTCCGTGGATCAGGAGAGAAAGTCATCAAAGTGCCTTCGCCAGCTGGACCCGTGATTGACCAATATTCATTCGTTACCAAAGCATCACCAGAGATAAGCTGAGTTTTCATGCCCTGATCGCGCATCTGGCGAACGATTAGACCCGCTTCAGTGTGATAACCACCGACATAAACAACGTCGATCGCTTCTTTTTTCATTTTGGATACAAGCGCTGTGTAGTCTTTTTCACCAGCTGTATAGGCTTCATACATTTTTGATGAACCGCCAGCAGCTTCCATTGCTGATTTTGTCTCGTCAGCAAGACCTTTACCATAGGCTGTTTTGTCATGCAGGATCGCGATGTTCTTTCCTTTGAACTCACCAGCAAGAAGAGCACCAGCTACGAGACCTTGTTGGTCATCACGGCCACAAACACGGTAAATATTTGGTCCACCTTCATCCGTCAATTTTGGGTTTGTAGAAGCTGGAGAAATCTGAATGATTCCTTCTTCCTCATAAACCTTTGATGCCGGAATGGAAGAACCTGAGCAGAAATGGCCAGCCATAAAGACGACGCCTTTTGACACCATCTGGTTCGCAACAGCAACAGCCTGCTTTGGATCACAAGCATCATCGCCAACGCTCAAAACAAGTTGTTCGCCGTTCACACCGCCAGCAGCGTTAATGTCTTTAACAGCCTGCTCAGCGCCCGCTTTCATCTGTTGACCAAAGCTTGCATATTGACCTGTCATTGGTCCTGCTGTCGCAATTTGAATGTCAGCCCAAGCCCCGCTTGATGCCATTACCATTCCAGCTGTCAACATTGTTGCAGCGAGTAAATATTTTTTCATCTGTCTGTCTCCCAAGTTTATAGATGCCTCAATTACCCTTCAACGATCATTCCGTATTCAACGTGGAATTGCAAAGGATAATTTCACTCAAAAAGCCCGTATTATTTATAGGCTTTCTAATTCTTCGATTTCTCACGCCACCCAAAAGGCCCCTGACGTACATAAAGCCAGGGATATTGAGAAACCATTTGTCCAACCCTCGTCAATCGATAACCGATTAAGGCAATTGCGATCAAAACGGCGGAATCCACTATATAATAATGTAAAGAAAGTAAGGTTCCCTCAAAAAGAGAGAAGTGAAAAAATCTAACGGCCGCCCCCAATATGAGCATGAAAAAGATCGGCTGTTTTATCGACCGCCATTTCTCAGCTAAGGATCGCCCCGTCATATAGGCGGCCCCTCCGCCGATCAAAACGGTTAGAAAGAAAAACACAGTAAAACTATTTTCCCAAATGAGTCCCATTAGTGTGCTCCCCCTTCCAGATAAGCCGCACGAACTTCTTCTTTTGCCAGAAGCTCTTTCCCTGTTCCTGTCAGCGTTATCACGCCGTTCACTATCACATATCCTCGATCTGCAAGTTTCAAAGCATGATAGGCATTTTGCTCTACCAGAAAGACCGTAAGTCCCTCTTTTTTATTCAACTCTTTGATAACTTGAAAGATTTGTTTTACCACAAGCGGAGCCAACCCAAGAGAAGGCTCATCAAGGAGCAAAAGCTTTGGTCGCGCCATAAGGGCACGGGCTATCGCCAGCATTTGCTGTTCCCCGCCGGAGAGTGTCCCGCCGCGCTGATCCCGACGCTCTTTAAGTCGCGGGAAAAGTTCAAATGCTTTTGCAAAATCTTCTTCTAGATATTTTGGATCTGAAACGGCGGCTCCCATCAACAAATTTTCCTGCACAGTCATGCGCGGAAAAATTCGACGCCCTTCAGGAGACTGCGCGATTTCCTTTCGCATAATCTCATGGGTTGGCATCTTAGTAATGTCCTGACCGTCATAAATGATTTGCCCGGTAGCCGCTCGAGGGCTTCCACAAATGGTCATCATTAATGTGGATTTACCCGCACCATTGGCACCAATCAGCGTTACAATCTCACCTTCATACACATCGAGGTCAACGCCCCTTAATGCTTGAATTTTTCCATAGAAAGTTTCAACATTCTTCACTTGAAGCATCGGTTGCTTTTCCATTATGACGCCCCTTTATCCGATGATCCGGTTGCTGTTTCTTCTAATATCTCTTCGACCTCATCCACTTCGTCATCTTCGACACCCAGATAAGCCGCGATCACTTTTTGATCATTCCGGATATCTTCTGGCGTTCCATCAGCAATCTTCTGACCATAATCCAAAACCACGATATGATCGGAAATTCCCATCACTACGTTCATGTCATGTTCGATCAATAGAATGCCTGTTTCCCGCTCTTTCCGGATGAACAGGAGCAATTTGTTCAGCTCATCAGATTCCCGTGGGTTCAGACCTGCAGCAGGTTCATCAAGGCATAGAAGTTTTGGCCCTGTGCACATGGCTCTGGCAATTTCCAGCATCCGTTGATCACCATAGGGCAAGTCGGCGGCAGCATCATCAGCACGTTCAGTTAGACCCGTTCGCTCCATCCAATATTGGGCAAGTTCCATCGCGTTTTTTTCCGCAGCACGATAGCCCTTGACCCCCAATATTCCACCAATTGTGAATTTGGATGCAGCCATCAAAGGGTGATGCTGCCCAACCATAAGGTTTTCAAGAACAGTCATTCCCCCAAAAAGGCGGATATTTTGAAACGTCCGCGCCACCTTTGCCGTTTTAGGGATTTGGAAATCATCCATCCGCTCAAGAAGATGTTCCGTACCATCTTCATGATGCGCCGTGACACGACCAACAGTAGGTTTGTAAAAACCGGTAATACAGTTAAAAACCGTGGTTTTACCCGCGCCATTTGGCCCGATCAATGCCGTAATATCACCGCGCTTCACATTAAAGGATAAATCATTTACCGCCAAAAGGCCGCCAAATCGCATACTTAAATGCTCAACTGAGAGCAAAACATTGTCATTTGAATTTGTCATGTCAGTGCCCCTCCCCTTGCGCGACCATATCCGAGGAGACGCTTTTCCTCTCTTTAAGGAAAATAGACGGTGCCCGAGTTGATATCAAACCGCGGGGACGCCATACCATAATGACCACCATGGCTAATCCGAAAATCAACATTCGGAACTGCTCGGCCTCGCGGAAAATTTCAAACCCGCCAATCAGAGCAATAGATGCGATGACAACACCGATCTGTGATCCCATGCCTCCCAGAACCACAATGGCCAAGATGAGGGCAGATTCAATAAAGGTGAAACTTTCAGGAGAAATAAATCCCTGTCTTGTGGCAAAGAACGATCCTGCAAAACCTGCAAACATTGCACCCGTAGCAAAAGCAGACAGCTTAATCGTTGTTGTATTCAAGCCTAAAGAGCGACAAGCGATTTCGTCTTCACGCAACGCTTCCCACGACCTGCCAATCGGCAGTTTGCGCAGTCGCGTCGTCACGAAATTTGTAATAAGAGCTAGAATCAAAATCAGGAAATACAGAAACATAATTCTATGAATGGATGAATAGTCCAAACCAAAGAAGTCTGCGAAATTTCCGTCCCCCCGCTTAAAGGCTAAGCCAAAGAAAGTAGGCCTTGGGATACCAGACAATCCATCTGGACCGCCTGTAAATTGATACCAGTTAAGCAAAACTACGCGAATGATTTCACCAAAGGCCAGAGTTACGATTGCGAGGTAATCACCCCGAAGCCGCAACACTGGAAAACCCAGTATAATTCCCCAAAAAGCGGCTAAAACACCAGCAAGAGGTAGGCATAACCAAAAAGACAAACCGAAATAATGAGCGAGCAAGGCATAAGAATAAGCGCCGATTGCGTAAAAAGCCACATATCCAAGGTCAAGAAGACCGGCCAAGCCCACCACAATATTAAGACCCCAACCCAGCATCACATAAGTGAGGACCAAAACACCGAGGTCGAGCAAGTAACGGTCAGTTGTTGGCAAAAACGGAAAGATAACGGCAAAGAGGAGCATAATTGGTCCGAAATACTTTCCTAACAGGCCCATCCTACTCGATAGCGCTGTTTTTACTCTGTCAGGGATAAGGGACGTAGATGCCCCGACGGGCCTATTCCAAAGCGTCATCCAAAGGACAAGTCTGCCAACGACAATAACGCCAATAACAATAGCGGCCGTTCCCAAATGAGTTTCAAGTGTCAAACCCCCAATTGAGCTCTGTGTCTTGAAGCCAAGGGTTGTTCCAAAAATGACCGCCCCTAAAAAGAGCGTTACAAGCAAATCTTTCGCGACAGCCCCAAAATCCATCCGAGAGGAGGCTCCTGTGGGGCTCTGTGAGATATCGGTCATTATACTTTTTCGACCTCCGGCTTACCAAGAAGGCCCTGAGGTAAAAAGATCAACACAATCGCCAACATGGCAAAAGCGGCAACATCTTTGTATTCCACTGAGAAATAAGCAGACCAGAAGGTTTCGATCAAACCGATAACCAAACCACCGAGCATTGCCCCTGGAAGCGATCCGATGCCGCCTAATACTGCGGCTGTAAAGGCTTTAACACCTGCAACAAACCCAATAAAGAAATCGATCACACCGTAATAGAGCAAGAACATAAGGCCTGCGACGGCCGCAAGCATTGCACCCATCACAAAAGTCATGGAGATGGTTTTATCCACATTAATGCCAAGCAGTGAAGCCATTTTCCGATCTTGCTCACACGATCTTTGAGCCCGGCCCAAAGATGTTTTTGCAATGATAAGAGAGAAGATCGCCATCAGAATAAAGGTAACGCTGATAATCATGATTTGGATATTAGAGATCTGGACGAGGAAATCGCCATTCTCGCCGCCCTTCATCAAGGTATATCCGCCTGAGAAAATAGGCTGCAAAGGCTTAACCCGTGCGCCTTGGGCAATTTGGATATAGTTCTGAAGAACGATGGAAATACCGATGGCTGTAATCAGCGGAGCCAAGCGAAATGATCCGCGCAATGGCCTATAAGCCAATCGCTCCACCGTCCACCCAAAGGCAGACGAGACTAGCATTGCGCATAATAGAACCAATATCAGAGAGGCAAAAATAATACCTATCCCCGACGACGCCGTGAGCCCAAGTGCTGTTATCACGATCAAGGCAACGAATGACCCCACCATGAAAATATCACCGTGAGCGAAATTAATCATTCCTATGATGCCATAAACCATCGTGTAACCGATAGCTATTAACCCATAAATGGAACCCAGCGTGATGCCGTTTATCAGCTGCTGAACGAAATATTCCATTAGGCCCTCTCCTCCTGCTTCCTGTCGTCACTTTATTAGTAACTTTATACGATTTCCCATAGCCCTGTTCGCTTTCCCCAAGCGATACAGAAAACCCATCCGATATTATTGTTTTTTTAAGGATTTGTGTTTGGAACACCCTATGACACAAAAATTGCAGGATGCAAGTCGTATTGTCGGAAAACGCGGATTGACGGACCGAAACAGTTGAAAATTACAATCTGAGGCTCTAGAAAACAATTTTTTTCGTACGTGCAGAATGTTTAATATTAGAAAATATTTAAACTTCTCCGATTACAAAACCTTGAATCTAAGACAGGAAATCGTAATCGGAGAGATGTCGATTTTTAAAAGCCGATATGCATGCCACCATCAATGGAAATATGCTGGCCCGTTATATAACTGGCAGCGTCAGAAAGCATGAAAGCAACGCCTTTAGCAACTTCTTCAGGATCAGAGAAACGCTTCAAAGCAACCTGTTCCATGTAAGCATCGCGGAACTTGTCAGAACGCACGACCTCAGTCATTTCAGTTGCAACCACGCCAAAGCAGGCACTATTCACCCGAATTCCAGATTTGCCCCATTCTTTTGCAGCCGTCATGGTCATACCGAGAACGCCAGATTTTGCCGCCGCGTAATTGATCTGACCAATTGATCCACGGCGCCCAGCGATGGAGGACACATTCACAATGGATGCAAGAGACGTATCACCTTCTTTTATGCGCTCGCGCATGTGTCGGCCTACCGCCTGCAAACAAATGAACACACCTGTCATATTTACATCAACAACTTGGTTCCAATATTCCATAGACATTTTGTCGATCATGGCAGTGCGAATAATTCCGGCATTATTCACCAGGCCATTAATCGCACCGTTTTTGGCAACAGCCGTACGGACCATATTTTCAATAAATTTCGGGTCGGTAACACTTCCAACATATATATCTGTGTTATCCCGTCCTAATTTATCGGCAACCTGTTCTAATTCCTCGCCTTTAACATCAACAAGGATAGCTTTGCCCCCAAGTTCAACAACAAGCTCCGCAACCGCGGCACCGACACCTTGTCCAGCGCCGGTGACGACCACATTATTGCCGTCCATATTCATTGGATTCTTCATGACCTTTTCCTTTTTTTTAATTTGTCATGGTTGGTTTTTTGGTCTTATGCCGGCGTGAATGTCGGAAGCGGCGGGCCGTCCCCTTCACTTTCCGAGAAGACCAGCTTCACTTTTTGTCCAATAGACAAACTGTCAAAGTCACAATCAACAATATTTGTCATCATCGATATATCAGTTCCTTCCAACGTCACATAAGCGATCGCGTAAGGAATGGGAACGCGCCGCATAACGCTAAAGGAATAAATTTCACCGTTACCGGACGCTTCCTTAAAATAGGTATCATCACTGCCACAGTGTGGGCAGATTGTCCGGGGATAATGATGAGGTGCACTACACGCATTGCAATAACGCACCAGAAATTTTCCATCTCTTGTGGCGTCCCAGAATTCTTGCGTTTCCGGATCAGCAATAGGCGCTGCCATAAGTCTTTTTTCTGACATCATCTCTACTCCCGCTCTAAAATCAATGTACCACTGCCGTGACGCGTCCCAAGAGAACCACCAGTTCCATGAGCCAGAGCCAAATCACAATTGGGCACTTGCACTGCTGGATGCGCTTCACCGCGCAATTGGCGAACCGCTTCAATAACCTTTGTCATACCGCCGCGATTGGCTGGGTGGTTGTTACAAAGGCCGCCGCCATCCGTATTAAAGGGAAGTTTTCCGACACCAGAGATAAGGTTACCATCAGATACAAACTTGCCCCCGTCCCCTTTAGCACAGAAACCAAGGTCTTCAAGTTGCATCAAGACGGTGATGGTGAAACTGTCATAAATGGAGGCATACTTAATATCAGCCGGCTTAACACCCGCTTCTTCAAACGCTGTTGGACCGGACCAGGCAGCTCCTGAATAAGTCAGATCAACACGCCCGCCCATTTGATGCTTTGGTGCCTCGCCAGCCCCTTTAACTTTCACAAGCGGACGATTTAACGAACGTGCAATTTCCGGAGCAACTACCACCAAGGCACCGCCACCATCACTAATCACGCAGCAATCAAGTCGGTGGAGTGGATCTGAAATCATGGGAGAGTTCACCACATCCTCAACAGTCACAACATCTCGCAACATCGCTTTGGGATTATGTTGTGCATGGTGAGAGGCCGCCACTTTGATCCAAGCCAGCTGCTCACTCGTCGTACCAAATTCATGCATATGACGTTTGGCGCACATACCATACATGTTCACAATTGTCGGGGCGTAAGGAAATTCGAACGCAGCATCAGGCGTCCCAGCACCATAATTTCTAGGTGCCGTGCCTGTTGCCATGCCTTCTGCACGCGGTCGGCCGCATAAAGTAATCAAGGCAACTTTACATTTCCCAAGGGCAATGGCTTCGGCGGCATGAGCCACATGAATAAGGTAGGATGATCCACCTGTCTCAGTGCTGTCCATATGACGGAGTTTTAGTCCCATATAATCCGCAAGAGAAAGTGGTCCAAGGCCGGGCGCATCACCTGCGCAGAAATATCCGTCCACGTCATCCTTGGTCAGACCCGCATCTTCCAAGGCCCCTTTGGCGCATTCTGCATGAAGTTGCGCGAGAGATTTATCTATCGCTTTTCGTGTTGGATGCTCAAATGCACCGGCGATATAAGCTTTACCATTTATCGACATAGTCAATGAGTCCCTTTCTTTGTTTTTGTTTTTTTATTTGCGCAAGGGATTCGCGCGTATTTGTTCCTAATCGGTATCAGACCAACATCTTATATTCAACCAAATTTTGCGTTGCAACAGCAGGTTATTTTTTTTCTTTAAGCCCAAGATCTTTTGTTGATACGGGGTCGGTAGCGCGCCCGTTGGAGGCTAGTGCTTCTTCGACTTTCTCACAAATATCCGTAAGCGTGAATGGTTTCGAGATAACATCGTAGATGAGGTCATCCAGATTATACGCTCTTTGCCGCTCAGCAGCATATCCAGTCATAAGCAGGATTTTTATGTGAGGATATTCTTTGGCTATTTTCAAAGAGAGTGCGATGCCATCCATAATAGGCATCACAATATCCGTTAAGACAAGGTCGTAAGTTACGTCTTCCTGCAATTCCAACAAAGCTTCTGCGCCATCGCGAACTGCCACGACATCATGCCCGTAATGGGCCAATGCACGTTGGACAAATTCACGAAGTGCCGCTTCATCTTCTGCGACCAGTATTTTCGCCATTCCCCCCCCAAATCAAAACTATTCGCTTACTATGTGGCCGATATACGGTAATTCCCTATAATAATGCGCATAATCTAATCCATAGCCAATAACAAATAAGTCAGGACAATCAAAACCGACGAAATCGGCTTCAAAATCAACGACCCGTTTTTCCTTTTTATCAAGCATCAGACACGTCTTTACTTCAGCCGCGCCCCGATCAAGCAATTCCTTTGCCGCGAATTCCATTGTCCGACCGGATTCAAGAATATCATCGATCAGAAGAACTTTGCGGTCCTTTACCGTATCAACGATGTCCCGAGAGATAACAACCGTACCGCTACTGATGGTCTTATCACCGTAGGAAGACAACGCCATAAAATCGATTTGCGGCCGAACACCGGCATAATGCAATGCACGGATAAGGTCAGCTGCGAAAACGAAACTGCCTTTCAACACGGCAATAACAAGGATGTCTGATCCCATATCCTTTGAAATCTCTTCGGCAAGTGCTGTATTCCGCGTTGAAATATCACCACTAGAAAATAACACTTCTACTGTCGGCTCTGAAGCAGCCATTTCATTCTCCAATATCTAAAATAAGGGCGGCTATATTTGGCGCCAATATCCGACTAATTAATGTTTAGTGTCTGAAGTTGCCTTTTTTGGGGCAATCAAATCTGCTTTTACATGTTTTGCCTCTTCAGGCGGCTGTTTCATGCTGGAGGAGAAATCTGCACTTCCCCACGGCTCAACATTTTCCTGATCAACCGCCATACTCCAACTATAGACATGCTCCCCATTCCCATCGACCAGTTTGATGGAAATTCTTGGAATTGGCCTTGTCGTAGCCGTTAAATTGACAACCTTGCCAGTAACCGTCAAATGAACAACGCCATCTTCGAGAACGGATTTAGTCTTCAGCTCTCTAATCTCCAACCCGAGCTTATTGGCTGTCTTCACATCCATTTTTAAAGCTTGGTACATTTTAGCCGTTGCGGGCCAAAACTGTACCACAAATTGCTTACCATAAAAGCCGCCCGCACCGATTCCCGCCAACAAGAAAACGAAGATCAGCCAACGCAGCCAGCCTCGACTTTTCTTTTTCTCAAACATGGGCCGTGCTTTTGGTATCGCTGCAGCGGTCATCTCTTCAATGCTCATCGCACTGCTAGCACTTTCCGAAGCAGGTCCAGTCGGTATCGCAAAAGCACCTTCATCTGCTACCTGTTTAGGCATATCAGACGGTGGGTATTCTTTCCATTTATGCCCGCATTTAGCGCATTTGACTGTTCGCCCCGCCACACTAACAGAGGCAGGATCAATCAAATAACGCGTTGAACAGGTTGAACAAGTTAAAATCATCGGTAGGGAACATTCGCTCTACAGGTTAATCATTCTTTTTTATAGGCATTTGACAGAACATGCACAAGACTAGCCGAAAAATCTACTTTAGTTTATCCTATTCGTTAGAAATTGTTAGGAGGGTTGTTTGGTCAGGTTTGAAAATGTGGGTATGCGATATGGCATGGGCCCTGAAGTTCTGCGGGATATAAATCTGCACTTGGCGCCTGGATCCTTTCACTTCCTAACAGGCCCAACTGGTGCGGGAAAAAGCTCTCTCCTTAAATTGTTAGCCCTCTCCCATAGGCCAAGCAGGGGCCTCTTGTCCTTGTTTGATCAAGAAGTCAGCAGCCTCAAACGAGAAGATTTGCCGTCTTTTCGCCGAAGAATTGGTGTCGTCTTTCAGGAATTCAAACTTTTAAATCATCTCTCCACCTTGGATAATGTTGCCCTGCCTCTTCGAATCGCTGGTGCAAATGAAGATCAAATTTACAAACATGTAACCGAACTGCTTGACTGGGTAGGGCTTGGTCCTCAAATAGATGCAAAACCACCCACCTTGTCTGGAGGAGAGAAGCAGCGTGTTGCCATTGCCCGCGCCGTTATCAATCGGCCTCAACTTCTTATTGCAGATGAGCCAACGGGCAGTATGGATCCCGAAATGGGGCTTCGGCTTATGCATTTATTTCAAGAGCTGAACAAATTGGGGACAACAGTTGTCATTGCAACCCATGACCTTGGCCTGATAAAAAGGTTTTCAAATCCTGTTCTGTTTTTGAAAGACAGCACATTATACAGTAGCCGTTCAGACGAATATCTCGACCAGTATCATCGGAGCAGTCTGTGATTCAATTTTTTGGCAAATCAAATGAGCTCCAACTGGAGAAAGACGCTTCAAGTCGGTATCTGCCTGTCGTAATTTCATCGATGGTTTTTCTGGCAGCCCTAGCCTTGGCCGGTCTGTTTTCAATCCATAGTGCCGTACAAAATTGGTCCACTGCTGTCAGTGGAAATTTGACAGTCGAAATCGAATATAACGCCAGTCGAAATTTGGATAAAAAGGTAAAAATTACCACAGATTTCCTGCGCTCACTTCCCGGCATTGATACCGTTCACCCGTTAAGCCTGGACGAGTCGGCGAAACTTCTCGAGCCTTATTTGGGGCGTGCAGACATTGTAAAAGACCTCCCGCTTCCCCGACTGATTGAAGTCACCATTGCAGAGGGCAGCGCCCTTGATCTGGTGGCAACAGCAAAAAAATTGAGCGATACGGTTCCCGGTGCTAGGTTGAATACTCATCGTCCTTGGCTCGATAAGATGATTACTCTTGCAAGGTCCGTTCAAATACTTGCAGCCGTCATCATGTTTATAATCGGTGTTGCAACGGTCATTATTGTTATCTTCGCGGCCCGCACAGGCATGATCATGCATCAAGAAATAATTGAAGTGCTCCACTTAACCGGCGCAAAAGACACCTATATTGCCCGTCAGTTTCAAAATTATTTTGCTCAGCTCAGTTTTTTAGGAGCCCTTCCAGGCCTAATAATTGCCATTATAGTGATGCAAATTTTAGGTTTTTTAACCGGCAAGCTAGAAGCTAGTTTAATCACTGCGCCAACAATGATATTGGAAGGTTGGATAGCATTGGCTATGTTACCCTTTCTTGTCGCACTTTTGACTATGGGAACGGTGCGATGGATTGTAATGGGTTCACTCAAGCGGATGATGTAGCGTGCTAGTATTGCTTGATAGAGACGGTGTTATTAACGAAGACCGCACTGATTTTGTAAAGACACCGGATGAATTGATCTTCATTCCCGGCGCGTTGGAGGCTATTGCGTCCCTTAACGCCCATGGACATCTTATTGCGATCGTGACAAACCAATCCTGCATTGGCCGCGGTATTATTACGACCGAGACGCTTCAGAATATCCACGGCAAGCTGCAAAAATCATTGGCAGACGTTGGCGGTAAAATTGATCATATCTTTTTCGCACCGGACGCCCCTTGGGACGCAACGGAGAACCGGAAACCTGGTGCCGGTATGTTTCTGTCAGCCATGGCACTGTTTCGCCATAAGCCTCGCAATACAGTCCTGATCGGCGATACTAAGCGGGATATACAGGCAGCAGTCAAATCCGGCTGTCATCGTATCTTGGTCCAAACGGGAAAAGGCAAATCAACACAACAGGCGGGGTTCGATCCTGACCTTCTGCCCGTCTCAATCGCAAAAGACCTGCCCCAGGCAACCGAATATATTCTTGAAGGGCGGTTTTCGTGATGAAAATCTCTTTTTCAACATGGCTGAAATTTTTGGTGGTTTTAACTCTTATTTGGATCGGTGCCTTCATCCTTTTTGTACAAGAAGTGAGCGGCCCTAGCTTCTCAAGCACACACACAGCAGACGGGATCGTGATTTTTACGGGAACGCCCAAGCGCCTTAAGGTTGGATTTAACCTTCTGAAGTCTGGAGCCGGTAAACGCGTCTTAATTTCTGGCGTAAATAACAAGGTGAGCCGAGAGCAATTACGGATCGCCATGGGGGAGAGTGATGAAGTGATGGCCTGCTGCGTTGATCTTGGGCGCCGCGCCAGAGACACTGTTGGCAACGCGCAAGAAGCTTTCCTTTGGGCGAATAAGCATAAATTTGATGACCTACTCATCGTCACCAGTGCGTATCACATGCCCAGAAGCCTCATTGAGCTTAAACGAAAAATGCCACTCAAAACTTTACATGCTGTGGCCTCCCGAACAGATCCCATTATTCAAGGAAATTGGTGGAAAAATCCGCTCATTACTTATATTTTGGCCGCAGAATTCAACAAATATATTGTCAGCCTTTTTCGGGCTAGACTAGAACAGTTCGTTATGGACGGAGACATCTCTTGATAGTCATCAGATCTACTATTTTCTTTATCTGCTTTTGGATCTGGACCGTGATCATGAATGTGGCGTTCTTACCCATGCTCGCCTTAGATAAAATTTGGATAGTGCGAGGACAAACGGCTTGGACTAATGGCATTCTTTTCCTGATGAAGACCATTTGTGGCCTTAAAGTGGAAATTCGGGGTCAGGAAAATTTACCAGAAGGGGCAGCCTTAGTTGCCTGTAAGCATCAGTCTATTTTTGAGACAATGGCTTTTCACACCCTCACCAAAGATCCTGCTATGATCTTAAAAAAAGAACTACTCAGCATTCCTATCTATGGATGGTACTGCAAAAAAACCAAAATGATTGCGGTTGATCGAAAAGGTCAAATGGCAGCGTTAAAGGGAATGATAACACAAGCGCAAGCGGCACTGGATGATAACCGGCCTGTCATTATTTTTCCTGAAGGCACACGAAGTGCCGTTGATTCTGACCTTCCCTACCAGCCGGGCATTGCAGCGCTCTACACCAAGCTTAACGTTCCCGTCGTGCCCGTTGCGTTGAATTCCGGCGTGTTTTGGCCTCGCAAAAAATACGTTTGTTATCCCGGCGTCCTCACTATCGAATTTCTACCGCCCATTGCTCCGGGTTTAAAGCGGAAAGAATTTATGGAAGTTCTTAAATCCGAAATTGATGGAAAATCGAGCGCACTAGTGAGTGAAGGACAGACACTACTTGCAATGCAGTAGTATGATCTAGAGGAGGCGGTGCACTTTCTTGCATGCAAATTCTAGTGAAATGTACGGTAAATTTGAAAAACCTTATGTGATGGCGTATGCTATGAAACTCTAATTGCTTGGCAAGTAAGGATTTTCAATGGCGACAGTTGCCCCCATCTCACAACAAATCTGGGACATGAAATATCGGTATAAATCCACCGATGGCAGTGTTGTTGAACGGTCTATTCATGATACATGGCGACGCTTGGCCAAAGCACTCTCGGTCAATGAGAACGACACCAAACACTGGGAGACGGAATTCTACGCCCTTCTTGAAGATTACAAATTCTTACCTGCCGGGAGAATTATTTCCGGAGCCGGAACGAAACGAAAAGTAACGTTATTCAATTGCTTCGTCATGGGCGACATTCCTGACGATATGTCTTCTATTTTCGACAATCTCAAAGAAGCCGCGCTCACCATGCAACAAGGCGGCGGCATTGGCTACAATTTCTCCACCCTTCGCCCAAGAGGGGCTCCAGTCCATAGCATGGGGTCCGATGCATCAGGTCCTCTTAGTTTTATGGATGTGTGGGATAGCATGTGCCGCACGATCATGAGCGCGGGGTCTCGTCGCGGGGCCATGATGGCAACGCTTCGCTGCGACCACCCGGACATAACCGACTTCATTAAAGCCAAAAGAGATCCAGGCCGACTGCGTATGTTTAACCTGTCTGTTCTGATCACCGACGCCTTTATGGAGGCTGTAAAACAAGACGATCCGTGGGAGCTTACTTTCGAAGGCACCCTTTATAAAACCGTTAAAGCCCGTGATTTATGGGACGATATAATGCGGTCCACTTACGCCTTTGCAGAACCGGGTGTCATCTTTATTGACCGGATTAACAAACGTAATAACCTTTATTACTGCGAAGATATCACCGGAACAAATCCTTGTGGGGAGCAACCCCTCCCCCCTTATGGTGCCTGCCTGCTGGGCTCTTTAAACTTTACCCGTTTTATCCAAAATCCGTTCGAAGAGAATGCACATCTAGATCTGGATGCGCTCGATAAATGTACCCGCACCGCGGTGCGATTGATGGACAATGTCATTGATGTCTCAGGCTTTCCTTTAGCCGAACAAGCCCACGAAGCGACAGCCAAACGGCGTATGGGGCTTGGGATTACCGGGCTTGCCGATGCCTTGATCATGTGCAGAAGTCGGTATGGGAGCCCGCAGGCTATCGCCCTTACGCGGCAATGGATGGATCAAATCCGGCGGTCCTGCTATCTGGCATCCACTGATCTTGCTAAAGAAAGAGGCCCGTTTCCTCTTTATGACAAAGAAAAATTCCTGGCAGGAGAGACTGTGCGTTGTCTGGATAAAGACATCATCAAAGCCATTGAAAAACATGGCATTCGCAATTCACTGCTGACCTCCGTTGCGCCAACGGGCACCATATCCCTTTTAGCGGATAATATTTCAAGTGGCCTTGAACCTGTCTTCAGCTTTTCCTATACCCGCAATGTACTGCATCCTGATGGCAGCAGAAGGGCTGAAGAAGTATCGGGCTATTCCTATCGACTGTTCAAACGATTAAAGGGGGAAAAGGCCCCTCTCCCTGATTATTTTGTCGATGCGCAAGTTTTAACGCCCACTGACCATGTACGCATGCAGGCGGCAGTACAGGATTATATTGATAGCTCCATTTCAAAAACCATCAACTGCCCTGAAGATATAAGCTTTGATAATTTTAAAGACATTTATCAACAAGCTTATGATCAAGGGTGCAAAGGATGCACCACCTACCGGCCAAACGATATTACGGGCGCTGTTTTGGAGGCTACCACACCGCCAAAAGTCGATGATGAACAAGCAGCATTACCCTTGAATGAGCCAATGCAGCGCCCAAGTGACGAATTTGAGGCAAGCGGCATTGTTTATATGACCCAGCCCCTTGACCGGCCCGGAACACTTCCCGGTCAAACATATAAATTGAAATGGCCTGAAAGTAATCACGCGACATATATCACCCTCAACGACATTATTCAGGATGGGCGGCGGCGTCCCTTCGAGATATTCATCAACTCAAAAAATATTGAACATTTTGCGTGGACCGTCGCCCTCACCCGAATGATTTCAGCCGTATTTCGAAGGGGCGGCGATGTAAGCTTTGTCGTCGAAGAATTAAAGGCAGTCTTCGATCCCAGAGGCGGAGCTTGGATGCAAGGTCGTTATGTCCCCTCCTTGCTCGCGGCAATTGGCGATGTGGTGGAGACCCATCTTATTCAAATCGGATTTTTACCAAACCCCGCAGATGTTGATGAGAAAGAAGTCGCTAAACGCAAACAAGCATCCAACACTGGACCCAGCATGCGCAACGGCTTGCTGAGACAATGCCCTGAATGCGGAGAAGCATCTCTTATTCGAAGTGAAGGATGTGATACGTGCACATCCTGCGGATTCTCTAAATGCGGTTAAGCAAAAATATTTAACATCACGCCTGTAGACGTTAATCAATCAATAGTCCGTTCATGCAATATATGCATAGGTGAACTGATGTAATTAAGCATGTCATAATAGATCAATCCTACTAAATATCAGTCATCAGATATTTGGAGGATCCAGTAATGAACACCCTAACATCAACCACTCACGGCTCTGCACTCGCTGTTACTTTTCGTCGTTTGAGCTCTAATGCTGCGAACACAATTGAAAAGCTTGCGCACACTATGGTCCTCCGCCATCAACATAAGCAAACTGTTGCGGCACTGAATATGCTCAGCGATCACGAACTGGAAGATATCGGTCTTATTCGGGCTAATATCAAAGAAGCTGTAAAATCCTCCCTAAGGTGATTTTACTCGGGTGCAAATCCGTCTCCCCTCCCTAGGGTTTGCACCCCTTTAACTCCTTAAAAAAACTTCCAGCCTCAAGTACCGGTAAGACGCCTATCTCTGCATCTACTATGAGAGCATGAAGCCCAAAGGCTTCTGCGGCCACAATATTTTCAGTAGCATCGTCAAAAAAGCAAACATCTTCAGGCGCGACGTCAAGATCCGCCAATATGGTTTCAAAAACGCCTGGATCAGGTTTGGACATATGCAAAAGATGGGATGCGTAGCAATGCTCGAATATATCCTCAATCCCAATTTCAGTTAGTAATTGGTGCCAGTGCACTTCATTGGTATTGCTAACGCATACAAGTTTAAAGTCGGATTTCAAGCTGTTAAGTTTATCCCAGACGCCCTCATAAGGCTTTCCAACCCAGGAGGCCCAAACGCCTAAAAATTCGTGAGGCTCAAAAGGCAAATTAAAATCAGCAATAAAGGATTGAGCAAAGTCTTCAGCCGAACATTGCCCCTTCTCAAACTGTTTTATTTTGTCATTCGCCACCATTTTTAGCCGAATCTCTTCGAGCTCGAAACTGCCTTTCAGCAGCTTTTGCATCTCCTGCAAGCCGGTCCAGTTTATGACAACACCACCCAAATCAAATAAGAGAACTTTCATACTATCTTAGAGTCCTATCTTATCCACGAGAGCCATAATTTTATGGAGCGGCCCATCCTTAATGCCAAATTCATCCAAGTGATCAATGGTACTTTTCAAATAATCACGATTGGGGCCTCCGCGCCCGTGGGCAGATCCAATAATTTTTGCCGCCTCTTCGATCGTTGGACGACCGCAATATTGTTCATGATGAGGGTCCGCAACAAAAGTTAAGGCCGTAGCCCGCTCCCTGCGATCCAACAATTCCAACTGGACCAATTTGGGGATATACACACTGGTTACCATCTCTCTGCGGTACAAATAATCCACTACAGGTTCCCGTAATTTCGATGGGCATAAAATAGCTTTTCCTCTGCATGATCCCCCTGCATCCAACCCGAGCACAAGCCCCGGATGGTCTGGCGTACCTCGGTGGACAACGGAGCTCACACAAAAGGTACGGTGGTAGCCGTAAACACGCGCATCCACGATTCCCAGATTATCAAAACCGGGCCGCCACATCAAAGATCCATAGCCGAAAATCCATAGATCCTCTCCCTCAGGGAAATCCGGCATGGGGTAATCAACAGGGGGCAGGTCTGGCTCTAACACCAATTCATATTTAGACATTAACGGGACTTTCCAGACTTCATATTGACAAGGGCCACCCCGGCAATCGCAACTGCCATTCCAGCGAGAGAATAGGTGCCAAGGGTTTCATCAAATAACAAATAAGCCACCACAGCAGTGCAAGGGGGGACAAGATAGAACAAGCTCGACACACTCGCAGCCCCACCCCTTCGCAAGAGAATATAAAGCAGGCTAACAGCGCCCAAAGACAAAACAACGATCAACCAGGTAAGGGCAAAGATCAAATCCCCTGACCATTCGACAGTACGGTCTTCCAAGAACCAGGCCATGATGCCAAAATACACAGCTGCCACAAAGAACTGGATCAGGTTACCGCTTTTAAGGCTCATGGTGGCGCAGAATTTCTTCTGGTACAGCGTGCCGAAGGATATGCAGAACAGGGCGACGAAACACATTCCAATTCCGGTCAAGGATCCCTCCCCCAAAGATAGTTTGTCAAAGACCACCAAGAAGACGCCACAGAGCCCAAGCAAAAGACCGACCCATTGCCGCGGGGCAACCGCTTCAGACAAAAGAAGCCCCGCCAAAGACGCGACTACAAGGGGCTGAATGCCAACAATCAGCGCAGATGTTCCTGCAGGAACTCCTAGACTAATAGCCCAAAAAACAAATCCTAAATATCCGCCATGCATCAACAATCCTGAAAACCCAATATGGAACCAGTCCATCGGTTGGTCTGGCCAACGGGTGCGTGTCAGAAAAACAAGAGGCAGGAATAAAGCGACGCAGATTACAAAGCGCAGAAACAAGAATGTCATTGGCTCCACATAAGGGAGTCCCAATTTAGCACCAATAAAACCAGTACTCCAAAGGAAGACAAAAAGCACAGGCATCATCATGATAACGGGCGACCGTTCAGAATTTTTAGCAAGGTCTGACATGGAGGGAAAACTCGGATTGAAGGATAAGTCAGTGACAAATAGCCCGGGAACCTTATAGAGTGCCGCCAGAAAGCTCAAGCCATAGAAGATCTGGGACAAAATTCATGCGCGTTATTGTTATAACCCTCACAGCCTTTACATTATTGATTGGGGGGTATGTATATTGGTGGAACTCCCTTGCAGATCTTGCGTTGGTTCAGGTGGAAAACTGGAAGGCACAGCAGAAAGAAAGCGGTTACGTTATTACCAATAGCGTGCCAGAAGTGTCAGGCTTTCCCTATCGCGTAAAACTGGACATACAAAAAACAGTCATTGAAAACCCGAGCCGGTTTGAGAGCTACAGCGCCACCATCAATGACCTTTGGGCCGTGACGCAGCCTTGGAAGATCAATCATTTAATTTTCGGAATTGAAAACCCAATTCAGCTTTCATGGATGGATGAAGGGGTGCCAAAAGCCGCAACATTAGGGGCGAATGAAGCTCTTGGAAGCGCCCTATTTTCGAAGACAGGCAAGTTGAAAAATTTGGCCATCGATCTAAAGAATGTCACAGCAAAAGGCTTTGAGAATGGCCCAACCAGTGCAGATCGAATTCAATTGCACAGACGCCCAGGGTCAGTGCCTGCCATTACAGGCGATGCTCCTCAAGAAACATCTCTTCCTGCTTATCAATATGCATTAACCGTTGATAATTTATTTTTGGGCGATCAAGTCGACTATCCCTTGGGAGATAGGATAGAAAAAATTGCAGTTCTGGCTCGACTGGAAGGCAGTCTTCGTGATTTTCAAAACAAAGATCGTATCTTAAAGTGGCGAGACCAAGGGGGTATTCTTGATATCGAAGAGACGACAATCGCATGGGGAGGGAGTAAAGTATCAGGGAATGGGACCCTTACTTTGGACAGTGAAAACCGTCCTATGGGGGCCTTTAGTACGAAATTAGTTGGCTTTAACGGCCTACTTGATATTTTGGAAACCTCAGGTAGCCTTGACCCGCGCGCGAAGAAAACGGCGAGCTTTGCCCTTAATCTACTGGCAAAACAGGACGGCGACGGTCCTCGTTATCTGGAAATTCCTTTAAGCCTTCAGGAAGGCGGGGTGTTTCTGGGGCCCCTCTTCCTCATGCCAATCAAGCCAGTTTTTTAAACGGCTCTTCGTCTAAACTAGACATCGTCTTCATGTTGTCCGGTACGACCAAAATCAGGTTCAGCTGTTTCCTGACCTGCATCAATAATCTGCCTGCGAATGGCGCGTGTTCTTGAAAATGTTTGGAATAACGCGTCTCCATCGCCCCAGCGGATTGCTCTTTGCAATGCCGTTAGATCTTCTGAAAAGCGGCCCAGCATTTCCAACACAGCGTCCTTATTGTGCAAGAATACATCCCGCCACATTGTAGGGTCCGAGGCTGCAATACGCGTAAAATCTCGGAAACCACCGGCGGAATATTTAATGACTTCAGACTGGGTCACTTCTTCCAAATCATCGGCAGTACCCACAATATTGTAAGCGATCAGATGGGGAACGTGAGAGGTGATTGCCAGCACAAGATCATGATGAGCGGGCTCCATTATCTCGACGTTACTACCAATTGCCGTCCAAAACGCACTCAGCTTTTCAACGGCGGCATCCCCGGATTTTTCCGATGGCGTTAAAATACACCAGCGCCCCTCGAACAATTCGGCAAAGCCTGCAGCAGGTCCTGATTTTTCCGTACCTGAGACAGGATGCCCCGCAACGAAATCAACACCGTCGGGAATATGAGGCTCGATAGCATCCACGACCATCTTTTTAACGGACCCGACATCGGACACAATCGCACCCTTTTTAAGGGCCGGCGCAATAGCCTCCGCTATGGCCCCATAAGTGCCAACGGGGGTGCAGAAAATAACAAGATCAGCATCCGTCACAGCATCTACTGGGTTCTCATAAGCGTGATCGACTACGCCCAATTCCAACGCCGTGCGCCGCGTATCGTGGGTTCTTGCGGCACAAACGATCTCACTTGCAAGACCATGCTGGCGCGCTGCCCTTGCAATGGATGAGCCGATAAGCCCAATCCCGATGAAGCAAATTTTATTGAATGTGGCCGAACTCTTGTCCGTCATTTCACTGTCCTAAAAATTCTGTCAACGTGTCAAGCACGGCTCGATTATCTTCATCTGTACCGACAGACATGCGCAAGCAATTAGGTAATCCATATGAAGCCACATTCCGCAAGATTAGCCCGCGCGCGCTTAAATAAGCTTCCGCATCTAAAGCAGTTTTCCCGGTTTCAGTGAAATCCATCATGATAAAGTTTCCAACGCTGTTTGGAATAAGCAGTCCCATTCCGCGCATTCTTTGCGTCAGTATAGGAAGCCATTTATCATTATGCTCGGTAGCCTTGCCGACAAACTCTTGATCCCGAACTGCTTCAATCGCCGTAATTTGGGCAACAGCGTTCACATTGAACGGGCCGCGAATACGATTGAGAACATCAATCACTTCGTCTGATCCATAGCCCCAACCAATCCGTAAAGCCGACAAACCGTAAATTTTCGAGAATGTACGGGTCATGATCACGTTTTTGCTGCGGGCAACAAGAGAGGCACCAGCCTCATAATCCGATTTACCCACATATTCTGCATAAGCGGCATCCAGAACTAATAGAATGTCGCCCCGAAGCCCTGCATGAAGTCTTTCAACTTCAGAGAAAGGAATATAGGTGCCTGTTGGATTGTTTGGGTTTGCTAAAAATAGAATTTTTGTCTTGTCAGTGACCAGCCCTAAAAGCGCATCTACATCCGTCGTCAGGTCTTTCTCTGGCGCCTTTACGGGCGTGGCACCATTGGCAAGAGCCGCCAATTCATACACAAGAAAACCATGAGCACTGAACAGAACTTCGTCTCCAGGTCCAGCATACGCATTCGCAAGGAGGGATAGAATTTCATCTGATCCGTTTCCGCAAATGATATTCGCGGGATCCAATTTATGGATCTCTGCAATAGCCTCTTTAAGCAGCGCGGATCCACCATCGGGATAAAGATGTAATTTCGCACCCACGCCATCCAAAGCAGCTTGTACCTTTGGGCTGGCACCAAGAGGTGTCTCGTTGGAAGACAGTTTTGCAACACGGCCTGTCCCAGTGGACGTAGATTTACCGCCAACATAAGGGATAATATCCATAATGCCAGGCTTTGGATTTGGAAATTGCGACGACATGGAATTACTTTCGCGAATATCTTTAATCAGGGTTTTTGGGGCACCGCATAGGCACCAAGGATGACAAGTTTTATGACGCTTTTTCCAAGAAGTTCCTTGAAAGTATCAAGACGTTCGTCGCCTTCGGCCATGAATTCAGGGACTTGGAATAGATGCAACCAATCCCCGTCTTCAACTTGCGGAGAGCGAGAATCAAGGCAATGGCCCGGAATACCCGCTTGCTCTAGCAAACCGTTCAATCGGGCTCGGCTTACTTCATTGTCGGTCATAACAACGAACAGACTTTCATCATCACCAGATGCTTCTGGGCTTCCCTGTCCGATCACCAACGCATTCAAATCTTCAAAATTACCTGATTCGTTCGGTGTGAAAGGCAGACATGCCAAAATCTTTGGAACAGTTTCCCCGCCTTGAGCCAAATGAACCCACCACGTGTCCGGCTCTTCATTTTGCCAAGGCAGCACGCCCAATACACTCGGATCAGTAGAGACCTCACGCAGAACAATGGATGGTAATTTATGCAGGCTCATAGGGGTTGCCGAGCCAAAGTGGCAGCGTGCTAGATCCCAATAGCCAACGGATTTCATAGGTGCCGCGATAGACACGGAATATGGTTTTTGCATACGGCAAACGGCGGAGATCATCTCCCGCCACATACGCGCAACCACAGCATCGCTTAAATCGCTGGAATGCTGAGAAAGAATTCGCCGTAATACGGAAGCTTCACGGCCCGGCCTGAAAACAGGACCGTCCCCCTCTTCCTTCTTCGCTTCAGCGATATCCTTCACAATGGCGATCCGGCGTTCTAAAACATTGACCAGCTCATCGTCCAGTTGGTCGATTTCAGCGCGTAGTGCTTCTAATTTTTTATTTGTCTGTGTCACGTTGCTTACCTGAAAAACGGAGCCTCACGGCAATATTAAGTACAAATATCACGTTCATCGCCTTAGACAAACGCAAAGAAATTATTGACATCTCTTATGCCTCCGCCCTAGCTATCAGCAAAATATACTGAAACAAAGACTATTCTATTCCTCATTAGAGAAAAAGGCCCGTATCGTGTCAATTATCCCGCCAGAATCAAACCATCATTCCGTGATATTGGGAAAAGATCAACCCATGCCGTTGGATTGTGGTGCGATGTTGAGCGATATTTCAGTTTCGTACAACACGTATGGCACGTTAAATGAAACCAAAACCAACGCAATTTTGGTTTGCCATGCCTTGACGGGCGATCAATATGCGGCAAGCAAACAACCTCTTACTGGTAAAGAGGGTTGGTGGACGTCGATAATTGGTCCGGGTAAAGTTCTCGATACAAATAAATACTTTCTTGTTTGTAGTAATGTGCTGGGGGGATGTATGGGCACAACAGGCCCTAAAAGCATTGATCCTAAAACGGACGCGCCTTATGGCTTAAAACTGCCCATGATTACAATCGGGGATATGGTTAGAACCCAAGTACTCCTTCAAGATTATCTGGAGATACCTGACTGGTTTTCCGTCGTGGGAGGTTCTATGGGCGGGATGCAGGTATTGCAATGGGCCAGTGCCTATTCTGAACGCTGTTTCAGTGCCATTCCAATTGCCACTGCCGCCAAACATTCCGCGCAAAATATTGCCTTTCACGAAGTGGGCAGGCAAGCGGTTATGGCTGACCCTGATTGGCAAGGCGGGACTTACTATAATACTGACCGGGTTCCCCGTGCAGGCCTTGCCGTGGCCCGCATGGCAGCCCACGTTACCTATCTTTCTGAAACGGCCCTTCACCGGAAATTTGGCCGAAACCTGCAAGATCGGGATGATCTGACATATGGCTTCGATGCAGATTTTCAGGTAGAAAGTTACCTGCGATATCAAGGAATTAACTTTGTTGATCGGTTTGACCCCAATTCCTATCTGTATATAACGCGGGCGATGGATTATTTTGATCTGGCAAGCGATCATGGTGGATCACTACCCAAAGCATTTGAAGGATCGAAAACACGGTTTTGTGTGGTGTCTTTCTCTAGCGATTGGCTTTTCCCAACCTCAGAAAGTAAAGAAGTTGTCCGGGCGCTAAACGCCGCCGCTGCCAATGTCAGTTTTGTCAATATCGAGACAGATAAAGGCCACGACGCGTTCCTTCTTGATACACCGGAGATGCTCCAAACTATGGGCGGATTTTTGGAATCAACAGCCAAAACCAGAGGGATTGCCTGATGACCACACATATTTCCCATCCGCGCCCTCAAGATATACGGGTTGATTTCAAGCTGATTGCGCAAATGATCAAGCCCGGCAGCCGTGTTCTTGATGTGGGCTGCGCGTCTGGTACTTTGTTATCCTATCTGGTAGAGAAAAATAATGTAGACGGACGCGGTATTGAGCTGAGCCAGATCGGCGTAAATGCCTGCGTTGCAAAAGGCTTATCGGTTGTTCAAGGGGATGCGGATAAAGACCTTATTGACTATCCCGACCGGGGATTTGACTACGCGATTTTAAGTCAGACCCTACAAGCAACTCATCGCCCAAAAGAAGTGATGGAGCAGTTATTGCGGGTTGGGAAAAAAGCGATTGTCTCTTTTCCAAATTTTGCCCATTGGCGCTGCCGCACACATTTAGCTCTTAAAGGGCGTATGCCTGTGACCAGCTCCCTTGATTATGACTGGTATGAAACACCCAATATCCACTTTTGCACCTTATTGGACTTCACCTCTTTATGTGCCGAGCTTGGCATAAAGATAGAAAAATCTGTCATTGTTGATGCAAATGGGCGTGTTTTGAAAACCAAAACCCTTGGAAGACGAGCAAACTTCTTTGGTATGCAATGCGTTTTTCAATTATCGCGTTAGCGGCTATTTCTGGCAGACGACCGCCCCGCCCCTATGGGACGGGCGGCTGGTGCGATAACGGGACGATACCGCCGCCGGCTTTCTGTCACCGTAGGAAGCGCAAATGTTAATTTCTCTGCCTCTATTATCCGAACACCACTAAAACCCGGCCACCACTTTTCTCCGATGCCCTCCAACGATTTAGCGAGCTTTAGATTTAATCCTGCATTACTTGGAGGAAAGTAAAGCGCTCCCGTGACTTCACCGGGCGTAAAACTATTGGCATGCAAAACCCTGCGAAGCTGCTTGTCCGTATAGGGATGGCCATGACCAAAGGGTGTATTCTCTATACGGGACCACATCCCCCGGCGACCTGGTACAATCACCAGTAATTTTCCATTTGATGTCAGGATTCGCCAAATTTCTTGCAGCGCCTCATCTGTAGCCTCTGAACTTTCCAACCCATGGACCCAGATAACCCGGTCCATTGAACTGTCAGGAAGTGGTAAATCAAGTTCATCACATAATCCAACAAGCCCCGGCCCGCCGTGAGGCCAGTGAATTACCCCTTGCTGTACGGGCATTAGCGCAATCGTACGTTCAGTCTCCGTCTTAAATGGGAAAAGAAAAGGGGTGGCATATCCCAAACCTAGGAGGCGAAAATTCGAAATATCTGGCCAAATCTGCCGAATTTTACGAACCATTGCCCGTCGCACAGCGACGCCAAGATGAGTATGATAAAATTTCCGTAAATCAATGACATCAGGTCTCATCATGGTGTTATACTGTCTCCCTTAAACTGGATCTTACATTATAAGTCGGAATGTCATGAGCAAACTGGAAATTCACCAAATCCCTGTCTTGAATGATAACTACCTCTATTTGTTCAAAGACCCGGATTCCAATAATGTCGGTATTGTCGATCCTGCGGTCGCTGATCCGGTTCTTGAAAAACTTGATGCCTTAGGCTGGACCTTAACCCATATTATAAATACGCACCATCATATGGATCACACCGGCGCCAACCTTGAACTCAAATCGAAAACCGGTTGTACAATTGTTGGCGCAAAATGCGACGCGGCCCGAATTCCGGGTATTGATATTCAGCTTGAAGACGGTGACAGCTTTGAATTTGGAAGCCAGATCGCTAAAATCTTTGAAGTTCCCGGCCATACGATTGGGCATATTGCTTATTGGTTTGAAGACTCCGATGCGCTTTTTTGTGGGGATACTTTATTTGCCTTGGGATGCGGTCGTTTGTTTGAAGGAAGCCCTGCCCAGATGTGGGACAGCTTAAAAAAATTCAGGGAGCTACCAGATCAAACCAACATTTATTGCGCCCATGAATATACAGAAGCCAACGCGCGATTTGCAATTACAGTTGAGCCTCAAAACAAAGATCTGGAATTGCGCTTTGCCGATATACTGAAAAAACGCGCCAACAACATTCCGACCGTTCCCTCCACCATCGCAGAAGAGAAAGCAACCAATCCGTTCATGCGCCCCGATAGTGCCGACTTACAATCGACTTTGGGTATGGTCGGAGCCGATTTAGTCGGCGTTTTCACTGAAACACGCCGCCGTAAAGATTCGTTTTAATGACAGCCGACGAGATAATCGAGAAACTCTCCCTGAAGCCTCATCCAGAAGGGGGCTATTATGTTGAGACATACCGGGATGAGGAAAATCGGGAAGAAGGCCAGCGTGCCAATTCCACTGCAATTTATTACCTTTTAAAAGCGGGCGACTTTTCTCATTGGCATCGCGTTGATGCCACCGAGATATGGCATTTCTATGCTGGGTCTCCGCTGGAGCTATCCATCTCAAACGAAAATGATTTGGCGGAAAAAGTGACCCTTGGCCCGGATATCCTCAGCGGCGCACGGCCTCAAGCTGTTGTCAAACCGGGAGAGTGGCAATCCGCACGCTCTCTAGGGGATTGGACACTTGTTGGCTGTACCGTCGCACCGGGGTTTGATTTCGCAGGTTTCGAGATGGCTCAAAAAAACTGGAACCCGACAAATTGGCCTCCAAAATAATTAATGATAGCCACTCAAAATATTGGATAAACAAATGAAATATTTACACACCATGGTGCGGGTTAAAGACCTTGAAGCCAGCCTTGATTTTTACTGCACTAAGCTTGGCCTAAAAGAAGTAAAAAGAAAAGACATTGAAGCGGGCCGCTTCAGCCTGATTTTTCTAGCACCAGAAGGTCAGGAAGAAGCACAAGTTGAGCTGACTTATAATTGGGACCCTGAAGACTATGATTGCGGACGTAACTTTGGCCATCTCGCTTATGAAGTAGATGACATTTACGCAGCCTGCCAACAATTGATGGATGGTGGCGTTATCATTAATCGTCCTCCGCGCGATGGCCGCATGGCTTTTGTTCGCTCCCCTGACAATATTTCTATTGAGCTCCTCCAAAAAGGAGATGCCTTAGCTTCAGCGGAACCCTGGGCCAGCATGGAAAATGTCGGCGAGTGGTAGAAATTTGGGGGAGCGGTCTTAAACCCGCTTCCCTAGCATTTCTTTGAACAGAGTTATGGATCCCAAAATAGCACCCAGTGTAATCAGCACGCACCCAATACCTAGGGACCAAGACAATGCTGTCGTTCCAAATGCTACAAGAAGAAGCGTCGACAATAAGGGCGACAAATAAGACAAAACGCCAAGCCCTTGAATATCCCCTTTTTTAACGCCAATATCCCAGAGAAAAAAGGCTGCCCCAACCGGACCAATCCCAAGGCCTGCAACTGCCGCCCAAGTGATAAACGATGTTGGGACCACTGTCTGCTCGAACGCCAAGTGGCATATCAACGCGAGTATAGCCGTAACACCACAAAAAGATCCGATGACATTCGTCGAAACCTCAGAGAATTTCCGGCTAAGAACAGAATAGCCTGACCAGATAAACGCACACATAAACGCCGCGGCGTATCCTTGTGAATATTCCTCTGAAAGGTTTAGTGCCTCGCCTTTTGTAATGAGAAGCCCCGCGCCGATTAAACTAATCATGGCACCTGCGGCGTGAAACCACCGCAATTTTTCTCCGGGCAAAAATGCCGAGAAAAGAACGATTAGAAGCGGCCAGAGATACGCGATCAACCCCGCCTCAGCAGCCGGTGCATTTTTCAATGCCATAAAATAAAAGAAATGATACCCAAACAACCCGCAGACACCAAGCGCCCAGAGTTTAACGGGAAGCCTAATGAAATCGCGAATAGTGTCGCCTGCAATAATCCATTTTAAGACGGCAAGGGAAAAGGCCACAAAAAACGTCATAGCTGTTAGTTGGAACGGCGGAATTTTACCCGTATAAACGGTAAAGAGAGCCAGCGTAGCCCACAATAAAATAGCGGCTAATCCGGATAAATTTGCTGTTTTTTTGGATAATGAAAAGGCACTAGAAGCCATTCGTTCTTACTCCATTACGATACCGAAATAATTACAATAGAGGCTGTAATATATCGGCACAATAGAGGAAGTATGCTTTGAGGAAAGCAGAAAAGCAAAGAGGCATGCACCCAGGGGTCCGGCAACATGCCTCTTCACCGTTGTCAAATAACTCTGACTTTAGTACATATGCTGACCGCCATTAATGGACAGCGTAGAACCGGTGACGAACCCTGCATCGTCAGCAACCAAGAAACACACACCGCGTGCTATCTCACTTGCCTCTCCTAATCGGCCAACAGGGATCTTTGCCACGATTTTTTGTAGAACATTTTCAGGAACAGCAGCAACCATATCTGTATTGATATAGCCCGGCGCGATTGCATTAACGGTAATTCCTTGTCCAGCACCTTCTTGAGCCATGGCTTTGGTAAAACCATGAATACCCGATTTTGCAGCTGCATAATTGACCTGACCATATTGACCAGCCTGGCCATTAATGGATCCGATATTGACAACTCGGCCAAATTTACTGGCTCTCATATCGTCAATCGTCACCTTACACATATTAAAGCAAGACCCGAGATTGGTGTTTATCACTTGCTGCCAACTGCTTAGATCCATGCGATGAAGCGTTCCATCGCGGGTGATTCCAGCATTATTCACAACGACTTCAACCGCACCGAGGTCCGATTTCACTTGTGCTACGCCAGCCTGGCACGCTTCAAAATCGGACACATCCCATTTATAAGCAGGAATTCCGGTGCGCGCCGTAAACTCCTTCGCCTTTTCATCATTGCCACCATAATTGGCCGCAACTTTGTAGCCTTTGTCTTTCAACATTATGGAAATGGCTTCACCAATCCCACGTGTGCCTCCCGTTACAATCGCTACTCTGCTCATATCCCTATTCCCTTGATCTAATTATTATTGGTTATCTTTCTACACACATCGCTATTCCCATACCGCCACCGATACACAATGTTGCAAGACCTTTGCTGACATCGCGTTTTTCCATCTCGTGCAATAAAGTCACGAGAATACGAGCACCGGAAGCACCAATGGGATGCCCAATTGCAATGGCACCGCCATTGACATTTACTTTATCCGTATCCCAGCCAAGATCTTTATTAACGGCGCATGCTTGCGCCGCGAAGGCTTCATTTGCCTCAATAAGATCAAGGTCGCCGGCAGTCCAACCCGCTTTTTCTAAAGCCATACGGCTTGCTGGAATTGGGCCTGTTCCCATAATGGATGGATCGACACCACTTTGTGCCCAAGATACGATTTTCGCTAGTGGCTTAAGTCCCCGCGCGATTGCATCGTCTTCGGTCATCATGACAACAGCCGCAGCCCCATCATTAATCCCTGAAGCATTGCCCGCAGTTACCGTGCCCTCTTGTTTTTTAAAAGCCGGCCGAAGTCCGGATAATTTCTCAACTGTCGTTCCGCCCCGAATATATTCGTCGTCAGAGACAACAATATCTCCTTTACGTGTCGAAATGGTGACGGGCGCAATCTCATCTTTAAACCGACCAGAGTCTTGCGCTGCGGCAGCTTTTGCTTGTGATTTTGCAGCGAACTCGTCTTGCATCTCACGTGTTATTTGCCACCCTGATGCAACATTTTCGGCGGTAACACCCATGTGGTAGCCGTTAAATGCATCCATCAAACCATCTGTCAGCATGGTATCGACAAATTCCAAACCACCCATCTTTTGTCCATCCCGTAAATGGGCACAATGAGGGGCCATGCTCATGCTTTCTTGACCACCAGCCACAACAACCTTGCTGTCGCCATTTGCTATTGCCTGAAAACCAAGAGCCACAGCCCGCAGACCTGAACCGCAAAGCATATTCACGCTCCACGCAGGAACTTCTGCCGGAAGGCCAGCGCCGATTGAGGCCTGACGCGCAGGATTTTGACCTTCACCCGCAGACAAAATTTGCCCAAGAATGACTTCCGATACGTCAGATGATTCAGTTTTTGCGCGTTTTAGCGCTTCTTTAATCACAATCTCCCCGAGCTTATGCGCAGGCAAAGTTGACAATCCTCCATTAAAGGATCCAACAGGTGTTCTCACAGCACTTGTAATCACTACGTTCATAGAAGTTTCTCCTTATCGGCCACGCTTTATAATAATAGTACAAAAAATAAGCGCAACACGTAATTTATGGTAATAATTTGTTAGTTATACGAAATAACGTTATACGTTCGCATTCGCAACAATTTTATTGCAACTGCGATGGTAAAAGCAACTTATCTCTTGATCCAATCGATCACATCTTGCCATAACCCCACCTTAGCACGGCTACCCGCAACCATACCAATATGCCCAGACGGCGGATTAATAACAGTCGCATTTGGCAACTGTTCAGCAAGGCCTAAAGCAGAACCTGGAGGCACGATCCGATCGGAGGTCGGAACCGCAATTAGAGAGGGAATAGATAGAGTTTGAGGGCGCACTGGATTACCGTTTATGTGCCAATTCCCTGCATAAGAGCTATTATCCCCATACCAGCCAGAGAAACATTCTGCTGCCACATTCTTTACCAACGGAATGCCATCATTCAGCCAATCTTCAAGGGCTACAAATTCTTCGGCACGGGTGCTGTCCATGGCCAAATTATTAAACATTCGAAATTTATTCAGGCAGAGATTCGGATCAAGGCTCGCAAAAAAAGTTTGTAGTAGGTCAACAGGCATTTCACCAAAGCCATTTAAGACGGAATCCCATGTCTCATTTTGCGAAATCATAAATCGAGCCCCTGAATTCAATCCTTCATGGAAATTCCAAGGTGACGCCAAAGCTATCAAGCTTGCGATTTTATCCTGTTGAACGCTGGCTTGCGCAACAGCCAACGTACCGCCCATGCAATATCCCAATAGATGAATAGGAGACGTTGGTTTTTCTTTTGCGACAAAATCCAAAGCGGGAAGAAGGATATTTTGAAAATAGTCTTCTAAAAAATAACCTCTCTCTTCCTCTCCGGGCTCCCCCCAATCCAGAAGATAGGGATGAATGCCGGCCTCCGCTAATCCATCAACAAAGCTACGCTCTGGTTTCAAATCTAGGATATAGGCTTTATTGATTAAGGAAGGGACGATAAAAGCGATAGGGGCACCCGCTGCAACAGCTTTACCGTAATCAAGCAGTTGCGCCGACCCATGAGACCAAAATGGTGAAGGCTGTGTCTTATTGCGGCTGTAGGGATGAGAGTGATATTTTTCAATCCCCGACATCATATCAGAGACAAGCGTTTGCCCTCGCTGAGCCAATTCCGGTAAAAGGGCTTCAACCTCAAATTCCTGCAATTGCGTTTTCAGTTCTTCAGCCTCAGCCTTCAGTTCAGGTAGCCAAGGATAATGACCATTTTTCGCAAGAGGGAGCGCCCCGAGGGAGCTGGTGAGCGTCGTCGAGGCTAATCCAAGATGAAGCCCTAAAGGACGGGGTCCAATGCGGCGCTTTTTTTGATCAGATTGACTGCTCATTTATCATTCTTAATAGTCGGCGAATTGCGCTCCGGCTCAGGCTCCAAAGCAGAATTTTGGAATTGGGCAGCGAGTTTTTGCCCTTCTGATACGAGATGAGCAAAGCCATCGTCAGGCGATTGTGCAAGAAGAGAGACTTGTTTTTGCCAAAGATGGAAAAACGCATCGGCTACGTCAGAAATATTTGGCTTGCTAGACATGGACCCAATATAGCCTCTTAGCTTCAATCAGGCTAGCATCTCGATTACGCAAACAAACACCGTAAAATGATAATGATTGCTAAATCATAACTTGCATTGCACAATAACCTCATGTGGCGCTGCAATAAACTGGGTGGGATGCAATTTGACTGCGAAAAATTCTGAAGAAAAAGATCCGATTGTCATTAAAAAATATGCTAATCGCCGTCTCTATAATACATCCACATCGTCTTATGTGACCCTTGATCATTTAAGTAAAATGGTCAAAGAAGGAAATGACTTTGTCGTCTTTGACGCTAAATCTGATGAAGACATTACCCGCTCCGTCCTCACACAGATTATTTTTGAAGAAGAAGCAAAAGGTCAAAATCTGCTTCCCATTAATTTCCTAAGGCAATTGATCCGTTATTACGGCGATAGCTTGCAAACGGTTATTCCTGATTACTTAGATATGTCCATGCAATCTTTTACCAACAATCAGGATCAAATGCGGGAATCCTTGCCTGAAAACTTAATGGGAAACCCGCTTTTTCACCAATTTGAAGAAATGGGTCGACATAATATGGCCGTTTTCGGCCAAGCCATGAAATTGTTTACACCTTCTGGTTTGGATACAACGCCACCCGAAGCGCCCACAAGGAAGCCTGCACCGTCTGAGCCGTCAAACGATGCCACTGAGATGATGAGAGAGATGAAAAATCAATTGGCGGAGATGCAGCAAAAAATCGACGCCATTGGAAACAAGAAAGAAACATAATTTTCTTTTGCTCTACAGGGTTGAAATTGAACGGATACATTACCATCTAATAAATTAGTTATGGTTAATAAAATCTATTCTTAACTTTTCATTAGATTTTCTCCCGTAGAATAATTATGTTAAGATATATCCTCCCATAGAAACATGGGACGCTGGTTTACAATTAACCGTACCATTAGAACCCGTAACTCTTGGCAACTAGGTTAATTGACATCAATGCAACTGGCCCGCACAACATTATATCCAGCAATTATGCTAAACCCGTCTGCTCTCGAGCAGAATGGCCGGGTGGATATTGTTGAAGAACGGCTGGAAGACCGCCGTAGTGCGAACCAACGCAGTGCCAATATTACGGACAAACAGGAAGTATCTGCGCGCCATAAACGGCAATTTGGCGTCGGAAACGAGGCGCAAAGCCAGACAATTATTCCTGTTATCATTCAGCCGGCAGCGAATACTCAAAGAGAATTAACAGGTATTCCGCAGCCCCCTTTGGGTCAATCTTCTAGCGGCTTCCTAGTCCAGCAACTCGCCCAAACCCCGACGGATACAGCCTTAATGAACCAAGGCCCAACATACCAAAATGCCAGCAATGCTTATAACAGCACTCTGGGACTGACTGCGACTGTCATGGGAATGCATGGTGCCCAGGGTCGTACCATCTGATTGTTCAAAAAACTTGAAATTGGCCTCATTAATCTTGTAGTATACCTGAAATTATAGTGCCAATATTACGAACAGTATCATGACCTCTCGCATCAAGAACGCTTATCTTGCCAATCTATCTTTGGATCCGGATGATAAACACCCCCTGCATCGCCAGCTTTTTCACAAATTGCAGCGCGCTATTCTGGAGGGGTTGATCAAGCCTGGAACACGGCTGCCTTCAAGCCGCTTGTTATCGAACGACTTAAAGGTTTCCCGGAACACAGTACTTACAGCTTTTGATCAGCTCACTAGCGAGGGGTATATTACCAGCCGTGTTGGCGCGGGCTCCTATATCTCAGATAAAATACCGGAAGAGTTATTGCAGCAGCCCAAAAGCCCCAAGCAATCACCAACCGCACCACGTGATATTCCTCTGTCCAAAATGGCTCAAGGCATTGGCATTACGGCGAAACGTCGTTTGTATCAAGGGGGAGAATTCTCCCCAGGCACGCCGGAGCTTGATCAATTTCCTTTTGAACACTGGGCACGCCTTCTTGGAAAACATTGGCGCCGTCCAAAGAGACATGCTCTTGTGGGTAATCCGATTGGTGGCTCCACTATATTACGGGAAGCTGTGGCAGAACATTTGGGGCAAACCCGGGCGGTAAGATGCACACCCGAACAGGTCATTATTCTATCGGGATCACAACAGGCAATCCATTTGGTTATTAAAGCCTTCGCCGAGATGGGCGATCCCATTTGGATGGAAGAGCCTGGGTTTCCGGGAACGCGCGATTCTATTCTCTCCGCCGGGGCGATCCCCATTCCGGTTCCAGTAGATGAAGAGGGGTTCTCTCTGATTGAAGCCAAGAGAATGGCACCAGATGCGCGGCTAGCCTGCATCTCCCCCTCCCATCAATATCCTCTGGGTCACACGATGTCCCTCCGCAGACGATTGGATATCTTGCAATGGGCGGAAGAGAAAAATCGCTTCGTATTGGAGGATGATTACGATAGCGAATACCGCTACACGGGACGCCCGATATCTTCCTTGCAAGGCCTCGATACAGATAATCGTGTCTTGTATATTGGGACGATGAGCAAGGTAATGTTTTCAGGCCTTCGCGTCGGGTATTTAGTGGTTCCACCGGATCTTGTGGATGTTTTTTTAGCCCTACGGCGAGATGTCGATGGTCATTCCCCCTCAGTTGCGGAAGCCCCTTTAGCTGAGTTTATTTCAGAAGGATATCTCTCTGCGCATATTCGCCGGATGAGGATGTTATATGAGAAAAGGCAAGCGACACTGATACACTTGCTGCAAAGCAAAATGGGAGGTTTTTTGCAAATCGAACCGCAAGATTCTGGAATGCATCTAGTTGCCTATTTAAGATCCGATATAAACGACAAACAAGTTGAAGAAATCTCACGGAATAACGGTATGCTTCTTCGTGCTTTATCTGGATATTATCAAGTGCAGAGCGACGCACAAAACGGACTGGTTATCGGGTTTGCCGGAACGGATGAAAAAGAAATGCCACAATTGGTGGATAAGCTTGCAGACATCCTTCAGAAGTTAGCAGAATAAGGCCAATTTTGAAAATATTTCGCATCCGGTACGAATGGATACTGTTAGCACTGATCCTGGCCCTTCCCTTAAAATCTAGTTGGGCGGAACAAAGCAGCCTGTCCATGCATGGCGCCCCAAAATATAAGGAGAATTTTACTCATTTTTCTTATGTTAACACCAACGCCCCAAAAGGCGGATCCCTTCATCTTGGTACAGTCGGCAGCTTTAATTCTCTCAACCCGTATTTGATCAAAGGCGTTCCTGCGGCAGGGTTGGGTCTTGTTTATCAATCATTGCTTTCGCGCTCTCGCGATGAGGCTTTCTCTCTGTATGCCAACATTGCCCAATCCTTTGACATTGCCCCTGATAGACGATGGATCATATTCAAAATTGATCCACGGGCACGGTTTTCAGATGGCACGCGCCTCACGGCCAAAGATGTCTTGTTCTCCTACAAGACTTTAAGAAAAGAAGGCCGTCCTAATCACCGACACTATTATGCCAAAGTGGATGAGGCCGAAATTCTGGATGAAGGCCGCATACGATTTTCGTTTAAAGGAGAAGATGTCTGGGAACTTCCCCTTATTATGGGACTTATGCCCGTCTTATCCTCGGCCCATTATGCGGTCAATAAATTCGGTAAAACGACGCTAAATCCAGCACCGGGCTCTGGCCCCTACAGTATTGATAAGGTCCATGCAGGCCGGCGAATAATATATAAGCGTAACGAAAAATTTTGGGGCAGGTCCTTACCGCAATTCAAAGGCCGTTATAATTTTGATCGCATCATCTACGACTATTTCCGGGATACGGATGTGGCGTTAGAGGCCTTTAAAGCCGGTACACTTGATATGCGATTTGAAAGTGATCCGGGCAAATGGACGGCAAGCTATCAAAGCGCCAAGCCTGATAAAGACTACCAAAAAGAAAGCCGGACTTTACAAATTCCAGCGCCGATGAAAGCCCTTGTCTTTAACACGCGCAGAGCGCTTTTCGCCGACAGGCAAGTGCGACAAGCCCTTAGCCTCGCCTTTGACTTTGAATGGCTAAACAGAAATATTCTGCATGGCGCCTACAAAAGAACGACAAGCTTTTTTCAGAACTCCCCCCTTGCTGCAATGGGCCCGCCTCGCGCTGAAGAGATTAGCCTTCTCTCCCCTTACAAATCAGAGCTTCCCTCCGAAATTTTTAAAAATGAATTTACCCTTCCCATCAGTGACGGATCGGGTCGCGATCGCAAAAATTTAAAAAAAGCGAGGCAATTGCTAGAAGGCGCTGGCTGGCGGCTTACCAATGGCTCCCTCACTCATAAAGACACGGCCCAAAAATTTGAATTTGAGCTTCTTCTTCAAAACACTCAAGAGGTCAAACTACTGGCCTCATATCGCCAAAACCTAAGCCGCCTTGGCATTAAAACCAACATACGATTAATCGATACAGCCAGTTACCAGAACAGGCTAACAGATTATGATTTTGACATGATCATAGCAACTTGGGGCCAAAGTCTATCCCCGGGAAATGAGCAATCCTTTTATTGGAGCCAAGCCGCGGCGGACACATCAGGCTCCCGAAATTATCCGGGCATAAAACTTAAATCCGTAGATTTTTTGATCACTCGCATCAGAAATGCCCGAACCTATGAAAGCTTGAAGACATCAACACGCGCGCTTGATCGGGCATTACTTTTTGGCCATTATGCTATTCCCCTCTATTATACAGATCAACAATGGCTGTATCGTTGGCCCCATATTATGTTTCCTAAGAAAACTTCCTATTATGGTATCGGCCCAGATGTGGGATGGTACAGATCTATTGACGAAGGCCCTTTAAAGACGCAATAAAGAAGTTAGTTCCTGTTTTTATTCTGCTTGGATTTTATTTATGCTTGCTCTCATATCACCGGCAAAAAAACTTAATTTTGATCGTGAAAATTCTCCTGAAAAATTTACCGATCTACGGTTCCAAAAAGAAACGAATGAACTGCTTAAAACCACATCCAAGTTGAAGGCTATTGATCTGAAAAGCTTGATGAAGCTCAGCGACGATTTGAGCGAGCTAAACTACCAACGCTTTCAATCGCTTAAATTTCCGTTCACTCCGGATAATGCAAAACAAGCAGCCTTTGCCTTTAATGGGGATACTTATGCAGGTTTTGACGCCCCGACTTTAAGTTCGGAAGAATTAGACTATGCCCAAGATCATGTGCGAATTTTATCCGGCCTCTATGGTTTGGTTCGCCCCCTGGATCTGATCCAGCCCTATCGCCTTGAAATGGGTATCAAGCTTGCCAACAAACGCGGCGCTAATCTGTATGAATTTTGGGACAATCGAATTGCAGAGGCCCTTAATGAGGAATTAAAGGCCCATAAAAACCCGACCATTATCAACGTCGCGTCCAATGAGTATTTCAAAGCTGTAAAACGCAAAGCCCTAAAATTTCCCGTCATCACACCCGTTTTCAAAGAAGTCAAAGGCGACGTTGCTAAAGTCATTGGCTTCTCTGCAAAACGGGCCCGCGGCATGATGGCGCGTTTTATCAGTCAAAATAAAATCGAGACGACTGACGGAATTAAAGATTTCAATTTGGCCGATTATTCCTATCAGCCAAACATGTCTTCAGATTCCGAATATCATTTCTATCGCACCATTAGCTAAAACGGGACTTATCGCGGGCGTGCCAAATTGCGCTCGCCTGCGCGTCCAACGCATCGAAAGACATCTCTGGTTCCAACATTTTTAAAGCAATGGATAAGGTCCCGATAATGCCAAATTCTGGCACGGGAAGGTCAAGTTTTCCTTCCCACATGCGGATCAATTGATCCGGCGATAAATCTTCCTCTCGCCAGCGATATCCTTTTTCAAGTGTCATCGCAGGCCATTGCAGCATTTTCTCTTCTCCATTAATCAAGGCACTGACATCCGATGGCTTCATGGGGTTCCGCATGACCTCACCCCCGCCGCCCTTAAAGATCATGCTGTTCTGCTGACCGAGTAACCTTGCAGTTTCAAGATGTGTAGGTTTGTAGGGAGGGTGGAAAACCCCTTGCATTTGATTAGGGGCCCTCAACGGATTTAAATCTCGCCCAAAAGTATTGACGGCAGTCCGGACACCAAGAAGCGGTCTTAATTCAAACAAGGCTTGAACGGGCGGGCAAAAATTCTCCAACCCCACATAGACTAGGTTATTATCGCTAAATAATTCTTCCGTATGTCTCAATGATTGCGCTTGCGGAATATTGAACACCTCTAGTGCAGGTCGGGTTGGCGCAAGCCCATCACTATATCCTGCGATACCATGCATCAGCACTTTTTGCCCTTGATCAGCAAGCAATATAGCCGCCAGAATAAACCACGGTTGTTGCCGATGGCGGTCAGCATAAGAAGGCCAGTCGAAATCAACAATAATGTCAGGTTTTTCCTGCTCGAACTGATCTCGCGCCGCGGCAACCATCCCGGCGAACTCTGCCCCGGTCTCGCCTTTACGACGCAACAACAGTAGAAAGGCACCCAGTTGCAGTGGATCAACCTCACCACCAAGCACCATATTCATGGCATCACGGGCTTCATCAAAGGTAAGGTCTCGCCACATCTTCGGGCCTTTACCCAGCGCCTTTACATATTGGGCAAATGGATGATCAATAGTCATTCTTTATTTTCCTGAAATTATAGTCTTCAGATGTACGCAAAAGACATCTGTCATGCAAGGGGTGGGTTATTCAAAACGTTCCATCAAGCGACGAAGATACTGCTTTTCAAGATCGCTCCGCGCCGGATCAGACAATCGCCTGCGTAACTCATCCTGAATTATGCGCGCCCTCGACAAGGCGTTTTCCTGAAGAATAAAATTATTCTCCGAACTCCGTCCCTGCCCATCAGTTCCGGGTAATGGACGTCCCATGGGATCTCGTCCTGTGCCCTGCTCGCCCTGACCGACCATATCACCGCCGCTGCCTTCCATCAATTTGTCAGCAATCTCTTTAGCGGCTTGCCGCAACTGATCGAGCGCATTGCTTTGGCCTTCGGTGGCCTCTCGTCCCTCTCCTTGTTCCAGAGATTGGCGCGCACCATTCATCGATCGTTCAGCCTTGCCGAGGCTGCCAGGTATTTTCCCTTTCATGCCCAAGTCCCCCATTAAATCCCCCAGCATTTGGCGTAATGCTTCCTGCCGCCCAGCCATATCGGGATAACCCTTCATAGCTTGGTTTTTACCGGCATCAGATTGGTTAGGATCTTGTTCTCCCTCTCTTGAACGACGGAATGTCTCATCCAGTAAATTTTGTTGTCGGCGCATCAGGTCGCCCAACTGTTTCAACATTTTTTGCCCGGCTTGCATTTCTGCAGAGGGTGGGCTTGATTGCGCGGATTTCAGATTTTCTAGAATCTCCTGAAGCTCACTGAGCAACTCTCTTGCCGCATCTTTGGCACCAGATCTTGCAAATTGATCTACTTTATCCAAAAGCTTTTGGAGTTCGTCCTGCCCAATTCTCTGGCCTTCGCTATTTGGAGAATTTGGGGAGGCCTCCATCCCCTCTGAGTTTTCGGCAAGTGCTTGTAAATAGGCATCCATTGCCGCTTTAAGTTCCTCAACCAGTCGCTTTATCTCAGCGTCTGACACATCACTATTCAAGGCCTCCATCAAGGCGCGTTCTGCCTCTCGCAAGGCGATTTCGGCAGCGCTTAAGTCTCCATTTTCAAGGCGGAGAGCTGTATCCCATAAAATTTCGATAACCTCATCAACGCTGTCATCATTGTTTCCGTAGACAAGGATTGAGCGGGCAAGAGACAGGGATAAGAGAACCGTAAAATCATTATTCAGACTTGCGGGGAGTAGTCCAAAGGTTGTTAAAGCGACAATCGCGCCTTTTTTATTGGCAATAGAATCTTCAACCAGTTTCTTTCTCTGCTCGATAATGGCTTTGGCCACGGGGTGGGTAAAATTACGTTCTGGCAGAATAAAAGAGAGGGGTTCAGTGATCCCGGTTTGGTTTATGGCGTCCGTGCCGATCAGAGAAAGTTCGACCAGAAACCCAGCCCAAGGATGGGCGGTCAAATCGTGATAACTTTTCCCTTCAGCATCCAAAGATCCGGGTGCCACGGGGAGTTTCAGACTGATCTCTCCGTCATCCCCTGTCCTTTGGATCTGGGCGACAAGCCCTGTCACGCCATAGTCATCTTTTGCTGCATAATGAAGCCTGAAGGCAAATCGTTCTGTCACTTGGGGAAGTGATTTAAAGCCGACGACTGGGGCCAGATCAGGAATAACAGCGATATCCCACTGGGCCAAAAGGTCGCCATCATTTTCCACTCTTAAGGCACCGCTTTTATCAATCAGAATTTCAAGTTCATAGTTTTTGGGATCGATTTGTAGAAAGGCGTGGGTCTTATTTTCGTGAACCAGCGTGGGCTTGTCCAAATTATCGCCTAGAATACGAGCAATAAGCTTACTGCCGGTCGGCAAAGTGACAAGAGCTGGGCTCTTCCCGTCCCCTCTGTCTTCTGCGCTTAAAAGACGAGGCGCAATCTTCGTATATTCAGGAGGCGCGGCCCATACATCCACTTCAATGGGACGATTGGAGAGGGAGAAATCAGGAATAAAGGCGGCTTGCAAATTCCGCTCGTCCCCTCCCACGAAATAACCCGTGACCATAAGGAGAATAATACCGGAGCGAAGAGAATATTTGTCCCCCTCAGCCAAATTGAGCTTCGGCCATCCCGTTTTTGCTTTTTTTGCTATTTTCTTTTGTTGGTCCTGATGTAATTCCCATAGACGTCTCGATATTTCACTTCCCGCTTCGGAAAATGTGAGTTGCGCATTAGCGGACCGCAAAGGACGGTGAGAAAAGGCATTTCGCCTCTCCAAACTAGCGAGGATCTCTTCTCTGTTCGGCATTTTGAAATGCCGTCCTATCCCATACAGGCCGCAAAGTGCGGCGGCGACAAGAAAAAATAAAGCGACCAGATGAATATAGGGATTTAAGGCTCCCCACAGACCGCCCCAAGACAGGGCCACGAATAACCCTGCAAGACACAAAAGTAGACGACTCACATTCCAGAGACGTTCTAAGATCAAGTTGATTGCCGCCAGAAAATACTGGCGTTTTAACGGATTGACCTGATCGTTCTGGTGTTGCTCCATTTATCCTCTCAACTGGCAAGGGACTGGAGAGGTCTTAGACTCCTATTCGGTATCCAGCCATTTAGGCATCTTATCAAGATCAAGCAGTTCCTCCAAGGAAGGACGTTCCCTGATCACTGCATATTGATCCCCTTTAACCATTACTTCGGGAACTAAGGGGCGCGTATTATACGTGGATGCCATCACAGCACCATAAGCACCCGCACTTCGGAAGACCACTAAGTCGCTAGCTTTTACCGGCGGCAAAGGACGCTCTTTGGCAAAAGTATCACCGGACTCACATACAGGGCCCACGATATCGGTCTTTTCAAAGACTGTATTCTCATCAGGCTCGACAACGGTATCGACCTGATGGAACCCGTCATACATAGCGGGTCGGATCAAATCGTTCATGGCCGCATCTAGAATAACAAACTTCCGTTCCGCACCTTGTTTTACATATAGGACTTCAGAGACCAAAATTCCTGCATTGCCAACAATTAATCTGCCCGGCTCGAAAATCAGCTGGCAGCCCATATTGCCCAAGCTTTCCAAGGCAACCATAGCATACGACACAGGGCTCGGCGGCACGTTCCCATCATAAGGAATACCAAGACCGCCCCCCAAATCAACGCGGGTAATATCATGACCTTCATTGCGCAGCTGCACGATTAGCTCACGCACCCGGTTAAAAGCATTACTGAACGGTTCAAGATCCGTTAGCTGGGAGCCAATATGAACGTCCACGCCCTTAATCTCGATACCGGGGAGCTTTGCAGCTTCCCCATAGATACGGGATACGTCTTGCCACGGAACGCCAAATTTGTTTTCAGCCTTCCCTGTCGAAATTTTCGCATGTGTTTTAGCATCCACATCCGGGTTCACCCGAAAGGCAATTTCCGCAACTTTTCCAAGACGGGTAGCCACTTCTGACAGCACTTTAACTTCGGGTTCAGATTCGACGTTAAATTGATGAATCCCCACCTCCAGCGCCAAGGCCATTTCGGATGGTTTTTTTCCAACACCGGAAAAGACGATTTTGGATGGTGGAACGCCAGCTTCTAATGCCCGGCGTAACTCTCCTTCAGACACAACGTCAGCGCCCGCGCCCAGTCTCGCCAAAGTGCGAATAACGGCAAGGTTTGAATTTGCCTTTACGGCGAAACAGACCAGAGAATTGACGCCATCAAACGCACCGGAGAATACTTTATAATGCCTCTCCAATGTGGCAGATGAATAGCAATAAAAAGGCGTTCCAACCTTTTCCGCAATTCTGGCAACAGCCAAATCTTCGGCAAAAAGCTCACCATCGCGATACGTAAAATGGTCCATTTATCGGGTCCTAAACTTTTAACTTTTTTTCAGTGTTTTACTTTGCTCGGGGGCTTTTTTATATTCAGGCATGTTTTTCTTTCCGCACGCCACCAAAGATCCACTCATCAAAGTCATTGCCAAAATAAGAACAATTATTCTTGTCATCCTTCTTCTCCAGCAATCCGTTTTTTCCAAATCGCAACTTGCTCTCTCACCCGAGTTGGCGCAGTCCCGCCATAACTCATGCGGCTAGCAACAGATTTTGAAACACTGAGAACATCGAAAACACCGTCATGAATAGTAGGCTCAACACTTTGCATTTGCGTCAATGTCAATTCTTCTAAGCCAAGATTATTATCTTCAGCAAGTTTTACAAGTGTGCCCGTTACATGATGCGCATTACGGAAAGGCATATCCAGTTTCTGAACAAGCCAATCAGCAAGATCAGTGGCGGTTGTAAAACCAGCGCCAGAGGCTGCAGTCATGATGTCACCGTTCACTTTGATGTCTCGAATCATGCCACTCATTGCCGCAAGACAAAGCTGTAAATTATCTGCCGCATCAAAAACAGGTTCTTTATCTTCCTGCATGTCCTTGCCATATGTCATAGGCAGCCCTTTCATCATCATGAGCAGTGATGTGAAGGCACCGGCGCTCCGTCCAGCCTTACCGCGAATAAGCTCCGCCGCATCGGGGTTTTTCTTCTGTGGCATAATGGAAGAGCCGGTAGAGAAGCTGTCCGAACATTCCACGAAACGGAATTGGGCGCTTGACCAAATGACAATTTCTTCTGCTAGGCGTGACAGATGCATGGAACAAATGGAGGCAAACCCCAAAAACTCTAAGGCGAAATCCCGATCGGATACGCCATCCAATGAATTTGCTGTCGGGCGATCAAAGCCTAATTCTTTCGCTGTCATGTCGCGATCAATGGGGAAAGACGTTCCAGCAAGGGCAGCTGATCCCAAAGGACTTTCATTGAGACGAGCCCGCGCATCTTTAAGACGAGAGCGGTCCCGACCAAACATTTCAACATAGGCCAACATGTGATGCCCGAATGTCACAGGCTGGGCTGCTTGAAGATGGGTGAAGCCCGGCATAACCGTACCGGCCTCCGCATCGGCTTGCCCAACAAGGGCATCTTGCAAATCCGTGAGTTCACCGTCCAAATGGTCCATAGTATCGCGAACCCAAAGCCGCATATCCGTTGCGACCTGATCATTCCGGGAGCGCGCCGTATGAAGACGGCCTGCTGCATCACCGATTAATTCGCGCAATCGTGCTTCCACATGCATATGGATATCTTCCAATGCAGGGTCGGTTTTGAAGTTACCGGCTTCTATCTCACGAAGAATTGTCTGCAATCCATCCTGAATTTTCTTTCCATCTTCTGGCGTTATTATACCTTGTTTGATCAGCATCGTTGAATGCGCCATAGATCCGGTAATATCTTGTGCGTAGAGCCGTCGATCGAAATCAATGGAGGCATTGATACGTTCCATAATTTCAGCGGGGCCTTTGGCAAATCTGCCACCCCAAAGCTCATTTGCGCTCATTTTTTTGGGCTCTCTTTTAACTATTGGACAAAATACGACAATGAAAACCAGAAAGTTAGCACTAGCATCCCTTCTAATTGCCCTTACATTTACAGGCCTTGGGGCTGGTACATCAACCGCTTTTTCCCAAAATGCTGAGAGTTTGCTCAAAGGCGAGATGCAAAATTTCGTAATTTCCTCTGAAAGAGAGGCATTAGCAGACTTTTCGTTCCTCGGCGGAGACGGAAAATCCCGCAAGTTATCTGACTTCAGAGGGAAAGTTCTTCTGGTCAATTTCTGGGCGACATGGTGCGCGCCGTGCCGAAAAGAAATGCCCGGCATCGACCGACTTCAAGCTGAGATGAAATCAGACAAATTTGAGGTTCTGGCGATTGGCCAGGATTTAAAGGGAATCGAGAAGGTTAAAAAATTCCTGAAAACTTTGAAAATTGAGCATTTGGATGCCTTTAATGACAAAACAGTCAAATCCGGCCGTTCTGCCGGTGTCTTCGGATTACCTGCAACGTTGTTAATTGATGCGAAAGGCCAAGAAATTGGTCGTTTAGTGGGACCCGCCGAATGGGACTCGGTGGAGGCGAAAGAACTAATTCGCTTTTACATCAGCACGCCTGCCACCTAAAACATCTTTATTTTCGGCCCTTCTTTGTCCGTGTATCTTTAAGACCACGCATGTTCCTGTCAAACCTGCGAGAGATTTCAGTCTCTTGTGGGCTGACAGGCTGATCCTCATTTCGGGTGCCAGATAAAAATGTTCTGAAAATTTTCTCTATTCCGTAACTTAAGATAAAAAAGAACACGCCTTTTGCAAGGGTGAGCAGCATCAAGTCAGAGGACAATCCCAGATCGTCTTTTTGAAAACCCACAAAAAAATCGAAACCCAGCAGACACAAGAACCCGCCACCGCCTATAGCAATGGCCAAAATTCTAGATATCCGTGATGTCCAAGGGATCGCGATAAGACATAAAAAAATTACGGCATTCGTGACAGATGCCCATAATTCAACGCTAAAATCCAAATTTTCCTCCGAAGAACTAACCGTCTAAAGACGCTAACGCTACCTCAACCAAGGGGCGCAGACAAGCTTCCTCAGGGTTCACCTTGGCAACCACGCGAATACCTTGCATCACGCCAATGAAAAAAGCAGCTAAAGCGGCTGGATCTCGGCCTGTAGAGATTGTCTTGTCCTGCTGACCGCGCGCTATCAGTGTTTTCAGCTCTTTCTCGATATGGGAAAAATAATCCCGAATTCTCGTCGCACAATCTATGTCATGAGAAGAGCGCTCAACTGCTGTATTGGTAATAAAGCAGCCCCGCTTTTGAGGATCGTCAAGGTTACGAAACATGAAGGCGTACAGGAATTCAGTTAAGATATCCCGAGCGTTCCCGTCCTCGCTCAACGCGCTACCGCGCAACAGAGATTTCGCCGTATACTGATCCAGCGCCGCCAGAAACAAACTGTGTTTATCACCAAAAGTGTCATAAAGACTCCCTCGGTTAATTCCCATACAGTCCACCAATTCTTGAATTGATGTCGCTTCATACCCTCGCGCCCAAAAGGCTTGCATGGCATTTTGAAGGGCATCTTCCCGATTAAAGAGTTTTGCTCTTGGCATCTTTACTACTCACTCGATCCGCATAAAAAGACTATCCCTTAGGTAAGCCCTATCACATATTTTTAAACAAGGCATCCAAGCCTTGCTTATATGTAGGATATCTTAAAGAAACGCCAAGTTCAGTTTTAATTCTCTCATTACTCACCCGTTTATTATCGCTGTAAAAACTTCTTGCCATTGCGCTTATGTCTGCAGCCTCAAAATCCTGAAAGGCCGGCGGATCGACATTCAACAATTTCGCAGCATATGTTACGACATCCTGCGGTGGTGCCGCCTCATCATCGGACACATTATAAATCTGTCCCGGTTTAGGGGCTTTCATAGAAGCTGTAATAATTTGCGCCAAATCTTCAACATGGATACGCGAGAAAACATGGTCTTTTTTTACAATTCGATGAGCTTTGCCGGTCTTGACGGAAACAAGCTGGTTCCTGCCGGGTCCATAAATCCCGGGCAATCTAAATATATGGATTGGGATGCCTTTTTTATCATACAGATCAAGCCAATCTTGCTCAGCCTTCATGCGCCGACTTCCCCGCAATCCCGAAGGATTACAGGGAGTATCTTCAGTAGCCGTTGCGCCGTTTAAGTTTCCATAGACACCTGTCGTAGAAAGATACCCAACCCACTGCAAATTCGGTAAATCTGAAATCCACTCCCCCATCAAGTTATAAACCGGGTCGCCTTGATCTCCGGGCGGCACTGACAGCAGAATATGCGTAATTTTCTTGCTCAGTCCATCCAGATTTTGAGCTGGAGATTGTCCGTCAAATTGTTTCAAGCTGATTTGACGGACGGTCTTTTCACTCTCTTGAACAGGGTGCCTTTGCGTCCCCCCCACATCCCAACAGGGAAGTTGAGAGACCACTTCTGTGGCAGTAAAACCAAGTCCAAAACAAAACAGGTAGGGTGTCATAACAGGATACTACTCTTTATTATTTCTGTGCCACTGGGCTTGAAGAGAGTGTCACTGTAGCGAAAATTGATTGACGGCGAGAGACGGCAATCTCTGTCGTCGCAGCTCCACCAGATCCAGCGTCAGAGCTCATAGCCATCTCAGCCTTTGCCGAAGATCTCATGAGTTGTGGCGAAGACCTTTGGTGTCCGTTAAGGCCCCCAAATTCAACTTTATAAACTCTAAAAGCTCTATTTGGAATAACGGCATTAAGACGATTTGCTTCTTCTAAAGCGCTTTTATAAACCAGCGCACGAAGCTGCCCAAGGCCTTGCTCTTTTTCATCTAACGACGGCGAGAAATCCACCCGACCAATCCGAACTTTAAAGCCTTTGCGCCCGGTTTTTTCAGCACGATCACTCAAGCCAGACACAAATTTTTCACCAATCCTTGCTTCTGCTGATACAAACCAACGGTTCAACCCTGAACTGTCTTTTCTCTCAACGGATGATGTAATTTGCCACTGAGCCTCGGATGCTAAATTTTTCAAAGAAGCCATGACCTGCTCCTTTAACTCCGATGGTGTTTCTTGTTGCTGAACAATGTCAAAATTGACAACAACCTTGGCTGATTTTGTTGTGACCCAGCCTTCTTTTTGTAACGAGAAGACAATTTTGTCTTGAGGGGAGGCGTGACGATAATTCTCCGCTGCGGATGCAGCGGAGGTCATCATTAACAATACAGCAGGAAGAAGCGCAATTTTCATCATGGAATTTCTTTCGTTATTTACACCACTATGTCATGTAAAAACGAATTAAGTCCGATTTATGACGCCTCTACTTCCATTTTGTTTAAAGACCGTGATCCCCTTTAATCATCCTCTTGCGACTCACTCTCTTCGTCAGCGCCGACGGAACGAGGTCCATCACCTCCTCTCGCATCACGAACAGAATGATCATTTCCGCCATCTCCTTGCTCTACATCAAGGAAAGATGCGTCCGCAAACGGACCTTCTTGTTCAACGTCAGAAGCACTCATTCTATCTGCGCTCATAAGATCAATATGTTCGACAAGCTC
>JBALXM010000021.1:0-22598 GCA_036960695.1 Sneathiella sp.
TGTATGCTTGAATAGTTTCTTTTTTCTGCCTATCGATAGTGATTATCGCAAGAAGGAGATCGGTTATGACTGCACAAGCAGCCCCTGGGTTCTTGAAGTGGCCAGATCATTTTGTTGAAATTGGTCTATCGAAGAGCTCATTTGAGCTTGAATTCAACGGGACAGTAATCGCGTCTTCCTCTTCTGTATTGAAAATGACGGAAAAAGCCCACGACGATCGATACTATTTTCCAAAAGACCATATAGATATGACGTGTTTGACCGCGACGGACCATAGCACCTATTGCCCGTTCAAGGGACAGGCGCAGTATTGGACGATAAACGTGGGCGATGATGCGCTTGTAAATGGTGTTTGGGGATATGCTGAGCCCTATGAAGAATGCCTAGAATTAGTAGATCATGTTTGCTTTTACCTCGAAAAACCTGAATTCAGGTTGCATGTAAAAGAATAATCCAGAGTTCCCTCTCCTTAAGTTTATAGCAACCGGTTTTAAGCTAATTTTTGATGTCTTTTGCGGTATCGAAAATGATGGTTGCCGTCTTTTCCCTATTTCATAGTTGACATTCATCAGATGTATTTGCAGTATATTCATCAGATGAATCACTGCTAGTTGGTAAATATTTGTCAATTTCTGGCAAATTTATCAATATTAGTCAGATGAATATAACAAATTTTGAAAGATAAGTCAGATGAATGGGACGTCCGATAAACCGTTGCAAGTGAGGGTGCAGGATGCCATTGGTGACTATATATCGGAGAAAAACCTTAAAGGCGGAGACCGTTTGCCAACAGAACCCGAGCTTCAAGAGCTTCTTGGTGTTGGGCGATCTACATTGCGCGAAGCGATGGCCAATCTTGAATCAAAAGGAACGTTAGAGAGAATTCAAGGAAAAGGAACATTCATCAGACAAATTCCCATTCTTTTGGAAAATGGGCTGGATGAACTCCGTTCAGTGTCGGAACATATTCGTGCAGTTGGTGCAACGCCATCAACTAGCCGTATCGAAGTCACTTTTATGCCCGCTGATGAACAACTCGCTGAGCGGCTACATTTATCGGTTGGTGATCAGGTAGCCAAAATAGAACGTGTCCGGCGCGCGGACGGGGAGCTTGCCGCCTACTGCGTGGATATTGTCCCGAAAAATTTACTGCCAGACGCGACTGAGGAAGAATTCTCAGGCTCTTTGTTTGAACTTTTTGATGCCCGTAATTGTACGGTTTCCCACGCAGAAAGTGTCCTACATCCCACGGTGCTTACGCGACGTGACCTTCCTGAAATAAAAAGTGAAGTAGGACTCTTTCTGCTCTTCGATGAAGTCTTTTACGATTTCCGGGGCACACCTCTTTGTTACAGCAACGATTATTATAGTGCTGATATTTTCGATTTTCGCATTGTTCGCCGGCGTTGATGCCCCGTAAAACAGGAAAAAATTTCATGGAATACCGTCAACTGAATGTGGATTTAGTCCCAGATTTCATTCGTGGCCTAGCAGAAATGCAGGTTTTATTTTCAAGTTTTGATGATTTGGAAGTTGTGGAAGTCGGCGACGGTAATTTGAATTTTGTCTATATCGTTACTAATAAAGACGCACGGGATGAAACTGTCATTCTAAAGCAGGCTGTGCCTTTCTTGCGTATCGCTGGGGAGGGCTGGCCTTTATCGCGGGAGCGTATGAAGAATGAAGTCATGGCCTTAAAATTCCATGAGAGTCTTTGCCCCGCGAACGTTCCGAAAATCTATTATTCATCTGATGAAATGTCTCTTGTCATTATGGAGAATTTAAAAAACCATCAGATTATTCGCGGTGAGATTGTTAAGGGAAAAATCTTTCCCTATTTGGCGGATCACGTATCCAGCTTTATGGCCAAAACTTTGTTCCATTCTTCAGATCTATATCTGGGGCATGATCAGAAAAAACGGGACGTGGCTAAAACAATAAATATTGAGCTTTGTAAAATAACAGAGGATTTTGTCTTCACTCATCCCTTTGAGGATAATGAGACAAACGAGTATAATCCAGAACTCTCTCCTGAAATTATTGCCGCCATACAACGGGATCCTAAACTGCGCGCAGCAGTGGGAGAGATGAAATACGCATTTATGACGAAAGCCGAAGCCTTGTTACATGGTGATTTTCACATCGGATCAATCATGGCTAATGAGGAAGAGACTTTTGTTATTGATCCGGAGTTTTCCTTTTATGGGCCTATGGGCTTTGATCTGGGGGCGATGATCGGAAACTTGTTTCTCGCCTATTTCTCTCATGATTATCGGCAGCGGCAAATGGGGAATGATCCAGCGGCGTACAGAACTTGGTTGCTGAACTGTGCAAAAGAAGTCTGGTGCGGGTTTGAAGAGAAATTTTTAGAGCTTTGGCGTGCTCATGATGCAGCGCAAGGGACTTCTTTTATCGGTCGGGATCTTGATGGAAAAAGCAGCGAGGCGTTTAGAGTAGCCTATATGAGCCGCGTTTTTGAAGACATGATTGGTTTTGCCGCGTGCAAGATGATGCGGCGAATTGTTGGCCTCGCGAAGGTTGCTGATATTGCGGATATTGATGATGCAACAGAGCGTGCGCGCGCCGAAGCAAATGCGCTTCGCATGGGATCCGTCATGGTATTGCAGCGATCAAACTATTCCAATTTTGACGAATTGACTGATCTTGCAAAATCTATCTCCCCCCTCGGTGGTTCTAAATGAGCGGATCAATGACAGCGGAAAAAGGTATTCAGGTCAAAGGTATCGGAAAAAGCTTTGGGGCAACCCGCGCCCTTGATGGTGTTTCCTTTGACTTTAAACCGGGCGAAATTTTCGCCATGGTTGGGGCAAACGGCGCCGGTAAATCCACCCTGATCAAGGTTATCTGCGGATATTACCCCGATTATGAAGGGGAGATTTTTATCGATGGGGAGAAAGTGCATTTCTCCTCCCCCCACGATGCGACAAACAAAGGGATTGCAACCGTTCACCAAATTATAAACCAAGGTGTGGTGCAATCCATGACTGTTGGTGAGAATTTGGCCTTGGCGGAGCTTTTAGCCGGCGAAGGCGGCTCTATTCTTTACCGGCCAAAACTGATCGATGCGCGGGCACGTGAAATTGCTGAGAAAATGGGGCTGGGTGATATCGACCTGAAAAGGGAAGTATCCGACCTCTCCCAAAGCGAGCGGCAGATGATTGCGATTGCAAGAGCGCTTGCAACCAATCCAAAGCTGTTAATTCTGGATGAGCCGACATCTTCTATATCAGAGCGGGAAACTGAATTTTTGTTCGAGACGCTCTTTCGCTTAAGAGAAATGGGCGTTGCCATTTTGTATGTGTCTCACCGATTACACGAGATTGAGCGGATAGCCGATAGGGTTGGTGTTATTCGGGATGGTACTTTTGGGGGCGTATTAGAACATCCGTTTAAAGTAAAACAAATCGTGCAGGCGATGGTTGGTGATATCGATCAGAATGTAGATCGACAAATTCCCGATATACCAGTGACAGCGATCCCAAAAATGGAAGTGCGCAATTTGGTTATTGAGCCTGAAAGTGTGCCCCTAAATTTAATCATTCATGCAGGCGAAATTGTCGGTATTACTGGCCTGATTGGGGCGGGGAAAAGTGAGCTTGCCTCCGTTCTATTCGGTCTGACTAAACCGGTTTCCGGTGAAATTTTCATAGACGGAAAACCCATAATTAACAGAGACGTGAAAGAGGCCATCGGGAATGGGATCTTCATGGTGCCAGAAGATCGGACCAACAACGCAGTTATCCCAGATTTTTCCATCCGAAAGAATATCACATTGCCATTTATGGGCGCTTTCTCTAACGCCTTTGGCCTTCTTAAACATGGATTGGAAAGTCGAGAAGCAACGCGCATGGTCGAGGCGATGGGCGTGAAATGCGAAAGTGAAAAATCCGAAATTGGCGAACTTTCTGGCGGTAATCAGCAAAAAGTCGTTGTTGCCCGCTGGCTTATGAAAGAATTTAACCTTCTTATTTTGGATGAACCCTTTCAGGGGGTCGATATCCGGTCCCGTCACGACATTAACAGTTACATCCACGCAAATCGCGGGGATCGCGCAATTTTGATGTTAGCGGCTGATCTTGACGAAGTTCTTGAAGTTGCTGACCGGGTGGTTGTCATGAACCACGGTATGATTGTTGGAGAGCAGAAGGTGGGGGATATCGATCGTCCGACCCTTCTTCACTGGACATCACAATCGCTCAACGAATTACAGTTACAAGCATAGCAGGGGTAGAAATGGAAAGAATTACATCTTTTTCCATCAAGTACGGTTTTCTGATCGTTATGGTGTTGTCCTTTATTGGATTTGGAATTGCAGAGCCCGCATTTTGGAGCTGGCCCAACCTGTTCTCCATCCTACTTGGGGTAACAATCTATGGCATTTTGGCCCTAGGGGTCACCTTTACGCTGGTGACTGACGGTTTGGATCTGTCAGTGGGCTCTACCGCCGCCATGTCTGTCATGGTCGCATCCTATTGCATGGTGGTGCTAGAACTTTCGGGCATTAGTGCGTTGGTCATCTGCCTAGTGATTGGTGCCTTGATCGGTCTTATGAACGGACTGCTCATTGTAAAGGTAAAGATACCTGATCTTTTGGCGACGCTTGGGACGATGTTCCTCATACAAGGTTTGCAGCTTATCCCTTCGGGCGGACGATCAATTGGCACCGGTATGATGCTTCCCGATGGGGAAGAAGCCATGGGCGAGTTTACGGAAGGCTTTTTATATCTGGGGCAGGGGCGAGCGTTCGATTTGATCCCTATACCTGTCATATTCATGCTCATCCTTGCTGTTATTGTTTATGTCATTCTCGAGCATACCCGTTGGGGGCGAGTCTTTTACGCCATTGGCGGTAATGCGGAGGCTGCCCGTCTTGTGGGGGCGGATGTGGATCGTTACCGGATTATGGCTTACGTCTTATCTGGATCGATAGCATCCTTTGGTGGTGTTCTTCTCGCGGCCCGTGTCGGACGGGGTGATGTATCAAGTGGTTCTGGATTACTGCTTGATGCTGTCGGGGCGGCCCTTATTGGTTTTGCGGTGCTCGGGGCCCGCAAACCAAACGCCTTTGGGACCATCGTCGGCGCGATCTTTGTTGGCATGTTGTTAAACGGTTTGACCATGTTGAACCTGCCCTATTTTTGGCAAGATTTTATCAAAGGGGGTGTCTTGGTCGCGGCATTAGCCTTCACTTTTAGTCTTGCTAAACAACGTTAATTAAAATCAGTAAATAGTTGATAATAATAAGAATAATGTGTGAAAGAGGAGGATAAAATGAAACTAAAAAATGTAATGAAAACTCTTGGTCTCGCCGGTGGCGTGGTTGCAAGTGTGATGGGATCAGCCATAGCGTTGGATGGCGCACCGAAACCGTTTGATGGATCAAAGCAAGTTCATATTGCTCTTATCCGGCAAATGGTCGAAGGCGAATTTATGCAGATGTATCAGGCAGGTGCTGATCGTCAGGCTAAATTGATGGGTATTAAACTGACAACATTTGGCAAGAATATGGACAATCAGTCCCAAGCCAACTTTGTTTATCAAGCCATTAATATGGGCGTCGATGGGATCATCATTGATCACGGCTTGACTGAAACAATGAAAAAGCCTGCAGCTGATGCGGTTGCTAAAGGTATTCCAGTCGTGGCATTCGATGTGGATTTAAAAAACCCTGAAATCAACCAGATTGCGCAAGACGATCATAAACTTGGTAGCATGGCGCTAGACGCGATGATCAAGGATTTTGGTGGCACAGCCAATGTTGGTTATGTGTATGTTGCTGGTATCCTGCCCCTTGATAAACGCCATGTGAGTTTCGAGAAGGCAAAGAAAGAAAATCCGGGCATTAAAGAAATTGTACGGACCGGCACGCTGGATTCCCCATTTTCTGTTAAAAATGCAGAACAGGTGAAAGCGGTACTGCGCGCTAATCCAGAAATTAACGCCTATTTTGCCCCTTTTGATGAATTCGGAAAAGGCGTCATTATGGCCCTTGAAGAAAACAATATGACGGACAAGGTAAGGGTTTATACAGCTGATATTTCCACGCAGGACATTCAGATGATGATTAAACCTGGTAATCCTTGGGCGGCAACCGCTGCAACGAACCCTGCGGCTATTGGTGCCGTTAGTGTCCGCGCTATTGCCAAGAAAATTGCGGGGGAAAAGCTTGATCACGAAATCACTATTCCACCCATGCTTTTCACTCAGAAAATGCTAGTTGATTCAGGTGTGAAAAACATGAAGCAACTTCGCACAAAATTCCCTAAATTTAACCATGTTAATCGGGCAATGGCCCCTTGGATTCCTGTGGATAAAAAAGGCTTATTCTAAAAGACACAATCGGGGGCGGCATAATTGGTTTTCGCCCCCGGTAATACAATATTGTAGTTTAATATAGAGACTTAATACTGTCCTACACCAAGGAGATACCGGTGCTCGATACGACTTTAAATTCAAATGTTTTGCCTAAAGCCATTGAATGGAATGGGGGAGATTTATTTCTGCTAGACCAAACGCAACTGCCACTAGCGACAGTTATGGAAAAACAGGAAACTGTCGAGCAGGTTTGGGAATCCATACAGTTACTAAAGGTACGCGGAGCCCCAGCCATCGGTGTTGCCGGAGCATACGGTCTTTGTGTCGCCATGAGAAATTCTACAGAGAAACCACTTGATGATTTCATCGAGGAGATGGATCGCCAAGCGGCATATCTGGATAGCTCGCGCCCAACCGCTGTCAATTTGGGGTGGGGATTACGCCGTATGGTCAAAATGGCGAAGGCTACAAACGTACAAAATTCGGCTGAACTCTATAAGGCTCTTGTCACCGAAGCCGTTGCCATTCACGAAGAAGATAAATTACTTTGTCGGGGAATGGGCAAAAACGGCGCGCCGCTTATTCGCGAAGGCATGGGAATACTAACCCATTGTAATGCTGGATCGCTCGCCACGTCGGAGCTGGGTACGGCAACGGCCCCTATGTATGTGGCACACGATAAAGGCGTTAAATTCCGCGTGTATGCGGATGAGACGCGCCCCTTATTACAAGGGGCAAGGCTTACAAGTTGGGAACTTCAAAAATCAGGAATTGATGTGACTTTGATTACCGATAACATGGCTGCCCATATTATGTCACAAGGCTTGATCGATATGGTCATCGTGGGCACTGATCGGGTAGCGGCGAACGGAGATGTCGCCAACAAAATTGGCACAATGGGTGTTGCAATTTTGGCCAAGCATTTTGGGATCCCTTTTTATGTGGCCTGCCCATCTTCCACCATTGATTTTGATACGCCCAATGGGTCTGGTATTCCAATTGAAGAACGGGAAGCCCACGAAGTTACTGAATTTGGCGCCCGGCGGACCGCACCTGAGGGCGTGAAAGTTCGAAATCCAGCTTTCGACGTTACGCCCAATGAATTGGTTACGGGGCTGATTACGGAAAAGAAAATTGTCAGGGCACCTTTCGCAGAAAACCTGAAAGCGTTGTTCGGATAATGGGTGATAGTATGAGAGACGAGAAACTGAAACAGGACTTGCTTGCGACAGCCCGAGAGATGAACGTTGTTGGTATCAATCAGGGGTCTGCTGGTAATGTAAGCGTGCGAACAGATGCGGGGTATATTATTACGCCCTCTGGCATGCTTTACGAGGATTGTGAGCCGATCGATATGGTGAACATGAATATGCAGGGAGATTGGAGCGGGGAGAAGAAGCCGTCTAGCGAATGGCGCTTCCATCAGGACATCTACGAGGCCCGTGCAGATGTAAAAGCTATTGTTCATGTCCATTCAACATTTGCGACGACCCTAGCCTGCCTTGGACGGGAAGTTCCTTCCTTTCATTATATGGTAGCGGTGGCTGGCGGCAAAACGATCCGTTGCGCGCCCTATCATACCTTTGGCACACAAGAACTCTCTGACGTTGTTGTGGCCGCGATGGCCAACAGACACGCCTGCCTGATGGCGAACCACGGTATGATTGCCACGGGCCCAAACTTGAAAAAAGCGCTAGCAATGGCAGTCGAAGTCGAAAAATTGTGTGAGATCTATTGGCGCACATTGTCAATCGGCGGGGGCGTGATGCTCAATGATGCCGAGATGGATCATATTCTTGAAAAATTCAAAAGTTATGGTCAGTTTTCAGCAAAGAGGAATTAGCCAGTTGAGGTCAGTTTACTTGGCTATCTAAGTTCTAGAAAAGGCAAGATTGGCAGGAACGCCATTAAATTTGTCCAATACATTATTAGATTGAGACGTCCTCACTGTTTATAGTTTGAAGCTTCCATGCGGAGTAGAAAGCTATGAATAATAATAACGAAGGCGTTAGAGATTTACTAAGCAAGGGCTGGCGTACACATGACGCAATGTGGGTTGCTGCAGCCTTTGAAGAGTTTGGCGGGGAAGTTGCCAATAAACTAAATTCCCGCGATTGAGATGATGGCGCCAATCGAAGTTAAGCGGTTTCAAAAATTGTTCGCTCTTCCACAAGTAGATACATTCGCGCGTCTTGAAGAGTAGTATTATATAAAAAAACTCCCTACAAAAGCAGGGAGTATGTACGAACGATGAGACAACTCTTTTTGTTGAAATTTTAGCAACTATTTTCCCTGCATGCTATCTTGGCCCTGACGCGTTTGCAATTGCATCAAGTCTTGCTGCTGCTGTTGTTGCAACTGTTGGGCTTCTTGACGTTGGGCTTGCTGAAGTTGCTGGATTTCTTGGCGTTGTGCTTGCTGTAAATGGAGCAATTCTTGCCGTTGCTTTTGTTGTTTAATGTCCTGTGAAAATTCAGGAGATTGCGTTCCAGCCATCGTTATTCTCCGTGCTTTAAAAAGTTTCGAAGTAATTTTCAAAACTCGGCATTTATATATCATAAAACTAATATAATTGACAGTATTTTCGCTATTTGGTTCCTTCTTTAGATTTGGGCACTAATTGTTAAAGGGGAGGTGAAAATGACTTATTGTTTAGGCATAAAAGTGAAAGATGGAATGGTTTGTCTGGCTGACGGACGCATTACAAGCGGAAACCAGGTTTCCAGTGCACGGAAGGTGAGCCTTTTTTCAGCGGACGCCCGTCAAGTTTGTATTATGACATCTGGTTTGCGTTCCTTGCGAGATAAGGCCGTTGCGTATTTTGAAGATGACTGCGAGCTCGAAAAAAATGCTCACCCTGAAAGAATGCGCGACCTTTTAAACATTTATTCCAGTGCCCTTCGATTAGTGAAAACGGAAGACAAGGATCATTTAGCCTCGTCTGGCCTTATCTTTGACTTGCATACAATAATCGCCGGTCAAATGAAGAGGGATAAAGAGCCAAAAATGTATTTGGTTTATCCCGAAGGAAACTGGATTGAGGTGAATGAGAGGGCTCCCCATATCTCAATTGGTTCGACTTCGTATGGTAAGCCAGTTCTAGATAGGGTTCTGGATTGGGAAACACCGCTCTCTACCGTATTGAAAGCCGCCTATATTGCATTTGATTCAACACGGGTTAGTGCCGTGGATGTCGGGTATCCCGTGGATATTTTGACCTATGCTTCTGATGGGGTGTGGCGCGAACAGAAATTTGAGTTTGACGATCTTTTATCCCTCAGAAAATGGTGGAATGAACAGATAACAAAACAAATTGGAAGTATGTCAGATGAGCCTTGGGCTAAAACCTTGTTGCCTTGAAAGGGCATAGTATTTCTACTATGCCCACGGGCTATATTTTAGGTAACAACATTTGCGGTATGTGTTGAAAGCTCGTTAGCGAATTGATGGTTTACATCTCGGTGTCCGGCTTCATCTTCGCGAACGACCAAAACCACATCTCGTAGCGTCGCGTCTTTTGGTAAGTTCCAATAGTCGATGGCGATTTGAGGGGCGGGGACGTTTTCATGATGCCCTGAATCTATTTCTTCTAAATACCGGGTGTAACTGATGACGGCTTCTTCTTCGAAGTAAGCAACAACCCGGTGGGCGGTTTTGGCGGAGAATAAATAGAGGAAAAAGAAGCAGTTATAGAAAATGATTTGCACCATCATTATCAAAATTCGCTCAAAAACTGAAGGCTTCGCAATCTGGACAAAAGTCATCAGATGCATGCGTTCGTTCTCTGCTTCATCGAGAAGGGTTTTGATCCATCCCTTGTCATCACGAATATGGCGGATTGCTTTAAGATGTTGAAGTAATCCGCCAACCATTCCAGGGACCGCAGCAACGGTCTCTAGTACGACGGCTCTGTGACCATAACGCTTGTTGAAAAAAAGATCGGCGACAAAACGGAGGAGCTTGACGAAAGCATAAGCGAACTTGTCACCAAAATCTTTTGGGAGTATGTGAAGATCCAAGTCATGGTGTGCGTCAGAATTCATTTGAAATTCCTCATATGAGCTTTAAACGACTTACACCCTAATATATAGCCGAATAGAATATAAAATCACAGAGGCAATTCGACACAGATTAGAATGTCTCTAATGGGGCCTGAAACCTATAGCTCGCTTTGGACCGCTTTATTTTTCTCTTTCTAGGTTTCCTTTTCATTTGTCGCCTAGCTGGCATCTAAATATTGCTAATCAACCGCCTGTCTTCGGGCATAAGCTCAAATTCTATGCCCACACACTCTTCATCTTTATATTCGAGCGTAAATCCTTCGCAATAGCCAAAAGCCGATCCTAAGTTTGTGCTAATGTTTCGTTTGATGCTACCTAATGCACCCAATTCGATGATACCGCCATGTGATATAATCAAAATTCTGCTATCAACGGGAAGTTCTCTAATGCAGTTGAACCAAATCGAGGCTTGGTCTTTTGCGAATTGAGAACAATCGGCGTTAGTTTCCATAACTTTAGCAATGCTTTGGAGCGTATTCGGCCAGGCTAATTTCACAAGTATTTTTTCAGGCAACTTTCCTAGTTCATCAATACACTCATTCACCTCGTATCCCATAGCGATAGCCGTTTCGGTAGATCTGGGCAGTGTGCTAGTAAAAACGCGGTCATACTCACCCATACAGGTTCCAGCGAAGTTGGCCAATTCAATGCCCTCTATGGATAGATGCGACCCAGGCTTTCGACGCATAGCATGCCTACGCACTTCAATGGTTTTCATGGAGCATATTTCGCCTTAGGCTATAATTTCTGTCCTTATTTTCCCAAATATACAGGTTTTCTTTTTTCCATAAATGCTTTTGGACCTTCACGGGCATCTTGGGTTTTAAAGACGGGGGCTGAGTATTTGTTTTCAAGACGGAGCGCCTCAGCCTCTTGAAGACCCAGACAGGCACGGGCTGATGCCCGAATGGCTTTTACAGCAATGGGACCATTGGTTGCAATTTTAGCGGCGATTTCCATTGCTTTTGCGATCACGTCTTCTTCCGGAACGACATGGTTCAAGAAACCAAGCTCCAAGGCCTCTTCCGATGAAATGGTATCCCCCGTAAGCAGCAATTCCATAGCTTTTGCATAGGGCATTTGTACAGGCAGGCGCACGGTTGATCCACCGCCGGGGAAGATGGCCCATTTTACTTCCTGTACACCTAATTTTACGCCGCTTGCCGCAACGCGAATATCAGTTCCTTGGACTATCTCCATACCGCCTGCGATGGCATGCCCTTGAATAGCGGAGATAACAGGCTTTTCCGTGTCAAAATTTCGCAGCAATGCTTCATAAGTAAGGCGAGGATTCTCCGCTACCTGCTTGTCCCATTCATCTTTAGGTGTTTTGGCGCCTGATATAATGGGGATCAGCTCACCAAGATCGGCACCTGAGCAAAAAACACTCCCCGTCCCAGTGAGTACGGCCACCCGTACACTGTCATCGTCCCGAACTTTTCGCCACGCTTCCGCTAACTGCACCACAAGTTCCGGGTTAAGGGCATTGCGAGCCGATGGCCGGTTTAAAGTGATCAGGGCAATATTATCTTTAACGCTATAGTCTAATAGGGGCATGGTATGTTTGTCTCAGTTAGGGGTGAAAAGGTTACGATCTTTGTCATGGGTCACGGTTCCGGTCGCACCGATATAATCAGTTTCCATCATTTTTTTAAGCAGATGTTTATCTGCTGGTGTATTCGCGATAAAGCGCGGTGCATTTGGATCATCAAATTTGCCAAGACGGCCGATCACAATCCCCATGTTGGGTTTGCCATCTCGCCCACTTGCAATGGTATAGGTCTCTATAGTCCCAACACCGTCCGGTTTATTTGTGAAAGGCGGGGCCTTTAATTCATCAATAGCTATTTGATCAATTGCGGGATCGGCTCTTTGCCATGCGATATCCCCTTCATCGGGCCGCGGGGAAGGGGTAGTGGAATAAATGCCTGCAGAATGTTCGCTTAAATACCCACCATTGGCTGTAATTAACCCGAACTTTCCGGGATTTTTGCGTAATTTTTCTGTCATATTAACAATAGCATTGATCACATAACTACCCGCCCCGCCATGATAGGGAAGGCCGCCGGTGACTGTTAGCGGTCGTGGGTCATTTTTAGTGATGCCAAGCTCATCACGGGCCATTTCTACGGCGACAGGAAAACAGGAATACAAGTCGATGAAGTCCATGTCATCCGCGGTTTTCCTCGCCATGCTAAAGGCACGCTCTCCCAGTTTTCGAATTGCAGGGGAAGAATGATAATTCACCCGGTTTGATACGTGCCATTTTTCATTTACATCGGCGCAACCGTGCAAGTAAATCCATTTATCTTGCGGGACACCCATTTCCTTTGCATATCCGACCGAGGTCAGAAGGATTGCAGCCGATTGATTGACCTGGTTCATGGCATTCATGTATTTTGTATAGGGCCAGCCTACCATGCGGTTTGTGTCGCTGACGGTCGCAATTTCCTCCGGGGATCTTTTCGTAGGGAACCAAGCAAAAGGCTCCTTTTCGGCGACTTCTGAAAACCGGGAGAAAAGAGTCCCAATTTCTAACTGATGATCAGCGATTGAATTTCCATATGATTTACGGAGCGCGTTCTCAAACAACGGATATACGTTGCGGGCAGGCCAGATACCATGCGCTTTTTCATGGTTTGTTGCCATAGGGGTTTCGCGGACAAGAGATCTTGGCTCTTCTTCTGCCCCTTCATCCCAATCCGGCTTTTGCCCTGCTTTGATAAAACGTCTGCCTGTATCCATGGCTTCAGTTCCGGCAAATAAGGCAAAGCGGATTTTCCGGTTGGCAATTTCTTCTGAATATCTGTTTATCAGATATTGCGGCATATTTCCGCCAATGGGAGTCTCAAAATGAAGGGAATTTAACGATCCTATGCGTTTTGCCAATGTCTCCGGTGGGTTCTTCGTAAACGGATACAGGCTTTTAACGACTGCAATTACATCAAGAGTGCTCAATAGGGATTTATCAATTGCTGCATCCTTTGCAGCGTACATGACAGCCTGTTCCATTAAATCCATAGGGCTCGCGGCAACGGATAAGTCCTGACCGCGTTCCGTTTTTTGTCCGACGCCGATAATAATCGGAATATCATCTGGGTTCATGCTTAGGCCCCCTCGCGGAGCGTTTCAGCAGCTAGTGCTTTCGCCCAGCGGTAATCAACCTTGCCATTTTCCCCGCGCTTTACTTTCGGCGTAAAAATGAAAGCTTTGGGCAGTTTGTAGCGGGCAATATGTTTAGCGGCTTCCTCTTCTAAAATCTGAGATTGGACTTGTTTATCTGCGCGAGTTTGTACAACCGCAACGACTTCCTGCCCCCATTTCTCGCTTGGACGAGAGGTCACAACGACATCTTCTACGTCAGGATGGCGTTTGATGGCTTGTTCCACCTCTTCTGCAAAAATCTTTTCGCCCCCGGATGTGATGGTGGCAGAATCCCTTCCCAAAAATTCCATACTGCCATCTTCCTGTAATATGACACGATCTCCTGGAATAATGTAGCGCACACCTTGAATGGTTGGGAAAGTCTCGCGGGTTTTTTGCTCATCCCCCAAATATCCTAGGGGAATTGAATTTTTTACCGCAAACCATCCCCGGCCTTTATGCCCGGGTTTGACAACGGCTGTTTTGTCTTCGCTAAGAACAGTACCATTGGCTGACAATTCAAAGGATGTGGAGGCTGATCCTTGATCTGCAGTTGAAATGTTGTGAACATGGGCCCCCGTTTCAGTTGAGCCAAAGGCGTCAACAATTGTAACGTGGGGAAGCCGTTTTATCAGCTCGTCTTTCACTGTATTTGAAAAAATGGCGCCGCTGCTAACAATTATACGTAGATGGGTGAGGTCATATGTATTCTTCTGAAGTTCGGCTAAAATTGGGCGAGCAAATGCATCTCCAATTAGGGCAATCGTTTTCGTTTTTTCGGTTTCTGCCGTTTTAAGAAGTTCTGCCGGATTAAGATGTTCAACATTATCAAGCAAAATCACAGTATTTCCACTGTGCCAGGCGAGAAATGAAACAAGCTGCCCCGTCCCGTGCATATAAGGGGGGGCTGCCAGAGAGGATGACGGTTTTGATTTAACTGCGTGAGAGACAAATTTGCTAATGTCAGTCTTTGGGCTGCCATCCTTATTCCGTGCATCAAGCATTGAGGCCAGGAAATCGCCCTGACGCCAAAGGACTCCCTTCGGCATACCTGTGGTTCCTCCCGTATAAATCATATAAATATCATCGGGTGAGGGGACCGTTGCGGGTTTGTCTGAGGATGCAGAGGCAAGGGCGGCCTCATACTCTAATGCCCCGGGCAGCAGCTCATGCCCTGATCCATCCTCAACCTGAATGAGCAATTTTAGCGTGGGGATATCGGCAAGAATTTTAGCGAGAGTTGGCGCAAAAATTTGATGATAGATAATTGCTTTAACAGAAGCATCATTCAATAAATGAATGAGCTCTTTTTCCACATATCGAAAATTCACATTTACCGGAACGGCTCTGGCTTTCAAGGTCGCCAGAATGCCTTCCGGGTATTCGTTCCCGTTAAACATATAAAGGGCCACATGGTCTTGACCTGACTCCCAATTTTGAATTTCATGGCGTTCTTTATGAAGTGTTATGCCATGGGCGAGAAGAACATTAGCAAGACGGCACGCACGGTCATTAAACTGAGAATATGTGAAGCGACGGTTGCGAAAGACTATTGCTTCTCTGTCAGGTATTGCGGCTGCAATCGCTTCGTTTAAGTCTGCAATATTGATGGACATGTTTTACACGCTCAGTTTGTTAATTTGAAGTCTGACATTTCAGTCTCGTAGGTCATTGTCCAGTAATCGACTAATCGCCATGGAGAGTTTGCGACAACGCGGCCGTTCTTGTTCTTGTACCAATTTCCGACCTTAGGATGGGACCAGACCATGCTGTTATGTTCAGCATCTACTTTTTCGTTGTAGTGGTCATGGACACTTGCTTTGACTTCAACCTCTGAATGCCCCTCTTCAAGCATTCGCATCAAGCATTTGGTGATATAGCGTGCTTGGCATTCAACGTGAAATATAAGGCTTCCGCCGTGCGCGAGGTTAGTGTTGGGGCCGTAAAACATGAAGAAGTTAGGGAAATCAGGGGCTGTCATTCCAAGATAGGCGCGCGCATCATCACCCCAAATTTCTCGAAGTTGCCGGCCTCCCCGACCTACGATTTTCATCGGCGCTAGAAGTTCCCCCGCATGAAATCCGGTGGCATATATTATGGCGTCCACTTTATGGGCGGCCCCCTGATCGTCAATAACAGCATCCTCTGTGATTTTCGAGATGCCTGCTGTTTCAAGGGACACATTGTCCCGCTTCAGCATTTCACACCAGTGATTATCAATTAACATGCGTTTGGCAAAAGGCGGGTAGTCTGGCGTTACCTTTTTCAGAAGATCCTCATCGCCGTCCAATGCATCAGACAGGTTCTTTATATAGATATTCCGGTGACGCTCATTTTCTGCATTTGTTGAGCGGTCTTTATGAGGCCATTTGGGATCAAAATGCAGCGAATTCCAGACGCCATCTCCATAACTCCAGAAGAGTTTAAAGCGGTACCAGTTTTGATAAAATGGAAGATGCTGCAAAAGCCATTTCTTACTGTCACTCACGGTTTTATGGTAATCAGGTAAAATGCGGATCCAATGAGGAGATCTTTGCAGGATCGTCAGATGGCTTACTTCTTTTGCGATCTCTGGGCACAACTGCATGGCAGAGGCTCCGGTGCCTATAACGGCAACCCGCTTACCGCGCAAATCAACGTCATGACGCCATTGTGCGGAATGAAAGGCATCTCCTTTAAAGTCTTCTTTACCCGGAAAATTTGGGATTTTTGCTCGATTGAGTTGGCCTACAGCACTTATGACGAATTTGGACGTTACTGTTTCTGCCTGTTTGGTTTCTCTTTGAATTGATAAGGACCAATTTTTTTCGACTTCGTTGTATTGGGCATCCTTCACTTGCGTGTTGAATTGCACATGCTCCAAAATACCGTATTTTGTAGCGACGTGTTTTAGATAAGAAAAAAGTTCATCGCGTTTGGAATAATAGGCAGACCAGTTATTATTGGGCTCAAACGAATAGGAATAAAAGTGATTTGGTGTATCGACACCGCAAGCAGGATAGGTGTTTTCATACCAAGTCCCGCCCACATTGTCATTTTTCTCTAAAATTACGAAGGGAATGCCCGCGCGTTTTAAATGAATGCCTGCGCAAATACCCGATATCCCAGCACCGATTATAATGACCTTAAAAGCATCAAGAGCCGCCTGTTTCGGCTTTTGGCGCCATTTAATATGTGTATCAATAGCACTTACAAAGCCCATATCTTCCATAAACATGGGGACATATTCAGCGCCTACAGGCTCGTTCACATAAATCGATAACATTTTTTCTAAAGTAGCTTGGTCGGGCAGTGGGGCAATTTGACGTGTGCCGTCTCGCAGATCACGGAAAACATCATACGCTTGTTCTCTTATCTCAGCTTGTCTCTCCGGGGGCATTCTTGAGACACCATCGATACTACGAGAGGGAAGTTGGTCACCCGTCAAATTATCAAAATTGCCGGTGATTTGTGTCAATACCATGAGTAAGGTAGGGATATTGGCATCTTCGAGTGCCGATCTAAGCTCCGAGTCAGTGACTTTATCCAGTCCATTATTATTCATTTTTCTGACCTTAATCATTGGTGAAATTGTTAAGTCTGTCTGACGCCGCAGCGAAGTCTTCCATAAATTCATAAACAACGGATTTTGTAGATTGTGTACCGTTCATCAGCCCAATGCCTTGTCCAACCCAATATGTTGAAAGCTGCTTTGCCCCTTCATGGCCGCCGTCGGCCAGTTTGTGAACTTTCCGCAAAGCACGCTCGGCAAGACCAAATTGATGAGGCATCGGTAATGGCTCTGGCGCATCATCGCTCTCCCATGCATCTGTCCAAGCGGATCTAAGTTGCCGAGAATATTTTCCTGTGCGGGATTTAGAGCGGATTGTATCCCGCGACGTTGCTGCTATTAGTTTCTCTTTAATCACAGAAGATGTTTCGGATTCCGGCGTAGTAAGCCAAACGGAACCTGTCCACGCACCGGCGGCTCCCATTGCCATGCAGCCGGCCATTTGGCGGCCAGTTACAATGCCTCCGGCGGCAAGAACGGGAATATCTGAAATATGTGATATAGCCTCAACAACTTCCGGGACCAGAACCAACGTAGATACATCACCACAATGGCCGCCAGCTTCGCCGCCAGCTGCGATAATAATATCGACACCTGCTTTTGCTTGTTTTATGGCATGTTCTTTTGCGCCGACAAGGGCTGCAACCGGGACACCTTCACGCTTACCGCGCTCTAACATGTGTTGCGGAGGCACGCCTAATGCATTTGCGATGAGCCCAATGGGGTGCTTGAAAGCTATATCGAGCATCCGCTCGGCGGCATCATTATGAATATTGTCGCCAAAACGAGTTTTCTTTTGAAATCGTTCTGCAGTGAGATCTGCTGCATCAATATCATATTCGTTCAGCAGATTTCTAACAAAAGCCGCATGGGTCTCTGGAATTGGGTTTGTAGCGGGTTTATGAGATGATGATGCATTTTTGCCCGCGAATTTTGCGGGTACAATCAAATCAACGCCGTAGGGTTTTCCTGCGACATGGCCGTCAATCCAACTCAGTTCAGCGTCCAGTTCTTCTGGGGTCATTCCAGCAACACCAAGTACGCCCATACCGCCCGCCTTAGATACTTCTGCAACCACATCGCGGCAATGGGAGAAGGCAAAGAGCGGAAATTCAATTCCGAGTTTTTCGCAAAGTGGAAACATTATTATTCTCTTTATTGTTTTTATGTTGAGTTCATTAGAAAGACTATTTGCCATTCTTACAAATTGAAAATAGTCTTTCTGTCATTCGTAAAATGAATGGGAAGCTAAATGTCCATAGACCTTAGGAAAATGCGTCAGATTGTTGAGGTCGCCCGATCAGAGGGGATAACACTCGCGGCACATAACTTATCCATCACCCAATCGGCACTGACGCGCAGTGTTGCTGATGCGGAGGCTGAGCTCGGCGTGCAGTTGTTCCAGCGCCTGCCCAGAGGGGTTCGCGCTACAGATGCGGGACGAGATTTTATCAAAAGTGCCCGACGAATTTTGGGGGATTTCGATGAACTTGTCGGCAATATTAAAGATTATCGAGATTTTAATACGGGTAAATTGAGAGTTGGCTTTTCTCCTGGTGCGTTTCAGAAATTCTTTTCTGAAATACTTGTGCAATATACAAAAGATTATCCCGGTATCAGTGTGGAATTTTTCTCGGGCTCTGCTGAAAATCAAGCACCGCAACTGTTAAGCGGAGAGCTGGATCTGGTTTTGGGTGCCGCAAGGCAATTTAGCCGATGGCCGGAGCTGGATGTCTCAACCCTTCGCGATCTCTATTGTAAAATTTTGGGGCGCAAAGATCATCCCTTATTGCAATGCTCAAACATTACAATCGACGAGCTGGTTAAGTATCCGTGGATACAGGCATCTTCCATTGAGCCTATCGACAGTGATCTACTCCGAATTTTGAATAAGCATGGTCACACACAAATAAAACCCCATTATTTATGTGATGACTTTTCCCTAGTGAAAGACATTATTAGAAACACGGATGCCGTGTCACCAGTTTTCAACACCAATCCGGGGTTTGATCATTTGAAAGATCAATTTATGCTACTGGATAATATTTTAGAAATGCCGACACATGCGCTCGCCATAACCCATAGTCGGTCGCGGGCTCTATCCCCTGCGGCGAGTGAATTTAAGCGTATGATCAAAACAAGTCTGAAACTGAATGACCTGAAAAATAATAAAAAGGAATAAAAAATGTCTAGTGAGTTTGAAGGGAAGATTGTTCTGATTACTGGTGGCGCATCGGGAATTGGAAAAGAAACAGCGCGTCAATTTTTAGAAGAAGGGGCGAAAGTTCTAATTACAGATTTGAATGTGACGGCGGGGGAGGCGTTTTGCCAAGGCGTTCCACAGTCGGATAACGCTGCTTTTTTCCGTCATGATGTATCGACTGAGGAGGGATGGGTTGATGCGATGCAATTTCTGCGTAAACGCTTTGGGACAATGGATATTCTGGTCAATAGTGCAGGTATCGCGATCTCTACCCCCTTGGAAGAGATGAGCTTGAAAGAATGGCAAATGCAAAATGGCGTTAATCTAGACGGCACATTCTTGGGTGTGAAAAACGCTATTTTGGAGATGAAGGGTCGGGGCGGGGCCATCGTTAATATAGCCTCCATCGCCGCAGATGTCGGGATTTTTGCAGCTCCCGGTTATTGCGCCAGTAAAGCGGGCGTTAAAAATTTCACCAAGGCGGCGGCCCTGTATTGTGCTCATTATAAATATAATATCCGCGTGAATGCGATCATGCCCGGTTATATTGAAACGCCAATGGTTGAGAAGGTTTTAAGAACTCAAGGCGAGCCCGGCTCATTTGGCGAAAAGCTTCGGGATTTGCATCCTATTGGGCATTTTGGGCAGCCAGAAGATATCGCAGCGGGTATTTTATTTGCAGCGTCTGATAAGGCTAAATTTATGACAGGAACCTCTATTCCTATTGATGGTGGGTATTTGGCTCAATAACAGGCGCGGCTCAATATGATCCTCGATCGGTCAAGGTTTTAGTGAATGAGTGATAAAAAAGCAATTTGGTTTCTAGCGTGCGGAGAGACAATATTCTGGGCAGGCATATACTATATTTTTCCCGCCTTGATTGTACGCTGGGAGGCCGATTTTGGCTGGTCAAAATCGGAACTGACTGCCGCTTTAACAATGGCGTTGGTGACGTCCGCGATCGTATCCCCAGTTTCTGGGCGATTAATCGATAAGGGATATGGTGCTTATCTTTTAACAGGCGGCGGCCTCATTGGCGGGGTTCTTGTTGCTAGTCTCTCTGTCGTTACGACTTTACCCGTTTTTTATGGAATTTGGATATGCCTTGGTGCTTGTATGGGGTTCTGTCTTTATGAGCCCTGTTTTGCCCTTATAATTCGAAACAAGGGGATGCAAGCAAAGCCTGCTATCACATTGGTTACTTTGGTGGCAGGGCTTGCAGGCACCATCTCTTTTCCCGCGTCTCATTTTATTTCAGATGTTGCCGGATGGCGCGAAGCTGTGTTGATATTTTCATTTGTCATCTGTTTTGTCGGCGTACCGCTTATTTGGCTTGGGGCCAGGGGACTTGAGCGAAATAATGCCCATGTCGTCTTCCAGAATAATAATTTGGCATCTAATGCAGAAGGCCGGTATCGGTTTTTATTTAAGGCGAATTTTTGGCTTTTAGCTTTCGGTTTCATGCTTCTTTATATGAACCATAATTTGGTCATCAATCACTTCCTTCTGTTGTTGAAGGAAAGGCAAATTGACGCCGGCACTGCAGTGCTGGCCGCAACATTCATTGGACCCATGCAAGTTCTGGGGCGGATGTCTATTATCTTCGCCGAACGATTTGTCTCCAACATGATGATTACCGCAATGTGTTTCATCTTTGTCATCTTAGCGACGATAAGTCTAATGGGTGCCGCAGCATATCCCATCCTTCTTATCCCCTTCATTATCCTGCAGGGGAGCGGCATCGGAATTATGAGCATTATGAAACCTATGGTTTCGCGTGATGTCTTAGGCGGAGAGAATTTTGGATTGAAATCTGGGGCACAAGCAGTCCCCTATATGATTGGCTCTGCCTTTGCCGCCCTAATTGGCTCTTTAATTTGGGGGATAGGGGGGTATGATCTCGTCTTGAAAGCGCTCCTTCTCTCAACGTTTGCCGGTTTGGGTTTTTTCGCACTTGCGCTTAAGTTTCGATAAAATAATTAGCAGACTTGGATGATTGTACTTCTTAGTGCTACATTCCCGTAAAATTTAATAATCCAAAAGTAGTTTTCCCGATGCCTCAAAAACAAACAAGCCTTTTTTCACCCGTTCTAATTGCGGGCTGCATAATCCTGATGGCAGGGTTTTCTATTCGCGCCAGCTTTGGTGTATTCCAGATACCAATTGCTGAAGAATTTAATTGGCTGCGTTCAGAATTCTCACTTGCGATTGCAATACAAAATCTTGCTTGGGGCGTAGGACAGCCGTTATTTGCTGCTTTTGCTGAGAAATTTGGCGAACGTCTTGCCGTCTTCCTAGGGGCTTGTACCTATGCTGTCGGGCTCGTTTTAAGTAGTTATGCGGTAACACCTGAAGCGCATCAGTTCCTTGAAATTCTAGTCGGGTTTGGTGTTGCTGGAACTGGTTTTGGCGTGATACTGGCTGTTGTCGGTCGTGCAGCGTCTGATAAAAACCGGTCACTTACTCTTGGTATTGCGACGGCCGCTGGATCTGTCGGTCAGATTATTGGACCTCCTGTCGCTGATTATTTGTTGAATTCTATGAATTGGTCGATGGTGTTCCTCATTTTTGCAGCTTTTATTATGGCAATCATGTTGGTCTTACCATTTTTCAAATCAAGTGTTCCTTTTAGTGCGCAATCCGGTTCTCAAGAACCGATGATGCAAGTTTTGAAAAAGGCGATGTTTGATCCGACATTTAGTTTAATTTTTCTGGGCTTCTTTTCTTGTGGTTTTCAGCTCGGGTTCATTACTGCCCATTTCCCGGCATATGTGACAGAAATTTGTGCTGCCATTGCGCCTGATAGTATCATGCGCAGTCTTGGGATTAATTCGACATCTGCTTTGGGGGCGGCTTCAATAGCAATCATTGGGGCTGCCAATGTGGTCGGGACTATCGTTGCCGGGGCACTGGGCAATAAGTATAAGAAAAAGTTCCTTTTGGTTTATATTTACATTGCGCGAACCATTATATCTGCCGCGTTCATAATGTTGCCAATGACACCGACAACTGTTGTTCTTTTTTCCATGTTAATGGGCTCCCTTTGGTTAGCCACCGTACCGCTTACCTCCGGCCTTGTGGCGCATATATATGGCTTAAAATATATGGGGACACTTTATGGAATCGTATTTTTCTCCCATCAACTTGGCGCCTTCTTAGGTGTCTGGCTTGGCGGTACGTTATACGACCAGTTCGGAACCTATGATACGGTTTGGTGGGTTGGGGTAGGCGTTGGCGTTGTCTCTGTGATTATCCATCTGCCCGTTAAGGAAAGTCCGTTAGAGACACGATTGGCGGCATAATT
>JBALXM010000021.1:22698-60749 GCA_036960695.1 Sneathiella sp.
TTATCCATCTGCCCGTTAAGGAAAGTCCGTTAGAGACACGATTGGCGGCATAATTGAAAAGCGGTTGCACCTTGTCTTCTGCATTGAAATAAATTCAGTCACTGAAGCTTGTAATCATGTATATTGCATCGCAATATAACTTTGATTGACGTTTAAGGGGGAAGATATGGAAGCGAGTTTAAAGGGTAAAGTTGCCTTAGTCACAGGGTCCACAAGTGGAATCGGTCTTGCTATGGCGTCGAAGTTTTCGATGCTTGGTGCCACGGTTGTCATTAACGGCCTTGGTGATGAGGCTTCGATAAACTCTGCGAAAGAAAAGGTCGCATCCCTATCCACTGCACCTGTCAAATATGACGGCGCGAATATGCTTGATCCTATCGCTATTGCGAAAATGATCGCGGATATTGAAAGTGATTTCGGGGCTCTGGATATACTGGTGAACAACGCCGGAATTCAGCATACGGCCCGCGTAGATTCCTTCCCGCCCGATGCTTGGGATAAAATTATTGCCATTAATCTATCCAGTGCATTTCATACTATGTCTGCGGCACTGCCCGGAATGCAAAAACGAGATTTTGGACGCATCATCAATATTGCATCGGTACATGGCCTCGTCGCATCCGTTGAAAAATCAGCTTATGTGGCTGCAAAGCACGGACTTATTGGGCTTACAAAAGTGACGGCCTTGGAAAATGCGACACAAAATATAACCTGCAATGCTATTTGCCCTGGTTGGGTTCGAACACCCTTGGTGGAAGCTCAAATTGATGCACGCGCGGCAAAAGAAGGTCTTGAAAAAGAAGAAGCCGCGAGACAATTATTGTCAAGCAAAGAGCCATCTTTGCGTTTCACAACACCTGAGCAACTGGCTGATGGAGCCGCTTTTTTGTGTAGTGAGGCTGGCTCAAACATGACGGGCTCCTCCCTTGTTATGGATGGTGGTTGGAGCGCACAATAAGTCTTTATTGTGAGAATTTTCCCGATTAGAGCTGTTATATTTCTTTAATACAGTCTGCTAATAATTTCACTGCCTCGGAAGATGTGTCCGGGGCAATAAGAAGGCCCAATTCGATCTCCGGTAACTGGGGGAACCCTTCCTCCTCACTTAATATCTTAAGGTTTTTGGGGACACTGGAAGAAGGCATGGCAGCGACAGCAAGTCCAGATCCTGCTACAGCCAAAAGAGCCGCTAAGTTTGGGCTGCTATACGCTATCCTGAATAGGCGGCCCATTTTACCCAAAGCATTTGATGCAGATTGGCGAATTAAGCAATCTTCTTGAAAAACGGCCAGCGGTAGTGTGCTTCTTGTATGGACAGAATGATGTTTTGATGTTGCCCAAACCAAGGGCTCTTTCCGAATAAACTCACCCGGAGAGCCCTTAGGGCGACGAGAAACTAAAGCCAGATCTAGTTTATTATCTGTGATCATACGGTCAAGGTTTGTGCTTGTATTACAATGTACCTCAACTTCAATTTGTGTGTCGTAATTTGAAAATCGCTCCAGTATTTTGGGTAAAATACCGATTGCATAATCATCTGGAATTCCAAATTTGACGGATTCTTTTAAAATTGGCTCCGACATGCTTTTCCAAGCCTCGTCCTGAAGCTGCAAAATGCGATGGGCGTATCCTAACATTTTCTCGCCTTTTTGGGTTAGGCGAACAAAGGGTCTTTCACGTGTGAATAGGGAATGGCCTACCAATTTTTCCAAACGTTGAATTTGCATAGTAACCGCTGACTGAGTACGACCAACTCGGCTGGCTGCTCGAAGGAAACTCCCTTCTTCAGCGATAACGACAAATGATTTCAAAATATCAGGACTAATGTAAGTGTTCATGAGCTTGTCTATCAAAAATATTGAATTTCAATATAAATTATATCAATTTGATTTATTTTAAAATATGGCAAATAGTTAAAGAAATCAAATTTAATTTAAGGTTTTCTTATGTGGGCACTCATATTACCGCTACTCCCTTTTGCTTTTTCTCTAACAGCATCTCCAGGTCCAAATAATGTGTTGGCTATGGCTCTCGCGACAAATTTTGGGTATTGGCGTACTGTGCCGGTGATACTGGGTTTTGTAACTGGAATGTTCACTTTAATTATGTCTGTTGGGTTAGGGCTCGGACATTTGTTCGGTGAATATCCGGTAATTCGCGAAATGTTAAAAGCCGTGGCGGTTGTCTATTTGCTCTACCTTGCTTGGAAAATTGCGCATTCAGGTGGTGTTGAACGGGAAGGGACCACAACGGAGCCAATGACATTCTTGCAAGGGATGTTGTTTCAATGGGTGAACCCGAAAGCTTGGATAGTCTCGATTAGCGCGGTCGCGACATTCTCTAACCCTGAGTTGGGGAGTGTGTTGAGGACAGTTATAATTGCGTTTGTTTTTGCAATTGTTGTTTTTCCCTCAGTGTCCTTATGGGCACTATTTGGTTCTGCTATTGCTCGATTTTTAAAGTCACCAAAAGTCCTGCGATTTTTTAACTATGCGATTGCAGGGCTTTTGGTTTTATCTTTAGTGCCATTAATTTTTGGCGAACTATGACTGAGTGTTTTTTATATTAACTTGCGTTTTTACGTCTTTTGCGCGCCAAAAATGCTAAGCCAAGAAGACCAGCACCGTAAAGGGGTAGTGATGCAGGTAGTGGGACAGCTGAAATAGCTGCTTCTACATTAAAGGTCATTTTATAGCCGATAGCACCGTTATGTGCGGCGAAAACGCCATTTCCCAACAGAACGTTATAAAATCCGCCGCCAAGTGCTGCAAAGCTCGGTGTGTAGGTTATTGGGCCGAATTGAGGGTTGTCCGGAGCGACTCCTACATCAAAAATAGCGGGGTCGGTACCGCTGTTTTTTTCCAAAACCCATCTTGTCAAAGAGGATCCGATCCCTAACGGATTAAACGCGCTAAGATTTGTACCAAAAACGATGTTGGCGCTCGTTAGTGTATCCCCGTCAGCGACATGAATAACAAAAACGTCAGAACTATCACTGGGAGTCTGTGCGGAACCGGTAAAGGTATTTGCATATCCGGCTGGGCTCGATAGCAGTGTAAATACTCCAACATCACTTAAGCCGCCAATCGCGTCATAGTCGCCGGATGGGGCGGATGTTTCGTCGTAATTGCCGTTATAGGCAACATCAACAAGCAGTGCTTGAGCCGGAGATGATAGGAGCGTTACGGCTGACAAAACTGCAGCAGCCGATAGAATTTTTTTTAACACGGACAGTGTCCCCCTCAGAACTTTAGTTTGCTAAATAGTTTTACTTCAACCTAATTGATTAATACTAAATTAATACATAAGTAAAGTTAAAATTAAGCATGCTAATTCAAGTTAGTATTTAATAGGGCGCTTGCTGCAAGCTTGGCATTCTGGGCGACGCCTTTTGGGCCGTGAATGTGGGCCGTGACAATAGCGCCTTCTTTTAGAAGGAGAATTTGTTGGGTGAGTAGCTCAGGGTCAGTCGCGCCGGTTTTAATCACGAGCTTCCGAATATAGTCACCAAATAAGTTTTTGTGTTCAGCTGCAATGTTATTAACGGGTTGGCCGCGTTCCGGGTATTCGCCTGTCGCTTTAATGAACATACAGCTTCTGAAATCTGGGTCGTAAAACCACTCTTCCAGGACGTCAAAAAAACCAAGAATTTGTGTGATTGGATCATCGCCCTTTTCTTCGATTTTTCGTACGAGACTATTGCGAAATAATTCGTCTCGCAGGCGCAGGGATGCCAAAATCAATTCATCTTTGGTCCTGAAATATTTGTACATTGAGGTTTTGGAGATGCCGGTTTCCTTTACCAGTTTATCCATACCGGTTGCCCGAAATCCATCCCTGTAAAATATATCCAATGCCTTGTGGAGAATCTCTTCTCGTTTTGAAGAACTCATTTTAACGGCCTTTATGTACTGATCTGTTCAATTAAAATAAAGCCTATAGAAAAATTTACAAGCGAAAAATGGCGTAAATTACCGGTTTGGTGATATATTTTTTATAAATAATATTTAGTTTTTAAAATTATCTGTTGACTATGTGTACTGATCGGTACATTTATTTGTTAGATATTTTGTTAATGTCTACCCAGAAGCGATTTTTTAAAGAAATTTTTTATGTACCAATCAGTACATTATTATATGAAGGAATTAGCAGTTTGACCGAAAAGCTTGTGCCTCCCTTCACGCGAGAAACTGCCCTGAAAAAAGTGCAGCTTGCTGAAGATAATTGGAATAGTTGCGATCCAGCGCGGGTCTCCTTGGCCTATTCAGAGAATTCAGAGTGGCGGAATAGAGATGCCTTCTTGAAAGGCCGAGAGGCCATTCGCGAATTTTTGAGCGATAAATGGAGTAGGGAAAAGGAGTACCGATTAAAGAAAGAGCTTTGGGCTTTTACGGATAATCGAATTTCAGTGCGGTTTGAATATGAATGGCACAACGATGCCGGTCAATGGTTCCGCACACATGGAAATGAGCAATGGGAATTTGATGATGACGGCTTGATGAGCCGCCGAGATGCAAGCCTTAACGATTACAAAATTACTGAAAATCAGCGCCGTATTGGTGTTTAGGAGAGAAATATTATGACACAGACTTTAAAAATTCACGGTTTCCCTTTATCTGGCCATTCTCATCGCGTTGAGCTTTTTGCAAATTTGGCGGACCTTGCCCACGAAATGGTTCTAGTTGATCTCGCTGCGGGAGAGCAAAAACAGGGTCCGTTCTTATCTTTAAACCCTTTTGGTCAGGTCCCTGTGCTAGAAGATGGTGAAACGGTATTGACAGATTCCAACGCAATTTTGACGTATCTTGCACGGAAATATGCTCCGACTTGGTATCCAGAAGATCCAATTGTTGCGGCTCAGATACAACGTTTCTTGTCTTTGGCAGCCGGAGAGGTCAATTATGGCTCTGCGACAGCCCGTTTGATAAATGTGTTCGGTGCAGGCTTGGATAAAGCGAGAGCTGCGGATGTTGCTGCTTGGGCTCACGAGCGATTGGAAGCCCATTTAGTGGGGCGGGATTGGCTCGTCGGTGATCAGCCAACCATCGCAGATGTTGCGCTTTACACTTATACGGCTCATGCCCCAGAAGGGGATGTCGATCTCGCCCCTTACATAAATGTTCGTGCATGGCTCGCCCGTATTGAGGCCTTGCCTGGTTTTAAAGCAATGCAGCAAACAAAAGTTGGTTTAGTCGCTTAAAGTATACATTTATCTTGGGGGAGGGCGAGCCTTCCCCCTATTAAAGGTGAGATCATGGTTGATGGAAATGGCAGTTGGGGTTCCGCAGAATCCCCCTTTCATGCAGGCGAGAAAACAGTGCAGGAAATGGTGGGCGTAGCTGATGAGATGGAGCAATTTGCACGGCGGGTCGTCCGGCGTGCTTTACCAAAACAGCATGCTGAGTTTTTTAATCAACTCCCAGTCTTGTACGCAGGGTATGTAGATTCCGATGGTTGGCCATGGGCAACTGCTCTTGCAGGTCAACCTGGATTTGTTGAAAGTCCTGATCCATCGCATCTGGATGTGGGAGTGTTTCCTGATCAATCAGATCCATTATATACTGAAATTAAATCAGGCAAAAAATTGGGCCTTTTGGGCCTGGAAATGCACTCGCGCCGTCGTAACCGTTTAAACGTCACGATAGGGAGTGTTTCTCATGATGCTTTCCAACTAAATGTGGATCAGTCCTTTGGTAACTGCCCACAATATATTCAAACTAGGTCTCTTGATTTTGTGCGGGAGCCCGAAAGTGGGGCCGCTCGTGGCACGCAACTGAAATTCAATCAGCTGAATGACGTTGAAAAGGAGTTAATTGAGGCCTCCGACACATTTTTTGTTTCCAGTTTTATTGAGGGAGATGAAGATGATCGGGTTGCTGGTGTCGATATGTCTCATCGTGGTGGCCGGCCGGGATTTGTGAAAGTGGAGGGGGATAGCCTTACCATTCCAGATTATACGGGTAACTTCCATTTCAATACGATTGGAAATTTTGTTGTAAATCCTAAGGCAGGCCTTTTGTTTATGGATTTTGAAACAGGAGATATGCTGCAGCTGACGGGTACAGTTGAGATGATCTGGGACGGACCCGAGCTTGAATTTTTCCAAGGGGCAGAACGGGCGTGGATTTTCAAGTTAGATCATGGTCAGTGGTTGAAGGATGCGTTGCCTTTAAGGTGGAACTTCGGCGAAATGTCCCTGAATTCATTACTGACGGGAAGTTGGGCGGACGCTGAAGATGCTAAATCCGCTGACAATTTACGCCAGCAATGGAGGGATTATCAGGTTATTGATGTCGTTGACGAAAGTAGCGTGATCAAGTCATTCTATTTGCAACCCGTTGATGGTAAAGGCGTGCACCCCTTTAAGGCCGGGCAATATTTAACAGTTAAGGCAAAGGCCGGTGCGGATGAGGCTGAATTGATCCGTACCTATACTGTGTCATCTTCACCCTTGGATAAGTCCTACAGAATTTCGGTGAAGAAAGACGGTGTCATGTCTTCTTATCTGCATGAGCATCTAAAAGTTGGCGATGTCTTGGAGGCGCGCAGCCCCCAAGGGCATTTTTTCATTGAGCCAACGGCTTCAAGACCGGCTGTTTTACTTGCAGGTGGCGTTGGAATAACACCCATGATTTCAATGTTGCGTCATGTGGTGCAAGAAGGATTTAGAAACCGCTCGCTGCGGCCTGTTACGCTTATCCATTCGGCAAAAGACAGCTCGCAGAGAGCTTTTTTTAAAGAAGCCGGTGATCTTGCTGCGGGATCGGGCGGGGTAGTTCGTTATGCTTCCCTGTTGAGTGGGGTCGTGAGCGACGAAGTGCAAGGCACAGATTTTCATGGCGTAGGCCGCATTAATAAACAAATTCTGGAACAGCTTTTACCGGATGGGGATTGTGATTATTATCTTTGTGGTCCCGCCAATTTTATGCAGTCCCTGTACGATTTGCTTATCGCATTGGGCGTGAAAGACCAGTTTATCTATGCCGAAGGTTTTGGACCCGCATCCCTAGAGCGCCTTCAAAAAGAGGGCGGAGATACGCCATTAACGCCAATCGCAGAGAATGCTGTTGTCAGTTTTACGTCTTCAGGCTTGTCTTTAAATTGGCGTGAAGGGGATGGGTCTCTTCTCGAATTTGCTGAAAGTCACGGGATTGCGCCCAGTTTTGGCTGCCGGAATGGGGCTTGTGGTTCTTGCTCTGTTGATGTTGTAAAAGGAGAGGTAACTTATCCTTCGACACCTTCCTTTGGAATTGAGGATGGTAAAGCACTTTTGTGCTGCGCCCGTCCAGGGGAGGGATCTGAAGAGGTTATTCTCGATATTTAATAGGAAATACCGTAGGCTACGGAAAATATAATATATTGACACTGTTCATTAGTTTTGAAACAATCGCTCCAAAATGGAGTGTAATGTGGTTAGACCTCTTGAATTTGAAGAAGATACGGTTTTATCGTCAGCAATGCTGTGTTTCTGGAAGCAGGGATATGCGGCAACGAGCATGCGTGACCTTGAACGAGAGACCAAGCTCAGCACGGGCAGCATCTATAATAGCTTCGGCAGTAAAGATCAGTTGTTCGAAAGAGTGTTGGATTTCTACGTGACCAAAGTTATTGGCCGGCGAATTGGGAAATTTTTGGAAAGCGATAACCCCAGAGAAGGTATTCTTGAATTTTTCGCAGATTCAATGAATAGCTCCGCGGATATTAGGGAAATGGGCTGCTTGCTGGTCAACACTGCGATTGAGATGAACAATCACACTCCCGTTGTTCTAGAAAAAAATCTTCTTGCCCAGAATAAAGTGGAAAAAGCGCTCCAAAAAGCAATTTCACGGGCAATTGAGGCCGGCCAAATGAGCCAAAAAACTGACCCGGTAAACCTTGCGCAGAATTTGCAAATGGTTTTGTCAGGGCTGCTTGTCAAAATACGATCAGACAAGGATACGTCTTGGCATCCACAAACATTAAATTTTGTCTCAAGTCTATTAGTATAAGATAAAGTAAATAATTAAAAATAACGCGCTTTGATTTGTTTTAAAGCGATCGTTCCAATAAAAGGGAGAATAACAATGAAGTCGTTAAGAACACCGGATGAACGGTTTGTCAATTTGGATGGTTATGATTTCAGCCCGAACTATGTCGAGGTGGATGATACAGAGGGCGGTACGCTTCGGCTCCATTATGTGGACGCGGGAAATCCCGATGGGCAAGTCGTCCTTTTAATGCATGGAGAACCCTCATGGAGTTATCTTTATCGCACAATGATCCCAGGGCTCGTTGAGAAGGGTTATCGTGTGATTGCGCCTGACTTGATCGGTTTTGGTCGCTCCGACAAACCTGCCGCGCGGGGTGATTATACTTATGCCCGCCATGTGGCTTGGACGTTGGATGCCTTTGATCAATTGGATCTACAAAATGTGACACTGTTCTGTCAAGATTGGGGCGGACTTATTGGTCTTCGCCTTGTGGCGGCACGCCCCGATCGGTTTGCCCGTGTTGTTGCGGCTAATACATTTTTGCCAACAGGGGATCAAAAACCATCTGATGCCTTCTTTAAATGGCAGAAATTCTCACAGTCGGTTCCGGAATTCCCTGCAGGTGGGATTATTAAAGGGGCAACGGTCTCAGACTTAACGCCTGAGATAGTTGCAGGATACGACGCCCCATATCCTGACGAGAGTTACAAAGAAGGTGCGCGCCAATTCCCACTGTTGGTTCCCAGTTCATCCGATAATCCAGAATCTCAGAAAAACCGGGATGCTTGGGAAATACTTAAAGCTTTCGATAAGCCTTTCCTGACAGCATTTAGTGATCAAGACCCGATTACGGCTGGGGGAGATAAAGTTCTTCAAAAATTGATTCCGGGGACTAAAGGCCAAGCACATACAACTATTGAGCAGGGCGGTCATTTCTTGCAAGAAGATCAAGGGCCTAAATTGGCAGAAGTTGTTAGTGAATTTATCGAAGTAAACCCAATTAAGTAATAAACAAATCCACTAACCGCGTATAGTGACGCCTTACGCCGAGCTTGCCGGTTTGAGGATCATTTAAATATTAAAAGGAATAACCCATTGCTTACTGTTCACCATCTGAATAACTCTCGCTCGCAACGTATCCTCTGGCTTCTTGAAGAGTTGGGGGTCGCCTATAAAATCGAGAATTACCAACGTAATCTGGAAACAAGATTAGCGCCGCCAGAACTTCAAAAAATTCATCCTTTAGGCAAATCACCCGTGATTACAGATGGGGACGTTCTAATCCATGAATCTGGCGCTATTGTTGATTACATTGTCCGTAAATACGGTAAGGGAAAATTGGCCCCTGCAATGGATAGTGGTGATTATGAAAAATACGTTGAATGGATGCATTATGCGGAAGGGTCTGCAATGCTTCCTATTCTTCTCCGCCTTTATACAAGTCGCCTTGGCGATGCCGCAGCCCCGCTTATGCCGCGCATTGACGGTGAGACTGCCAATCATTTCTCTTTCATGAATAACGAAATGAAAGGAAGAGAGTTTTTTGTAGGGGATACCTTGAGTGGCGCCGATATTATGCTGTCATTCCCCCTAGAGGCTGCTAAAGCCGCTGGTGGTCTGGCACAACTTCCAGAATTGAGTGCATTTGTTGATCGCATTCAAGCACGACCAGCGTATCTCAAAGCTCTCGAAAAGGGTGGGGAATACGCTTACGGTCCTAGCGCTTCCTAATGATAAATAGTCAGTACGGCTTGACAAAAGTCGTACTGACTATAAATTCTAACATAGTTTAGATTAATAAAATGGGTGTTAGATGATTGATGTTATGGGGCAAAGCTCAAACCAGGTGCCGGCTGATTGGGTGAATGCCACGTCTTACATAGATTATGAAGCACCATCGGTGCAGGCGTTTCTAACAAAGGTTTTGTTGGAAAAAGAAACCTTATCGGACACTGAAAAAGCTATTTGTCTCTTTAACGCTGTGCGGGATGATATCCGGTACGATCCTTATCAAATTGGCTTTGACAGTGCAGAATATGTAGCCAGCTATATAGCCGATCTTCCAGCCGCTTTTTGCGTCCCCAAAGCTATTCTTTTAACGGCATGCCTTCGCGCGATTGGTATTCCGGCAGGTGTTGGTTTTGCTGACGTGAAAAACCATCTTAATTCACCAAAATTAGCGGAAAAGATGGGGACAGATTTATTTGTTTATCATGGATATGTGGCGCTTGAATTGGATGGGGCGGTGTATAAAGTAACCCCTACATTTAATCAGGAACTTTGTGATCGATTTGGCGTTAAGGTCATTGAGTTTGATGGCAAGTCCGATGCCCTTTTTCACGAATTTGATGCTGATGAGAATAAGCATATGGAATATGTGAAAGATCGCGGTATTTTTCAGAACCCGCCCATGGCTCATATTTTAAAAGACCTTGAGGAAATTTACCCGAAACTCAAAGCAATGAAAAACCAGACTACAAAAATTGTGGAAGACCCCCAATTCGCAGCCTGAGAATTCTCTAAACGGTCTTTGCACGCGTAAAATTTGCAAAATAATACACAATTAAACCTGCAATTAGCCCCCAGAATGGGGCGCCAATGGTGAGCAGTGACATGCCAGATGCAGTTATTGCAAAGGTTATGAAAGCAGCTTCACGCTCTGGCTCGCTGTCCAGTGCAATTTTTAAACTATTACCAATGGTGCCCAGTAGGGCCAATCCAGCGATTGCCATTACCAACTCAATGGGAAACAGGGTAAAGAGGCTGGCAACGGTGGCACCGAAAAGGCCCATTAGGATGTAGAATATACCTGCCCAAACGGCGGCTTGATATCTCTTCTTCTTGTCAGGATCAACCATATCCCCCATGCATATAGCGGCCGTGATGGCGGCGAGGTTGAAGGCAAAACCTCCAAAGGGCGCAAAAATAATTCCCGTGAAACCGGTCCATCCAATAAGGGGGGAGGCGGGCGTTTTATATCCGTGAGCCCGTAATACAGCAACGCCGGGGATGTTTTGCGATGCCATCGTGACGATGAAAAGCGGGATGCCCACGCCAATGAGGGTTGTTATGTTAAAAGTGGGTAACGTTAAAACTGGGATAGTTAAGGCGACATCTAGCTTGGTCGCATCAACAAGCCCTAGATAACTTGCATATGCGGCCCCAATAGCGAAGGTTACAGGGATCACATATCTTGGAAAATATCGCTTTCCAAGGATGTAAGTCGTTAGCATCAAACCGACCATGATAAATTGGGTCTCGATAGCGAGAAAAGTGTTCAATCCAAAGCGGAGCAATACACCAGCCAGCATGGCGGAGGCTAAGGATTGAGGCACGAATTCCATGATTTTTTCAAACCATCCGGTGATCCCACATATCATGAGGAGGGCAGAGCAAAGTATAAAAGCCCCAATCGCCTCTGACATAGGAATACCGGGTAGGCTGGTCACAAGAAGGGCCGCACCGGGGGTTGACCAAGCAACGATGATGGGGGTGCGGTACCAAAGAGATAACGCAATTCCGCTTATACCCATGCCAATTCCCAAGGCCCAAAGCCATGAGCTGATTTGTTCTGGTGAGGCACCGCCGGCCGCTGCGGCCTGAAAAACAATGGCCCCCGCACTGGTATACCCAACCAAAACTGAGACAAATCCAGTGGAGATAAAGACAGGTGAGAAAAATTTTAACATAGGCAATCCAACGGGTTTATATTTTGTGCGTTATAACGTATATTTTCATCACACTATCAGTCGTGCGTTATAACGTACAGTAATTTTTGGATGATATTTGAGTAGATATGGAAAACCCAGCGGAGCAAGTTTCTAAAAGCCTCAAACAAATGAGAGGACGTCTTCAGTGGAGTTTGGACCGGGCCGCGAAAGAGACAGGCGTTAGCAAAGCAATGCTGGGTCAAATTGAGCGAGGGGAATCCAGCCCAACCATCTCGACTCTCTGGAAAATAGCAACGGGCTTTAGTGTCTCGTTGTCATCCCTGTTGGAATATAAGTCTGACAATGAAGAGCCGTTGGTGACACTGGTTCGTGATGCAACAAAATTGCGCCAAACTATTGCCGAGGACGGGATGCTCGTTGCGCCTCTTTTCCCATTTGATCCACGGGTTGCATTTGAATATTTCGAACTGACTTTCCCGGCATCATACGAGCGACTATCCGAGCCTCATAAAGCAGGGGTTATCGAATATATCACCGTGACAGAAGGGCAGATGGAAATCTTGTCAGAGGGAGAATGGCATAAACTTAAAAAAGGGCAGTCTATTCGTTTTAATGCAGACCGCCCTCATGGGTACCGAAACCAGACGACAGAGCCGTCAGTTATTTTAAGCGTAATTTATTATCCCTCTCGCGGGGAGGCTTAAGGTTTCATCCGCTCAAAGGCCGGAACATCATCGTATAAATGATGGTAGGGTTGTTTATCGATGGTGAAGATTGCCATTTCAGGTTTTTGGTAGTGGGATGGATCGTCCAATGTTCCCACTTTAAGAACAACGGCGCCAGCCCTTGATGGGGATTTTGTCAGGATATGTGTTCCGCAATTCTCGCAAAATTCACGAACCCGAGGATTTTCCAAATCATCGCGAGAAAACGCCTTAGGCTTTCCTGTCGTATATTTAAATCCAGCATCTGGCATGACCATAAAGGCGTTTGGGTGCCCGCCGGAAATATACTGACATTCCCTGCAATGACAGTTCCCCTTTACGATCGGATCACCCTTAGCTTCATATTTAAGCTGTCCACAATAACATCTACCTGTAATAGTCATCATTATACCCTCATTGGAAAATCGTTGTTTTTGTACGGACCGAATTACTGCATAAGACCGGCTTTAATACCATCCAGTATAAACTGAATAGCCAGTGCACCAAGAATGACACCAAGGACCCGGGACAGAATTTGGGAAAAGGTTTGTCCCATTATCCTTGAAAGGGGTCCCGCAAGGAAAAACAAAAGAAGGCAAATAAGCAGAACAACCCCTAGAACAACGAGGACGGTAGATTGAAGGGCCCAATCGGATTTGTTTTCCCCCATAAGAAGCATGATTGACGCAATGGCGCCGGGGCCAGAAATAAGAGGAACCGACAAGGGGAACACAGAAATATCCTCGTGTGGTTGATCGTCCTTCATTTTTTCAGCTTTGTCTTCTCGTCGTTGGGTGCGTTTATCAAAGACCATTTCCAAGGCTAGTAAAAATAGCATAATGCCGCCGGCAATGCGAAAAGCTGGGATACCGACCCCTAATAAAACAAGAAATTTATCCCCAAGCAGGGCAAAAAATAGTAATATTACACCGCCAATGGATGTTCCCTTCAGGGCCATTAAGCGTTGATGGGATACACTGGTATCTTTTGTAAGCGCTATAAAGATGGGCACTAACCCAATGGGGTCGATTATCACAAATAGCGTGACAAAGGCCGTGATAGCGACGTCAATAACAACAGGGTCAAGCATGGAGGTCAATTCTCTATGGTGCCAAATAATTGCGTCATAGTAACGAAAACAATGGCTTATTAGAAGATGTTTTTATAATGGGGTAGAAAATGCGCAGTAAATCACTTGAGGGGCTTTTAGATGAGATACGAACCTGCCAAATTTGTGTCTCGGCCCTACCGCATGGCGTACGTCCCGTGGTTCAGGTGTCTGATCGCGCTAAAATACTCGTAGTAGGGCAAGCGCCAGGTCGAAAAGTCCACGAAACGGGTATCCCCTTCAATGATCCAAGCGGTGATCGGCTGCGAGATTGGTTAGGCGTTGATCGGGACGTTTTCTATGATGCTACAAAATTTAATATCGTCCCCATGGGGTTTTGTTTTCCTGGTACCGGAAAATCAGGAGATTTACCACCGCGAAAAGAATGCGCACCTGCGTGGCGGCAAAAATTAATGTCTGAGATGACTGATGTGGCACTGACGATCATCATTGGGCAATACGCGATGGCTTGGCATCTTGATGGTGGAGGGCGTAAAACGGTGACGGAGACGGTCCAAAATTGGAGGGAATACTGGCCATCAAAAATAGTACTCCCGCATCCCAGTCCGCGTAATAATATCTGGCTTAAGAAAAATGAATGGTTTGAAGACGAAATCTTGCCTCCTTTAAAGGCACGGGTCAGCCAGTTGTTGTAAAGCCAATGTTTAGCGCTGTGTGCTATGTCACATTGAACTAATAGAAGAAGTATATATGTTGAATTCATCGACACACACGCAATAGCTTAAAAGAAAAAACAAAAGATTGGTTCCTAATGTCCAACAAACTTGAGAAACTTTTTACCGAGTTCAAATCAAAAAAACTATCTTTGCCAAATCGTATTGTTATGGCACCGATGACGCGTTATTTCTCTCCTGACGGTGTCCCCGGTCAAAATGTTGCTGATTACTACCGACGTCGCGTAGAAGGTGGGACAAGCCTTATCATTACTGAAGGCACTACCATAAATGATCCCGTTGCAACGCCTCATCCAAATGTTCCGCATTTTCACGGCGAGAAAGCTCTTGCTGGTTGGAAAAATGTAGTAGACGCCGTTCATAAAGCGGGCGGTAAAATTATGCCGCAAATTTGGCATGTGGGCATGGCACGTCGCGCAAGTGACGCGACCCATAAGGACCTTCAGAATGCCAGCCCTTCCGGCATTTTGCATAATGAGAAAAAAATTGCAGAACCTCTTACAGAAGAAGAGGTGGAGAACCTGATCAAAGCGTATGCTGAGTCTGCGAAATCAGCGAAAGACATCGGGTTTGATGGCGTTGAAGTTCACGGTGCCCATGGGTATCTTATCGACCAGTTTTTCTGGGGACAAATGAACAAACGAGAGGATGATTTCGGCGGTGATCAGGTAACAAGAACAACCTTTGCTGCCAGAATTGTTGCTGCTATTCGGGATGCCGTTGGCGAGGAATTTCCTATTGTCTTCCGGTTCTCTCAATGGAAACAGCAAGACTATGAAGCAAAGCTTGCCAAAACTTCAGAAGAGCTCGGAGCTTTTTTGAAGCCACTTGTGGATGCTGGCGTTGATATCTTCCATTGCTCAACACGCCGATATTGGGAGCCAGAATTCGAAGGCAGCAGCCTTAATCTCGCCGGTTGGACACAGAAACTAACAGGGTTACCTGCGATCACTGTGGGGAGTGTCGGTCTTAACAATGATATGATGTCGGCATTTAAAGGAGAGGGCTCTGGGGTCCGTCCGTTGGAAGATCTTGGGGAACGCCTCGATGCCGATGAGTTTGAACTGGTGGCCGTTGGCCGCGCCCTTATTCAGGATGCGGACTGGCCGAATAAAGTCCGCGCAGGTCGAATGGATGAGTTGGAAGATTATTCTCCCAAATCGCTTACAGAATTGGTCTAAATAAAGGCTGTTCTATTGAAATGCCTACCCGAAAACTGGGTAGGCATTTTTTTTGCTTATTTGTGGGCTTAATGGGCGTCGAACCAGTCAATTGCCTCTTGCCATAGGGGTGCAGCACCGGTGCGGAAAAAACCAAAATGACCCAGCGGTTTCAAGCCTCTCTCCTTTGCATTCAAATGACGGCGCTCTACATTCGGGTAAGCCCTCATCATCATATCAACGGATTTTTTGGAACCCCAGTTATCATCTTCAAAACTATAGGCAAGAACGGGGGAGGTGTGAGCGGCATATCGATCTAGCGGTAACGTCGTATCGCCAAGCAAGTAATCTTTGTGGCGACACCAGCCGGCCCATTCAGTTGCAACGCCTTTTGGCATATCAACAGCGCCAAACCAACTCCACGGCATATAGCCTATAAGGTTGGCTAAAAAGGGGAGAGTGAAGTGAGTGTGGACGAGGACGGCTAGTTTTTGGGAGCCTCCTTGATAACGCCAATTTCCACTTTGGGCAGAGAATGTGATCATACCGTCAACCGATTTAGCAGCCTTCACCATGCCCGCAACCTGACCGCCAACGCTGTGGCCAACTAAAAATAACTTTTTCGGGGTATATACTGTTCGTGCCCAGTTCAGGACGCCTTCCATGTCCTGTAATGCCCAGTCTCTCATTTTTGCTTTAAAACCCCGTAATTTTTTGGGACGGGAATCGTTTATGCCGCGATAGTCATATGTCAAAACACTGTATCCAGCAGCAACCAAAGCAAGGGCAAAATGTTGGTAAAATTGCCGGGGAACCGCCGTCGCGCTATTGATCACAATTAGGTGCGAGCTTTCTATTTTACACGGATAGTAAGTACCGATTAGGGGAAATCCATCTTGTGCCGGGATGGTGACGGTTTTTTTCATTATTTGCTGATGTGACATGAGTGATTTCCGATTATTGGATTATTGTTTTTAAATGTTGAGTGATTTGGTCTCTGACAACGGTGAGATAGTGCGTGTCGTTATGGGCCTTGGCCAATAGCAGGCCGCCTTCGAAGGCTGCTATTGTATAAATGGAGGCCTTTTGTGCAATTTCATCGGGCAAGCCGCTTTCTTTAAGCTGGGATGCCAATATGTCTTCAAACCGTAAAAAGGACGTAGAACACGCTTTTTGTACAGTGTCGGTAAGGGTTGCGGTCTCAAGTGCTGTCGTTGCCAAAGGGCAGCCATTTTGAAATTCGGTTTTCTCAAGTTGCTCAATATAGTGATTAAAATAATGACCGACTGTCTCAACAATATCCTTTGAGTTTTTGGAGAGCACCATCACCGATTGAGCCATGTTCTCTCCGGTCTCCAAAATCGTAACGCTGGCCAGTTCTTCCTTCCCACCTGGAAAATGATGGTAAAGGGAGCCTTTAGGGACAGAGCTGTTTTTGACAACTTCACTCAGGCCCATAGCAGAATATCCTTTGCTGCGTAAAAGCCCGGCTGTTGCCTTAATTAGATTTTTGCGTGTTTGAATTGATTTATTATAGGTCATGGGATTCCAAATTAAACTGATCGGTCAAAATATACCAATTGGTTTATATTTGTCAAGAAAGATAGAATTATCTGTTTTGAGAATTGACGGATTGTCGTGTTCTTGATATATGTTACAGTATAACATTACATCAAAATTTGAGAAATTCACTATGATAAGAAATGCTGTCTTTGCCGCTGGCCTAATACTACTTTCTCTTCAATCGGCATGGCCTAATGGGGAGGGAGAGGTTGTCGTTAGTATCGCGCCTATTCATTCTTTAGTGAAAGAAGTGATGGGGGAAAGCGGAGATCCAATTTTACTGCTCAGAGGATATGCCTCTCCTCATTCTTTTCAGTTAAAGCCATCTCAACTTCGTAAAATGCACTCTGCCCGGGCTGTTTTCTATGTGAGCAAAAGTTTTGAGACTTTTTTGATCCGTAGTTTTAATGGCCTCCCATCGTCAGTGGCAAAAATAAGCCTGATGGATGCGTCCAATATAGAGATCCGGCCTTACCGAGAAGGCGGGGCGTGGGCGGTTCATGAGGAAGAAGCGCATCATCATGAGACCCTGGAAGGGCGCGATGATCACGCTTTTGACGATGATCCACATATTTGGCTCGACCCTGAAAATGCCGTGACAATTGTCAGGCAGATAGAGGGCGAACTTGGAAAATTGTTCCCTGAAAATAAAGCGCTTTACGGGGCGAATGCAAAAACTCTGGTTGCCAAAATACAGTCTATGGATAAGCGACTAACAGAAAAACTGGCACCGGTGCTGACAATGCCTTTCGTTGTTTTCCATGACTCATATCAGTATTTCGAAAAACATTATGGGTTGCGAGCAGTGGGGAGCATCCTGTTGGAGCCAAAATCGTCCCCCTCTATCGCTCGGCTTCAAGAAATTCGCGCTAAAATCAAAGAGACAAAGGCGAAGTGTATTTTTAGGGAACCACAATTTTCCGATAAACTTGTTAGGACTGCATCCGAAGGCAGCACTATAAAATCAGGATTATTAGACCCGTTGGGATCAGATTTACCCCAAGGCGTTGGATTATATATTGGTTTGATGGAAACATTGGCAGATGCAATGGTCAGTTGCCTTAAATAGATCAGAAATATACTCTTTTATCGATGAAAAATAACAAGGGAAAACCGGATGAGCGAACTAAGCCACGACAAAGTTCTGATTGAAAAAACAGGGGCAATTACCACGGTTACAATTAACCGGCCAGAACGTCGAAATGCTGTCGATGCGGAGACAGGTAAGTTGCTTCTTGCAGCCTTTGTTGCGTTCGATGAAGATCCAACTCAGTCCGTTGCGATATTAAGAGGGACCGGCGATTATTTTTGTGCCGGATTTGATCTGAAATCGCTTTCATCCAAAAGCCTTGATTATGATCCGGCAGCGGAAGGCCTTATGGGTCCAACGCGACGGTTATTATCGAAACCCGTGATCGCCGCCGTTGAAGGATATGCGGTCGCTGGCGGGTTGGAGCTCGCTTTATGGTGCGATCTTCGGGTTGCTGCAAAAACAGCTAGTTTTGGTGTATTTTGCCGTCGCTGGGGTGTTCCCTTGATCGATGGGGGAACGATCCGTCTTCCGCGCCTTATTGGGCAAAGTCGCGCATTGGACATGATCCTGACAGGGCGCGAGGTTAGGGCAGATGAAGCGTTATCTTTTGGTTTGGCAAACAGACTGACCGACAAAGGGGGTGCTTATGCCGCAGCGTTTGAGCTTGCTGAGCAACTTTGCGCGTTTCCTCAACTCTGTATGCAAGTGGACCGTATGACATCCCATCAGCAGTGGGGCTTGGATATTGAAGACGCTTTAAAACTTGAAGCGATTGAAGGGGAAAAACCGGTCTTGGCGGAAGCTCAAAGCGGTGCCGCACGTTTCTCGTCCGGACTTGGACGCGGCGGTGACTTCTCTAAAATTTGAAGATATGAATTGACTGGAAAGAGCTTAGATACGTCCTTTCCAGTCGATTTAATTTCGCTTAAAGCACTTTTTTGTAGATATTATAAGCATCCTGTTCAGTCACTTCGCGGGGATTATTGACCAGAAGGCGGGTTTGTTCCATCGCGGCGGAGGCTAAACGAGATAAATCTTCGTGGCTAATACCAACTTCGCGAAGAGTAGTCTCCAGCCCAAGTTCTGCATTTAAATCCGCAAGCTTATCGATGAAAATTTGGCAAGTCTTCTGGGATCCTTCACTGCAATCAATTTCAGGGAAAACCAGAGGGGCCAATTCTGCATATTCAGCGGCACATACGGTCGCATTGAAACGCATAACTTCTGGCAAAACCAGAGCGTTTGATAAACCATGAGGCACATGAAAGATGCCACCTATTGGGTAGGCAAGGGCGTGCACGGCAGCGACAGGTGAATTTGCAAAGGCTTGTCCTGCGAGGCATGCCCCAAGCAACATATTCGATCGGGCTTCCCGGTTGCCTCCGTCCTTCACGGCTGTTCTGATGTTACCGCCTAACAAACGGAGAGCTTCTTTGCCAAGAGTGGCTGAAAGGGGGTTGTTGTTGGCGCCTTTCGACGTGAAGGCTTCAATGGCATGGACCATAGCATCAACACCTGTTGCCGCGGTAACATGCGGGGGCAGTCCAAGTGTTAAATCAGCATCGAGGATCGCCATATCAGGGAGGAGTTTTGACGACACAACACCCTTCTTGGTTTCACTACCCACAGTAATGATCGATATCGGAGTAACTTCGGAGCCAGTACCAGCCGTAGTTGGAATTTGGATGAGGGGAAGTCTGTCTCCCTTGATCATCTCAATGCCGTAAATGTCTTCCAGCTTTTCTTGTTGTTTTGCCAGCAAGGCAACAAGTTTGGCGACATCCATAGAGGATCCGCCGCCAAAGCCAATAACGCCATCCACACTTGCCGCAATGGCAGCTTTGGCAGCCTCTTCGACAATAGAGGCTCTGGGATCGGCTTCGACTTGATCAAATATAGTATATTTAATGTTTGCCTTATCAAGGCTGGATAAGGCGGTTTTCAGTAAGCCAAATCTAATTATCCCGGGATCGGTGACAATAAAAACATGATCCCCAATTTGGGATTTAACATGTGCGCCAAGGCCGTGCATTGCCCCAGGCTTGCAGATTAATTTTGGAACGGTATTGAAGATGAATTCTGTCATTTTGTCCGATTGTTTCTTTATTAATTTACCCTGTGGAGGGAGAATACCGCGTATGGCGAGGCTTGAAAATACAGAACGTGTAAAATAAATAATATTTGTAGTAAATCGAACTTCTAACTCAGTATCACGTGGAAATTTGAAGTCCATTTAAGGGGAATTGTTTAAATGTATTTTCCCGTATTGAATATTAATTTTTGCATGGTGATTTCGATCAATGACTATGTAAAGTCTTCCTAATACTGTCATTCTAAAGATGCCTAATTAGAATGAGGAAGCCCATGCAACCGTTAATTACATCCCTGAAACGGGAACATAAAAGGATGGCAAACTTATTGACGTTGCTTGAACAGGAAATGGATAGTTTTAAAGAGGGGGAGGTCCTTGATTACCTGTTCGTCTCGTCAATTTTAGAATATCTAACCCGCACGGTTCAGCATAAGCATCACGCCATTGAAGACGAGATTTTCCGAAAACTTTTAGTTCGAGATCCCGCAGGGGCAACTACAGTCGGTAAAATCCGGGAAGAACATGATAAACTTGCCTTCTTATCTGATGCCTTAAAAGAGGCCGTAGGTAACGTGGAGAGAAGTAGTGAACTTCCCCGTATGTGGTTTGTCTCAATAGTGAATGAGTATAAATCTGCTCTCTGGCTTCATATGAAAAATGAAGAAAAGGTTTTCTTCCCGCTCGCTGAAAAAAGGCTTAACGAAGCTGATTGGACTGAGATATCCAGCCATACTGAATTGGTATTTAACACCGAATTTGATATAAATGAGTTTTCAGAACTCAATATGTTACGGAATGAGATTTTGAATTGGAACGACGGAAAATCCCTTTTGTCTTAAGGGTTACTTTTATTTATCAGTCTTATTAAAAACACTTCCTAAGCCAGATAAGATTTAGAGTACAGCCTATGCGGATCTGTTTAAAGGAATTCTTGATCGTATTTCCAATGATATGATCTCTTTCCTAACGAACCGGATTTCTGGGCCGCTGCTGCTGTTTCCAATCAGGATCTAACCAATAGTCTGCATTCGATGCCGGCAGGGCAGCCTTTCCAAGGATTTGGTCTGCGGCTTTTTCCGCCACCATAATGGTTGGTGCGTTGAGGTTGCCATTTGGAATTGTCGGGAAAATGGATGAGTCTACAACGCGTAGATTTTGCGCGCCGCGAACTCGGCATTGATAGTCTAAAACGGCCATTTCATCCGTATCCGCACCAATTTTGCACGTGCAGGATGGATGATAGGCGCTTTCCACATTTTTTCTAACCCATTGGTCGATCTCATCGTCTGTGCTCACATCCGCACCGGGTTGAATTTCATCCCCCCGATAGGCATCAAATGCGGGTTGCGTTAGGATTTCTCGGCTCAACCGGATAACGTGGCGCCAATCTTCGATATCTTGACTATCAGTAATGTAGTTAAATGTAATGTTTGGTTTATCTTCAGCTTTTGTTGATGTGATCATGACGGAACCCCGGCTTTTGGGTTTGTTTGGGCCAACATGAACTTGATAGCCATGGCCCTCAAATGCCGTTCGCCCATCATACCGCATAGCGGCCGGTAGGAAGTGATATTGGATGTCAGGCCATTTTTGACCGGCTTTAGAGCGGATAAATGCGCACGCTTCAAAGTGATTGGTGGCACCGAGGCCACTTTTAAGGAAAAACCAGCGAGCGCCAATAAGGCCTTTACTAACCCAATCCAACTTGCTGTTCAGGGTGATGGGCATATGGCATTTATATTGGAAATATACTTCCAAGTGATCTTGCAAGTTTGCGCCCACGCCAGGAAGGTCAATAAGGGGGGAGACACCGACTATCTTAAGTTCCTTAGCGGGTCCAATGCCGGATCGTTGTAAAAGGGTCGGGGAGCCGATAGAGCCTGCAGATAGGATCACTTCCCCCTTAGCCTTTAAGGTGTCGACTTTTCCATCACGACGAATTTGAATGCCGGTTGCACGGGTGCCATCAAAGGTGATTTTTTCTGCCATACAGTGAGTAAGAATTGTTAAGTTTGATCGGGATTTGACGGGTTTCAAATAAGCATGGGAAGTTGAGGCCCGCACGCCTTTATCAACAGTCATATGCATAGGGCCAAACCCTTCTTGCGAATACCCGTTATAATCTTCTGTTTTTGGGTATCCTGCTTCTTCTCCCGCTTTGATAAAGGTATCATAAAGGGGGCTGAGTTTCATTTCGTTGCCATTATTGACGCCAACGGGGCCGCTGCCACCACGATAGGTGTTTTCTCCTTTAATCCACTTTTCTGCACGTTTGAAATACGGTAAAACGTCTGCATATCCCCAGCCTTCAGCCCCTTCAGATTTCCATTCTTCGAAATCGCAAGCATGACCGCGTACATAAACCATTCCATTGATTGACGACGATCCGCCAAGGACTTTTCCCCGAGGGCAATCGAGACGCCTGCCGTCTAACCCCGGTTCGGGTTGGCTTTCAAAACCCCAATTGAATTTATCCATATTCATGGGGATGGATAAGGCTGTGGGCATTTTTATGAAAATACTGTTATCAGCACCGCCAAAATCAATCAGGCATACTGTTGTCGATCGATCTTCGCTTAGGCGATTGGCAAGAACGCAACCAGCTGATCCTGCGCCAACAATGATGTAATCATATTCCATTTTTTAATCCAGATGCAGCAGCAATATGTAGGTTAAGACATTCTTCAATAAGGGTTTTCGAAAAATCCGAGTTTGCTTTTTCAAGCCTTAGAGCTTGCCTGATAAAAATTCCATCGATGAGACTACCAACGACTTCAGCTATACTAGCCGATTTGTCTCCCACCATTGGTTTTAGATGATAGCGTAGATTGGATTGTAATCGCCGAACATAGACACGAAGTAATTTCTGAGCTTGCGGCGATTCTTGTGCATGAGCGTAAAATATAAGCCAAGCGGTTACATTTTCCTGACTAAATTGTTGTTGGTTTAAACAGGCAGAGACAATAGCAGATATTTTCTCCCGAGGGGTCTTTGCGATTGAAAGCTCATTTATAACCGAAATTCGGAATTCACTTAGTAAATGTCGCAATGCAGCCAATATTAGATTTTCTTTGCTGCCAAAGTAATGATGGGCGAGGCCAGAAGAGACACCGGCGTGACTTGCAATGTCGCTTACACGAATGTCGATTGTTCCTTTGGCCTGAATCGTATGTAGGGTCGCAAGGATTAGCGAACTTCGCCGAAAATCTTCCATTCCTACTTTTGGCATGACTACTCCTGAGGTGGGTATCTGAGCCCTTATGGAATATATATATTTTTTTTGATTAACCGGTCAATCAATTAAAATATTGCTTTTCATATCGGGATATGTTGGCATGTTATCAATCAAAATACATATTTAGCTGTTGTTAGAAGTGAATAAAAACTTCTTGCTTGCGCCTATTTTTAGCCTAACAGGGCAGCTAATTGTGATATATTGTTAAATAATAATATTGCATTATTGGAGAGTGTCACATGGGAAAAATGTTGAAAACATCACTTGTTGCGTTGGGTCTCGTTTCCTTATCATCGGCAGCTTATGCTGATTGTAGTACTGTTCGGTTATCAGATGTCGGGTGGACGGATATCACCGCGACAACAGCCGCAACGGCCACCGTTCTAGAAGGATTGGGATATAAGGCCAATGTTAAAGTGCTGTCGGTCCCTGTGACTTATACTGCTATGGCAAATGGTGATATCGATGTTTTCCTTGGCAATTGGATGCCAACGATGGAAGGCGATATCAAAGCGTATCGGGACGCGGGAACAGTTGAGACTGTAGGCCGTAATCTGGAAGGTGCTAAATACACACTTGCAGTACCTAAATACACTTATGATGCTGGATTGAAATCTTTTGCTGATATCGGAAAATTCAAAGACCAACTGTCCGGTAAAATTTACGGGATTGAGCCGGGTAATGACGGCAACCGTTTAATTCAGGATATGATCCAAACTAAGTCTATGGGGCTTGATGGGTTTAAGGTCGTTGAGTCATCTGAACAAGGAATGCTGTCTCAGGTCGCACGGGCTGGCAAGAAGAAAGATCACGTGGTTTTCCTTGGCTGGGAACCTCATCCGATGAATGCAAATTTTGAAATGGCATATTTGTCCGGTGGTGATGACTTCTTCGGCCCTAACTTTGGCGGCGCGGAAGTGTTTACCAATACACGTAAAGGCTATAGCGCAGAGTGCCAAAATGTCGGTGTTCTCCTCAAAAACCTAGAATTCAGTCTCGCGATGGAGAATGAGATTATGGGCGCAATCCTTAATGACGATAAAGATGCAGATGACGCTGCTAAGGCTTGGATTAAAAAGAACCCAGCTGTTCTGACTAAATGGCTTGATGGCGTTAAAACCATTGATGGCAAAGATGGGTTATCATCAGTCAAAGCAAGCCTCGGTCTCTAATCATTGTGTTATAAAGGCTGGATAAAATTCCAGCCTTTTTCTTTGTCATTGATAAAGTGAAGACGAACTATGGAATGGCTAACTGAAGAAAAAATCCCTATCGGAAAAGGGGCGAAGCATTTTGTGGATTTTCTGACCGAAAACGGCAGTTGGTTCTTTGACGGAATTGCTGTGGGGTTGGAAGGGTTTATAGCCTCCATTCTCTTCCTATTGCAGTTTCCTCATCCTCTGATAATTGTCTCAATTACAACAGCATTAGGGTGGTATTTGAGGCGCTCAATCGGCTTTACTCTTTTCGTTTTTTTTGGGCTGTTGCTCATCATTAACCAGGGGTATTGGGAAGAGACAACAGAGACACTTGCTCTCGTTTTAGCATCCACTTTTGTTTGTATGGCTGTGGGAATTCCAATTGGAATTTATGCGGCGAGGAAACCTCTCTTCTTTTCTGCAATTCGGCCCGTTTTGGATTTAATGCAGACCATTCCAACTTTCGTCTATCTAATTCCAGCCTTGATCCTTTTTGGACTTGGTATGGTTCCGGGTCTTATTGCGACAGTGATCTTTGCCCTACCAGCCCCCATTCGCTTAACTCAATTGGGGATTTCGAGCACCCCTGATGAGTTGAAAGAGGCCGGCTTGGCCTTTGGCGGGAGTCCATGGGCTATTTTATGGAAAATAGAAGTTCCCTATGCGCTTCCTCAAATTAGGGCCGGCATAACGCAGACGATTATGCTGTCCTTGTCTATGGTGGTGATTGCGGCTCTTGTTGGAGCAGATGGATTAGGTGTTCCAACGCTTCGTGCGCTCAATCAAGTCAATATTGCTAAAGGATTTGAAGTCGGGGTCGCTATTGTCCTTGTGGCTATTATTTTGGATCGCATGATCCGCTCGTCGGAGGATTGAGCTCATGGAGACTGCCATCCGTTTTAAAGATGTTTCCGTCATTTTTGGCAAAAAAACCGAAGATGCCCTGAAATTTTCAAATGATGGGTTAAGCCGGGAGGACATTCACGACAAAACCGGGAATGTACTGGGTGTTTCCAGATGCAGCCTCGATGTGAATGTCGGGGAGATTGTGGTATTGATGGGCCTGTCAGGGTCTGGGAAATCGACACTGCTTCGAACTGTTAATGGGCTCAATCCAATAACAGAAGGCGCCGTCGAGGTGACCTGCGGAGGGCAATTCCTAGATATCGGCTCCGCGAGCAGGCAGGCTTTGCAAACATTGCGAACCACAGCTGTCGCCATGGTCTTTCAAAGTTTTGCATTATTACCTTGGCGAACAGTTTCTGAGAATGTCGGGCTAGGGCTAGAGCTTTCGGGCCTGCCTAAGAAAGAGCGCTCCTCTCGGGTAGAAGAGCAATTAAAACTTGTTGGTTTGCAAGATTGGGCTGATCGAAAAATATCAGAACTATCTGGTGGTATGCGGCAGCGGGTAGGGCTTGCGCGGGCCTTCGTAACCGAGGCTCCAATTCTGTTAATGGATGAACCTTTCAGCGCGCTTGATCCATTAATTCGGGCGCATTTACAAGATGAGCTGTTGGAGCTGCAGGAAAAATCTAAGCGGACTATTTTATTTGTGAGCCATGATCTCGACGAAGCCATGAAAATTGGCAATAAAATTGCCATTATGAAAGGCGGGCGGATTGTCCAATTCGGCACTCCGCAGGATATCGTTTTAAAACCCAACGATGATTATGTGAAGGATTTTGTGGCTCATATGAACCCCCTTAATGTGTTGCGTGCGGGGGATATTATGTCAAAAGCGTCTGATGAGGTCGCGACTGCGGAAAACCGCAAAGTAGCTGCTAATACACCGCTCAGAGAGTTAATCCAAATGATGCGAAAAAGTCCTGAAGATATTGATGTAGTTGCGGAAAATTCCAAAATTGGCTCTGTGACAACATCGGATGTTTTTCGCTCTCTCTCTAGTATCTAAAGTTCATAATGCAGTGATGTGATTGTCCCAATTGACGCCAACTGTTGTTGATCGATGGGTGGGACTGACTATTTGGCCTTGCCCCGACGTTATCAAAAATCCGTCTTCATCCACCGCGACACCGCAGCCATCAATAATAGAGATGGTTTTTATCAGAGATTGACTGTTAAGATTCCAAAGGTAAATTTTATTGCCCCGTGGCGCAGACATGGCCGCTAACCCCGCTATATTATTAACAGAAACCGAACCAACATACTGCTTCATTTGTGCTTGCAGTTTAACCGGCACGTGAAGAGGCGTTATTCTCTTGTCCTTATGTGACAGTGTGAAGCTTAAGGGGACCTGATCTGATTTGACTCCCTGATATTGCCCACCGATCCAGACTGTGCCGAGCGTGTCTATAGACAGGTGACGGAGGGAGACTTGATGCAAGCTTGCATCGAGAGACAAAGAAAGATCGATAGCCTCGTTATTTATCGATATATAAGATAGGTTTGGGTTCATATCAGCAAGGTTGAGTTTGTCGCGCGGGTAATCCGGGTGCGTTGCTATTCCGCCATTTGCCACAATGAGGGTTTTGCCATCTTGTGATAAAATAATTTCATGGGGACCTATTCCGCCACTATCAAATTCGCCTAACCGCTGAAAGTCATTTTGGGCATCGTAAATCCCAATAACCCCTTTCTCCCCATCAAAATCATTTTCAGTGGCGAAGAGGAGATTACCGTTTTTAGAGAAAACCCCGTGTCCATAAAAATGGCGGTCTATCGGTGGTTCGAACACAGTTATTTTTATTGGTTTGTAGGGATTAAAGGCAAGAGCAAATCGTCCGGGCCGCCGTGCAAATAAAACGGCTTTCTTCGCACTTTTATTGTAAGCGACACCATGCCCACGGCCTTGAAGAGCGATTTTTTCAGATATCCCCCCCCTTTGATCAAGGATATAGGCATAAAATTGGCCATCCTTATCCCGACCGGTCGTGACATGCTTGTCAAGCCTTGCCCCCCACGCATTGATGGGGGATAGGGCAACTGGAATTGACGCGACACTTTTTAAGAGTGTGCGGCGATTAATCTCCATCGAGTGAGTTAAACCCCATAGTGATACCCAGCGCTTCTGGATAATATTCCGATAGAATAAGATGTGCGCCATTGAGTGGGTTTTTTAGATATTGGATTTTTTCATGATATTCAGGTGTACTGATAAGATCGTTCCAACTCTCATTTCGGGCCATCAGGCCCTTTAACGTCTCCCGACTATGGGATATTTCAAATTCAAACCCATTTTCATCTTCACCCAATAATTTTAGAAATTCTGGATTTTGTTGCAACGTTAAAAGGGATGCTAAATTTCCGTCCAGAGAGCGAAGGGTTAAATTGCTACGCCAAAATGGTGCAAGCTTTGGGCGGGCAAGAGTGGGGGAGGATTTTAACGCTGGGTCCAGTTTTTGTGTCACGAGGGAGAGAATAAGCTCGTCTGCCCGTTGTAAGATTTCCCGGAAGACTTCCTCGTCGCTTTGAAATACTGGGTTCTCTTTTCCGGCGGACATCAAAAGGGTCGCGTATCCATCAGATTTTTGCCAATCACTCAAGATGCCAGTGGATGTCTTGTGAATTGCTTTTGCAATTGTTTGCCCATAGAGGCACCGAAAAGAACTACTTTGAGCAGAGGCCAGCGTCTCTGATCCAGCGCCAAATAAAACAAATTCCAACGCTGTCAGCCCTTGTACGGCAACGCTTTTCTGCATCAAATTGTCAATAGTCAGAGCTTTATCATCTTTTGAATTGAGGATTTTTTTAACCTGCTTGATGCCTCGTGAACGGCGGTCAGGCCAAAAAAACAATTTCTCTTGTCGGTTTGCTGTGCGTGCGGGGCCAAAGCGGTACATCTCTACCCGTGACCAGCCATCAACTAACTGCTTGAAATCCTCTCTTGCTTGGCTCAATTGAGTGGGAGCCGCCGAGGTGCATAATCGCTGCATTGAGGCCAATTGTGCTGAGCTTGCCTGTGTCAGATCTTCATAAGAGGGAATGATAACCGACTGAATTACAGACTTGATAGCAGGGATAAACCGGGATTGGTCGATCTCGGCTTGGGCATTGGATAGGGGGGCTGCTAAAAGCAACGCACCCACACTGATTTTGAAGATCATTTTTTTCATGGAAACCATCATAAAGATTTGAGAAAGCCAACCAAGGCATCTCTATCCTTTTTGGGAAGGGATGCGACGGTATCGCGCGCGGCAGTGGCTTCTCCCCCATGCCAGAAAATTGCTTCCATCCGATTGCGGGCCCGACCATCATGAAGGAAAAATGTATGACCATTGACCGTTTGGGTAAGACCTGTTCCCCATAACGGAGCCGTCCGCCATTCAGCACCCTCGGCGCTACCAACGGGCCTGTTATCTGAAAGCCCTTCGCCTAAATCATGAAGAAGCATATCGGTATAAGGCCAGATTAGCTGGAATTGGTGTTCTTCTTGTTCAGCATCGCGGCTGGTCACGAATTTTGGTCTGTGGCAATCAGCGCAGCCTGCTTCATAGAAAATCTCTTTTCCGCGCAAAACTTGTGGATCATTTACGTTACGTCTCTCGGGAACCGCTAAATTTCTAGAATAAAAGGAGACAAGGTCCATGACCGTTTTAGGCGCTTCTGTATCCCCTAACCGTTTATTCACACCGTTAGGCATTTCAAGGCAGGCTTTTTGATTTTCTGTGCAATCACCCCAATGGCGCGGGGCGGCCGCGTTTGATATTCCGATATCGCCAGCAAAAGCTCCGGATGACTGAAGGGCTACCGTTGGTGCCGATGCCTTCCAGCCAAACAAACCGAGTTGTTTCTCGCCTGTTGCCGTATCAAATATTTCGCTGACCTTTCCCGAAATACCGTCCTTGTCTTTATCTAAGGGGTCGGCCGAATTTCGTATATCCGCAGGATGGATTGCTTCGAGTAATCCTAATCCAATCATTTGAGGGGATACGCGGGGAGAAAAGAGAACGTCTTTTGACATGGGGCCGTACCCTAAGTCACTGACAGAGTAAGTTGGCTTCCGCAAGGAGAGAACGTCACCATCATCAAGGGTCACTTCAATTTCCTCGTAATCAATAACCATCTTACCTTCTGATGGAAGACCTGAGACTGCGAAATCTTGAAATTGCCCGCCATAAGTTGGCTCTTGGATTAAAGCTAGCTCACCTGAGGCAATTTTACTTTTCTCTTCAGCTGTCTTTGGTGGGACGGAAAGGCGCAGGAACATTGATGTAGCGCGGTCCATGTTATTTTTTGGAGGATGGCCGCGGCCGTCCTTTAGATGACATCGTTGGCAAGACCTTGCGTTAAAGAGGGGCCCTAAGCCGTCAGATGCTAAAGTAGAGGAGGGGGAGGATGTCCAAACCTTCTTGAAAATCCCGTTTCCAAGTTTAAAATCACGTTGCCCTTTGAAGCTCAAATTTTCAAGGGAGTGAGAAAAAGCGTTGCTATTGGGGCTCGCTGTGGATGTGGCAGCTCCTGCTGACATTGCTTCAAATTGTTCAGCTTTCGAGAAATCCACGGTCTTTTTGACAATTGCAGTGACGCGAGACTGATCTGTCTGGTTGAGATCCGTTCGTTCCAGCTTCTGTGCGCCAGATACGATGGTTACGTTTAAGAAAAGTGCAGCGCCTATCCCGATGGCTGCAACAGGGAAATTAACATATGTCATTTATCTAGCTCGACTGTGAGGCGATGATTGCTCACCGCCCCCGGATTTAAGGATTATAGCTTACTGGAAAACTGCTTTTGGATTGTCGAGGCTAGTGGACCCTTCAATTTCAATCGCTTTCAAGCCCAATACAGTGACGGCTCTCTCAATTGATCGTGTTTGATCGACAAGGCCATCAATAGCAGCTTGAACAATGGCGTTGCCTTTTGTATTTCCCTCGCCAATCATTTGATCATAGGCTTCTACTGTTTCTGCCCGCGTCTTCATCGCTGTCATTGCATCGACTGTTTTGCTCAACTTGTTAGCCAATTCAGTATCGATTGTTTTGTCTTTTTCTTTCACCAGATCAGAGACAGACGGGCCACTAATCACACTGCCATCGATGCGATTATAACGGCCAGTATAGACGTTTTGGATACCCATCTGATCGTAGTAGTGAGAGTTATGCGTGTTGTCAGAAAAACAATCATGTTCTTCTTCTGGATCGTTGAGCAACAGGCCGAGCTTCATTCTCTCGCCGGCAAGTTCGCCATAAGACAGAGATCCCATACCTGTCAGGATAACGCTAAGATTAGTTTTAGGTTTTTCCATTAGGAAAGTACGGGCCTCTCCTTTGACCGTCCAATTGCCAACCATTTCTTCTAAATCACTGATCAAAAGATTTGACGCTGCTTTTAAATATTGAGCGCGGCGGTCGCAATTGCCACCAGTACAGTTGTTTGTATCAAAATCGCTGGCTGGGCGATTGCCCGCACCTGCGCCGGTGCCGTTAAGATCTTGACCCCACAATAGAAATTCTATTGCGTGATATCCAGTTGCTACATTTGCCTCAACTTCTTCAGCTTCATGAAGTGTTTCTGATAAAAGAGTAGGCGTGATTTTAGTGGCATCCACTTGTCTGCCATTTACGTTAAGAATAGGGTTTGCAATCACATTTTGCGTATACAGGCGGTTTCCGTCAGATTCCCGGCCGTAGGATGAATCAACATAATCAATCAACCCTTCATCAAGTGGCCATGCATTAACACGACCTTCCCAATCGTCAACGATTGCATTTCCAAAGCGGTAGACTTCTGACTGTTGGTAGGGCGCGCGGGCGGCAACCCAAGCGCTACGCGCAATTTGAAGTGACTCGCTGTTTGGATTTTGGATTAATCCGTCGATTGCAGTATCCAGGGCTTTTGCTGATGTAAGGCTATCTTCAAAAATTGCCTCAGCAATATTTGCGTAGTTACTTAAGACAGAAGAGGCATCGACTTTCTCAGCCATGGTAATCTGCGTGTTTACAAGAGTAAGACCGGCAGCCGTTAAGCATGACAGGGTCAGGTTTTTAAGTAAGGGATGCATGTGGGACCTGTTGTTTGATTTCAAAGTGCGTCGTTTCATTACAGAAAAAAAATGGATTTTATTTCTGTTATTAAGAGGCGTTCGCAATAATACTGTAAATGATAATCATTATCAACTGAAAAAAAACTGTTCCAAAAGTGCTTCTGATCGTATTAGGGAAGACAGTGGGTAGGAGGTCGTCTCTTGACGGCTTTTTATAGTGTCCTCATGTAATCCTCGAAACCGCGTCCAGGTGTCGGGTGAAAATGCTTGTCGAGAATTTTAACCTCTTCAAGCTTATCGACGCGAAAATTTCTGAAATCTTCTTTGCTCTCACACCAGGCCGTTAAAAGCCAAACGGAATCAAAGGTCGTTATGCCAAGCGGATGAAGTATACGGTTGCTGATTTCATTATCCAGAGAACAATATCTAACGGCAATTTTCTGTTTGAGGCGCAAAGCAGACCGTAGGAGGGGTAATCGACCCAATGCCGAAGGGTTATTGCTGTGTTCCTTCGAATGGGCACGAAAGGGAGTGTCCAAAAACTTGGCTTGTTGATCAGGGGGCAGGACAGCGCCTATTTTGGCGGCGGCACTCTTTGCGGCTTCAGATAGGAAAGGGTCTGACTTGGCGGCAACCATGTGCATTCCAAATGCAATCGCATCCAGCTCATCAACATCAAAATGGAGGGGAGGCAGGAAGAAACCTGCATCAATTTGATATCCTATACCCCCTTCGCCTCTAATAGGGGCTCCTAACTCTTGTAATGTAGACATGTCCCGGTAAATGGTCCGCATGGAGACCTCAAAACGGACACTTAAAGCTTCCGCAGAGACGGGCCTTCTTAAGGATCTCAAATGATCCAGAATTTTAAACAATCTGATTAATCTCATGTTTCACCCTGACATAAATTGTCAGGGTAGTCTTTTATATTCCGGATTAGGCCGCGTTTGAGCGGTGCCGCTTATAATTACTCTCAAGGAATTTAAATGCTCAATAAACAACTGAATAACTACAGCGTCATGGGATTTGCGACTTTCCAGAAAAAAAGGGATGTGGAGACAATGGATGTGATTGCGGCGTCCCTTGATTGGCAAAGAGAGTTTCTTAAAAGTATGGACGGAATTGGCTTCCATTGCCTTCTAGGGAATATGAGTGGGGGATTTGCAGATATTATTTTTGCAACGGATCGACCATCATTCGATAAAATGGGCGAATTGCATTTTGAGGCTCCCAGCTCAATAAAGTTTATGTCTTTGTTGGACCCAGAGAGTATTCAGCTTCGATCTGCCAGTATTCTAAAGGAGGGATTAATTATCCCATCCGGATTTTCGTGCATTGAAGCGGGCTTCATGACTTTGGCAGAGGGAGCTATTGCAGAGGACGAAGAAGTTCGGCTCGGCTCTGATAAAATAGAAGAGCAGTATTTAGGAGGATATTCAAATACTTTAGGGCATTTTGTTGGGAGAGCGGAGGATCAAAGTTATTGTGAGATAACGTTCGGTCAGACTTTAGGACAAACAAGAGAGATTTGTTACGGTTACGAGCACTCTGTCATCTGTCAAGATTTCCTAAACCAGTTTGATGAAAAGAAATTCGAATTCGATTTTTGGGTCCCATTGGCATAAAAAAAAGGGCGGCTCGGTTAGAGCCGCCCTTTCTAATTTCTTTAGTTTAACCAGTTTTGACATTTTGAACAAAAGTAGTTACCTGAGCTCGTAAGTTCTCAGCTTGTACAGAGAGCTCGCGAGAGGCGGATAGAACATCTTTTGACGCGCTATCAGACTCGCTTGCCGCCTCAGTTACCATGCCGATGGATGAGGAAACTTCTTGAGTTCCTGCAGCAGCTCTTTGAACACTGGCGGATATTTCCTGCGTTGCTGCTCCCTGCTCCTCAACGGCGGATGCGATAGCAGCTGCGATTTCATCCACTTCACGAATGGTGTCAGAGATGCCTTTAATGGCATCAACAGCTTCCGTTGTTGCATCTTGAACTTTTGTAATCTGAGTACCAATTTGCTCCGTTGCTTTTGCCGTTTGTGAGGCAAGATTTTTAACCTCTGATGCCACAACCGCAAAGCCTTTACCCGCATCACCGGCGCGAGCTGCTTCAATTGTCGCATTTAGGGCGAGTAGATTTGTTTGTTCCGCAATATCTTGAATAAGGGAGACCACTTCACCAATGTTTTGAGCCCCGGAATCCAGTCCTTTAATAAGCACATTAGCTTTGTCGGCTTCTTTAACGGCTTGATTTGTGATCGTAGACGATTGGTTCACTTGAGAGCTGATTTCGCGGATTGAAGCGGATAACTCCTCAGCAGCAGAAGCAACTGACTGGACATTTGCCGTCGCATTGCTAGAGGCTTGAGATACAGAGGATGCCTGATCTGTTGTCCGTTGAGAAATATCAGTCATTGTTTGTGCCGTTGATTGCATTTCGGTCGCAGCAGATGCAACGCCGTCAACAACTGATCCGACAGAATTCTCAAAAGAAGTAACGAGTTCGGTCAGAGCTTCTTGTTTTTCTTCTTCCGCTTTTTCTTTGTTTTGCTCTTCTTCAACTACCCGTGCTTGACGACGTTTTTCTGCTTCAACGCGAGCGGATTCAGCATCTAGGCGAGATTGCTCTTGTTCGCCTTCAAGTTTCCGTTTTTCAATAGCGGAGTCTTTGAAAACCTGAATAGCTTGCGCCATGAGTCCTATTTCGTCTTGGCGTTCAATATATCCAATTTCTACATCAAGATTTCCCGCAACCAGCTCTCCCATTTCATCAGTCATATGTGCCATAGGAACGGTTAATTTACGGAAAGATGCGAAGACAACTGCCGATATCACACCAAGGATAACAAGTGTTGCGACAATTGCTGCGATGACCAAACTGACAAGATCGCTATTCAAATTGTAATGAGATAAAGAAAGGGAGAGTGTCCCAATATCTTCTGTTTGATCCCCTTCAATATGTTGAATTGGGGAAACACTGATCGTTTGTGATGCGTCTTCGGCTTTCTCACCGTGGCTAAACAACAGTTTTCCTTTTGGATCGACAACTTCTGCATATTGGAAGTCTGGGTCTTGGCTTAGATCACCAAGCAATTTGTGTGCTGCTTCATCATCTAGGTCCCACATTGGTGTCGCAATGGCTTTCGATTGTAGGGAGGTTACAATGTCAGCACGATTTACCAATTGTTGCTTCTGCGCATCTTGATACGCAAAAACGCCACCTGTGGCAGCTATAATTAGGGTTAATAAGGTAAAGCCAATTACGCTTGCTAGAATTTTGGCTTGAAGGGATAAGCCGCCTTGATTGTCGGAGTTTTTTTTCTCGTTCATAACAAATACCTTTATGGCATTAACCTTAAGTCAGCCAGGATAACCAAAATTTAAATAGTTCTGCGTTTATTCAACAAACAAGTCTGTTGGGTCGAACAATTGCGGGGTCTGGAGGCAAATATTCAATACCATTCAGGGTCGAGTTAAGCTTACTGAACAAAAGTGTTCTAAAGTCAACTTGATGTATAAATGGTAATATTTAGTTAAAAAAAGCCGATCTTTAATTATATCTTGGGTGGATTTTAACTATAGGAAATTGCGAAAACCGCAATCTTTTTGCTTTAGTACACAGCGTTAAAGATTGAGAAAAAAATTATATGCTAGCAAGGGTTATAACAGAAAGAATTGATGGACGGGAATGTGCATCCCGTGTATTTAATTTAGATTAATCTAATAGTAATATGATTTCATTATCTTAACGTTGTTTTTTAACTATGATTTGGGTCGATGCTCGGATTTCGAAGACAGATGACTGGAGCGGATGTTGAAAAAGATCGCCAAGCCAGAATTCGAAGATCAACGATTGGTTGCACTTCAATATCTGGATGTGTTGGATACTGGACCTGACGAGGGTTTCGATCGGTTATCGCGACTGGTTAGGGCACATTTTGATGTTCCAATAGTACTTGTTGGTTTTATCGATGAAGAACGACAGTGGTTTAAATCAAAGCTTGGGTTTGATCGGACTGAAATCCCCAGAGAGACCTCCCTTTGCGCCCAAACCATTTTAGGCGATGAAGTTGTCTATATACCTGATGCAAGTGTCGTGTCTGATCTATGCGGAAATCCGCTTGTTGAAGGGGACCCCAATATAAAATTTTACGCAAGCGTGCCACTGGCTGTCGATGGAGGTCAAAAAGTGGGTACCTTGTGTATGATAGACACGGTTGCTCGAGAGATGACTGGATTGCAACTTGAGGAATTCTGTGACTTTGGGACATGTTTTGAGCAACAACTGATCCGTAGACGATTACAAAGTGACGCTGACTTTCTTGTATCCCAAACATCCCGATTGAATACACTTCTGGAAACAGTAGCTGATGGGATCGTTACTATTGATGACAAAGGGCAGATTGAAAGTTTAAATACGATTGCAGCCCATATTTTCGGGTATGAACCCTATGAAATCCTTGGAGAAAACTTTAATAAATTGATGCCAGATCTGGGACATGGTGGTTGGTCTGAATATACTAATCTTTTTTTCAATGATAATTGGATGGCAAGATCAGGTGAAGATGATGAACTTTTTGGGCGCCGAAAAAACGGAAGCCTCTTCCCAATGGACTTCTCTGTTCGAGAAATGGAAATTAATGGGCAACGATTATTTACAGGTATAATTCGGGACATTACTGATAGAAAAATATTTGAGAATGAGCTCAAACGAGGTCGTGAAATTCTTGAAATGACCAAAGAAAATGTTCCCATAGGCATTACTGTGTTCGATGAAAAGTTGAAGCTTTCTATTGTAAATCGCGAAGCAGAAAGACTGCTTGATTTTCCAAAGAACTATTTGTGTTTGGGACGTTCTTTTGAAGATATTGCCACATATTTGGTTGAGCGAGGAGATTATGGAGAGGGCGGGCTTCTTGATAAAATTAGTTCACTCAAGAAAGCGGCATTTGGCAAAAAGCCTCAAAGGTTTATGAGAAAATTTGGTCAAAATAATCATGTGGAAGTGGCAACGAGACCTATGCCTGGCGGGGGAATGGTTTCAATATTCTCTGACATGACAGCCCATTTTGAAAATGAGGCAAAGCTGGAAAAACTCCTTCAGCAAGCAAATACGGCTAATCAAGCTAAAAGCAATTTTTTATCTTCAATCAGTCACGAAATTCGTACTCCGCTAAACGGAGTGATTGGAGTTGCTCAGATGTTGGGCGATACGGATTTAAATCAAGATCAACAAGAGAAACTTGATACTATCTTGCGTTCAGGCAAGACCTTGCTTGAGTTGATTAACGATGTTCTTGATATGAGCAAAATTGAGACTGGTAATTTAGACTTGGAAGTCATCGTTTGCAATTTACGGGAAGTTATTACATCCATATTACAACCTTTTGAGCTACAAGCTGAGAAGCAAGGGTTAGAGTTCACGGTCTTTATTGATCCTGCCTTACCTCTCTACCATTATGCTGATCCAACGCGTATCCGGCAGCTTGTCATGAATTTGTTGAGCAATGCTTTGAAGTTTACGGAAGAAGGCAACGTGAGCCTGTCTGTTGTTGTTAATCAGGATACCGCTCAAGGTGAACAGATTATTCAAATCTCAGTTGAAGATACTGGGATGGGAATTGCTAAGGATGCTCAGGGGAGTGTTTTTGCCTCTTTCTCGCAGGCTGATACGTCCATCGCCCGGAAGTTTGGAGGGACTGGACTGGGATTATCCATTGTGAAAAACCTTGTTCATTTGATGGAGGGTAAAATAGATCTGACAAGTGAATTTGGGAAAGGGAGTTGCTTTTTTATCAATCTGCCTCTCAAAATTGTGGCTGAAAAAGATATACCTTCAATATTTGAGGTTGGGGAGATTAAGGAAGCCTATACATTTAGGTCGTTGGCTGTTCTTGTTGCCGAAGACAACGAGGTGAATGCCATGATTGCACAGGCTTTTTTAAAGAAAGCCGGACATTCATCAAAGGTTGCAAAAAATGGTAAAATTGCTATTGAAATGCTTGCGCAAGAGACTTTCGATCTGATTTTGATGGATGTTCATATGCCCGAAATGGATGGTATTGAGGCGACGAAAATAATTCGGACAGAAGAACGTTATGATGCTTTACCAATTATTGGGCTGACTGCTGATGCATTTTCAGAACGCCATGAGATATTTATGGATATCGGTATGATTGATGTTCTGACAAAGCCCTTTACGGAAAAACAATTGGAAGACATTCTAGTACGGCATATCCTATCGACGTTAGAGACAGTTCCAAAAGGCGAGGAAAACCATCAGGATGGGGAAGGGAACGCATCGTTAAATGAGGTTACATCAATCAACCAGAACATTTTTTTTGAAGTAACTCACGGAGAACTCATTGGGTCCGACGAAAAAATGCAGGATTTTCTGGTTGGACTTGGTGCTGATGTTACGCGAACCCTTATTGAAAAATCACCGGCTGCTATTATGGATGAGCTTGCAAGTTTGCGTGAAGGGCTTAAGAATGACGATAGCCAAATTGTTCTTCGCGCGGCTCACACGATATCTGGAGTTGCTGGGTCAATGTGCGCTGACAGACTTGCTAAGCAGGCCTCTTTAATTGAAAAAAAATCGGATGAGTTGGCACATATCCAAGCTGTTTTGCCGGAAATGGAAAAAACAGTGGAGGATACAATTGCATGGTGGTCAAGCAAAGC
>JBALXM010000022.1:0-47290 GCA_036960695.1 Sneathiella sp.
ATATACCGCAGCCTTTGACCAGACTGTTCAGGTTAGCCTTATATACCCCTACCCTACCAATACGGCAGATAACTTCAGCGGACACTCAAATTGACACCTGGCCCGATCTGAGCTTCTCTTTTGGGCGATGATGAATTGCATGCCGGGCTTTTACATAATGAAGCAGGCGACGACCTACGCTTATTTCTTACGAAGAATAGTCAGTCAAATCCGAGTGCTCTGACGATTGCTTACATTCGTGATCACTTAGTGCGATCATGCAACATCACTGAGCTCATGAAAATTAGCCGTCCGCCAACGCGGAACCTGCGCCATATACGGTGGTTGGTATTGCAGTAAAGGGCTACTTGAGATCAACCCTCCCTCGTTTTAACGCTAAGTAAGATCGCCGGGGGCGTCGGCGATCAAACGATGGAGCAAACTAGAAAGCTGATCTAAATCTGCCTCTGTCCAACGATCTCGAAATACATGGCTTGCCTGTTTTGCGAATGTGGCACGCGCCTCCTTCACTTTCTCAAGGCCAGCTTCCGTCAACACGACAAACGCCAACCTTGCATCCCTGGAGTCTGCTTGCCGCGCAACCAATCCAATTTTTTCCATGGGTGCGGCCATACGAGTAATTGTGGACGCGCTCACGTACATCCGTTTTGCCAGCTCCACACGCGATAGCCGGTGGAGTGGAGCTTTTTCCAAGTGCATGAGCAAGAAAACCTCATTCACCGAGATTCCATGAACCGATGCAAAGTCACCTGAAAGGCGTGCTTTGATCTGATCCGCTGACTGCAAAAGACGCAGGGTATTTTTAAGACATAAATTTTCCATTTGAATATTATATACTAATTGCTTGCATACGCAAGTAGTTTGCAGTAATTAAAATGATAACGGACGTTTTAACCGATAGGAAACCCAAATGGATCTCGAACTGTTCTTCTCTGTCGCTGGTTTGCTTGCAATGGCGGGCTGGCTCATGCTTCTCGCCTCGCCGTTTAGTCCGCGTTGGTCTGACAGAATTGCTGGCTTTGCCATACCGCTGTTCCTGTCATTAGGCTATGTCATTCTGATTGTTTTCTTTCCCTCAGATGGTGATGGTGGCTTCGGTAGTCTAGCTGAAGTCACGGTCCTCTTTTCCCATCAAAATGCCGTTTTGGCAGGGTGGGTGCATTATTTAGCGTTTGATCTGGTAGTCGGGGCTTGGATATGTAGAACTGCCAGACATGAAGATGTGGGCTTCTGGATGGTAATTCCGTGCCTTCCGTTGACGTTCCTCTTCGGTCCAGCCGGTTTCCTAGCGTTTTTCTTTGTTCGTCTTTTTCGTCGCGCCAAAGCATCTTTGAACTAGCATGCTTGTTCCTACTTTCAAGACACTATTTATGCGATATCCCTGCGATCAGCAGACCCAAATTTCTTTAAAATCGGAGAACGAGATTGATACATGATAACGAGACCAAGTTAATCCACCTGATATGTGGCTCTACAGGGGCTGGTAAAACGACATACGCGCTAGAGTTGGCTGATGCCATAAACGGGGTACATTTCTCCATTGATGAGTGGATGGTATCCTTGTTTGGCGCGGATGCACCCAAGGATTTAAGCCCTACATGGTTTGTTCCTCGCGTTTCACGGTGTGAAAGCCAGATGTGGGCAATGGCATTGCAACTAGGAAAACTGGGCATTCCTTCAATTTTGGACTTAGGGTTCCAGAGGCTTGAACACCGTCAGAGATACGCTTCTCTTGTAAGAGAATCTCAATTTTCTGCGAAACTACACTTCCTTGATGTTGAAGCTTCAGTGCGCTGGGAGCGGGTTCAGTCTCGCAACGAAAACCAGGAAAAAACCTTCCAAATGAAAATCACACGCGGCATGTTTGATTACATCGAAACAATTTGGGAGCCGCCAAGCAAGGATGAATTAAAGTCGATGTAGACGATTGCGCTGATATCCGCTCTATCCCCATAGAGGAACTTTGGAATGTCCATTCTCTACATCGAACAGCGCCTTATATTAGGCTGCTTTGCGATGGCTCAATTGAAAAATTTATACCTCTATATTTTTTATGCTAAATTAAATTTACGTCTTATCGCATGCTAAGCTTACTCTATAAATTGCAAGAGAATCTTGAGTATGAATGGCACGACTTGGTTGCCGTCGTAAGTCCAGTTTGAAGCCGGACGCATCGAGAGAATGGAGACACCGAGGCCGTTAGCAACACTGCACCTGACCGTTTAAATAGATGAAGAGCGAAACGTTATCTGCGGTCCGATGGCATGGCGTGCAAAGATTGAGAAGAAATAGTCCCTGCTCCTCGGTGCGTTGAACCCAATGTAATTTTCGGAATCTATTTCACGGATTGAGACACTATGTCGTATATTGTTTGTGTTCGTTGTTAGGGGAGCGTCAGCATGGAACTCAGTCAAATCATCAATCTGGAAACCTATCCGATTTTCGACCCGCAGTTTCGGGCGACATGCCGGGCCCAGTTAGAAGAAAATGGTGTCTTGGCAATGCCAGAATTCGTGACCAAATCTGCAATCAAATCAATCCGTGAGGAAGGTGTTACGAACCGAGACAAGGTCTACGCCAGTACAGAACAACATACCGTCTATCTCAGTCCAATCGACCCTGATTTTTCTGACGATCACCCTCGCAACAGACTCGTAACCTCATCCAAAGGCTGCATAACGGATGATTTAATTCCCAGTGAATCCCCATTGCGCGACCTCTATAATGCCGAAATATTCCGTGAATTTCTTTGTGATGTCCTAGGGGAGACGGCTCTATACGAGTATGAGGATCCGTTGTCGTCAATAAACCTTCATTTCGCTGAAAAAGGTCAAGAACTGGGTTGGCATTTCGACAATTCATCCTTCGCGATTACATTGATGGTCCAACCGCCAGTATCGGGTGGGCAATTTGAGTATGTCATTGGTTTGCGTGAGGCCGATGACGGTGAAATGAATTATAAAGGCGTCGCAGATGTGCTCGACGGGCAAAGAGATGTGAAGAAGCTCTCAATGGACGCCGGTGCCCTTGTGTTCTTCAGGGGCCGGAACTCCATCCACCGTGTTGCGCCGAACCAAGGCGAACAGACACGCATGCTGGCTGTTCTCGCCTATAATAATGAACCCGGTATTTCTCTTTCAGAAGACGCACGATTAACATTCTATGGAAGAACCAAATGACCGCTTTCGGACCCTATTACCCTGCCAATGCGGCAGGCATCTCTGAAACCTCAGCGCTTAGCATGAACACATCCCCCTCAACCATTTGAATTTGATAGGTTCGGGTGCAACCAATATCGGGGGCTTCTGCCTTCCCCGTCTCGAACCCGATGACCCAATTGTGAAGAGGGCATGTGACGCTTTTTCCGTGAACAATGCCTTGTGATAAGCGCCCTTGTTTGTGGGGGCACTTATCTTCCAAGGCAAAGACTTCATCGTCGTTGGTGCGAAAAAGGGCGACCCTCCCTTGAGGTAAATCTAGAACCCGAGAGCCTAAGGCACGGATATCCTCCAGAGCGCAAATTTTTATCCAATCACTCATTTTCAGCTCACTAATTCAAATTCTGGTTTAAGAAGTTCATATTCGCGCCTAATTGTCTGATCAGTCGCATGGGCTTTCCAAGGGTCGAATTGGTAGAATTTCTGCGAATAGACGAGACGATCCGCATAGGCTCTGCGGGCGTCATCCTTTTCCACAATCTGCTCCTTAATCAGGGCAATACCCACCCGGTCGATCCAGTGAGCTGTGCGTTCAAGATAATAGGCATCTTCACGGTAAAACTGCATAAAGGCGCGGGCATATTCCATGACCTCTTCTGCTGTCTTCACTTTGCAAAGAAGGTCCGTAACCCGGACTTTAATGCCGCCATTACCGCCCACATGAAGCTCCCACCCAGATTCTACTGCGACAATACCTAAATCTTTAATAGTGGATTCAGCGCAATTGCGCGGGCAGCCAGACACGGCCACTTTAAATTTATGGGGTGTCCATGATCCCCACAACGCTTTTTCAAGATCAATGCCAAGGCCCGTTGAATCCTGCACCCCAAATCGACACCAATCGGAGCCGACGCAGGTTTTAACGGTTCGAAGGGATTTGCCATAAGCGTGACCAGACACCATGCCCGCGTCATTCAAATCGGTCCAGACCGCCGGCAGGTCTTCTTTTTTAACCCCGAGCAGGTCAATGCGCTGTCCCCCTGTCACTTTCACAGTTGGTATTTTGAATTTATCGGCCACGTCGGCGATGGCCCGCAGCTCATCTGACGTTGTGGTTCCTCCCCACATGCGGGGGACCACCGAATAGGTGCCATCTTTTTGGATATTGGCATGGGCCCGTTCGTTAATAAAACGGGATTGATCATCATCCTGATAATCTGCAGGCCATGCGCATAGAAGATAATAGTTCAGCGCCGGACGGCATTTCGCGCAGCCATCAGGCGTGCGCCATTCCATGAAATTTATCACGGCTGGAATGGTCATCAACTCATTTTCAACAATAACCCGGCGCACATCCCCGTGGGGGTGGTCGGTGCAAGGACAGAGGGGTTTCTCGCTTGGCGCTTTGGAAAAATCGCCCCCTGCCGTGTCCACCAGTATCTGCTCGACCAGCCCCGTACAAGAGCCGCAGGAGGCCGAGGCTTTAGTATGAGTACGGACTTCATCCAGTGTCAGGAGTTTACCCGCGGTAATGGCCTGCACAATATCGCCTTTACACACCCCATTACAGCCGCATATTTCTGTATCCAAGCTCATGCTCGCCGTTTGTGATCCCGCACCGTGTCCGGAATCTCCCAGATGGTTTTGGCCAAAAAGCAAGGTGTCGCGAAATTCCGATACGTCCGTCGCCTCTCGCATCAATTGGAAATACCAAACCCCATCGGCAGTATCCCCATACATGACGCTGCCCTGAATACGATTGTCTTTTAGCACCAGTTTTTTATAAACATTACGCCCGGGATCCCGAAAAATTATCTCTTCTGTGCTGTCATCTCCGGTGAAATCTCCGGCAGAAAATAAATCCACGCCTGTAACCTTTAACTTGGTTGACGTAAGCGATCCCAAATAGCGCAAGACCCCTTTATCTACCAAATGATTGGCACAGATTTTCCCCTGCTCATAAAGCGGGGCAACCAAACCATAAGTCGCTTTCCGATGTTGTACGCATTCCCCCACGGCATAGATTTTCGGATCGAACGTTTGCATGGTATCGCTGACGACGACGCCACGTTCGCAATAAATTCCAGCTTTCTCTGCGAGGGCTTTGTTGGGTTTAATGCCAACTGCCATCACAACAATATCCGCCGCAACTTCCGTCCCGTCTTTAAAACGGACGCCCGTCACATGATCTGCGCCAAGGATGGTCTCGGTTTGTGCGCCCATCAAGAAGGTAAGGCCTTGATCTTCCAACGACTGCTGCAACAAACGGGCTGCCGTATCATCCAGTTGGCGTTCCATTAAGCTATCCATCAAATGAACAACGGTGACGTTCATCCCTTGAATAGAGAGGCCCTTTGCAGCCTCTAGCCCCAATAGCCCGCCGCCAATGACCACGGCATTTTTGTGCTTCTTCGATGCATCCAGCATTTCATCCACATCAGCGATATCGCGGAATGTGATCACCCCCGGAAGTTCTACCCCCGGCACAGGCAGGATGAACGGGTCAGATCCGGTCGCGATGAGCAGCCGGTCATAATCAGCCACTGTCCCATCATCAGCAATCACTTGTGATTTAACCCGATCGATTTTTGAGACTGTCTTGCCTTTATGCAACGTGATGTTGTTATCAGCATACCACGCATCATCATTGAGCAAGATTTCATCGATGGTCTTATCCCCAGCCAAGACGGGAGATAACATAATTCGATTATAATTTCCGTGTGGTTCAGAGCCGAAGATGGTTATGTCAAAATGATCGGGATCTACTTTTAGAACCTCTTCAATGGTTCTCACCCCTGCCATGCCGTTTCCGATTAGAACAAGCTTTGATTTTCGTTGTATGGGTGTCATTACATTCATATCTAGACTGCTACTTGCTTTTTTGATGAGGTGAAAAATGCTCACCCTTTAAGTAACAGCAATAGCCATGCCAACTGTAAAAATTTAATTGTAATTAGATAAAATGTATACTTATCAAATAGTTATGCTAATTATATTTTTTAGACTGCACAAAATTTCTGTTAAATAAATAAGCACTCTACCGGCTCAATTTGATTATTTTTTGTGCACCGCAACAAATACCCCTTCATTTTTCAGGCCCGAAGGCTCTGCCAAATGAAGGGGTATTTAGCTCGCATTACAAAGTCTTCAAATACTCAACAAGCTGCCAACGTTGATCTTCCGTAAGACTGGGACCAATAACTCCGGAACCGGGGGCATCACTGAATTCATGACCCGAATTCCAATTCCCCTCAACGGCCTTGTCTTTTTTCGCGACTACAACCTTCGTCAAACCTGTCGTATGTGGCAAGCCATCATCTCTCGTTGAAATGAAGCCCACTTTCTTCGGATCAAACCCTTGATAACCAAGATATATGGTGCCTGATCGTTCTGATACAGGACTTAACATCTCATACAGATTTGGAACGGATGAGTTATGTAAGAAGGGGGCCGTGGCCCAAACACCGTTCAGGGGTCTTGCTTTATATCCGCCCGGTGCTTCAATACAATTTGGCCGACCTCCGTTCATCTTTTCCTGTGTGGCCAGATCAATATTATTCTTCTTGTAATATTGCTCCAACACCCGTTGTACAATCAGGCCAAGAGAATATCCAAAATATTGGGATGTTGTGTCTTTGACCTGAACCGTTGTCCATTTCCCGTCAACCACACCGCAAACACCACCGTTCATCTTGGGTCCAAGGCCCTGCAAATTCACGTTTTTCGCTGCAAGCACTTTTGACTGAGCAGGATCTGTTCCGATAGCACCAATAGATTTGATTTTGACCTGATAATATTTCTCACCTTCGCCTTTGATTTGTTTCCAGTAATTATCTGACCAAAATGCCGGATCACTTACCGGCGGGCGGTGGCATTCAACGCATAACTGATTGTAGAGAACGGCCCCCTTTGCCGCTAATTGAGCATCGGTTGTTCCAAAAATATCAGTAGGCCATTTTGGTGCAGTTAGTCCTTTAAACCCAACGGGGTTTTGCAAAGGGCTTTCCTGTCCCCCGAGCATGGTCTCCATTCGATACAAGTTCTCAAAATTAACAGAGGAGTCGAATTGATCAGGTCCCTCTCTCATTTGCACCCATGCGCCAACGCCCATCGCCTCCCCCGCATTGCGGATCATCGGCTGCATGATAGAGGCATCATATTGCACCCAGTTAAACCAACTTGTACTCCAAAGATAAGGATAACTAACCGGGGCATTTGACGGGGCGATATTTTTAGAGTTAAAGGAGCCAAAAACACGGTTTCGAATACCGTGAAGCGCATCAAGCCGCGTAAAGCCTGCTGCGACAGTTTTACTCTTCATCATAAGACCAAGCTTAACCTGCGCTTCCAGTATGTGTTTAATACCCTTAGCCGTTGCGTCAAATTCTGCTTTTAAAACGTTTTCAGACTTACTCGGATAAGAAATTTTTAAACGCTTAACAACTGCTTTCTTATATCGAGCATAGCGCGTTGGCACCGCTTTTGTTGATTCAAAAAAGGCAATACCCAGCGCTTCTCCAAACAAATCAAGATTGGTGATCGCAGGGCCCCCATCAATCCGAATGTTTGTCTCTTTATATGTCATCTGCCCTGTATGACAGGCTGCACATGTAAAACCAATACCGTTAAAAGTGCCGCCAGCCGCACTTGGGATATCTGCTGTTTTGACTAATCCGATGGGCAAGTTATCAGGGTTGCTGACACTTGGTCCCTCGCTTGGTATGAAACCAAAATATTTCAGATAATCAGGGTCGCTGAATTTCTTGTTGATATCCCCTTTATACAAATCTTTCAGATTTATCGGTTGCATCAATTCGACAAAATATTCGTATGGCATAGGGACTGTCGCCGTTCCTTGCGATGCGTGATGGAACCATTCCCTCTCCGCCTCGCTCCATCCCTGATCTAGCCACTTTACTGACTTATATTCCAAGGGGTCGGGGGTCTTCACGCACGCCCCTAACGTTAAAATGATTGCACATAAGACTAGAATTTTTTTTGTCATAACCGCGTCCTCTGATCGTGAATACTGTTATACTTTTCGTCTTTTCCTACATACTCAAAATATCGAATGTGCCGTGCCAGTGGTTTGACAAAATTATCATCTGCCCAATAGCGCGTATGTCTTAAAGGGTTCTAGCCGAGAGCTTAGCCTTTTTATGAGCGGCTTCTTATACCAGACTGTTGTGTCGTCCATTCCGTGGATTGCAACTACTGCCAATTTTTTTACATAACATCCCCTCCTTAACGTCAAAAATGAAACTAGTCCGTCTTGGTTTCGGCTTCCAAGCGATGATACGAAGACCCTTGATACACATCCCTACGCAAACGATTAATGCTACCCAACGGTTGATGTTCCTTCAGCGAATGCCATGGCGTGAAGGCGAGGGCTTCACAGGTCGCGATTGATTTATCTGATTGAGGAAGTTGACCAGATTTTATTCTCAGCAATGCAACAGCAACGTAATTGTCCAATTCATCTTCCCATTGGGTCGTTGCATCTTCGATTTGAAGCATATCCACCTCTGATTTATCCCGAACTTGGATCATGAAATCAAAACAGACCTCTTCTGCCTCAACTGTCTTTGTTAAAGCATCTCTCAAATAGTTAGGGCCAAGCACCGCCTTTTCAGACGATGAAAAATTCTTTTCGGCCTCACCCAATTTACTTTTAAATGCTGCGGTCGCTGGCTTGGGTGGGCACATTTTGGGTTTCGCAGAAAATTTCATCGCTTTACCTTGCCCAAACAAGAAAGGCGCGGCCCCAAAATATTGAACGAATACCGGGTTTCGGACGGTTCTACTTTTGATCCCACCAACAACCCTTCCAGTTGCTTTGAGCCCTGCTATAAGTTTTTCCTTTTCTGCTTCGTCCTTTGGTGGTTCAAAAGCGAAATCGGAGTAATCTTTAGTATCTACGGCATTTTTTGAAGCCTCAAGCGCACGCGTTAATCGGCCATAATCTGTAATATTCCGAAAGGCAAATTCAGGAGTATTAATCATCAGAAAATCTTGGTTTTTCTGCGAATTGTCTTTGATAAATACTTCCCCATCTACGTCATACAGTTTGATAGCCATACCCCGACTGCCATTCCCACCGTCTAAATCACCCCCCGTGTGAACTTCAGCGTTTGAAAACCTGATATCTGCGTTATATTTTCTCCCTGCCTTAGCAAATATTCCTCTGCGGAATTCCGAGCCTAATTCTTCTGAACCAAAAACGGTGAACTCACCTTGTACGCATCCATGGGATTTGGGATGGACACCACGAAGTACTTTACCGCCCTGATCCTTAAGTCCTTCCGCTCTCTTGGTTTGCATCACAGGTGTAAGACTGGCTATCTCATCGATCTGAATATGTTCGCCATCGGGGATATTTGGTTCGAAAGCATTTTGCTCGGGTGATTGAATACAGCCACTAACCTGAACTGCAAAAAGCACAATTGGATAGAGTACAATTCTCATTTGCCACATAAATATGCCTCCCCAGATGATCTATTTAGAGGCGGCACACTGTCAGCTTTTATTGAAGCTGTACAAATTCCACCAGAACAAAGACCCTAGTGAAAATTTACACTATTGTGAAGAATATTATGAAAATGTATTTTATTATATGTCAAATATACAATATATGCACGTAAAAAGACAAAATCTTGCTCTCACCACTCATCATAAGAGTGAAATCAGATTTTGTCTTTCTCCAAACTTACTTATAAATCAGCGTGCCATCTTCCAGATCAGCTGCCGGAATTTCTTCTTTTTCTGCATAGTAATTTTGGCTGAAAACCCATGGCTGGCGATCTCCTTGCTTTGGCATAATGTCCAAGCTACGGGTTAAATAACCTGCATTGAAGTTTTCTGGATCGACGAAGGGTAGTTTAGGCATATCAGCATCTGACTCCCGCAATTGCGGCGTCACCATCTCAACCCCTTTATCATCCATGTGATTGAGCAGGCGACAGACAAACCCTGCCACCAAATCAGAACGCATGGTCCAGCTTGTTCTCAAATAACCAAAAACCCAAGCCATATTGGGAATGCCAGAGAAGAGAATACCGCGATGGGCCCAGGTTTTGGAGAAATCCAACGCTTCACCATCAATAGTGAACCGAATATCGCCAAGGACGCACATATTAAAGCCAGTTGCCGTAACGATAATATCAGCCTCCAGCGTCTCCCCCGATTTCAAAAGAATACCTTTTTCGGTAAAAGTATCAATATGATCCGTCACAACAGACGCGTTACCAGATTTAATGCTTTTGAATAAATCCCCATCAGGAACTAGTGCCAACCGCTGGCGCCATGGACGGTAGCTTGGCGTGAAATGTTTATCCACGTCGAACCCATCCCCCAAATGCATTTTGGCAGCCCCGATCAAATCCTGTTTTAAAGCATCAGAATCTTCAAAAGAGCGATGAGTAATCATCTCTTGTTCTTTCAGAACACTGCGGCGTGCGATCTCGTGGGTCCACTCGTCCGGGATATCCAAGGCGCGCAATGTATCCACAAGCTCATTACGGTTTGGTCTTGCCACGAAATAGGTGGGCGAGCGTTGCAGCATGGTTATGTGAGAACATTCTTCTGCCATAGCGGGGATCAAAGTAGCTGCAGTTGCTCCCGATCCAATAACCACGACCTTTTTATCTTTATAATCCAGGTCTTCCGGCCAGACTTGTGGGTGAATAATCTCCCCTTCAAATTTCTCGCTACCAGGGAATTCGGGCGTATAGCCTTCTGAATGGCGATAATACCCTTGGCACATCCACAAGAAGTTACAGGTCAAAATACGGATTGCACCCAGATCATTATCTTGCACTTCCAAGGTCCAGGTTTTCTCATCGCTGGACCAAGTGGCTGCTTTCACTTCATGCTGAAACCGAATATGTCTGCGCAAATCATTTTCATCCAGACTTTCATCCAAATAGTTTAGAATTCTGTCTGCAGTTGCAATAGGTTTTCCGTTCCAAGGCTTCCATTTGTAGCCAAAGGTATAAAGATCACTATCAGACCTGATCCCCGGATATTTATGAGTATTCCAAGTCCCCCCGAAACTACTTTGGGTCTCCAACAGGGCGAATTTTTTCTCAGGGCAGTCCTTTTGAAGATGATATGCCGCGTCGATGCCAGAGATACCGGCTCCGACGATTAACACATCCAAATGCTCAACCGCATCGACTGCGTTCAGGTTTTTCTCAAAAGCTACATTCATGATTTGCCCCTCAATCGCTTAAAACGAATTTTTCTTAATTACCGACAGCATAATCATCTTGTACAAACTGGCAATAGAACTTTGACTATAATCCGGGAATATGATCCATATCACACACTATTAAGATGTGAAAAATACCTCCACCTTTACCTTGGTAGTGCTATAAAGGTGCCCGCGTTTCGCTTCGTCACTTCTCGCATTAAAATGCTGAACCTATTTGTTGCCCCTGGGGAAATAAAGCCAATCCCATGAATTTTTGCCAGCGGTTTTCCTGTTATTCTATTGGTGTTTTCCCGTTGTAATTCATCAATAACTGTATTGTAGTTAGAGCCAGAATAATCATCCCCCAAAATGTAGATCGACAGGGTGATATTGGGTTTGGCATATCGTTTTAAAGCAATTCTTAATCCTTCAATAGGGCTGCTGTTTGACGCACTTCCCCAGTTCTGAAAGGCTTTGAATATATTTTTCCGCCGCCCGGCAGTGTCGGGAATCCATTTTCCGTTATAGGCGGATATCAAATGGATGCCATTGTCATTAATAACCTGGAAGCCTTTCACTTTCGGATGGATGGAAAGTACATTCTTCATCTCTTTTGCAACCCGGCTCCAAATTGCTTGCATGCTGCCCGATGTATCAACAATGAATAAAATATAATCGCTATCAACAGGAATGCCGCCAACTTCGTCATCGCGTACCGTTTTACTAGTCGCAGGTCTGATGCTTGCCCTCTTTAAGGAGTCTGCGACAAGTTCAAGCCCCTCTACATTGTCCTTTGCTGTGCTATCCGCTTGCATGGCTTTTTGAAGGGCTGCGCTCAACTCAATCCCTTTACTTTGCAGAGACGCGTTCTCTGATCGCGTTTGATCCATTGCGGCCTTTTCCGCATTAATCGATCCGTTCAAGTCGGAGATTGACCGCTCAATGCCCGTCATTTGGCTCATTAAGCTTTCCACATCCTCCATAGAGGCAGAGGCGACATCATCGGCATTTCGGGAGATCAACACCAACAACACAACTGCCCCGAACCCGCAGGAAATCAGATCCAGAAAGGATAAGCTGAAAATCTCGAACTGGCGGTTCCGTCTTTTCATGGCCAACTCACTGCGGGGCTAATAAGCAAGCCCCCTGTTACAGTGGTCCATCCCCAATATTCCGGGGCCGCATCAGGATCACCTTCAAGGGGAAGAAGCACCACATTCACTTTATTGCTAAAGGCGGGACCGCTTTCTCTCACTGTTTGGCGGAACAGTTTCACCCGGCACGCGCCCGAAATGATATTCGATTTCCCTGTTAAAGAAGAACATTTAGCAAAGGGATTCAAACTTCGATAGTTGGACGTGCCAGCCGTCGGCAAGCCATCCGTCACAATATAATAATCCGTCGGCGCGGGAGACAGGCTTTTCGCTTGATTCAGGGCTTTTTGCAGATTTGTGGCAAAGGCTGGCACAATCCCATCCAAATCAGCAAATATTTTGGATATTGCCGCCCCATCATTCCCCTGAAACCAGTTAACGGGGCCAATGGCCTGGGTCTGATTGTTAAAACCAATCACTATTGCTTTGGATTGCGGTGGTATTCTGTTGGAAAGCCACCGCACCACCCGCTTTGTTCTTTGCCATTTTGGGCCTTGTTTCTTACCCAAATCCGCCCCTGATTTCCGGCGAATAATATGGATCAACTTCTCATCGGTCATAGACGCGCTCATATCCACTAAGAACACAATGCGCCGTCCTTCGACTTTTAATCCCAAAAGATAATTCTCTTCGCCGCCCTTATCATCCTGAACCGCATCTTGTTTTTTTGCGATGGGAGTCTTCTCAATCTTCTCTTTCAGACTTTCCAGTTGAGCCTGTTTCGAGGACGTGTCTTGCGCTAAAGATTGAAGTTTTTCACGGGCCGCAGCAACTCTCTCAGCTAAGGTTTTTGAAGAGGCTTCGAGGGCCGCTCTCTCACTGGATTTTTCCTTCAATTCAGATTGGAGAGCTGTTTCCTGCTGTTCCAGTTTTTGTAAATCTGATTTCAAATCGTCCAGATCAATGGGCTGTTCTTCAGGCTGTATCCTCACCAAGATCAGCACAAGGATAACCGCCCCAAGGCCGCAAGCCATGATGTCCAAGAATGAGAGATTGAACCCTTCTGTTTTACGCTGGCGTCTCAGAAATCACCTATTTGCTTATGCGGTTAAGCAGAAATTTTTCACAATAACTTTGCGTATCCACAATCTGATTGTCTTGTAATCTTTGCAATTGATGCAGGAAAAACATCAATATTATGCTGATCATCAAGGCAACTAAAGTTGAGTTAAAGGCCACCCCAAGACTGTTTGTCATACCAGAAATATCACCGGCAAGCGCTTGATCCGCTTGGGATAATGCCGCGCCAATTCCCCGAACAGTACCAATAAACCCGATGGAGGGAATGGCCCAGATTAAATACCGGATCATTGAATTTCCGGCCTCTTGACGCAGTGCAAGCGCATCAACACTGCTTTCAATGGCATGAGAGGTGCTTTGGACATCATCCGTTATCAAATACCGACGCATGCTGGAGATAAGGGTCTGAATAAGCGGGGACAGGGTGATTTTTGCGGGCAAGGTTTCGATTTTAGCCAGAGCGCCCCTTAAATCCATGTCCGGGTCATCGGCATTATCCAGCAAATCTACATCATAGAGGTAACTATCTTTGATAATATTCAGGCACCTGTCTCCGATCAGGAAAAATCCCCAAAACATGAAAATAAAGCATATTTCCTGCTCAGTATCCTTCAAAATAACAAGAAGGGTTCGAGGGGCGGACGTGCCTGCTTGCTGAGCGGCTTCCAGCAATTGGTCCGCACCGGGCCAGATATATCCAACATAGATAAGGTGAACCACAAGGATGGACAGAATAAGGGCGAGCAGGCTCTTGATCATATTCTTCATTTAGATATCCACTGGAAAGGAGACAGGAGAGTTCAAATTGATTTTTGACCCGCTACTTTGTGCCGTTGCATATTGTAAAGCGAAGCCTGCCAGGATTAAACTTGCGAGGATAAACACCCATCGTTTGGCCTTGTTGTTACGCTCTTTCACCATAGTCCGCCTCATAAATATCTAGCAACCCGAAATCCTACATATTTGGTGCCCGCATTCCCGGCCCCGCGATAGGCTGGTCTGATCTCAGTCAAACTACCCGAAGACCAGCTTGCCCCTTTTATCACATGTTTATCCCCAGACTGATCCCCCAGAGGGTCCGTCAGAGACGCCCCTTTGGCCGGCGGGATAAGGGAATAGAAATCGTGGGTCCATTCACTTAAATTTCCGAACAGATCAAAAAGACCTGCCTTGTCTTTAACAAAACTGCCAACGGGCGCTACTGTTGCAAACCCATCAACATAATTTGGCACATAAAACCGCGTGGTTCCATTGGCCGCCTCATCGGCGATATTACCGGCCCCTGCTGGAATAACTGTCTGATCCCCCCAGATGAATCGGGTTTGGGTCCGACGCCCAGCCTTTCGGGCCAACCATTCCCATTCCGCTTCACTGGGAAGTCGATACCCGTTGCTTTGCTTATTAAAGCCCTTATAAGAGCCGCGGACAAATTTATAAAAGGGGGTCAGCCCTTCCTTTTTGCTCAGCCAATTGCAAAATGCGGCTGCCTCTGCCCATGAAACACCAGAGACGGGAAGGGTCTTAGACTTCCCCTTTGATCCAGACTTGAAAGCTGAAAACTGACTTTGGGATACTTCCTTCTCACTCACGTAAAAATGCTGGGTTAGCTGTACATTTCGAATAAATTCGTTGGCTCGCTGCCCTTTTTCATGTCGCGGTGCGCCCAAGGTAACTTTGTTTGGCCGGAACAACCGCATCGTTAACCCTGCTGAATTTTTATAGCTCTTCTTTGCCTCCCCTTGCCTCGCGGCTTTCTCTGTTTTCAAAGAGATACGAAGATTTAAGGGGGACTTTACGGACGGGTTGATAGTGCGCAGGGCGGACCTGAACCCGTTTCGCTTAATCTCAAGTTTATGGACAATGGCAGGCAATCGCATCTTGATCGGCGTATTCCCCATAGGTTGACCGTTCACAAAAACGGCCCCAGACGGGGTTGATGCGACATTCACTTCCCCAATTTCAATTTTCAATGAAAAGGAGACAGCTTTTATCTTACCCGGCTGAACCGATATTTTTCTCTCTTGTGCAGCGTATCCAGGTTTTTCGTATCGAAGAAAATACGGTTTGGTGGCGGAGACAGGCAGCTTTACCCTAGCCTTCACCGGCTTCCCGTTCAAAGACAAACGGCCCCCTTCTGGGACCACTGAAACTAACGCGTAAGATTGCAGTAAATTCAGTTTATAGCTGCGGGTCACAGCTGTTTTTTGATTGGTTATTTTTACAGTCTCGAGAACGGGTGTGTAGCCCTCCAACGTCACGGCAACGTCATACTCTCCCCCTGCAAGGGATTTATCAATGGGGCCCGTCATTGGGGCTCCCCCATTGATGGAAATCTTTGCTTGTGCAGGCACGACTTTTAACGAAAGGGTACCGGCGACAGGGGTAAGTTCAATTATCTTTTTAACTGTTTGACCGCGCGCCAGATCAAATTCAAGGGTAAGCGGTTCGTGATATGTTTGAAGCGCCGAAATGCTATATTTTCCAGCAGGGACAGAAACATTTAAGTCACGTCCAATATCAATCGGTTTATCATTTAATCGCCACTGAACATCACTCATGCCCTTGGCCGTTGATACATGCAACGTTGCAGGAAGTTCTTTTAAGCTAACGTTTAGCGCACGTCCTTCTACTTCTTCAGTGAGCCGTATTTCAGCGGTCTCAAATCCATCCGCCGAGACGGAAAATTCAGCCTGACGAGAGAGGGAGAAAATACTTCCCCCAATGTATGCTGCAAACCCTTCCTCAACCTCTATCTTAGCAGTATCGCTGATTTCATTAGGCAGCACCCGGATGGCTGTGCCTTTCAAAAACAACGCAAAAGAGCCTGCGAACAGAGCACAGAAAAGAAGAGCCGCTGTCAGCGAAAGATAAAATCGCCTTTGTCGAGCAGCCGCCTTTAAAATTTCTTCGTTAAATTGGTTCATCTGAGATGACTTTTACCTGCACTGTTTGATCATCGGAATTTATGCGGACCTCAACTGTTTTCGTTTTAAACCCTTTCCGCTTTCCTTCAAAAAAGTAAGTCCCGGGTTTGAGCTTAATGTCATATTTGAGTATTGTACCAACTTTTCCCACTCCGCGGACCGAGACAGCGGTCAAGTTATCAGACAAAACCGTCACATCAATCAGCCGGTTTTGGGCGACAATCTGCTTTTGAAGTCTTTGTTGATTTTCTTTTAATGAAGGGCTTAAGGATGCATACAAGTCTGCGTCCTCAACGATTTTTTTAGCGGCTCTTGCGACACTGTCCGTAGAAAGCCGTGTCGGTGCGTTTAGAAAGCCTTGAATGCCCGTTTGGAATTTGAGAATTTGTCCCGTGATATCAAGACCGTTCACAACCTCCGTATCTAATGGCTCTAGGGTTGCGGCTTTTAAAAAAGCCTCTTTTGCCTCCCGCCAACGATCTCCTTTTATAGCTTTATTCGCTGTATCCTTAAACTGAGACACAGCAATTTTCCGCTTCAGGTCTCCTAATTGTATTTCCAGAGATTTAGTCTCGGCGCGCGCCGGGAAAATCTTTTTGGCTTGAGTATAAGAGCTCGTCAAAACCTGAAGGTTCGACACTGACGCGGCTTGAAGGCCTTGTGCAATTGCTCTCTCAAACCGAACTTCCCTCAATTGCCCTTCAAGTTCCACGCTTCTGGTCCGATAGCTAATCCGAGCGGGATCAAGCTCATAAATCGCTTTCGAGAGACGTAATTCTTCTTCCAGATTATTTTCAACCCTTGCCACATCTGCTTGCCCAAGAAGGTTCAACAGAGCCGGTAAATCCGTAATTTTTTGGCTTAACGATAAAGCCATCGGATCTTCAGGTCTAAAGGACAGCGCTTTTGTAATCGCAAGGTTAGCCCGCGCATACTGATCGGCTTCATACGCCGAGCGCGCCGCTAGAAGCTCTTTCTGGAAAGCTGTTTCAAATTCAAGAACGCTTTGACTCGCCATCACTTGCAAATCTTCAATGCCTGCCAAGGCTGATGCCAGTTTGCCAGCCCCCAAATCAAAAACTGCGTCCGACTTCATGCCCGTCAATGTCTCTTGCAGGCTTGAGTTCCAAACTGAAAATCCCGATTGCTTTATGCTAGGTTCGAAATCCTGCTCGTATTTACTCAGCTGCTTTACAAATTCTTTTCGTATTTCTGCATCTGGCTTAGTCGGTGCGACATCTTCTTTTTCAGGGACCTGCGGTTGAGGCACGACGGACACAGCCCCAGATGAGATTGAGGGTGAGAGGACTTCCGGCGCCGGAGACGTCACTATATCAGTCAGGAGAAAGAAAAGAGCGCCGCCAAGGAAAACAATGAGGGTTATCAGAGACAGTAAAACCACATTGGCGCGGCGTTTACTCGCGGCTTCCTCGAGCTTTTTATCTAACATCGATTATACCTTAGAGCTGCTTCTCAGGTGTTTTTTCCTGATCATATATTTCTTTAAGAAACGCCCGCCATTCGGAAAATTGCTCTGCGGCATCACCGGAAATTTCTTTTGTTTTTCCTTCAAATTCAACAACCTGAGGCCCTAAATCGATATTGATGGATTCGCCTATTTCTTCGAGAGTCTCCCGATGAAATTCCGCCTCTTTACTCGACCTGAAACTACTGGCAATCAAAGCCACCCCGCCAACACCTGCGACGATAGCACCTGCGCTTGCAGCAGAACTACGACCAGAGCTGGATGAGTTCCCGCTTGCCGCGGCCAGCCCGACCATTAAAGCAAATGCGAGAACACCAGCAACAACCTTCCCTGTTCTCGCGCTCTCCGCGGCCTTCAATGCCTTTGCTTCTTCCAGACTTTGCGCTTGCCAAGCAGCGTAGCTTTCCGCCATTTTGGCATCGAACTCTTCATAATGGGCTTGAAAATTATCCACATAGAGCTGATCCCGGATACGAATAGACCGAATTCTCTGTAACATAGGATCAGTGTCGCTGGGCAGACTTATAAGCTTATAGCCATTCGCATTTTCTTCTAAATGTTCAGAAAAGGCATCTTCTGAAAAATTCGCCCCAAATCTCATTTCGGTAACGGATTGAAGGAGCGCAAGCTCTGTCTCCCCCTGCTCTTTCAAGAACTCAACCAGATCCGTTGCAGCCTCCTTAAATACAGGCTGATACGGGTCTTTGCCTTTGTTACGAGTGTTTTTATGATATTTTACAGCAACCTCATGCTCGTACTGTTCCGTGTACCAACGTTGCCCCGTGATATCCACAACCTCAAGATCAAATCCAACTTCCAAACCGTTGGATTCAACAATTTTTCCAATAAGATAGAGATCCCCAGTCGCAGATGCATCCGGCGTTACGCGAACAGCCCCAAAAGCGCCGGTATTCTCTAACTCTTCTTTTAATTTAAGGGCAAAACGGTTGGCTTCCGCGCGGCGCAGCTCTGGCCAAATAAGTTTCTCGGTCTGCTCTTCTTCATCCTCTGGAATTCCCGGATCAAAGGCTGGAATGATAATATCCAGTTTCACATTCGTGATTGCCGCATTCTGTTCAATTTTTTTAACAAGCTTTGATGAAAAAGAAGGGCCCACCTTTGACGATTGCCCAGGCGTTACGCAGCTGGTCAGCAAAAAACACAGGCAAACCATCCATGTCAGTGACTCTTTAAAAAACATCATTAGCTTTCCTGAACTCTCGTTTAATGCTGCTTGCTCGGCAGGCCTTTATACTTTCGATATTCGTCCCAAAGCCGTTCTTTTTTCTTTGGATCCGTCTCATTTATCGCCGCTTGTCTGATTTGGGCTTCCAGAACACTATCATTATCTGCCGCGGGGATATCTTCTGGCAGCTTCCCATTAGATTGATTCTGGATTTGAGTAGACGTCCCCACACCCTCAGTGTCATTTATATTTGACACCACGGGGGCAGTCTGCACTGGCTCATTTCCAGTAATATCAGATGCCGCTGTAGAAGACGTTACGCCAGAACCATTTCCGCCGCCACCCTCGCCGTCGCCATCCCCGTCACTGTCGCCACTGCCACCGCCCGAGCCCGAGCTCCCAGAATCCGATGCTGAATTTTCTTCTTCCGTCAGGCAACTATCATATTTATTAAGAGATCCGTTAAGCGCACGGTCCATTGCCTTAATCCGCTCTGCCTGAGTCAACGTCGTATCATTGGAATAATCAATAGCCGTATCGCCGCATTCCTGATTAACCTCAGCCTCACCTTCAGAATCAGCAAAAGCGTTGTGCTGCAACAAAGCTATCGCCTGAAAGACGACAAAACCAGCTAGAATAAATTTAATAGAATTCAAGAAACACCCATAATAGAATTTTAACAAGACCAATGACCGCATATAGGATTTGTATAAAAAACAGCGCTTTTGTCAATTTTAAACATAGAGAAGGACATATTCCCAAAAGAATAAGTCCCTCTTATGGCAAACTGACTGTGGCCATTCTTCTAATCAAATTAGGGTAGTTAATCAGAAAAGGCGAGCATGGGTTAGATCACACTATGTGTGAGACTATTTTACGACCAATTAACAAATGAGCATAAAGCCCGTTTTGAGCTTTAGCTGTGTGTTTCTGGATTATCCGACATTTCAAGATGAAGCCCGGATCCTGTAAAGGGATGTTGCGCAATCACATCCTCATCCAATTCAATACCAAGGCCTGGTTTTGACGGTGGAATAAGATAGCCGCTATCCCAAACAATAGGATCTTTCAATATTGCTGAATGAAAATCACCCATGGTTTTGATGCTTTCCTGAATAAGGAAATTGGGCGTGCAAGTGCTCAACTGAATATCGGCCATCGCGGACACGGGACCACAATACATATGCGGGGCGATTTGAGCGTAATAAACTTCCGCCATAGACGCAATTTTCTTCCCCTCCAGTAATCCGCCCACACGGCCAAGGGCCAATTGCAGAATTGAGGCTGATCCGTTTTGTAAAACCTTGGCGAATTCATATTTCGTGCATAACCGCTCCCCTGTTGCAATGGGGATCGTTGTTTGCCGGGACAGTTGCGCCATTTGGGTCTCACTCTCTGGCGGTGTTGGCTCTTCAAACCACAAAGGATCATACTTCTCTAATCGTCTGGCCAAACGGATCGCACCAGAGGTGGTCAATTGACCATGGGTTCCAAACAAGATATCCGCCCGATCTCCAACAGCCTCGCGAACCCGCGCGACAATTTTCTCCGATATATCCATGCGCTCTAAAGACGGCTGCCTTGGATCAAATGCAGAATACGGTCCCGCAGGATCAAATTTTACCGCTGTAAAGCCTTGCTCAACGCAAGCAAGCGCACGCTCGGCTGCTAAATCAGCATCCAAATAGACATCGGTTGGATCTCCGTCTTCCGGATAAAGGTAGGTGTAACTGCGTAATTTCTCATGCACCTGACCGCCCAGCAAATTATAAACCGGCTGATTAGTCTCTTTTCCCACGATATCCCAGCAAGCCATCTCCAACGCGCTAATAACACCCATCATGGTTAAGTCCGGGCGTTGCGTGTAGCCACTGGAATAAGAACGGCGCCAGATTTTTTCGATATGAAACGGACTTTCCCCCAAAAACCGCCGCTCGAAGACATCTCGTATCATTTGCGCCGTAATATCGGGGTGAAACGGCACACCATAAGCCTCCCCGATTCCGCTGATACCGCTATCGGTGGTTATTTTCACAAAAACCCAGAATTGTCCTCCCCAATGGGGCGGTGGCGTACCAACAACAAAAGTTTCAATATCTGTTAATTTCATGAAAACGTCCTTTTAGGAAGAGAAGCCCTGACTTGTCAGGGGGTGTCAAAAATAATGACATTTCGAAGTGCCTTGTCCGCGCGAACCTCGTCGATGGCGTCATTAATTTTATCCAGTGGGTATCGACCGGTAATCAGCTCATCAAGCTTTAACCGCCCTTGTTCATACAAGGAAACTAATTTTGGAATATCCACTCGCAACCGCGTGGACCCCATTTTGCTCCCCAAAATACGCTGACCTGCGGCGGCAACATTGCCCACCTCAACGCTCACAGTATTTCCTGTAGGCGGCATTCCGACGATGACCAAGGTCCCTGATGCGGATAGAAGTTCAAGGCCTTGTTCAAACGCTTTTGGGCTGCCGGCTGCAACGAATACAAAGTCGGCGCCGGTTTTTTGTGTTATCTCCTGCACTTTTAGAACAGGATTTTCTGATTTTCCATTTATCCGGTGACTTGCCCCAAATTCCATCGCGGCATCCAGCTTTTTATCAACAAGATCAATGGCGATAATCGGGCTAGCTCCCACAATCGCAGCCCCTTGGATACTGTTCAGGCCAACCCCACCGCATCCGATGACAACAACCGATGAGCCAAACGGCACTTTGGCGGTATTCACCACCGCACCAAATCCCGTTACAACACCGCAAGATAATAAACTGGCGGCGTCCATCGGCAGAGTTTCCGGGATTTTCACGATCTGAGACTGATCAACCACCACTTTTTCAGCGAAGGCTCCTGTCTTTAAACCCTGAACGATATTCTCCCCCGCATTCCCCACAAGATGACTTTGATCATCGGCTGGAAAAGGCGCGCTACAAATATACGGCTCCCCGCTTTCGCAAGTTCCGCAATGGCCGCAGGACCGGATGAGTGTCACAAGGACAGTATCGCCTACACCTACGCCGCGAACAGCAGACCCGACTTCCTCCACGACACCAGCGGCTTCATGTCCAAAGATCTGAGGCAATTGTCCGCCCCACCCTCCGTCCATAAAAGTGATGTCCGAATGGCAAATAGCGCAGGCTTTCAGTTTTACCTGTACTTCATTCGATTGCGGCGCGGCCAGCGTAACCGTTTCAATAACGAGCGGTGAGCCAAACTCTCTACAAACTGCTGCTTTCATCATCCCTCCTTATGTAAAATTATAGTCTCCCCTATTTTTTACCACGAAACAAATGTAGGCTTAATAGCCTAAGGCCATAAATAATTTAAAGCTCAAGCGGTACTATTTGAAATGACCCATGCCCTTCCCCCCTTAAATTGGTTACGATCTTTTGAAGCTGCGGCCCGCCATTCCAGTTTTTCTGCTGCCGCCAAAGAGCTGAACATGACACCCGCGGCTATTAGCTATCAGATTAAGAATTTGGAGCAATATTTCGGAGCCGTTTTGTTTGAAAGGAAAGCCCGCGGCGTTTCTCTAACCGAAGTTGGGCGCGCTTACTTACCGTCGGTTCTAAAAGCATTTTCTGACTTATCAGCATCTTCTGCACATATGTTTAATTCTTCGGGTAAGTCATCGTTGTCAATTCGGGTAGCCGTCTCCTTCGGTACGCTTTGGCTAGCCCCGCGTATTCCAGATTTTCTAAAAAAGTACCCTCACATCAATGTTGACCTTCAATCCTCTCTCTGGATTGACAACGAAGCACAACAAGATTGCGATCTGGAAATCCGGTATGGAGATGGTAATTGGCAAGGAATTCAAAGCGAGCCTCTTATTCAAGAGACTATAGTATTGGTTGCCTCTCCTACGCTTCCTTTTCGCCCGAAAACTGCCTTAGAATTACTGGATTGTCCCCTTATTCACATTCAGGGCGTGGAAGATAATTGGAGCAGGCTTTTCAATCGCGAAAATCTATCACTTCCCAAAAACACCAGGCAAATCAAGGCCGACAACTCTCTCATGGCATTAGAGATGGTGAAAGCCGGAGCCGGGTATGCACTAATGTTCAAAAGCTTCACCCGAACGCTCCTAAATGAGAGGAAAGTAATTGTTCCGTTCAAAATCGATTTATCTACCGAACAGGCCAATCATTTGATTTTCCCAATGGGAAGTACTGAACACCGCCCTGAGGCAAGGCTTTTTAGAAACTGGATATTTGAACAAATTGCCCAAGAGGCTTCTTCAACTTAATCCTTATCGGGTTCCACGTATTTTGGAAGAAAAACACAAAAGGTGGCTCCTTTCCCGATAGTACTTTCAACGGCGATATAACCCCGCGACTGTTTAACAAACCCAAACACCATACTCAACCCCAAGCCACTCCCTTTCCCAACGTCTTTTGTTGTAAAGAAAGGTTCGAAAATTTGTTTCATTTGGGAAGTAGAAATGCCATGCCCATTGTCAGATACAGAGAATTTAACAAATTTTCCGGATACAGAGTTCTTCTCAAAATCAAAGGTTACGGTGTCAAGAATGACATTTTCTGTTGAGATTTTAATTTGTCCGCCAACACCCATGGCGTCCTTCGCATTCAAGCAAAGGTTAAGCAGGCTATTTTCAATTTGACCTGGATCGGCCATACACGTCCATAAACCCTTTTGTTTTTCAATAACGATCTCCACGCCATCACCGATAGAGCGCTCCAAAAGAGCCGCCATTTGTTCGATATTTCTATTTAGATTTAGGGGCTTGGGGTTCAAATTAAATTTACGAGAAAAAGACAGCAATTGCTGAGTAAGTTCAGCTCCCCTGCCTGCTGCGCGCACAATCGAGTCAATATGGTTCGTATTTGCCGTTGTTGTGATTTCGGGGACTTCTCCCAGTAATTCAGCGTTTCCTAGAATAACGGCAAGCAGATTATTAAAATCATGAGCGATGCCACCTGTGAGCTGTCCGACAGCCTCCATTTTTTGAGCCTGTCGTAATTGATCTTCATGGAGTTTTTGTTCTGTAACATCAATCCGAATACAGGCAATTCGACCGGACGGTAGAATCTTGTTTATAACGTGCAACCAACGATCCCCGTAGAACAATAACTCAAGCATATTTTCTGGTGGGTTTTGAAGCCGTTCGACACGCTCAGCTATATATGCATCAATATTTTCAGGAATTGGATCTACGTTACCGGCCACAATCCCCGCTCGAACATAGTCTTCAAATTTTGTTCCGACGTCGGAGGAACTCTCCATAGAAGGGTACCACGATTCCACTTGATAATTGGTCAATATAAGTCGTAAATCCTCACTCCAGAGACTAAAGCCAAACGGTAAGGATTCGACTATTTCCCGAAGCAATTTTTCGTTTTCTCTGGTTGCTTCTTCTGCCTTCACCCGATCTGTAATATCTGTATAGGTGGAAATAAATCCGATTTTTGGCACATAGTGGCCTTCAATTTCCATAACCGTCCCGTCTGCCCGTATTCGATCAAACTTATGGGGCATAAACTTTTGGGCCAGATCCACACGCTCCTGAACGAGTTCTTCCACATCACCTGGTCCATATTCTCCGCGCTTAGCGTTATAGCGCATAAATTCAGAAAAATGCGTTCCTGGCTTTCCTAATTCTTTTGGAAAATCGAGCTGTTCAAGGAACCGGGAATTACAAAATATCAGTTCCAGATTTTCGTTAATCATCGTCACGCCTTGAAACATCGCTTCTAATATGGCGTTCAAAGACTCGTTTTTTTCTTCTAATTCTTTTTCAGCAAGCTCTCCGGTAATATCTGTGGAAATGACCAACAATTCAGGACCTTTTTTACCCGGTAGCAACGCTAATAATGATCGATACAGCCGAGCTGCGCCGTTTGCAGCAACAATTTCTACTTCAGTGGGCTCAACAAGTTCCTGCTTGAGGAGAGCATCAATTTTTTCCGCCAAGATAGCTGGATTTTTCCATTGAGTGATCGCCAAAGATTTTGTGCCAATAAACTCTTCTTTGTTTTTATTGTGTAATTCACTAAGGGGCGAATTAACGTCCAAATACTCAGAGCTTTCTACGTCTGTAATGGAAACATAAGAAGGCACATTATCAAAAAGCACCTGAAATCTGTTTTCTGATATAGAGAGGTCTCTTTTAAGGGTTTCAACTTGGCTAGCATCGCCTATAACCAGCCGAAAGCCCGTGAAATTTTTCCGATTGAAAATTGGTGTGAACTGAACCTTCACTGGAAAATTCAATGAGCCGTTCTTAAAGGCGAGTAAAAGTCCTTCGGCGTCCGAACGTGAGGCGAGCAGTGTTTCAAACTGCGCCCAGTCATATAAACTACTCGAACATTGAGACAATAGACCAGAAAGATCACGCCCCAACATATCTTCTGATCCGAAATGTTCATTGTGATGAACATACACAATTTTTAAGTCTTGATCTGTTTCCAGAAACAAATCCTTTTGCATCTTCAAAAAATGCTGAAGACGTTCCTCGTTTCTATTTTCCTCGTCATGCATTGCGGATTACTTCATAGATCAAGAAGAAGGAAGCGGGTTAGAATAGTTATTTTAGAAAATTTCAAATGAACTTATATAAAGTAAATAATATGTCATTCTCGGTAAACAAATCATTTCGATTTACCAATTTATTCTACTAATAATCGCCTATTGCCGCCCACTAGGAACATTCTTTAGGGGCCGCAGTTGATCCCCTAACAACAAGATCACCTCTCAAAGCATCTTCTTCAACCCTCATCTCTTTAGAAAACATATAAGCCAAAGCTGTTTTCGCGAGAAGGTCAGTTGGTTGGCGTAAAGTCGTCAATCTGGGAACAACGAGGGACGCCAGAGCAATATCATCAAAGCCTGTAATAGACACATCTGCGGGAACTTCCAGTTTCAAATCCCGTGCGGCGCGCTGGACACCAATTGCAAGCTGATCGCTAGCGGCGGCAATAGCCGTTGGAATTGGGCCGTTAGATACGTTCAGAATTTGATGCCCAATCTCTTCCCCGGATTCGTAGTCAAATTGCCCTTCTATTACTTTTAGACAAACAGGATCATCGGCACGGTTCAAGGCCTCAATTCGCGAAACAAAACCATCTTTCCGCGACCGACCTACTTCTGTATTTTGGGGTCCCGCAATATAAGCAATATTTCTGTGCCCCAGCTCATAAAGATGATCCGCGATTTTAGCAGACCCGTCAGAATGGTCAGTGGATACGAGCGGATAATTTTCAAAACGCCGATCTAGGGAGACGATGGGCACCGACGTATCATAACCAAGCGCCCCCGTATCAGAGGCTGCAACAACAATCACCCCCCGCGGTGAGTGATCGAGAAGCGCAGATATCTGTTTTCTTTCTGTGTCCGCATCGTCATGAGAGTTAGCCAACATGACCGAATGATCGTGTTTAGCAGCTTCTGTTTCGATACATTTTGCAAGCTGCGCGAAGAAAGGGTTCGTAATATCGGGCACGACCAAACCGATCACATCAATTCTGTTTGTACGCAGCGCCCTAGCAGCAAGATTTGGTTTATAAGCCAGCTCTTCCACCGCCTTCAAAACACGCTCTTTCAAGGGTTGTTTGACGGCCACATTCTTTGAAAGAACCCGCGATACTGTCCCAACAGAAACGCCAGCTTTTTGCGCCACATCTCTAATCGTTGACATCCGACTGTCTCCCATACTTTTCACGCAACTAACCAGATCATTTATAACTCAGAATGACTTCCCAATTTTACAGTCTCTATTAAAAGGAAACACCACTTACCAAAATCAAGTTAGCATAAGGCGTTGTCTCTCCTGTACGAATAATCGCTTTAGCGTTTACCGACCGTTCCTTAAACACAAGATGAGAAACTTTTGAGAAAGAAATAGGCTGGCGGCACTCTTCCGACCAATCATCCATCTCCTCCTTCATTTTCTCAACAAGGGCAGTTCCGGCCTCTTCCGCACAAATTGCCGCCTCAATAACCAGCTCTGATTTAAGAGCTCTAAGCACATCAAAGAAGGCGGGTAACCCAGGTATTATAGCCAAATCAATCACATCAACGCCTTTGGGTGCGGGCAGTCCTGCATCTGCGATGATAATCTCATCCAAATGCCCAAGCGATGCAATTAGGCTACTTAAGTGACGGTTTAAAAGAGGAGTCCGCTTCATTTGGCAGTATACTTTGCGCGATAATGGTCAAGAACAACGGCGATAATGATGACAACACCGGTAATCATCTGACGCATGAAGTCGTTCAAGCCGATCAAAATCAAACCATTTGCCAAAACGCCAATGATAAAGGCACCCAACAATGTCCCAATAACCGAACCGCGCCCACCGCTCAGCGAAGTGCCCCCGATGATGACGGCCGCGATGGCGTTCAACTCAAATCCAATCCCTGCGATAGGGCTTGAGATATTCAGCCGGGCCATGTAGACGATCGCGCCAATACCCGCAGTAAGCCCGCAAATCCCAAAAGCCGCGACCTTATACCAAAAGACCGGGTGACCCGCTAATCGAACGGCCTCTTCATTGTTGCCAATGCCATAAAGCAGACGTCCAAAGACCGTTCTGTTCAAAATGAACCAGGCGATCAGAACCAACATTAAGGCCACAAGGAAAACTACAGGAATTCCAAAGACTTGAGCCGACCCAAATTCTTCAAATGCAAAGGGGAAAGAATAGATTGTTTTGGCTTCAGACACATGTAATGCGGCACCGCGTGCAATGTTCAACATGCCCAATGTAATGATGAAAGATGGCAAGGCCCAATAAGCAGTGATAATACCATTAATCAACCCGCAAACAACTCCTGCGGCAACGGCTGCTAGGCATGCGAACAGGATAACTTCAAAGGTTCCAAAGCCCGGTAATGTCATGGCTTTACCGGCAACCACCGCCGCAAATGCCATGACCGATCCTACCGATAGATCAATGCCACCAACCAATATGACAAACGTCATGCCCACTGCCAACACCATATTGATGGTAATTTGCGTCAAGATATTAGTGATATTATTGGGATTGAGAAAATGCTCAGTAAAGACTGAGAAGAAGATGATCAAAGCAATAAGGGCCAACCCAATACCGGCGTTGTTAATCATTGAGCGCAGTGAAAAATCGCGCGTCTGAGTTTCAGTCTGCGTGACCATTAGCCATTTCCTTCAACGTTATTATTCTGGCCATAAGCCAATTTAAGAATATTTTCCTCGGAAAATTCCGAACGGGAGAGCGGTCTGCTTAATTTATGATCCGCCATCACAAGAATTCGATCTGAAAGGGTCATCAACTCTGGCAATTCTGAGGAGACGATGAGCAATGCAACGCCCTCTTTTGCCAATCCTTTAAGAATAGAATAAATTTCAGCTTTCGCCCCAACATCCACGCCCCGCGTCGGTTCATCCAAAATCAGTACTTTTGGGTGCCGCGCTAACCATTTTGCCAACACGACCTTTTGCTGATTTCCGCCAGATAAGCTTGAAACGGGATCAGACAAATTTCCATATTTAAGCTTCAGCCGCTCTCCGCCTTCTTTTGCGAGTACTTTTTCTTTGAAAAATTTCACGAGGCCGTGAGAAGAAATTTTCTTCATATTCGCCAAAGAAGTATTGGCCGCTATCGGCATTTCCAGAATGAGTCCCTCATCCTTCCGATCTTCAGTGACAAAACCGATGCCTGCGGCTATCGCACCTTGTGGTCCTTTAAATTTAACCGAGATACCATCTCGTTCAATCTGCCCTGAACGAATAGGATCGACACCAAATATACCACGGAGCAATTCTGTACGCCCTGCGCCCACAAGGCCTGCGATCCCAAGAATTTCGCCGTAATGCAGATCAAATGTAGCCCCTTCATCATGAGGATTTTTCGCGACACAAAGCTCTTTCAGCCCCAGTGCGACGGCTCCGCTTGTGTGAACCTCTGCATCCGTTTCCATTTCCTGAGCAAGCTTTTTACCAACCATATGCCCAACAACGCCCGCAGGAGAGGTTTCGGCAATATTCTCAGTGATTATCGTCTTACCACTTCTGAAAACTGTAACCCGATCGCAGATTTCAAAGACTTCATTGAGATGATGCGAGACAAAGACAACCGTAACGCCTTTAGCCTTAATACTCTTGATTATACCAAAAAGCCGTTCTGTTTCCCGAATGGTCAGGGTGGCTGTTGGTTCGTCCAGAATTAAAATGGAACTTTCAGATTGAAGGGCTCTGGCAATCTCAACCAATTGACGATGGGCAATTCCGAGGCTCTGAACCGATGCCCGAACATCCACATCTTTCAAGCCAATTGCATCCAGTGCTACGCGTGCACGTCGGTTCATCTCCGCCCGATCAAGAAGGCCGAAGCGGTTTTTAGGCATTGCCTCAATAGAGATATTCTCTGCAACACTTAAGTGATTAAGAAGATTAAACTCTTGATGTACCACTTGCAGGCCGCATGCTTTTGCATGTTTGGGGTGGTTCGGCAAATAAGGCTCGCCAGCCAGCGTAATGTCGCCCGCATCAAAAGGAAAAACGCCCGACAGGATTTTAATCAGGGTCGATTTACCGGCCCCATTCTCGCCCATAAGGGCATGAATCTCGCCTTGGCGCAGGGAAAAACTAACGCCATCCAAGGCTTTAACACCACCGAAGTGCTTCTTTAGTCCCTCTACCCGTAAAAGACTATCACCCTCTAAAGATGGCTTTTGATCAACTGGCTCTACTGCCACCATCGACCCGTTCCAATACTCATTCTATGTCGTTGATAAATAAAACGCGCGCCCACAATTTTTTAGAAAAACTTAAGTGAGCGCGAGAGAAATTTGCGAGCTTATTTACCTTGAACCAATTTGATAGGTGTTTTTACCCATCCAGTTAGTTTCGGGCCACCAGCAACAACCTTCAAAGCAAGGTCAATTGAGTTTGCCGCCATTTCTTGACCAAACTGATCGACAGTCGCCAACATACGGCCATCTTTAACCATTGGTCCTACGGCTGGAATATTGTCAAATCCAACAACAACAATGTCAGTACGTCCAGCTGATTCCAGCGCTTTTACGACACCAATTGCCATAGAATCATTCGCTGCCATCACACCTTGAATGTCAGGATGGGCTGTAAGCATTGTTGAGAAAACTGTATTTGCTTCTTCAGTTTCCCAATGGGCCGTACGGCTATCAAGCAGGTTCAATTTATATTGTGATACTGCATCTTCAAAACCCATACGGCGCTCATTTGCATTATCCGCACCGGGGTTGCCTTCAACGATCACAACTTTAGCGCCAGCGCCTAGTTTTTTACCCAGAGCATCACCCGCAAGCTTCGCGCCGCCGCGGTTGTCTGGTCCAATAAATGCCAATTCAACACCTTGTTGCTTTTTAGCTTCTGCATCAAGAGCCACATCGAAATTCACAACGACAATACCAGCAGCCATTGCTTTTTTAAGAGGGCGAACCATTGCGCGAGAATCTGCAGGTGCAATCACGATTGCGTCTACGCCTTGCGTAATGAAATTTTCAACAGCGTTAATTTGCGATTCAAAATCTGTTTCGTTTTGCATGCCAACAGCACGCAGCTCATAGTCGCCTCTTGCGATCTCGTGGGCCTTAGCGCCTTCCAGCATATTCTGGAAAAACTCGTTAGCCAAAGATTTCATAATCAGACCAACAACAGGTTTATCATCAGCCTGAGCTGTACCTGCAAGCAACGCAATACTGGTTACGGCCACCGCCGCGAATTTTAAAAATTTCATTTGATCCTCCCAAGGACACATTATTCAGTTTCTACCAAAAAACCGTGCTTTATAGCAGGTAAATTCTTCGCATGAGCCAAGCTTTCTGTCAATATGAAACGTTTCATATTTATGAATGCATTCATAAATAAACGGATCAAAACATCTTCTTTAGACCGTACCAGTGGCTACTTATCCTTCGTCCGCTAACAATAACAGGGCGTTACATCTAACTGCAGATAGAAGTCTGACGACACTCAGAAAAACTAGATTAAGGGCGACCCAGTTGGGACATTTCAATCTGCTCCCCTAGAAAAAGGACAGCCAGCCCAATAGTAGGAGCCGAGGGGATGTCTATGACCCTGACAAATACGCTAGCGTCCTACCGTCCGCAGTGGCGCTATCCTGTGATGGCTAATGGGGAAAATCGTGAAGGAGATCTTATTCGGTCGCGCTAATCCTAATGCTCTGGCACTTTCGCGGTGACTTCAAGTCCCCGACATCTACCCGCCCCGACCTCACCCAAGCATAGATTGGTTTTGAACAATTTTTGCTACTTTATGTTTTGGAAATTCATTTTTTAAGTCCGTATTTTCCCACGGGCGGCGGCGAACCAATTTTTCCTTAATAAAGTCCAGAAAGGCGCGGGTGTTCGGCGCTAACCCTTTGTAAGATGGATACACTGCATTAAAGACAACTGATGTTCCAACCCACTCAGGCAGAACCCGAACCAACTGACCATCTCGCAAATCGTCATTGCATAAAAAGCCTGGCACAAGGGCAATTCCCGCTCCCATTTTCACCATTCTATAAATCGCTTCATGATCTCGCGTTGCAAGACGCGGCGTTAGTGTCACGGTCTCAACAACGCCATCCTTAAAAAGGGGTACGACCAAATTTCCAGGCTCATCCGTCGCTGTCAGCCAATTATGATTCTCCAGGTCCCCCGGTTTTTCCGGCAATCCGTGTTGCGTGATATAGTCCCGTGATGCGTAGATATGCTGCTGAGAGTGACCCATCACAATGCGAATGAGGGATTCGTCTTCAATTTCACCTTTCCGAATGGCCAAATCGTAATTTTCTTCGATCAAGTCTACTTTCCGATTGCTAAAACTGAGTTTTAACTGGATTTCCGGATACCTATCCAGAAATTCTGGCATCAGGGGAAGCACAAAAAACCGACCAAAAGTTTCAGGCAAACTGACCCGCAAAACACCCCGGGGCGCTGCTTGTAAATGGCGCATAGAGGCGTTGGCTTGCTTAGCTTCAGCGAGCACCCGTGCGCAATAATCATAATAAATCCTACCACTATCGGTTAAGCCAAGCTTGCGCGTTGTTCGCTGTAAAAGACGAATGCCTAACTGTTCTTCTAGTGTTGCTAATTTTCGGCTGACACTTGATTTTGACATACTCAAAGCATGAGCCGCCTCAGAGAAACTTTGTTTATCAACAACCGTGGCAAAAACGCCCATCTCTTCCAGCAATTCCATATACTCAATCCATATTCATTAGGCTTTTATACTTTAAAATCAAAGCTCTAGATTATTGTTCCAACTATGAAACAGTCTATTACTTAATATCGAATTGTCTTTTATATCAAACAATCATATAGATTTACCAGCGGAAAAAACAAAAAAACTAATCCGCAAGCCTGTTCCGGCAGCCAATAGCCAGAGCGCGCTAACGACTATCAGGCCTTGCGATCCGCGGGGATCTATTGAATAGGGAGCGAAAGTGTGAAACGAATTTCCGTAAAATCACTTCTGGGTGCGGTTACCGTCACAGGTAGCCTTCTAATGGGAGCAACTTCAGCACAGGCGGCAGAGATCCCCTGTAAAACAGCGAAACTAATCGTCCCTTGGGGGGCTGGTGGTGGTACCGGTGTTATTTTCAGCATCTTTGAGAAAACCATTAATGCCGCAAATCCTGACGTAAAAATCAAAGTCATTGCCATTCCCGGTCAAGGCGGTGCAAAGGGCGCAAAAGAAGCCCATGCAGCAAAGCCTGACGGTTGTACACTTTTGGCCCTGCATCAGCATATTATCGTCAACTACATTAACGGCGTGACCAACTTTAATTGGGATGGTTTTGAAACCGTCTCCCTTCTAACCGATACGCCAGAAATTATTGGTGCTTCAGGAAAAGCGCCATATGATTCCCTAAAAGGCATGTTAGCCGCAGCGAAGGCAAAACCCGGTATGATTCCAACCGGTGTCTCCATGGGGGCAACCAGTCACTTCCTTTGGATCCTTTTGGGTCATAAAACAGGGACTGACTACAAATATGTACCATTCCAAGGCGGAACTGCAGGCCGGATTACCGGATTGCTCAATGGCACCATTGAGCTTGGCGGGATCAATATGGCTGCCGCACGCACACAGCGTAAAGATGGGGGCCTGAAAGCCTTTGCCATTGCATCCGATAAACGCGATCCGCTGCTTCCCGATGTTCCCACCCTAAAAGAATTGGGCGTGGATATGACCTATTCATTGACCCGCGGGGTTGTTGTGCCAAAGGGAACCTCACCAGAAATCGTTCAATATTGGGCGTCCGTGTTTAAAGCTGCAACGGAGAACAAAGAGTTTCAAGCTCAACAAGCAGCCAAAGGCACGGCAGTTATCTATAAAGGGCCAAAAGAATATGCCACTTGGTTTAAAGATACATCCGACGATTTCTTAAGTGCGGCGAAACAAGTCAAAGTTGGCCGTTTCCAGTAATTATTAGACAAATGGGGAGGTTAAATCCCTCCCCATTTCATCTCATATTCGCAACCACTTAAATTTTGTCAGGTTACTCAATGCGATTAAATCGGGACGTTTATGTAGGCATATTCCTTCTGTTGACCTGTGCCGTCTTCATCAACGCAACTTTCGAAATCAAAGCCCCTTTATTTGGCCAAATGTCGTCAGCATTATGGCCTCGAATTATTATAACGCCTCTTGCGATCTTGTCGGCGGCCTTCCTCATCCGATCTCTACGTTTGAAAGAGCCCGAATGGGAGCAAAAAGGCAGCCTGATCAATTGGTTTCACTATTACAAAAACCCGATCAAATGCTTTGTCTTGTTTTTCGTATTTCTAGTATCTCTGCCTTATCTGGGCATGTTGCTTGGTGGGGTGGCATTCGTCTTTTCAATGCTTTGCTTACTTGGGGGCTGGACGCCGAAAAAACTCGTTCTTCACGCGTCCGTCGCCATCCTTTTTGTTGGGATTATGTGGAGTATTTTTACCTTCGTCCTGGGGGTGATTTTACCTCAAGGCGAAATTTTCCTGTATATGTAAGGCTGGGCAAATGATTATCGAAAATGTATTGGCTGCATCTTACGAGCTCTTCACATTAACCACCATGATGTTGATGGTTTCAGGAGTTGTAGCAGGTCTTCTTGCCGGAGCCATTCCCGGCTTTACCATCGCAATGGCTGTTGTTCTTGTCCTCCCCTTCACCTTTTCCATGACCCCGGTTCAGGGGCTTGCCACAATGATTGGGGTTTATGTAGGCGGCCTGTCGGGCGGCCTGATGTCAGGTATTCTCACTGGAATTCCAGGAACCCCGTCATCAATAGCGACAACTTTTGACGGTTTCCCCATGGCGCGAAGTGGCCGACCGGGCCTCGCTTTGGGAATTGGCGTATGGTCATCCTTCTTTGGCGGAACACTCAGCGCTATTATTCTTATTCTAGCGGCCCCACAATTAGCCCGAATAGGCCTTGAATTCCAACCTTGGGATTTCTTCGCCCTTGTGGCTTTTGCTTTAACTGTCACAGCAAGTCTTGCTGGCAATAATATGCTCAAAGGCCTCATCGCAGGCTTAATTGGCCTATTGATTGCAACGATCGGCACAGATGTGATTTTTGGGTATCCAAGATTCAACTTTGGGACCGACGCCCTCATTCAAGGATTTTCCTTCCTCCCCGTCTTAATCGGTCTTTTTGCCTTCTCTCGCCTGCTTAGTGATATCCGTATGCCAGATATCGCCAACCGCAAGCTTGGCGATGAACAGACAAAAACTGTCGCCATTGAACATAGAGCCGCTGCCATTGCCGTCTTAAAAAGCTGGGTCAATCTTGTACGATCATCGCTAATCGGTGTTTTTGTCGGATTGCTTCCCGCGGCGGGCAGCACCATTTCGAACATTCTGGCGTATGATCAGGCAAAGAAGGCGTCCAAAACACCGGAAGAATTTGGAAAAGGCTGTATTGATGGCGTGATTGCGCCAGAGGCCGCCAATAATGCCACAGCCGGCGGCACCCTGATCGTTATGATGGCCTTGGGGATTCCCGGCGACATTATCACTGTTGTCATGCTCGGTGCCCTGCTTATTCATGATGTGATCCCCAGCCCTAGCTTCATTGCTGACGAGCCTGTCATTGCCTATTCGATATTTATTTCGTTCTTTTTGGCAAATTTCATGATGCTTTTCCTGCAATCCATCACCCTTAAGGGCTTCCTTATGGTGACCAAGGTGCGCATGTATATGCTGGCTTCCATCATTCTGTTTTATTGCGCCGTTGGTGTTTTTGCCTTGAACAATGTGGCCTTTGATTTGTGGACTTTGTTTGTCTTTGGCATCCTTGGATATGTGATGCGGGCTTTGGATTTTCCCATTGTCCCCATCGTGCTCGGAGCCGTTCTGGGGCAAGTGGCAGAGCAGAATCTCTCCCAAGCTCTCGCCATCACCACGGATTTAACACCGTTTTTTACGCGACCTTGGTCCCTGCTCTTTATCACTCTAGCGGTATTTTCCTGCCTGTATCCTCTCTATCAAAAGCATAAAGGGACTATGCGTTGGGCTGATTTTTACCTGCCTGTTTTCTTAGGCTCAATTGTACCTGCCCTTGCCATGATGGACGGCTGGATACGCCCTGCAATCGGCGGCATCATCCTTATAGCCGCCCTTTTTCTTTTGGTGCAACGGAGCCGAAAAAACGACCACAAACCCAGTACCGCAAACTAATTTCATGCGCCAAACATCTATGACTTAATTGGAGAAAACCCTTGGATCTCAAACTTAACAATAAAACAGCTCTTGTTCTTGGTGCATCCCAAGGCCTAGGCGAAGGCATTGCCCGGGAACTAGCTGCGGAAGGCTGCAATTTGCTTCTGGCTGCTCGCAACGTACAATCATTGGAAGCTATCGCTGCTGAACTGCGTGCAGCTCATGGCATCAAAGCCGAGATACAAGCGGTCGATATGACCAATTTAGACTCCGTTAATGAGCTGTGCCAACTCATCAAAGATCGCGGCGACATCGATATTCTGCTCAATAACGCGGGCGGCCCTCCTCCGTCTTTAAGTACAGGTGTTGCAAGTGCTGTTTGGCAAGCATCAGTCCAATCGCTTTTATTCAGCGTCATTCAAGTAACGGAAGCATGCCTTGAGCCAATGAAGACTAAAGGCTGGGGGCGTGTTCTGACGATTGCCTCCTCAGGCGTAGTGCAACCGATCCCTAACCTTGCCGTCTCCAACACGGTCAGATCCGCAATTGTTGGCTTTTCCAAAACCTTATCAGAAGAGGTTGCCCAGTTTGGGATCACCGTCAATGTCATCATTCCGGGGAAAATTGATACATCCCGCGTAGGACAACTGGATCAAGCCCGCGCGACCCGGGAGAACAAAGAATTGAAAGATGTTCGCACCGCCCTTGCCGCTGCAATCCCAGCGCGACGCTACGGACGAGTTGAAGAGTTTGCCGCCGCCGCCGTCTTTCTTTTAAGCGAACGTGCCAGTTACACCACCGGCCACATGATGCGCGTGGACGGCGGATCTATCAAAGGTATCTAATCACAAATTACCAAAAAACCTATCCAAAGAAGAGGCCGTAAATGACTAATCAACTGGAGAAAAACATCCCCGCCAAGCGATTAGGCGGTCAAATATTGGCAGATCAGCTCGCCATTCAAGGGGTAGAACGCGTCTTTTGCGTGCCGGGAGAAAGCTATATTGCGTTGTTGGAAGGTCTGCATAATCATCGAGAAAAAATTGATGTGATCCATACGCGCCATGAAGGGGGAGCCTCCAACATGGCGGAGGCTTATGGAAAACTGACGGGGAAACCGGGTATTTGTCTGGTAACCCGCGCGCCCGGTGCCACCCATGCCAGTTGCGGCCTTCACACTGCGTTTCAAGATTCCACCCCTATGATTTTGCTAATCGGTCAGGTTGCCCGTGATATGGTAGACCGCGAAGCTTTTCAGGAAATTGACTACAGCCATATGTTTGGCCAAATGTCTAAATGGACTGCGCAAATTGATGATGTTAAGCGTATTCCTGAATATATCAGCCGGGCATTTCATGTGGCTTTATCGGGGCGTCCCGGACCTGTTGTTTTGGCCCTGCCCGAAGATATGCTGGCAGAGGCCGCTATTGTGCTAGATATCCAAAAACCAGCCCGTCCTGCAATGGCGGCCCCCGCATCAAATGACATAGACGAATTACGGGATCTGTTGGACCAAGCAAAAAGACCCTTTTTGTTAGTTGGCGGGGCAACCTGGACCGCGGCAGCAGTCGCTGACATGACGCAATTTGCCGAACGAAATGGCATCCCGGTCGGGGCCTCACTCCGATCTCAAGATTGCATGGATAATCGGCATAACAACTATGTAGGGGATGTCGGAATTGCCATTAATCCCAAATTATCCAGACGGATAAAGCAGTCAGATTTGCTCATTGTGGCCGGTCCGCGCCTTGGGGAGATGACAACTCAGGGCTATGATCTGATCAATATTCCCGAAACCGACCAAACTCTGATCCATATACATTGCGGTATTGAGGAATTGGGCCGTGTCTATCGCCCCGACTTGGCAATAAATTCGACCATGCCTCATTTGGCTAAAGCCCTAAGACAAATTCCCCCGGTTCGCTTTGCCCATCGCTCCGACTGGTTAGTACAGGCCCGCGCAGATTATCTTGAGCGGTTGAAGCCAACAGACGTTCCAGGCAATGTGAATATGGCGCAAATCGTAAAGCATCTGAATACTGTTTTGAACGAAGACGCTATCGTTACTGTGGGGGCTGGAAACTATACCGTTTGGGTCCACCGATATTTCCAGCACAAAGCGTACCGCACACAGCTCGCCCCAACCAGTGGCGCAATGGGATATAGTGTTCCCGCTGCTATTTCAGCCAAGCTTGCCTGCCCTGAACGCACGGTGATTAGCTTTAATGGGGACGGATGTTTCATGATGCTGGGGCAAGAACTTGCAACCGCTGTCCAGTTCAATGCCGCTGCAATTTTTATAATTGTAAATAATGGCATGTATGGCACCATTCGGATGCATCAGGAACGCAATTTTCCGGGCAACGTCATTGCAACAGACCTTAAAAACCCTGATTTCGTCAAACTGGCGGAAGCCTACGGTGCCTATGGCGAACGCGTCATCCACACAGATGAATTCTCTGGGGCTCTCGATCGCGCTATTGCAAGCGGTCTGCCTGCGGTCATTGAAATTGTTGTGGATCAGGAAGCCCTCACCCCTGTGCAAAGTCTGAGTGCTGCCCGCAAACAAGGCGAAGATCATAAAGCTACGTTGTAGGCGAGACCCACCAATCCTTCTTTCAAATTCAAGACAACGGAAACAAATTATGGATACTTACAAAAATCTTATTAATGGGGAATGGCGCGGATCAGTCGAGACAACTCCCAATGTGAATCCATCCGACTTATCAGATATTATTGGCCATTACACCAAGGCAAGTGTGGAAGATACCAAGGATGCTATCGCAGCTGCAAAAAACGCCTTTAACGACTGGTCCATGGTATCACCAGAGCAACGGTCAGACATACTAGATCGAGCGGGCAATGAAATTATTGCTCGTAAAGAGGAGCTGGGCCAACTGCTTTCCCGCGAGGAAGGCAAAACCCTTGCTGAAGGTATTGGGGAGAGCGTCCGCGCGGGCCGTATTTTCAAATTCTTCGCAGGAGAGGCCGTCCGGGTAACCGGAGATTCAATTGCCTCCGTCCGCCCTGGCGTGCAAGTAACAATTGATCGCGAACCTTTAGGCGTCGTCGGTATCATAAGCCCTTGGAACTTCCCTATTGCCATTCCGGCATGGAAGATCGCGCCCGCCCTGGCTTATGGTAATTGCGTTGTCTTCAAACCAGCCGATCTGGTCCCCGGATGCGGTTGGGCAATTGCGGATATCTTGCAGCGGAGCGGAATTCCCGCCGGTGTCTTTAATCTGGTTATGGGGCGAGGTCGCACTGTTGGTGAAGAAATTCTGAACAACAAAGACGTGACGGCCATCAGCTTCACAGGCTCCGTCGGAGTTGGCCATCATGTTGCTACGACAGCCGTTGCCCGCATGGCAAAGGTTCAAACTGAAATGGGCGGTAAAAACCCGCTTGTTATATTGAACGATGCCGATTTGGATAAAGCTGTCGAATGTGCAGTGAATGGTGCTTATTTCTCAACAGGTCAGCGCTGTACAGCCTCCAGTCGTCTTATTGTCGAATCTGGTATTCACGACAAATTTGTTGACGCTATGAAAGCAAGGTTGGACACACTTGTCATCGGTGATGCGCTTGACACAGGCACTCATATTGGCCCCGTGGTCAGCGAAAGTCAGCTACAGCAAAATTTGAATTATATTGAAATCGGGAAAAGTGAGGGTGCTTCCTTGGTTTATGGCGGCGAAAAACTTGAAATTTCAGGTAAAGATGGCTTCTATATGCAACCCGCCTTGTTCACGAATACAACCAATGACATGCGGATCAATAAGGAAGAAATCTTTGGCCCTGTGGCTACCATAATCAAAGCCCAAAATTACGAAGATGCTTTGCAGATCTCTAATGATACAGAATTCGGGTTGGCTGCCGGTATTTGCACCAGTTCCTTAAAATATGCCTCTGATTTTAAAAGACGGGCAGAGGCTGGAATGGTCATGGTCAACCTGCCCACAGCAGGCGTTGATTATCATGTCCCCTTTGGCGGCCGAAAAGGGTCAAGCTATGGCGCGCGGGAACAAGGGCGCTATGCCATGGAATTCTACACCACAGTAAAAACAAGTTATGTCAGCAGCTAATTTGTTCGGGACAGTTTAAGGATGATTAAATGATTGTAGATGAGCGCATTTACACAACAAAAATTGGTAAAACAAAAGACTATCTTGATCTGTATGAGAGAAAGGGTCTGGCTGTTCAAACAGAAATACTGGGCCATTTTGTGGGATATTTCCAAACAGAAGTAGGACCCCTAAACCAAATTGTTCATCTGTGGGCTTATGACAGTTTTGAAGAACGCAGTCGCCGTCGGGCCCTATTGGGCGCGGATCCACGGTGGCAAGAATATGTCACGGAAATGCGGCCTCTACTTGAAAAACAGGAAAATAAGATCCTTTTACCTGCGCCTTTCAGCTCACTTGGTAAAGCGGCCTGATTTATACAGACCAATAACAACATGACAACGGGGAGCACAGGGTTTAATCATAAAACCGGGCGCCCCTTCGAGGAAAAAAATATGATCGATCTTTATACATGGACCACGCCAAACGGACGAAAGGTCTCCATTTTGCTTGAGGAATTGGGACTGGACTATGCTGTCCACCCTATCAACATCATGGAGGGAGATCAAAATACTGAGGCATTTCTTAAAATCAGCCCTAATAATAAAATTCCCGCCATTGTTGATCAGGAAACCGGCATTACCTTGATGGAATCCGGTGCCATTATGCTCTATTTGGCAGAAAAAGCAGGAAAGTTTATCCCAAGCGGCGCAAAGGAGCGCTGGGAAGTGACCGAATGGCTCATGTGGCAAATGGGCGGTTTAGGCCCAATGCTGGGACAGGTTCACCATTTCACCAAATTTAATCCCGGCAAAGCCCCTTACGCGCAAGATCGGTTTCTAGCGGAAGGCAACAGGATTTATGGTGTTCTGGATAGGCGACTGGAAGGCCAAGATTACATTGTGGGCAATGAATACTCCATCGCCGATATGGCTATCTGGCCTTGGGTGTCTCGTTTCGAATGGCAAACCATTGATTTGGACAAATTCCCCAATGTGAAACGTTGGTACAAATCCATCGCAGCCCGACCTGCCGTTCAAAAGGGCTATCATATCCCAAAATTTACAATGGACATTCCGGTTCCGGAATAACCCAACAATGTTAAGGGTGTCGCACTACGCGGGAGTGCGGCCCCTATTCTCCCGACACTGTGTTTATGTGACCAAAAGCGGTCTCTAATCGGTCTAACAAGTTTTGATCCAGTGCCGGTTTGGAAATGGCGTCAACATTACGCCGAAGATGATCTATCTTGCCTGTGCCCGTCAAGACCACTTGATTGCCCTGCTCAAACACACAGAACCGATAAGCCGCCTCCGTCAGGCTCCCTGAAAAAGTAGCCTCTATCAATTCATCAACCAATTCCCTCCTCGCAGCTTCCTCCATGGATAAGTGTCCCTCTTCTGCCAATCTTTGCAGCAGTGACAGCATATTTTGTGGATTGCCCAAAGCATTGCGAACAGCAAACATATTCAGGACGCCAACATCGTTCTCCTGAGTCAGCGGAAATACTGTTTTTCTAGCTGACGGATTGACCATGTTAAAGCCAACCATCACAACATCCCAATAATTGTCACTCAACGCTTTTTGAAGCATTTCATGGGATGGATCATGAATGAAGCGCTCCGTGATCCCTATAAAACGGATTTTCCCGGCTTTTTGCGCATCCTTTAAAACTGGCAAAAAGCGATCGATACAAATATCATATTGGTGAGGCATAATGCCATGTAAGTGATAGACATCAAGGTAGTCTGTCTTCAAGTTTTTCAAACTATCATCCAGGCTCTTCTCTAAGTCATCAGCTGATATAAAGTCATCACCCAGTGGCGGGCTATCCGGTTTGATAATTTGTCCCTTGCTTGACAGAACAATCTGATCTCGGCGCCCTGTCACAGCATCACCGACTATAGTCTCCGTGCCATAAACCTTCGCCGTATCAATGAAATTAACGCCCAAATCCATTGCGGCCCGAACTACATTGACAGAATGCGCATGGCTCTCGCCATACCCTTGACCAAGCCGGCTGTGACCGCCGCATCCAAGGCCTGCCTTGCTAACTTGTAATTGAGTACGACCTAGTTTGATTTTGCTCATGACCGAATGTTACCCCTCTAAATCAGTCAAACAACCCTTACCGTATAGTCGTCAAAACCTTCGATTTGACAGACCATCACGTCGCCTTTTTCAACGGCCGCAACACCTGCAGGCGTTCCAGAGAAAATCAAATCCCCTGCAGCCAATTCATAATATTCGGACAGGTGCGCAATCATTTCAGGAATTTTCCAAATGAGCTGGTTTACATCTCCGCTCTGGCGAATTTCATTATTCACCTTAAGCTGAATTTTACCCGCGGAAGGATGACCAATGTCTGACGCCCGAACAATAGGACCCATGGGGGCAGAACGCTCAAAAGCCTTCCCTATCTCCCAAGGACGACCTAACTTCTTCATCTCCCCCTGAAGATCCCGCCGTGTCATATCCAGCCCAAGTGCATAGCCGTATACATGATCCAATGCCTCTTCAAGGGCGATATTAACGCCGCCTGTTTTAAGGGCGACAACCAACTCCATTTCATGATGGACGTCGCTTGATTTTGCCGGGTAAGGGAACTCTCCCGTAAAATCGAGGTTATCTGGATTTTTTTGAAAGAAGAAGGGAGGCTCGCGATCAGGATCATGGCCCATTTCGATGGCATGAGCGGCATAATTACGCCCAATACAATAGATCCGCCGTACTGGAAAAAGATTTTGAGTGCCTTTAATCGGGGCTCCAACAACGTCTGGTGGGTTGAACACAAAATTTGCAATAACATCGCTCATAGAAGACTCCTTAAGCCCAATTTATACAGCGTTCATGAATTTCACGCAGATTTTAAATCCAAGCCCAGCTATTCGCCACATAAATGATGGCACATTTCTGAAACAGAGTGTTCCGCTAGCCGAGACTATTTGGCCCCAATAGAAGTATTCGATAGCTTTTCTTCGGTAATATCGTGAAACCGGGCAAGCGCATTTTCAAACCGACCAAAGCGAAGGACATCATTTGCACCTGCCATCATGCCGCTTTGAATCTGCTCGCCAAGCTCAAAATCTTCAATAAGGGTATTATTGGTAAAATCAAAGTTTGCTTGCCAGTGAGATCGCGCTTTTTCACTTTCCAAACTATCTTTAGGCACAAATGTCTGTACGGAAATTTTAGTTTGATCTGGCCCTAAGGGCACAGCATTAATAACAGCGAAATGATCCGGTTGAATCAAAATGGTAGTGAAGGGATATAGACTGTAAAGAATATTTGCATTTTCCCTAATATACCAGTCATCTTGCGGGATTTCTTTAAGCCTTTTCATCGCTGTTTTAGTCAAAATAGATCGAAAATGAGGCCCAAATTCATCAAAGACCGAAAGGTTATCGTTAAATAACGGGGCAATCGTATCGCGATGGGCAATTTTGAAATGATAAGATTCTAATCCCCCTTCAACCAAAATCTTCCAGTTAAGGTTCCAGACCTTATCCGTTTGGGCAAAAAGTACATGTTCTTCCCCCGCAAACCAAGCAAAGTCATTAGCAAGACCTGCAAGATGATCGCGAATATTCAAGGGGCCTTGGCCCTCTTTCTGGACCCAAATAAATCCAAATGCTTCGGCAACAGGGAGCTCTTTAAGCCCGATAGTGTCTGTAATTAGGGACGGAAAGCCAGTTTTTTTGTGAGGTACACCTTTTAACCGACCATCCAAATCATAAGACCAGGCATGATAGGGACAAACTAACAGTCTCGCACATCCCTTACCTTCTGGTGCCAAACGACTGCCTCGATGCTTGCAAACATTTGCAAAAGCATGGACAATTCCTTCACGATCACGGGTGAGAAGCAGCGGAAAATCTTCCAGCCATTTGAAGGCATGATAACTCCCGGCCTCTGGTAGGTCCGACCCGTGAGCAACAATCATTGGTGATTGCTTGAAGATGGTTTTCATTTCGCTATCGAAGCGGTCTTGTGAAATATAATGATCGACAGGACACGCCCCCTCTTCAGGGGCAAGCTCAGTCGTTTTTTGCTCGAGCAGGTTGGCACACCGCTTTAAGAGTGAAATTTCTGTATTCCTGTCCATTTTTTTATCCTTTTATCTTTTTTGTTGGGACATAGCGTCGATCGCAGACCAAATTTCCTGATTAGCCTCCTCCTTTGGCATCCGATCGCTCGTTTGCAGCATATTCATAATTCCCCAGCGAATTGCACCCAGCATCATGGCTCCTAAAATTGCCGGATTTACCTGAGGATCAATGTCCCCATTTTTTTGGGCTTCGCGCACATTCTTTGCCGCAAGATCTGTTTGCCGGCGAAACCGCCTGCTTTCCACTTCAACAACTTCAGGCTCATTCCCAAGATTTGCAAATATGATGGGTGTTAAAGGATCATCGTAAAAGAAACTGACCAATGCCGTGACCCGCTGTCGCTCTCTTATGCTCCAACTCTTCCCGACAAATCGAACATCGATCACAGCCTCTTCGTACCGATCGTAAAAAGCATCAACTACAGCTGCGATCACCCCAGCCCTGTTCCCAAAATAGTGATAGGCGAGGCCCTCAGAGAGGCCGGCGCGCTTGGCCAGCGCTGTCATCTCCAGCCCTCCCGAATTTTTGATCAATTCCACAGCAGCGGCTTGCAAAAGATGCGCGCGAGTCTCAATGGCAGAGCGCCGCCTTCTAATTTGGGTTTTTTTTGTCTCTAAATCTCCAGCCATCATCTAACTCCACAGCTATTCTCGACATCTCGCTTGAGACATATATTAACTTGAATTGAGCTTAACTCAATAAAAATTTTCAAAATCAACTTGCTGCACGAAGCCCTAAAAGAACGCCTCCTTCATGATGTTAGTATAAATTTCTCTGGAAAGGGTCGGTGCGTAATCTCTGACCGAGCACAAAGCCGGTCAGAGATATTGGGTGCTTAAGCGGTGTCTTTGACAATTATCTCGCGGGTAATATTGGCCGCTTGCGCCATCATGACAGAGGCGGAGCAATATTTCTCCGCTGACAATTCAACGGCACGCTCGACCTTGTCCATTTTCAGGTTTTTGCCAGTCACCGTATAAATCATGTGAATGTCCGTGAAAACTTTGGGTTCTGTATCCGCACGTTTTGCTTCAACATCCACAACACAATCTTCAACATCCTGACGGGATTTTTGCAAGATATGCACCACATCGATACCAGAACAGCCCCCAAGTCCGAGAAGCAGCATTTCCATTGGGCTCGCGCCTAAACGTTGATCGCCACCAGATCCATCGAGAATAACGCCATGACCTTGTTCATTTTTACCAATAAACCGGTATCCCTCGATCCACTTAACCTGAGCTTTCATAACTTTTCCTGTCTGAATAAATATACTGTTCCGAACCACCCGGAATTATTGGCGCCATAATAGTAACGAGGTTCGGGCTTTGCAATAAATCTAGATATTGGAAGGGGCTTCCTGTGCCCCTTCAAAAGAAAAAATTGTTAGGTAAGCGCACTTAGAGCGTCTTTCAATTTCATCTGAAATCCACTATCCTTTATGGCTCCAGCATCCGTATCAAAATTATCGAAAAAGCTAGGCACTGATAGGGAAGCCTTCACATCCGCACCGAAAAAGGGTGCTGAATTTACGGCTGCTGTCAAAACGCTTTTTGCACCCCCGGCGCCTGGCGATGTTGACAATAGAATCATTGGTTTTCCTTGAAAAACCTTTTGATCGATGCGGGAAACCCAATCGAATAAGTTCTTGTAAGCTGCGGTGTAAGAACCATTATGCTCTGCAAAAGAGATAATAACAGCGTCCGCATCGCCAATTTTTTTGAAAAATGCTTTTGCTAGGTCAGGCTGGCCAAGTTCCGCTTCCCGATCCAAACTGAAAAGAGGCATTTCAAAATCATTTAGATCAATGACTTCCGCATGGAGAGCATCATTTTGATCCTTCAGTATATTGGTCGCATGAATTGCGAGCTGCTTGTTAATGGATTGTTTGCTGCTACTTGCAGCGAATGCGAGAATTTTCATGGATAACTTCCTTAATACTTAAATGTGTTATTTATTTCAGACCTTCAAGGCCCGCATATTCGATAAATTCAATCACGTTATCGTCTGGATCCCGAATAAAGAAGGATGTGCCTGTGGGGTGATTGTGTGGTGCGCCGCTCAAAACAATTCCAAGATTCTCCAGCTGCCTGATCACTGATTTACCATCCGTCACTTCCAAAGCTACATGTGTGTAGCCCGTATATTTCATCTTTGCTTCCATCAATATGTTGTTTTTCTTACCTTGATTTGCATTCAAAATAAAATTGATGTTAACGCCAGAGGGATGCTCAACAATCGCTACGGGCTCTGGCCCAAGAGGGCCTGCTATAAAGACAAATCCCAGTTGTTCATAAAATTCCCGAGATGTCTCTAAATCACTAACCCGCAAACCAATATGGTTCACCCGACTGATCTCTTTCATAGCGCGTTCCTTATTCTGTACTGCTAAAAAGAAGATAATCGTTCTAAAAATTTTCACTAGTCCGTATATTGATCTTCACTGTTCTATTTTCAGAACGATAAATGTGAGATCGATATGATCGACTTGAATGATATGCGCCTTTTCGCAAAGGTCGCGGAGTTGAACGGCATTTCACCGGCTGCCCGCGCACTTGGTATTCCAAAATCGCGGGTCAGTAGGCGGATTGCGACCTTGGAAGCGTCCCTAGGCGCGCGATTATTAGAGAGGTCGACCCGTGCCGTTCAATTGACAGAAATGGGCACTCTCTTCTTTCAACATTGCAAACGTATTGTTGAAGAAGCAGAAAATGCCGTTGAAACTGTAAATCAAATGACTGAAACCCCACGCGGTGTCCTCCGCATCAGTGTCTCCGTTGCCGTTGGGCAATATCTCGTCGCACCACATTTAGGCGAGTTTTTGAAGATATACCCTGATATCGAAATACAACTAGATCTCAACAATCGAAGAGTAGATTTAATATCCGAGGGGTATGATCTGGTCTTAAGAGTTGGGGACTTGCAAGATAGCAGCCTGATGAGCCGTAGAATTTACCATGCTCGGGCACATTTATGTGCATCCCCCGGTTACATTTCTACTTTCGGCCAACCGGCAACCCCAGCACAATTGATCGATCATAAAAAACTTGTCATGAGCAATAGTAACAGTACGACCAAATGGATACTGGAAAATACGGCTGGGGATCTCAGATCAATTGATGTTGATCCGCGCGGGAGTATCAATGATTTCACGACACTCAAATGGCTACTCGAAGCCGATGCCGGTATCGCGATAATGCCTGAATATATTACGCGGGACTCTATTAGAACAGAAAAGCTTGTCCGAATATTACCGGACTGGCGTAGTCCCCTCGTTAGTTATTATATTCTATATCCAAGCAGAAAAGGCCTGACCAAGAAATCCGAAGCATTCGTCAATTTCTACACCCAAAAGTTCAAAGAAACGGCAAGACCCTA
>JBALXM010000022.1:47390-54688 GCA_036960695.1 Sneathiella sp.
CGGTTCAGGCCGCTGATTTAGTCGCCGGTGTTTTTGAATCAAAGCCATTTGGATATTTAAAGGGGCATCAAGCGCCTGCGGGTATCATACCGGAAATAATTCAAAAAATTGGCGAAGAAACCGGGCTAGACATTAAAATTGTCGTTGTTCCTTACAAAAGAATGGAAACCCTTCTTAAGCTTAACAAGATTGATTTTGCCATTTTTTTTCGAACCAAAAAAAGTGAGAAAATCTCAATTCCACAAACCTTGGTTCACAAGTTACAGGTAATTACTCTTGGAAAGCAGGGGGTAGTCCTCGATCGCTTCGAAGATTTATTCCAATATACTATCGGCGTAAATCGGGGTGCTTTTTATGAAGAGCGATTTGACAAAGATCCTCTTTTAAAAAAGCAAATTGTTACAAGCTATAAAAACCAATTCAAAATGTTCAAAATTGGTAGGATAGATCTCGTTACTGGAACCGAAACCGGTGTATATTACAACATGAAATTGGCGGGATTAAACAAGTCAATGTTTGGAGCCCCCTTCCGCCTCAATCAAAGAGAAGTGTGGTTACAATCTTCGCAATATCCCCCAAATGGCGATGAAGAGATATTTGCAAAACTAACGGTCGCTATTAACAAAATTCGAGAAAATGGTGCGATTGCAAACATTTACAACAAAGCAGTTGAATAACTACTCAATCCGCAAATTTCGCTATCCAATTATTTGCTCTTCGCAATACCAGAGCAGGAAAAAATAGGGGCATTACGAATTAAGGAATTGAAGCACCGGCATAACCGGTGCTTCATTGAACGGATTCTCTTAAGAGATAATCTCAAGAAAGCCGAGATCAGCCGTAACGATACGGTCTTCCAGCTTTTTGCATATCCAAGTTATATTTCTTGAAAATATTAATCACTTTGGCTTTGGTCTCAGATTCAGCGGCGATTTCGTCCCAGAACTTGATCGCGGCGTTTTCTACAGTTGCCCACTCTTCATCCGGTATGGTCGTTAGCTTCATTTTGCTGCCATTGACACGCAAATTGGCTTCGCCGCCCCAATACCACCACTGGCGATAATAATGGCTTTGATCCGTACAAACTTTGAGAAGTTCCTGAAGATGGGCTGGTAGCTCATTATACCGGTCCATATTCGCAAAGAAAGAACCAGCCCAGGCTCCCGAAATATTGTTCGTCAGGAAGTAGTTCGTCACATCGGCCCAACCGACAGTGTAATCCTCGGTTATCCCTGACCAAGCAACACCATCAAGTTCTCCGGTCTGAACCGCAACTTCGATATCTTCCCAAGGAAGGGTTACTGGCACCACACCAAACTGACTTAAAAAACGACCTGCTGTTGGAAAGGTAAAGACGCGCTTGCCTTTCAAATCGGCAAGGCTGTTGATCGGATCTTTAGTTGCAAAATGGCAAGGATCCCATGCACCCGCAGAGATATGTTTGACGCCGACTTTCGAATATTCAGCGTCCCAAATTTCATTGAGGCCATACTGATTAAACAATACCGGCACATCCAAAGAATAGCGTGATGCGAAGGGAAAATAGCCGCCAAATACAGTAACCTCAGTTGGCGATGCCATTGAGTCATCGTCAGATTGCACGGCATCGATTGTGCCTTTTTGCATGGCCCGAAACAGCTCACCTGTTGGCACAAGCTGATCGGCATAATACAGCTCGATTTCCATTTCATCGCCAGCAATTTTGTTAAAGCTGTCGATGGCGGGCTTGATCACATGAGCCCCTAACGCAGCACCGGCATAGGTTTGCAGTCGCCATTTAATTTTTGATTTTGCAATCGCTGGTGTCGCGAATGCAGCTGCGGGAGCTGCAATAGCAGCGCCTTTGATAAAATTACGCCTTGTTGTCATAGTAGCCTACCTCTTTCCTTGTTAGTTTTTGTACTCGAAACTACGTACCAAGCTCCATTTCAGAGTTCTTATTATTTTCCATAAACAGTATTCGGTAACCAAAGAGCAATTTCTGGAAAAACCATGATCACGATCAACGAAAATAGCATCACACATACAAACGGCAAGATAGAGCCGTAAATGTCCTTCAACGTCACTTCAGGGGGGGCCATAGCCCGCATAAGAAACAGATTGTAACCAAACGGGGGTGTCATATAAGCAATTTGAGTAGTAATCGTATAAAGAACGCCATACCATATCAAGTCAAAACCTAAGACATGCACCAAAGGCACATATAGCGGGGCTACGATAACCAGCATTGCTGTGTCATCCAAAAAGGTGCCCATCAACAAAAAACTGACTTGCATAAGGATCAGGATCGTCCAAGGACTTAGCCCCAATTGATCGGTAAACAGACTATCGATCGCACGGACAGCGCCCAGACCATCAAAGACGGCGCCAAAACCAAGTGCTGCTAGGATAATCCACATAAACATGCAGGAGATCGCCAACGTTTGGCGCACCGAAACTTCGAAAACCTGCTTGTTCATGCGTCCTTTAAGAACAGCCGCCACAAAGGCTGTCATTGCACCCAATGCTGAACTTTCCACAAGTGATGTCCAACCATTAACAAACGGGACCATCATGGCAGCAAAAATTACAAACGGGAGCGCCCCCGCTCGAAGCAACCTCAACTTTTCTTTAAGCGGTACGTTTCGCTCTTCTTCCGGTAAAACGGGCCCTAATTCAGGATTAATTTTGCACCGGATATAAATATACGCAATGAAGAAGAAGGCCATAAGAAGGCCTGGTATAATGCCCGCGAGCCAAAGTTGACCTACGGGTTGGCGTGAGATCATGGCATAGAGCACCAAGACCACAGATGGCGGGACCAATATCCCAAGAGACGAGCCCGCCTGGATCACCCCCGTCACCATTTTCTTATCATAACCCCGGCGCAGTAACTCAGGGAGGGCAATGGTCGCACCAATCGCCATTCCGGCAACAGATAAACCGTTCATCGCCGAAATGAGAACCATAAGTCCGATTGTGCCAATCGCAAGTCCTCCGCTAACAGGCCCCATCCAAACATGGAACATTTTATACAAATCGTCAGCGATTTTGGATTCAGACAGAACATAACCCATGAAAATAAACATCGGCAGGGTTAGAAGCGGATACCATTTCATCAGTTTCATGGCAGAAGAAAAAGGTATATCCGATCCACCCGTTCCCCATAAAGAGAGGGCTGCGATTGCCGCAACGGCACCAATAGCCCCAAATACCCGTTGGCCGGTTAACATCATGAGCATCATTGATGCAAACATGAAAAGAGCAATCATTTCATAGGACATTAAGTTTTTTCTCCGCGGATCCGCAAAATGTCCTTGAAAAACTCAGATATCGCTTGCAACAACATCATAAAAATCCCGAAACACATGGTTAATTTGATAGGCCAGAGATACGGGCGCCAAGCAGTTGGGCTTCGTTCGCCATATTTGAACGAATAGGTCGTGCTATCGATTGCCCCATAGAGGAGCACCCCCAGATAAAAAATCATAAAAAAGATTGTAAAAGCGTCCACTTGAGCTTTGCGCTTATACGACCACTCGCCATAGAACAGATCCATTCGGACGTTCGAGCCAAGTTGAATTGAATAGGGCCCCCCTAGAATATAATAAGCCACCATTGCAAATTGGGCGACTTCAAGTGTCCAAAAGGAGGGAAGGAAGAATGTTTTTGTAATCGAAGACCAGATAAAAATCGCCACCATAACAAAGATGCCATACATCATGAACCGGCCAATCCGTCGGTTTGTAGCATCAACTATTCGGATATACGATCGCATAAAGCCTGTCATTATAGATCCTTCTTAATCACATCAACTCAGCAATGGAACTTTGCTGACTTAGTGCTTACAATCGCATTAAAACCCGACCTAGCGGCGATTTTTCAATGAACACAAAATTAAATATCCGCTCGTTTGAAACGGAAATTGCGTATTACATCCTCTATTTTGACGGTAGAGAATTCTCCATCGCAAGATTTTCAAGAGCCTAACTTAGTAATATAGACTCTCAAACACCTTCTTTATCTTATGATGTTAAGAAAATAGCCCCTTTAGATGGCAAACTATTCTTCGAGCTACGCGTCTTTGTCAATATTTTTCTAGCTTGAATAGAGTGCATCTCACTTTATCACTATATTTCATCAAAATTAGAAGGTTATTATGATCACCACCCCCTGGCTAATAAGAGAAATTATTACAGCCTAGTACGAAACAACAGCCGATTGACTAAATAACGCAATAGCCCAAAACACATCGTGTATTTAGGCAACCGTGAGAGTTCGGGAAGGCGCACTGTCATGTCTGAATGGCGCCCGTTTAACAACCAAAGACATTATAATCGCCGTTTCGCCAATTCCCGATATAGTGCTTCGGGCGACACACCAATTTCCCGAGCGATTTGCCCCCAGCTTCCCTTGGCGGGCAATTTGTCCTCATTCCACACCAGCCAAGCGTCCAGCCGGTCCGACACTTTACGCAGCGAACCAATCTCAGCCTTTTGGCGGGCATTTCGTACTTCACGTCCCAAATGCATCGCAAAAGCCAAAGTCACGTTGCTGTCCTCTTTGATCATTTTTAGCACCTGATCTCGGAGAAATGTGGTCATTACCGCGTTACTTACCGCCACTGCGGCACAATGATAGCGCGGCGTGGTGAGCGAAGCTTCGGCCAATACCGTCCCTGCCGTGGCCCGCTGCAATATGAACTCGGCCCCGTCTTCTTGCCGTCGCAGCAGATGCACCTCACCACTGTCCACAACAAATAAGCGGTCCACGGGATCGTTGCGTTCAAATATCAGCTGTCCTTGCGAATAACGTCGAGAAACGCCGGGCAACGAAGATAGGTAGGTGTGAAATTCAAGCAGCATGATTGTTATCATATCACAAGGCGTTTGAATCAAGCAATATCCAGTCAGATATGAAAAGGAAAGAAAACCACCTATGACTAAAAAGAAACTCATCATCGCCGGGCTTGTAGTCAGCACCCTTGGTGCTACCGGCTTTACATGGACTCAAAGCCATTCGGGCACTATGGACCACAACGCGATGGACCATAGTGACATGACGATTGCCGAGACATCCAGTCCGCCGGTTTCCGAGCCGGGTCAGAGTGCATTCGCTGCCATAGCCGAAATCGTGGCTCAGCTTGAATCCAACTCGGACACTAACTGGAATACTGTCGACATCAAAGGCCTGCGCGAACATCTGCGGGACATGGATGTGGTTACCATTGATGCAGTGGCGGTGGCCAAAGAGATTGACGGAGGAATGCAGTTTACGGTGACTGGGGCCGTTGACGTGGAGTTGTCCATTCGTCGCATGACCTTGGCCCACGCAGCTGTCATGGGTAAGGTTAAGGGTTGGGAGTATACGGCGCGGAAAATTGATGGCGGTGCTATGGTTACAGTGATCGTTCCGCCGCAGGATAAGGCCAAGATCAAAGCCCTTGGGTTTTTTGGTATAATGGCCTCCGGCTCCCACCACCAGACACACCACTGGATGATGGCATCTGGCCAGAACCCACACGATAAGTAGTCAGAATTTTCAGGTGAGCTACTCTGGAATGTCAACTTTGGGGGATATTGTCAGAGGGGAAGACCCCAAGCTTAGTAGACATTTTGGGGCTTCCATTTTTTCTAACGCTCCAATCTGCTGGTGATACTCTCCGCTATCAACAGTGACTTAGGAATTCAAATTATATATGCAATTGACGGCATATTCAATTGATGCCATCATTAATTCTAACGGCAGTAGTGTTATTGCTGAATCCCCTTAAAGAGTTGTATCAAGTAGCGACAAACCAATACCTCCAGATTTCACCAAGCGTATTTGACTTTTAACAAATCGGATAACGTGTGATCGGGATAGAATTTATGAGTATAAACCTTTTCTAAGATTAGATCAGAGTTGCGTATCCAATAAGTAATCAACAAACTACATAAGGAACGATACAAATGTTTTTAAAACTCTCAAGGGCCGTTGTGTTGATACTCTGCGCTTTTTTGATATCCGGCACGGTGAATGCAGCAAAGGTACTGAAGACAAACCCGAAAAGCATCCAACCTGATAACGGGGCAGGCAAAGTACTGAAAACAAACCCAAAAAGCATCCAACCTGATGACGGGGCGGGCAAAGTTAAAGGCAAATTTACAAAGACCAAAAAAAGAACCAAACTAAAAAAAGGAAAAGTTGCTCCGGCTAAACTCAAAACCCAGTAATATCGGAACAGCTCCGTCATTCACGAGCTGCGAAAATGCGGGTGTCCGTTCTCTCTGTTTCGCTAACGCAGCCTTATATTTTGGTGCGTTGGCGATCGGCCTTTGAGAATTTATTATCAAGGCACGCTCGCTGTCTCACTGTATTGAAGTATCGTCACACGCCTTCTTGCTCGTTAAAGGGGACTGCGAAGTAGCACGCCCATGTTCAAACAGCCTAAACGATTGTCCCATGACCATATTCAAAAATAATACCAAGATACTTATTCGACGGCCTATATTTCAGGAATAATTATCTGCCGGTGTCAGAGTCATATATTCAAGTGATATATTTCCAGAACTGTCTGCTAAAAGGTTTTTGAAAATCGAATTCCCTATGAGGCTGTCAGTGAAACCTTCCTTGATATCTTCGACATAAGCATCTTCACCCTCCTCCTGCCACTTCCGGTAGATATCATCTTCACTCAAACCGGCTTCACTAAAAGAGAGGATGGATGAGCTAATCCGTGTCCATGCGTATTGCTGGGCAGCTTCAGCGGTCTTAAATCCACTGACACGTCGCGGCATCGATGGATCATTCTGATAGAGATTGTCGATAAGTATTACGCAGCATCCCGAGAGCGCCGGTTCAGGGGAGGGGCCTGTTTCAGTATCATATTTCTTTCGTTGAAGATGGAGAACTGTCAGTAAAGTCACGAATGCCAATGCCACAATGGCAGTAATTCCCCCGAGGACAACCCATAACCAAAAAGTATCGCCACTGTCACTACTTCGATTTTCTATAGGGGTATCAGTCCCATCATTTGTCGCAAAAATATTTCCATTATCGGAAATATCGTTTGAGTTAGCTCCTACAGCGCCGTTCTTGGCATGGTATGAGTGGAGCGTGTCCAAAATATAGAAATGCCGCAAGGCCCTGTCAGCGCTATCTAGCCGACGTTGCCAGATATTCATGGATGCTGCATCAATCGGTCGGGGGTTGTCTCCTTGATTATCTTCCAATGCCAAAAAAACAAACTTCTGAACTATCCTTTGGCTGACAGGAACATCGTTAATTAAAATAATTTGACCAAGTAAATTCCATTTTTGAATAAGTGTATCTGAAGT
>JBALXM010000022.1:54788-60700 GCA_036960695.1 Sneathiella sp.
TAATTAAAATAATTTGACCAAGTAAATTCCATTTTTGAATAAGTGTATCTGAAGTGTCCCCCTCCCTAACAAGATTTTTAATGCCAGAGATCAGGCAATCCATTGCGAAATCTTGCGCGCCCTTTTTAGTATCAAATCCGTTACTATGCCCGATGGAGTCCTGATCGTCATAACTATAACTATCGACGAAACTCACACAGTACGCCTCCTGTTTATTCCTCGGAGTTCTTATGGGTGTTGCTGGTGTATTTGCTTTCGCTGCAAGCGCCTTTCTAACCTGTGGATCGCTAATCAGGGAAAGGCGACGATGAAAACCGTGAAAACTGCCCACACGGATATCGTGACGAAGAACCGATGCATACCCGAGGTCTTGTAATTTCCCTTGCGGAAGATGGGAGGCAAAGTACAAAGCAGTCCAACCATCATCAGATAGTAAAGCCTTTCTAATGTTTTTCTGAATAGAGAGAGGTGTGTAATCCAGCGGCGCGCTGGGCGCAGTTACAATGAGAGGTTTTGGCCGTTGAAAGAACTTTCGAACAATCAAGTACAAAGCCATAACAGTTGCCCCGACAATCGGGACAATGACTAGCCATACCGTATATTCCTGATTGGGAATTCCGCTTGCGGGGGTGGTCATGATTAAAATGCCTTCAGCGGCAGTTGCGGCGGCGGTCAGTGAACTGACTATTTCAATTTTTGGCGATAGCCCGATCCCGATACCAAACATAAACGCAAGAAGCGGGCCTATCACAAGACCTGCGACCGAAGCATAAATATAACCAATTGGCTCCTTAATCACAGGTATACTTCTGCCGTCTTCGTTTGATTGACTTTCCTTGATTTCAACCTTGAAATAGAGCACACCTGATTTGTCAGCCGGAACGAGTTCCCCTTCACAACTTTTTTGATACCACTTCATTTTATATTGCTGATACCTATCATCATCGGTCCTGGCTGGATTAGCGAGGGCACGATTGCAGGTATCGGCCCGGATCAAAGCTTCTCCCCGGCCCCCCATATACATCCCACCGCACCATAACAATGTGAATATGAGCGCGCCAACGGCGAAACGTAAGAATTTAGTTGAAGGTATCATAAAACAATTTCCTTTTAACCAACGCCCGAAATTAACCAATTACAGCAGCAAGAGTACCCGTGAACCTTGTAAAAATAGGGTCGGGAAGCTTTTAGTGTGCCAATGAAAACTCGGCTTAGAAAAGCAGAAAATCAGGCTCATATTAGACTATTGTTTAAGCGGATGAAAATATGTAACGTAAAATTATAATATTTGAATACAAACAATCAAAACGGCGGAGGTGTCCCCAACTTCCTCCCCTTTAAAATTTAGGTCTGTAAAAAGGACAAAAAAAGTAAAGTAACATCAAGGAAGCTCAACACAAAACTTGCAGATTAATCTTACCTGTTAATGAACTACATAATTATAGAAATATTGATCCTCATCTTGGCTGTTGAGGGGCTTGTTATTTTCGCAACCGCCCGAGAATTCCATGGGAAACCACCGTTGGGATAAGTATCTTGGTTCAGCACTTGTTCTTTATTGTATATGAATTTTGATTTCCCTTAACATCTGAGCAGCACCGTTAAAGGTCAATGTGGGGGCAAATGTCGAGCAGCGAACATAACTATTATCGTCATTCCGGCAAATTGAATTTTTTCGGCATTATTTTGTCGGTGTTTGGAACCTGTATCGCGGCGTTGATCGCTGGACCGTTAATGGCTGTATTCAAATTAATCGGAACCTATTTCATCGATGTCGGCTTTTTTGGGGTCCTGTTGGCCGGTTGGGGCGTCGGAAATGCTGTGGGATCGGTAATTAAACTGACCAAGATCAGAAATGAAGGGTACAGTTTTGGGGTGGGGTTGGTAGCGGGGCTAATTCTAGTATTGTCGACATGGTTCTGTTTTTACGTTCTTTTACAAAGTGGAGATGTACAAGCAAAAACAGGATTTGCGAACGGGATGTATTTCCCGTGGGAGGCACCGGGCCGTTTTTTCTCCATTATCGATGCTTATGCGTTTGAGGAAGGAAAACGCGGCCAATTTCTTGCCCTGTTGGTCCTAACGGCTTTTATCACAAAGATATTTGTATTCTATTATGAGTTTTCGAACATAAGCGGTTTCTGGCTTTACGGGCTATGGTCTATCGAAGCCTTTTGGTTGATTGGATTCACCGCATACACCTGCAAGTCAAAAGCTGGGAAGCATGGTTTTGTTTTTTGTGAGACATGCAATCAAGAGGCATCCATATTATTCCAGTCGCCCCTTTTGGTGAAAATGCCAAACGCATATGGGCCGGAAATGGCTAATTTTAGACACAAACTTGAGCAGGGAAAGGTCAAAGAACTGACCTCATTACCGGTTGCAAGCGATCCGAAAAAAGCCGGACACTATTCCAGAATGATTTTACGAGGCTGTCATAAATGCCATGATTTTTATTGCGCCGATATCGCTACAGTTGAGGTTAAATGGGATGAGGCCTATTCAGAAGAAATCGGAACGGAGATTATTCAAGATGACGAAAATCTTTTAATTGAGCATTTGCTTATAACACATAAACAGTATGTACAACTGAATAGTCATTTTAAAAAAGCAGAAATGACCGTTAGTTCTAATTAGCTATCACGGTCGGCATTTTAACAGAATTTTCTTTAACCCCAGAAAATGACTACGATTCCGACAAAAGAAACAAAAGGCGAAATTAATGTAATAACCGGTTTCAAAGTTGTTCTTTTTCACCGTGGCCTAGTATTTGCGAGTGATTGACCCTGCGAGTACAACAAAACAATCATAATAAGTCTACTTGTATTCATCAATACTATATGCAATTATTTTTATATTAAATAACAAGTATATGTTCCTTTCAGCATTAAGAAGAGAGCATGACTGCAAAATTCCGAGATAAGAAAAATAGTAATTTGTAATTGAGAGGCTTGTCCTATCTGTTTTCTCGGTTTTTCTTGAGATCGCGTGAATTATTGCATTTTGCCGCAAAGTGGAGAGACACTGTGAAAATTCCTAGAGTTAAATTAAATCTGTATGTATTGGCGTCGGTCAGTTTTCTGGCCTTGACTGTTTCCATGCCAGCATCAGCCGTATCAACGGTATTTGGGTCTGGAGAGCAGGTTAAAGAATCTACTCAAAATATCGTTCTCGCAGCTAGTAAACTCGGCGGATCAGCTGGATATAACTTGAAGGAAATGCATAGTAATCTTGATCAGGTTGATAAGAGGCTAAAACAATCTAATCGCTTTAAGACTGCACATAAGCAGGCGACTGAGTATTTTGAAGAAGCCGAAAGTTATCACCGGAAAATTACTGAATATCACCTTGGTGAATTTGATAATAGCCACCCAGACTGGGTTGCAGCCATTAAAAGGCTCAAAGATACACGTGATGCCATTGAACAATTCCATCAAGTAAAAGTGCTGGGTAAACCGCCCGTGAAGGTAGCCGCACCTGCAAAAGTTGGCGATGAACCTCTTAACTCATTGGTTGTATACGAGATCAGCAAGGCCGATGCGGATTTGCAAGGCGTTCGAGAACTATTGAGTGATACGGAACGTGGGGAAAGCCGACTGCAGAAAGCTAGGGGAGATTTGGCAGAGGCGGAAAGAAAACACCAGAAAATCCGCGAGGATTTTAAGGGCAAGTTCAGCACCCACCACCCGGATTACCTGGCGGCTGTTGAACGTGTGGAAGCGACGCGCATTGCCATTTTAAACTACGAGAAAAACCAACCTGCGAAAGCGGCTGCATCCTCTGCCGGAACCCCAGCCAAATCAGCCCCGAAAAAGGCGCAGACATCAGCAATGGCAAAGCCTAAGCAAAAAGTAAACGAGGGCCCAATTGATTCAAATGTCGCTTACAAATTAAAAGAAGTGGTCTCAGATTTGAATGATGTCGATAAATTCTTGGATCCTGCGGTTCAGTTTGATACTGGCCCCGCAGGCAGAATTTCAAAAGCTGAGCCCCTCTTGAAGGATGTTGACCTAAAAATAGAGAGCATTCGCCGTGATTACGCAGGAAAATTCAGCGAGTCTCATTCAACTTTTTCAGATATCATCGCTCGAATTAGTACGTCTAAAGCGTCCGTAAAAAACTACAAAGGATCCAACAAAGGGGCGCTCACTGCCAAAGCAACATATGACTCACTTTCTTCAGCTAACCGTCAAAATCTGGCCTGGCTAAGAGGTCATCTTAAAAGTCTTGCCGTGATGTCGCCGGAACAGAACAGTCTGACTTATGGCAATAATATCTTACACAAGATGGAAACCAGCTATTCTGCTCTAGCCGACGCACTCAAAGGTAAAGCTCCTGCCGACGATCCAATTTTGATGGAAATCGAAGCGGCAATTGTAAAAGGGAGAGCCTATGTTGCTGCTATGCCAGAGAGGATCGCCAGTAAAAATTCTGCCAAGAACTCTGAATTAGATGCCAAGCATCAGGCGGCGGCGTCTAAAATACATACCCGGTTTAAAGATCTCGGATATCTCAGTGATCTGCACCGTGAGCGCGTTGGCACTATTGTCTGGTCCCAGACTGAACTGGAGTTGAAAGACGGGGACGCCAGCAAACTTACCGACAAATTCAAGCTCACTGATCCGATTTATGGCAGAGCTTTTTTGCCCCGCTCATTAGGCAATACACCCGTCTTGTGGCCAGGCGGTGCCGATAAGAATAAACCCCATCCTATGGATAAATTCGCGTATGAACTTCGTGTTTTCTTCAACGGGCAGGAATTGCAGGTATTTCGGGGAGCATTTAGCGACCAGTCATTGGCTCAGCAACATGGACAGTTATTGACAGTTTTACCTATTACCCCGAACCCCATACCCGCGGAAAGCGGCAATATGATCGAGGCAGAAGCCTGGCGCAAGGTTACCAATAAGATGCCTGCCGGTACATATAATGTACGTTTTGAAATGAGGGGTGGTCGATATGGCCGAGTCTCGGCCAAACCAATTGCCGTTGGGGAATTCAAGATCACCAGATCAAAAGGCGAGCGCATTTTTGCCAGAGGAAAGTTTCCGAGCGATAACTTCGACGGCCAAGATATCAACATCTTGAAATCTCAAATCAAGAAAAATCTGAACCAACGCGGAGTTGCACCAAAATCCATCCTCAATATCACAATCACAGATGACTGGGTCTTCGGTGCTTTTACTGACACCAAAGTCAAACATCGCTCTGTTCCGGTCGCCATTCTTGAGGCTGATAAAGATGGTGATGGTGTCTGTGAATACCGCACAACCAAATTCCGTTCACGGCTAGCTGGTGACGAATGGAGTGTACTCCGCGAAATCAGCGAAGCATGCATGAATTGTGACACAGGCGAAATCGAATGCCCTAAATAGGTAGTCCTGAGGATTTATTCGGGTGGTAACGATATTTTCCTGAGAATGAGCAATGACGCGGCTCCAACGGATTTGTGTTTTCTTTCCAGTCAGGCATGAAATGCCGGTGAAGGAACGGGCTGTCTTTATATTAAATGGGCTTAACATTGGCTTGAAGTGAGAGAGGTATTGATCCACCGGCTGCTTACAACATCAATATATTTTTGGGGCTCCATTAAGTCAAAAGCCCTCCAAGTAACTGGCCTAGAGGGTTTCAAATTTGGTTGCCGGGGCACGCAACCATCTTTGTTTGTTATTCGCATCAAAACTTAAACCGTTGGAGTGAAAATATTACCGTAATTCTTTTATGCGTTATCTGGTTCATGGGCAGGAGGAGTTAATTGCTACCCTTGGACATATTTTATAACGGGAATACAAACACATACTTCCAAGTTGGTTGAGTTCACCCTAAACAATTTCTCAATGCCAAATTGGATCTGAGGGCTCCCCACTTAAGTTTAAAGGGATGCCGATGATTAAAAAGCGATAGTATAATTT
>JBALXM010000116.1:0-5505 GCA_036960695.1 Sneathiella sp.
TTACGGGGCTAAGCGGACCTCTAAATTGACTGCCCCTAACAGCCGGTTATGACCCCGTTCGGACCTTTGCACAAACGAAAAACAGCCCCGAAGGGTCGCTTTTTAAACTCATATGCTATGCACGTCTGGCTGTGGCTGATGCTTTGCGTTCGTGGCGCCAGCCGATGACAGCGAAACCTGCACCACATAAAAAGAATGCGGTCGGGAGGAGGGCAGAGGAGACGGCTTGAAAGCTGATCGCCCTTTTCTGGTATCTCCTAGGGGACGGCTGGATTCAGTTTGATTTTTGTCCACGGTGTCGCCTTAGCGATGGTCAACGTAGTCTCTGTTTTGTGCAGGGATGGAGCCGGTGACGTCCGCGTTCTGCTAACCCATGAGCATTTATCAGGCTTTAATATTGATCCTAATTGAAAGTATCACAAACTGCGTCTCCTTAAGCCGCAGGCGGATCACGGTATTGACCGTCATGTTCATACATCAAAATTGCTTTACGTTACGATGATCCTAACGTAAAATTACAAAAGACGCTATCCTGAGTAAGGGAAGGGATCTTAAATGACGAAATACACGTGTTCGATCAGTCTGATAATGCCGATTTTGCTGTTTCTCGTTTCTGGTTATAACGCTCTGGCAGACGAGACTTTGGTTCTCAATACAACTGTCTCTGTTCCCCTTTCGAATAAAAGTATTACAGGGGTTACAGATTTGCAGCTTGCCGAAGTGTTTAAAAGGGCAGGCATCGCAATGGAGATTGAGCATCTACCCGCAGAGCGATCCTTGATAAACGCGGATAAAGGGATTGATGATGGCACTTTTTTACGTGTTTCAGGCCTTAATCGGATTTATCAAAATCTAGTGGAAGTCCCAGAAAGCTTTATGGATTTTGAATTCGTTGCCATGAGCAAAAATGGTAAAATAAACATACAAAACTGGGAAAGTCTGCAACCCTACAGTCTTGGAATTATCAATGGCTGGAAGATTGTTGAAGAGAATACCAAGAATGCCAAGACGGTTACAACTGTACAAAACGTTGACCAACTCTTTCGCCTTCTAGAACTCGATCGTGCTGATATTATCATTTATGAAAAACTTCGTGCACTGGTTGCTCTTGGTAAAAACCCTATTGAGAATGTTGTGATTTTAGAACCCGCAATCGTGCAAAAACCGATGTTTCTGTATTTGAACAAGAAACACGAGCATCTCATACCAAAAATTGTCGATGCATTACGCTCTAGTAAGGCGGATGGTACGCATGAATTCTTAATGAACAAGGCTTTGAAACCCTATCTTGATCCCAAATAGAGAACCAAAATTTACTTATGTTCAGAGAAGATGAGAAAACAAAGTTTGCGTCTGTATCGAGGCGGCTGATTATTTATATAGTTCTGACCAGTACCGTTATTACGCTGGTCCTGACAGCCGTACAATTGTATCGTGATTACAAGATGGATCTGGAAGGTATTGACACGCAATTCAAACAGATCGAAAAAGTTCATTTGAATAATATCGCCGAAACTGTCTGGACAGCAGATCCTGAAAGGCTTCAAATAATACTCGAGGGTCTGGCTAATCTGGCTGATATTGTGCATGTTTCTGTTGTCGAAAATGGTACGGCCCTAGTGTCAGTCGGAACCGATAATATTGCCAATACAATTCTTCACAAATTTCCGCTTGTCCATAATTACCGCGGCAAGAATGTCAATATTGGTCACCTGTATGTCAAAGCCGATTTGAACGCTGTCTATCAACGCTTATATGACAGAGCGCTTATAATTCTTGTCAGCAATGCAATCAAGACATTTTTGGTTGTCTGTGCAATGGTGTTCATTGTCCACTACACCATCATTAAACAACTGAAAGAAATAACAGATTTTGTAAAATCACAAAAGCTGAGAGGACAATATGCACCTTTGAAATTGACCCGACTCGGATTTTCCGGGCACTCGAATGATGAGCTTTCCATATTGGTTGACGCAATTAATCTAATGCAGACAGAATTGCGCGCAGGACTTGAGGCCAAGGATACCAGTGAACGAAATTTGCGTACTTTGATAAACACTCTGCCTGACCTTGTATGGTTGAAGGACACAAATGGTGTTTATGTCGCTTGCAATCACAAATTTGAACGGCTCCGCGGTGCTAAACAGTCTGAAATTGTCGGGAAAACAGATTATGATTTTAGTGATGTAGAGCAGGCAGATTTTTATTCCGAGAATGACAGGGAAGTAATTGCAGCCGGAGGTCTCCATCGCCATGAAGCAGAAGTTGTCTATGCCGATGACGGTCACAGTGAACTCATTGAAAAGATAAAGACTCCGATGTATTCGAGAGACGGTGAATTGGTTGGTGTACTCGGTGTGGGGCGGGACATAACAGAAAGCAAACAGTTGGAGAAACAAGTCCGGCATGCCCAGAAAATGGAGGCTGTAGGTCAATTGGTGGGTGGCATTTCCCACGATTTCAACAATATACTGGCCATTGTTCTTGGCAATTTGGAAATTCTGGAACGAAAGATCAATAAATCTGATGCGGCGTATGACCGTATTCTAAAAGCAAAGAAGGGTGCGAAAAGAGGGGCTGATATTGCCCGAAAATTATTGGGTTTCTCGCGAACGGACGTAGAGGAAGTCTCTATTCTATCGATAAACAGTTTTGTCGAAAATATAGAAGATCTTATTGCTAAATCCCTGACGGTATCTATCACAGTGGAAACAGAATTAGCTAAGGATCTATGGAATGTCGCTATCGATCCCGGTGATTTTGAGGATGCGTTGCTTAACCTTTCTATCAATGCCCGGGATGCCATGCCAGACGGGGGCACATTATATATAGAGACAGCCAATAAAAAACTGGATGAGGAATATGTTCGCCGTAATCCGGAAGGCCGGGCGGGTGATTTTGTCATGATTTCTGTCAGTGACACCGGAATTGGCATGACTGAAGAAACCAGAGAAAAGGTTCTTGATCCATTCTTTACGACCAAGGAGCAAGGGAAAGGGACCGGTCTTGGTTTGAGTATGGTGTATGGGTTTGTTAATAGATCCGGTGGCCACCTCAAGATTTATTCGGAAATCGGAAAAGGCACAACTTTTCGTCTGTATTTGCCGCGTGCAACCAAGATGATTTTGCTACAGCATGCCGAAGAACTTTTAGACTGGCAATTGCCAACAGGGTCGGAAACTGTATTGGTCGTTGACGATGAAGAAGGTCTGAGGGAAGTCGCTGTCGTTTTTCTGGAAGAGCTTGGCTATACGACACTGGTCGCTGAAAATGGTTTGCAGGCTCTGGAAATTCTGCGAGATGGGCAGAATATTGATCTGCTTTTCAGTGACGTGGTCATGCCCGGTGGAACTGACGGCTATCAAGTTGCCAAGATGATCCACGAGGAACAGCCCTCTCTAAAAGTACTGCTGACTAGTGGTTTTACGAAAAAGAAGGAAGAACTCAGGAACGGTGATGATCACTATTTGATGAAATTGAACAATAGTATGTTGGGTAAACCCTATAATAAGGCGGAACTCGCTCTTGCTATTCGGGCGGTATTTTCAGAGGGAGAGTAGCTGCGTTGACGTGAAGCGGAAGTGTTTTTAGGCCATCGAAAACAGCCGTTATTAACCCCTTTCAGACATTCCACCCAACAAAAAACAGACCCGCTGGTCCGTTCTCTGTGTTATTTCGAAATGAGGCTTAAGCTGCTTTCGCATTCCGTTTACGACGCCACCCTATAAAGGCCATTACTGCGAGACCGGCGCCGTATAAGGGTAATGCCGCTGGCAGTGGGACTGCAGATACTTTCGTCCATTTTGCATAAACACGCTCGTTGTAATCAAACATATCCCAATAATACTTGGTAACATCACTAACTACGGTGTCGGCTCCACCTGCTGCGTTGACGTTCATCGCTGCGATAGAGTGCAAATTTGTCGATGTTCTAGAAGAGATTATCTGATAAACAGTAAGAATTTTCCCAAAATCATTGCGTTCAATACCGTAGGTCTTAACAGGTTGATCATCATACTGATTCAGAAATACCTGATTTAAAAGTGCCCAAGACGCGAGAGTTGCTTCTGAAGAAGTTGAAAAGGCCAACGTTGAAGTGGGGCTACACTACCCAAAAACATTTATGCAGTCTTCGTCGATGAATTGGACATTATACTGCGAAGAACCATCCAAGACGCCAGATGCACCATTTAGTTTGCCTAAGCTGTCAAAGTTAAGCGTAGCAGCCATGGTGCCAGTTGCTGCTACAATTACTGCCAATCCGATGACAATAGACAGAACAAAATCCCTGAATAATTTCATAATCTGGTTCCCCCAAAAAAAAGATTGATCCACTCGTATTCATAAGACGCAAAGTAACTGCAATGTACAAACCAGTTTTTGCTTTTAACGCTGAGCAACTTCATACCTAAATTTAAGGGTTAATTAAGGGGCTGACCCAGATAACTCAAAAAAGGGGTTATCATGGGCAGTATGCGAAAGAGTCGTTTAAGCCATTATAAACAAGACCGCTTAACTGAGCATTTTGTGTCGGGCTCGACAGCAAGAGTGACGGCCAGTCTTTGCAGTGTAAACCGCAAAACGGCTGCTTTTTTCTTCCTGCGTCTCCGCGAGATCATTGCGTATGAACTGGCGACAGAGAGCGACGCCATGTTTGGCGGTCAAATTGAAGTGGAAGAAAGCTATTTTGGTGGCAGACGTAAAGGTAAGCGTGGCCGTGGCGCAACGGGTAAAATCCCCGTTTTTGGCTTATTACAAATGGGCGGCAGGGTTTACACCAAGATCATTCCAGATGCCGCCTCCGCCACCTTGATGCCGATCATCCAGAGAAAGGTCATCCCTGACAGTATTGTCTACTCCGACTGCTGGAGGGGCTATAATGTGCTGGATGTGTCCGACTTTTACCATTTCCGCATCAACCATTCCAAGCTCTTTGCCGATCGTGAAAACCATATCAACGGTATCGAGAATTTCTGGAACCAGGCAAAGCGCCATATGCGTAAATTCAATGGTATTCCCAAGGCTCAATTTGGGTTATATCTGAAGGAATGCGAGTGGAGATTCAATAACAGTGACCCTGCAGGCCAATTATCTCAATTAAGACAATGGGTTAAATGTCATCTAAGGTAGTTATCTGGGTCAGCCCCTTAATTAATATTAGCACTAAAGTCGATAGTTAACTTGTGCTAACCATATTTTATCAATTGGCAAGAGTTTGTTCGCGTACAGGGTGAGATGGGGAGCCAGCGGCTCCAATTTCGTTGCCGGTGACACATGTCTCCTTATGGCACTTTTCAGACCTTTTATGACAAGCAAATTTATGTCCGCAACTGCGCGGAAAGCAGAAGTAATTTTCAAGAAATCTGATAATCCATTTTCAATGTTCACTATGAATGTCTGCTTTGGCCTATTTTACTGATGGCGAGCTCGAAGAGACCGATGTCCGCTTCCCGCCCTTTTGAGACCCTTAATTTTAGAAACTGGCCGTCGCTTTCGGCTGCCATC
>JBALXM010000023.1:0-48327 GCA_036960695.1 Sneathiella sp.
GCCCTTTGAACGGGGGCGGTAAGAAGAAGGCCGAAGCCTTCTTCTCAATCAAGTCTGCGCGATTAAGCCTGCGCTTCTTTTTCTTCGTAGTCTTCTTGGGCGGCCATCCATTGGGATTCAGCGCCCGCGAGATTGGATTTAAGGGATCCGATCTCGGCGACGAGTTTGGCTTGGAAATCCGCACCCTTTTCGTAGGTTTCTGGTTTCGCCAAAGTCAGTTCCAACGCGGCAATATCTTTTCCGAGCTTTTGGACCTGTTTTTCAAGCTTGTTGATCTCACGCTGTTTAGGCGCGAGGGCAGCACGGGCGGCGGCTCTTGCTTTACGGGCTTCTTTACCGCTTAGCTTTGGGGCCGCTTTCTTTGGGGCTTCGGCGTCTTCGTCATCAAGCTCGGCGGGAGGGGCTATTTTCTTACCCGATGCGCTGGCACGGGCTTGCTCCATCACATATTTTTTATATTCGTTCATGTCGCCATTATAAGGGCGTACATTGCCATCAGCCACCAACCAAAGGTCATCGGCCACAAGGCTTACCAAATGGGGATCATGGCTGATGAGGAGCACAGCGCCTTCAAACTGGTTAAGGCCTTGAACAAGTGCTTCTCTGGCATCCACGTCCAAATGGTTTGTTGGCTCATCGAGGATGAGGAGATGAGGTTTTTCGATAGACAAAAGGCAGAAGTTAAGACGCGCTTTCTCGCCGCCCGAGAGCTGCTTTACCGGCACTTCTGATTTATCGCGAGAGAAGCCAAATTGTCCAAGTTTCGAGCGCACTTGTGGCTCAAAGGATTTTTCCATCTTATCCGCCAAATGACGGTAAGCAGATTCCTCTGGGTTCATTTCATCCAATTGATGTTGGGCGAAAAAGCCGATTTTCAGTTTCGATGATTTTTGATACGTGCCCAGCTGCTTTTGAAGGCGTCCGGCGATCAGTTTGGCGAAGGTCGATTTACCGTTACCGTTTGACCCCAAAAGGGCAATGCGGTCTTCCATATCAATACGCAAGTTTAGATGCTTGAGGATATGGTTCCCTTCAGAATAACCAACGGCGCATTCCTCCATAGAAATAATGGGGGAGGAGAGAGGCTCTGGTTCAGGGAAGGTGAAATTAACCGTATATTCTTCCATAACGGAGGCAATTGGTTTCATCTTCTCTAGCATTTTAACACGGCTTTGCGCCTGTTTTGCTTTTGACGCCTTAGCTTTAAAACGATCGACAAAGGATTGTAGATGAGCCCGTTGAACTTCCTGCTTCTTCGCCATGCCAGCAGCAAGAGCAATTTTCTCTGCGCGGGTTTTCTCGAAGAAGTCGTAGTTACCAGAATATTTATGGAGCTTAAGTTCTTCCAGGTGAATAATGGTTTCGGCCACATTATTCAGCAAGTCACGGTCATGGCTGACAATGATAAGGGTTTGGCGATAGGTTTTCAGGAAATTTTCAAGCCAAAGAGTGGCTTCAAGGTCGAGATAGTTGCTCGGCTCATCAAGGAGCAGCAGATCAGGTTCAGAGAACAAAGTTCCCGCCAAGGCAACCCGTGTCCGCCAACCACCGGAGAAGGAGGCGCAGGAGCGTTGTTGGGCTTCATGATCAAAGCCAAGACCTGCAAGAATTTTAGCAGCCCGGCTTTCCGCCGTATGGGCGTCAATATCGGCCAGGCGAATATGAATGTCGGCGATGCGATCGGGATCAGTTGCGACCTCTGCTTCATCCATTAGGCTTTTGCGTTCGACATCTGCATCCAGAACCGTTTGAATAAGGGTCTCTGGCCCACCCGGTGCTTCCTGAGGCAAGACACCAAGGCGTGCGCCTTTACGCAGGCGCAAATTTCCACTGTCATGGTGGATCTCACCGGTGATCAGTTTCAGTAAAGTAGATTTCCCGGTTCCATTACGGCCAACAAGACCGATTTTGTGACCACGGGGAATATGAGCGGAGGCGTCTTCGAGCAAGGTTCTGCCTGCAACGCGGTACGTAATTTCATTGATTTGTAACATGGGACGAACGTCTAACAGCTTTCATGAAGACATAACAGGGAAATTGGTGCTGATTGTGGATAAAATTGAAAATAAATGGGTCTTTCTCGATTATGAAAGAAACGTGACATTGGTTTTATTACATATAAATCTGTTGCAGCGGGGGCTCTTGCTCGGTATAACGCGCGTAATATAGATTTTATCCCATTATAACCAGAGTGAATATCATGGCTATTGAACGTACTTTTTCTATCGTAAAACCAGATGCAACCCGTCGTAACCTGACAGGTAAAGTAAATGCCATGTTGGAAGACGCTGGTCTTCGCATCATTGCTCAAAAACGCATTCAGATGACTCGCGAAAATGCAGAGACATTTTACGGCGTACACAGCGAACGTCCATTTTTTGGCGAACTGTGTGACTTCATGACATCTGGCCCGGTTATCGTTCAGGTTCTAGAAGGCGAAAACGCGATTGCTAAAAACCGCGAAGTAATGGGCGCAACAAACCCTAAAGACGCGGCTGCTGGCACAATCCGTGCAACATTCGCAGAAAGCATCGAAGCAAATTCTGCACATGGTTCTGACAGCGCTGAAAATGCTGCGATCGAAATCGCTTACTTCTTTGCAGGTTCCGAACTCGTCGGCTAATCCGCAAGATCAAGACATGAAAAAGGGCCCTCTAATCGGGGCCCTTTTTTTATTGCCAACAGTTAAGTCGTTAGTCATTGCGTGCGGCCGTGTCTTTTTCGAACAGGGCGATAGGGTCGGCGACCTCTCTTGGGTTGTCGCTATGTTTGCAGTGACCATCAATGATGGCACCGGGATCAATGTTCAATGAAGAACTAATCACATCTCCCTTCACCATGCCCGTTGACATGATGGAGATGTCGATGCCTTTTATATTGCCGTCAATTTTACCGCGGATGAGAATTTCTCCGGCGTCAATGTTGCCCGTTACATGGGCTGTCTCTCCGACATTGAGTTTTTCCGCCCGGATATTTCCCGTAACGATTCCGTCGATTTGAAGTTCCCCGTCGCTTGCAATATTACCCGTAATAGCGAGCCCTTTTGCAAGGATAGAGGGGATGCTATTTACAGTACTTGTACTCTTGTCTTTACTTTTACTATTTGAAAACATGAGCGGAAATCCCGTTAGAGGTGACTATTTATCTTTTTTTGGTACCGTCTTGAACGCGTAATTTCCCGCCTTAAAGAATTTGGCGGGGTCTTGTGGTTTGCCGTTATAGCTAATTTCGTAATGGACGTGACGTCCTGTGCTTCTTCCTGTGGAGCCCATTAAGCCAATTTTCGTCCGGAAATCGACTTTCTGTCCCTTTTTCACATAGATTTTTTTCATGTGGCCGAATTTGGTTTTAAAGCCCTGACCGTGGTCTATCTCAACCATTAAGCCATAGGCACCACTTCTATGGGCTGCTGTGATAATGCCCGGTGCTGTGGAAAAGATTTTGGTATTTTTTGGGCCACTTATGTCCATACCCGCATGGAATGCTTTTTTCTTCTTAATGGGATCCCGTCTTGTACCAAAACTGGAAGACACATAGCCGCGCTCTGTTGGCCGAGCGAGGGGAATGTTTTCCAAAATGGTATTTAAGGTCGTCCATCGGGCGATGCTGATTTCCATCTTTTGCGCATCTTCGTAATAATCTTCTTCAATCTTCAGCAGATCCTGAGCTTGGGACAGATCATAGAAAGGGCCGCCTTTCCCTTCCACATTATCCAAAGATAAAATTTCGTCCGGGTTAAGGCCCGTTAGGGTGATTGTCTCTTTAAGGGCATCAATGCCTTGAACGGTTTGTTTATAAACCCGAGTGATCAAATCCTTATTTTCAACGGAGATGGTCGTAATGCGCGATTTCAGGTCAACAATTTGATTTTGTAAGCTTTGAACCTTAGTTCGTTGCCGCGAGCGTTCCTTACCAAAAGAGCTCAGCTGGTCGCGGGTATTTTGCAAATCATTGCTAATTTCGTCCTTATTGGACTGAAACATTTGCAGCTCTCGATTAAGGGACGAAAGCTTCTTCTGGGCAATCAGTTTCGCTTCTGCAATTTGATCACGCTCTTCTGTTGTATGGTAAAGCGCTTTATTAATTTTGGTAATTTGCAGGGAGAGCTTTTCGCTCCGGTCGTTCGTGTGGCGCAGTCTTTCGCTTAAAAGCTGAATGCGGCCTTCAAGATTGCTTGCATATTGATCCCGGGTATCTAATGCCGATGTTTTTTGACGTAGGTTGGTGGTCGCGGCCTGCAATGTTGATTTCAGGTTTTGTCGCTCAGACAAGATTTCTTCAAGCCGAACATATTGCTGGTCAAGTTCTGATTTTGTCAGTGCAAGGTTCGATTTCGAAGATATTAGTCTTGAAGAGACAGACCGGACTTTCTCCTGCATCAGGGTCAGCAGTTTATCTTGCGCCGCAATCTGGGTGACTTGAATGCCATTATGAACGGATAATAAGGCGACTATTCCAACGACGGAGAGCACGCCTGCAAGTGTGCCGCCTTGAGCCCATTTACCAACTTTGAAGTATTTAAGCTGACCTTGAGTGCTGATAATGATTTGTCGTTCGACAAACAGCTTATCGATTGCCGGTTTCAGTTTCATTAAGCTTCCTACTTGCCGCACGTCATATTTAGCTATTAGAGAATGCGACACTTAATCTTATTTTGCATAAAACTGCAACTCTCCCCTGTGACTTGAGCCATGGGGAGAAAGGAGGGCATCCTTATTCTAGCGTTTTGTCAGTGCCATATAGAATTCTGGTGGCATGGCGGCCAATCTTCGGGCTTCTTCATTAAATGGGGGTTTTAATAGTCCTCTGAAGTTTTCACGAACCATCTTGTGCCAAAACTCTTTTGGATCTTTGTTTTGTTTTTTGGCGATGAATTGAAACCATCGGTTTCCGATTGCCACATGTCCAATTTCATCTTCCAAGATTATTTTGAGTACATCTGCGCTCAGAGGATCTCCGATTCGATCAAATCGATTAATCATACCGGGCGTCACATCAAGACCGCGTGCCTCCAGGACCATGGGAACAACCGCTAATCTTGCCGCAATGTCGTTTCGGGTATCATACGCCGCTTCCCACAGACCGCCATGGGCTGGAAAATCACCATATGCAAATCCAAGTTCGTCTATGCGTTTGGCAAGGATTAAAAAATGTTTTCCCTCTTCATCGGCAACTTTCACCCAATCGTCATAAAATTCCCTTGGAAAACCTTCGGCCGTAAAACGCGCAATGATATCCCATGCCAAATCAATGGCATTTAATTCAATATGCAAAACAGCATGGAGAAGGGCGGAGCGTGCTTCAGCCGAATGACCGCGCCTGCGCGGAATTTTTGTAGCCGATATGGTTTCCGGTTTTTCAGGTCTTGCTGGAAAATCAGGTGGGCTAACGGCACCGATCGGCATGGTCGGATCCGCCCGCCATTTTTCCGCAGCCACGCGACTTAATCTGGCTTTATCAATCGCATTAGCAGTTTGTAAAACGTCAAGCGCTAACGCGCAAAGTGTCGTCATTGGTGTCTTCCAAGCAAGTAAAGAGTGTCGATGTTTGTAGAGGACTGACGAAGTAAGGGGAAGCGTTTTTGAAGGACAACATCTCGTTACTGCGTAACATTCATGGTTGCCTTCATCCCAAGGGCAGCATGTTCCAATAAATGACAATGAGAGAGCCACTCGCCAAGATCTGCAGGAACAATTCCGATTTCCAACGATCCATCATAGTCCAGGAGGGCTGTATCGCGGAAATAGGGCTCATTCACCGGTTTGCCATCACGGGCCAATACTTTAAAAAACACACCATGGATATGCACCGGGTGATAAAGTCCTGTCCCATTTGTAAAACGCATGCGGTAAAAATTGTTATTTTTGAGCGCTGTTATGTCGTGTTCCCCATAGGTTTTTTGGTTGATGGTGAAGGAGACAAATCCCTTGTCTGTCCATAGAGCATCGAAGTTGAAGCCTGTATTAAACTCATATTCAAAATGAGGGGCAACATCTACCGCGCCCTCCCAAGAGGGGACTTTATCACTGGTTGGGGCATCGAACGTCTTAGCGGTTGCTACGCTCCCCTCTATTTGCACGCGGGCGATTATTTCGGGACCTGCCAGTGCATTCCCGCCCGCCTCCCGATGAAAGAAGGAGTTGGATACGTCTATGATAGAACCATTGAAATCAAGGGGTACCGTTAGATCAATATCAATGCGGTTTCCCGGGACGATATTAAAGTTGTCTAATTTCTGGAGTACGCCGACGGGATTGCCGTCAACAGCGATAATTAAAGCGTTGAGTTTAGGTATTGATAAGCGATAGTTACGGGCGTTCGAGCTGTTGACCACACGAATTCGTATGCGCTCCCCCGCGCGGGCTTTAAATGTGGGGGTGGCCTCGCCATTGACCGTCAGAATATTCCCAAGCCTACCACCGGTATCTAAGAGCTTAAGGCTAAACTGATCTTCAAACGATCCATCTTCTTTTGTTAGAATATCATCGAGCACCCAGACAAGATCCTGATCATAATCGGGCTCGTCTTGAGCTTCTACAATTAGAACGCCAAAAAGGCCGCGTTCTACTTGCTCATGGCCACGAACATGGGGATGGAACCAGTAGGTGCCGCTATCTTGAGGCATAAAATCATAAGTAAAGCTTTTGGACGGTTTGACAGGGGTTTGAGTGAGAAAAGGGACGCCATCCATTGCATTTGGAACCCGCACGCCATGCCAGTGAATAGTCGTGTCTTGAGGAAGATTATTTGTCAAGTTGACCCGGACGCGATCCCCTAGTTTAACACGCAAAACAGGTCCCGGAATTTTTCCGTTATAGGCCCAGCGCATAGCGACCTTTCCGCCGCCTAAGGAGAGCTTGACCGGCGCTGCTACAAGATCAAATTCCTTCACCCTGCCAGTTGGTATAACGGCGCCAATATAGTCCTGATAGTCTTTTACATATCCAGTGACCGTGTTTTGGTCTGCTGCATTGCTGACATGGAGTGGCCCAATGGTAAAAAATAGAAAAAAAACTAAAAACCGAAACATCTTGTCTCCCGCGCGCACAAAAATTCGCGAGACAACAATAGCGTCATTGTTCTAATGTTGAGAAGTTTTGTTTTGGTTTTTTAATATTCTTATTATTTCGCGTAGATTTTTATCGCTCCGAAAACGCCAGAGATGAGCATTTGCGCCCCAATTACAGCAAGTATTAAACCCATTAACCGTGTGACGATTGCAATCCCAGCTTCTCCGATGAAGTGGAGGATTTTCTGACCAAAAATAAAAGAGATAAAGGTGAGTACACACAGGGCAAAAAAAGCACCGATTGTCGCGGAAATTTCAAGCATGTTACCAGAAGCTGAGTAATTCATTGCTGTTGCGATTGTGCCTGGGCCCGCGAGAATTGGAACTGCCAAGGGAGAAATTGCTATGTCGGCTTTATGCTTATCTTCAGGACTGTGAAGTTTAGAGCTCTCGCCATGCAACATTTGACAGCCAATAAGAAAAACCAGAACGCCTCCGGTTAATCTTAAAGCGGGCAGTGATATCCCAAAAAGGTGGAATATAACCTTCCCGGAGATGGCAAAGACAACAATTATACAAAAAGAGATAAAGAGCGCCTTAAAGGCTGTCTTTATTTGAACCGATTGCGTCTCTTTCCCCGCGAGGCCGACAAAGATAGCCGTATTGGCGATTGGATTCATAATGGCAAAGAAAGCTAGGAAAACTGTCGTTAGATGTTGATAGGTGCCGCTCAATGTCTTACCCCCCAATTTGCCATTACGATTTCTAATTCAGTACCGTGATATGTCATGACAGTCGTTTTTTAAGCCCGTCCTGTGGGTTCTCCGTTTTTAAAAAGCTGATCTGCTTGCTGGTCAACTATCTGCTTTCCTTTTCGAACTGTAAATTCGATTGCCTCAGCGCGGGTGGGAAAGGTATCGGCCCGAACGTAAGTTCTCTCAAGGGGGCCATTTTCGCTTTCCTTTACAATGTGGCCAGACAAGCGCCAGCTTCCACCATTCGCCTCTTCAGGAGCCGGTATGATGGCATAGTTATTATAAGAAACGGGGTCTTCTCTTGTTGGTAAAGCGGGCTCCTTCGGGGTGCCTCCGCCAAATAGTTTCGATAAAAAGGATATCATGAGAGCGACCTTATACTGAATAATTTCAAGAAGTTAGATTTAAGATAATCTGATTTAGAGTTTTTCGAGATATCTCAACGTCTTTGGCATCAAGACCTTGGGTGGCTACAGAAATAAGATCCTGGGCAATCGGCATAAGCTTTAGTTTAACGTCTGCCCCTTCTGCCGTAACAAAGATAATTTGTTCCCGGCGGTTATTTTCATTCTCGATCCGGGAAATCCAGCCTTTTGTCACAAGTCGATCAACAAGGCGGGTGATGGTTGTTTTATCTTTAAGTGATTTTTTTGTCAGCAGGTTTTGCGATGCACCTTCCTCTGGAATGAGAAATAAAAAGACAAATTCTTCTGGTGTTACATTAACGCCTGCTGTCCGAAAACGATCTTTCATACTTGCTTTTAAAATGTAGCTGGCATGGTGGAGCGCATATCCAAAGCTGTTTTCAATTAAAAATTCTGGGGGGCTCAAAATACTTTCCTCAACAGTTGCGCTTTACATCTATAGAAATATCACATCGGGCAGAATTTCGATAGTGCAAGCGTGATGAAAAATAACGGGCCTTTTCAAAGATTTAAGTTGGTTGAAAATTAATAGTTGTAATTTACATCTGTTGTATTATATGACTATTGTCAATGGCTACAATTAAACAGGAGATAAATTATGAGTGCTTATTTAGTTGCAAATGTACGTGTGAAAGATCCGCAAAAATGGTCGGCTTATACGAAAGGGGCGAGAGGGCTGCTGGAGGAATATGGCGGGTCGCTCGTGGTGTTTGATCAAAAACCGACGGTTCTCGTTGGGGAAGATTTGGGCGCTGGTCTTGTCATTCTTGAATTCCCAAGCAAAGACATATTGCAGCGCTGGTTTACGTCTGATGCCTACAAGCTGTTGGTGCCGATACGAGAAGAAGGAGCTGACGTAACCTTCATTGCTGCTGAGTAAATTCGCCCCCTTAGTATTTTATCTGGAGAATATAATGACACAGTTAGAGAAAATTTTAGTCTTGGGAGCCAGCGGTAAAACGGGGAGCGCTACTGCTTTCAATCTCTTAGCCGTTGGTATTCCTGTGAGGGCTTTCGTTCACCGACTTGACGCACGGTCGACAGCATTGGAGCAGGCTGGCGCTGAGATATTTTTAGGGTCAGTCTCCGATTTCAATAGTATTTCGGCTGCTTTAATAGGGATTAAAAAGGCTTACTTTGTGGCCCCGTGGACGCCAGAACAATTGCACTTTGCCATGACATTTGCTGTCGCCGCGGCACAATCAAATCTGGAATTAATCGTCTGCGTCACTCAATGGCTTGGGCAGCCACAACATCCCTCTGTTGCCACGCGACAATCCTATTTAACGGATCAGGTTTTTGACATGATCCCGAACGTGGATGTTATTAAGATTAATGCGGGGTGGTTTGCCGACAATTACATGCAACCAGAATTACTGGCGATGATTTCACAACTTGGCCTTTTCGCATTCCCCTTAGGGGATGGATTAGCGGCCCCAATTTCCAATGAAGATCTTGGGCGGGTTATCTCCGCGGCACTCTTGAACCCGGCACCTTATGTGGGAGCGACTTTACGGCCGACCGGTCCCAAAATATTGTCGCCGACAGAGCTTGCTCAAACTTTTAGTAAGGTGTTAGGGCGGTCGGTAAAATACGACGATATTTCAGAAAAACTATTCCTAAAAGCGCTCGGGGCGATGGGAATGCAAACCCATATGCAGGCACAATTAAAGCATTATGTCAGGGATTATAAACAGGGTGCCTTTGCGGGCGTGACGACAGTTGTTAAAGACATGACTGGGCAGGAGCCTGAAAGCTTTGAGGCAACCGTTCGTCGGTACGTCGCACGCAATCAGATCACAGAACGCACCCTTTCAAATAAGGTAAAAGCCTTGAGGGGATTTTTAACCTTACTGCTCACTAAACCGGCTGATCTTGTGCATTTCGAACATATAGGCGGATACCCAAAAGTAACGGGACCCAAACTTGGATTAGATCACGCCCCTTGGGTAGATAGTCATCCCATTTAAGATAGGTTTCAGATAATCTAGTGCACTGAAGATGGGGTTTAGGGGCGACAAACGCATTCAATATTATAATGCTTTTGCTGCTTCCAAAACCGCATCCACGTGGCCTTTGACTTTCACCTTCCGCCAGATATTTCTGACAATGCCCTTGGCATCTACAAGATAGGTTGCCCGCTCAATGCCCATATATTTGCGGCCATACATATTCTTCTCAACCCAGACACCGAAGGCATCGCAAGTTGCGCCTTCTTCATCACTTGCGAGGATAACAGCGAGCTCATGCTTCGCGCGGAATTTTGCATGTTTTGTAATGGGATCTTTTGAGACACCGATGACTTTTACGCCGAGGGCATCAAAGTCAGATTTCACTTCCGTAAAGCCTTTGGCTTCAGTCGTACATCCGGGGGTGTCATCTTTAGGATAGAAATAGATCACATAAGGCGATCCAAGAAGGTTTGTGTCGCTGATATCACCATCTGTGTCCGTTGGCAGGGTAAAGGCTGGAACGGTCAGTCCTTCTTCGATCATGAGGTTTCCTTTTCGCAATTGGATATAACAAGTATCTTTTGACATAGCAGTGGTCAGAGGAGGAGGCAAGAGACTACCCGATTTGCCGCGATGCCTAGAAGCATGCTGTTACAATATGGGGAGTAGCATACTCTTAACAGGTACAAGTATTGACGAAGCCGCCGTAAGAGAAGAGTTGTGCAACGTCTTTAGTGCCGCAATGGATATGAAATCCTTCTTAATAGAAACAGAAAAGGCTTACGCGTGAAAGTGCCTTATTCCCCTTCCATTTATATAGAATTGAAGGCCGCTAGAAATGTGCTTCGATAAAAACATCGGTGCGCCACGGAAGTACATTAGAATAATTTGTAAATGCTCCAAAATTCCAAAGAAAGAATCCGGCATTTAGGTGCCGGTTTTTTTCTTTCAAAACCTGTTTCCACTTCACTCACCACAGGCAGCCCCTATAACTCTCCACATGATTGAGTCAGGGGTAGCAATTTGCCATTGATCTGGTGGTTTTTGATTTACGCCAGTTCCTCCACCCATCCGTTCTTTATGAAAGGATATATCCAATGGTTTCGCCCCACGCACATATACGCCACAATCACTTTGGAAATATATTTTTAAAGACAAAAATTCGGTGTTTTTATATGGTCTCGAGAGATCAGTCAATTGCCAAAAATAGACATATTCCCCGTCTTTTTTTACGCCCTCAACATCTACGTATGTGCCGCCACCAAACGAATCTGGATACACCATCTTCCATTCTGCATGGGAAGGTGATGAAATCGTTACGGTGAATAATAGTGTGGATAGCAGAAGTAGGTGCTTCATTTTTCTTGTCATTGCTGCCCGCCCAAGTTTGAATTGATAGAACATTAGCATAACTTATAAAGAATGAGTAATTTGAAAACCGATTTTAAGAGCAGTATGGAGCACTTAGTATATTTTGTGGACATAGCCAAAATACAGTCACAAAATCTACACATTGAGCGGTAATGGTTTTTAACTATCTGAAATATAACATATTTCTATTTTTACTATATGTCTCATCCTTGGGATAAAAATAAAGAACGAATTTTTGTCCCAGAAGGTTTGTGTTGCTGATATCACCATCGGTGTCCGTCGCCACGTTAAAACTCGGTACTGATTTGCCGTCTTCAATCATCCTGTCACCCCCATCCAATTTGGTTTTCCTTAGCATAAATCATATGCCAGTAGAGCGCGCGACCTGCAAAAGTAATACGTTTTAAATCTAGTTTATGAGCATTGGAATCATGGAGCCCACTAACAAGAGGGCCATGGCGATATTGAAGAATTTTATTCGGTTTCCCGCTGAAAGTTGCAGCTGTAAAGCCGCACCTGAGAGAGCCCAGACACTGATTGATGGAATGTTGATGGCGGCGAACAATCCGATCAGAAGGACTAGGCTATTGAGGTAATTGTCGGGCACGGTGTAGGACACTGTGACGATAAGGGCGACTGTCCAAGCTTTCGGATTTAACAATTGAAACAAGGAGGCTTGGATAAAGGAGATTGGTTTCGCGACCTGTTCAGGGTTATCAGAGCCCAGAGATCGACTTTTGGCAATTTTTAGGGCGAGCCAAAGTACATATAGGCCGCATAAAACACGCAAGATTGTGTAAAGGATGGGGACTTCGTTCAATAGCTGACCTAGTCCAAGGCCTACCCCCAGAACCATCGACAGAAAGCCTGCGGAGATACCCAAAATTAATGGAATGGATCGCATAAAGCCAAAATTTGCACCGGACGTCAAGAGCAGGAAATTTCCCGGCCCCGGCGAGATCGACATTACAAAAGCAAACCCCATAAGGGCTAGCATGGTTTCAACAGGCATGTAATTTTTCCAATCAAAAGGCGAGAACTAGTTCCCTAATTTGACAGGAAATCAGTGGATATGTAATGTTCATGCCTCCTAGTTATTTATCCAATCGTCTAAATGTGAGGCCAAATGGATACAAATGATCTGCTTTCAGATGTTTTTTCAACATTGCGAATTTCCAGTGATATCTATTTCCGAACTCAGTTTTCGGGGCAATATTCAGTATTCCTTCCAACAGAGAAAAGGCGCATTCGAATTCATGTTGTCTTGCGGGGTTCTTGTTGGCTCTGTGTTGAAGGGAGTGAACCCGTTTTTCTATCAGAAGGGGATGTTGCCCTTGTTCCCAATGGCGCCAGCCAATCCATAAAAGCATCGCCCACCATTCCGCCTGTTAATTTGCAGGACCTAATTGCTGCAGGCGCGATTAAAGATCAAACGCTTCAGGTCGGGGAGGGGATTGAGACAGCATCACTGCTTTGCGGTTTTTGTTATTTTGATGAAGAGGTTGACCATCCAGTCACGGCAATATTGCCAACTTATATTCACCTTCGACATCAAGATCTCGGGTCAGCTCCGTGGTTAAGTGCGACCATGACATTGATAATGCTTGAAGCAAAATTAAATAGTCAGGGGACATCTGCAATTTTAAATCGTTTGATTGAAATTATCGTTGTTCAAGCGACGCGCCAATTGGCCTTGAATGACAAGGAAGAGAGTAAAGGTTTCTTACGGGCGTTATCTGATAAAGCCTTGTCCAAAGCCTTGTTTTCAATTCACAGTCACCCGGAAGAAGCGTGGCGTGTTGAAAATCTAGCAGACTTGGCTGGCATGTCCCGGTCAAACTTTGCAAAGAAGTTTCTCGTTCAAATTGGTAAAACCCCCATGGAATATCTACGAGATTGGCGTTTGATGAGGGCGCGTATTCTTCTGACCAATACAGACCTCAGCATTGAAGAGATTGTCGCGCAAATTGGATATGTGTCGCTCCCCTCATTTTCCAAACTCTTTAAAAATAGGTTTAATATTGGTCCCAGCGCGTATCGGCGGGGCGGCGGGCGGTCGTAATTTGTCGACGTTATTTTGTAATGATGGGTTGAGATAAAACCCAAAGGCTTATCATTGTGTAACTCACCATTAAAAATAACATGGGGATTTGGCTTCGCAAAGCTTGAGCCCGGTTTTCGAAAACACGTAATGCTATGATGTGAGCGAGATAGACTGCCAATATATGCCCTGTGATTATTGCGGTGACGGACAGAAACCAGATCATCTCAGCGTTCACGATGCCAATATCAATTGTGTAACTGGTGGTGCCAAAGAGGTTCCAGCCCATCCCAAAAGGATCTGAAATCAAGGGAATTATATTTTGTCCTGCAATGAGCAAGTAGGAGAGGTAGTGGGACAAATGATAGGCTATGGCGATAGGGACGATTGAGAAAACAAAATAACCCGCAATATCTCTCATGCTGACATGGCTGCCTGCCGCCCAAACGATTGCCGCGCTGGTCCCATAATAGGTTGCAATAAACATGAGCGGGAAGAGGATAAGGGCGACCGTCTTGATCATGACGATAAGATCGATCCCAGCATTTTGGAATGAAATCAAATAGGGTCTGAGCGCATGGCTTTCAGAGATCCACGCGAGAAGCGCGGCCCAGGCAGGGGTTTCCAAAAGGCCATCAAATGTTACGGAAGTCAGCAGTATTAAAACGAAGAACACGGTTGATGTACGGGCGGGCTGGGAAGATAAAAGCCCCACTGCGGGCAATCGGATTGACCAAATATCTCTTTTGCCATGGGTGGGGGCAAAGCGGGCTAATAGGGTGAAAATTACTGTAAAGACTTCCCCCCGTTCCAGCCATATTTCTTGCCCATAATGTTTCATGGCACTCCAAGTGATTGCAGAATAAATTACGATTAGAAGGGCTAAAGAGCTTGGTTGTTCTGACTGAACTGAAATCAATTCCATCCAAGCAAAAATAAGCAAGAAAAAGGCCGCCGGCCAAAGGCCTAGCCACGCGGGATAGGGATGAGGTTGAGTCGTATTTTTTCGCAATTTTCCCGCCCATTCAAAACATGTTTTCCATGGATTAAGGAGATCCCAAAGATTGCCGATCAAGCTGGACGTAAAGGCAACTCCCACCCACCATATGACCCAGATAAAAGTGGGAGCTATATTTTTAAAAGGATCAGGATTACCAAAAAAACCGGCCCCAATAAGGAGGATAAAAGCCGCAACGGATAGCGCCCTAATACTCGTGAGGACTAGGGGGAGCGCTAACCACCGAAAAGGTCTGATTGTTAGCAGGTTAAATTGCCAATCATTGACGCTTGTTTTATGGATTTTAAGAAACAACGCCATAATCGCAAAAGATAGCGCGACGGCTAAACCGGCCCCAGCAAGATAGAGCCACAAGGGAAGAGGGAGTTCATAACGGACGCCGATTGCGTGAGCAGACGCTGGATTTACTTTCAGTAAGGCCAGTAGCAAAGCCCAAATGACGAGGGATCGCCCACAAGAAATATTCTTAGTCGCCAATTTCATGTATTCGACATCTTTTTCTGGCCTTCAATGGGACAAAATACAAACTTATATTACAATATCTTAATATTTTAGTATATACAGGTGGCGTTCGTTCTGTAAAACCCCAAAAGGAGGCAACAAGATGAGACTCTTTCTGACTTTTATAGTGTCAGGATTACTCAGCGTTACTGCCATACCAGGTCTGGCAAGTAGTGAGATTTTGGCGATGATGAATTACGAAACAAAACCCTTGGATTCTTTAAAAGCGCTTAAACTATCAGGTACGCAAGAGCGAGAAGAGGGAATTGCGATTATCGACGTGGACCCAAATTCGAAGAACTTTTCAAAGATTTTGATGACAATTCCACTTGCTGCCGATCTGGTCGCGCATCATATATTCTACGACCGTAAAATGGATAAAGCTTATGTCACAGCGCTGGGAAAACCAGAGCTGCATGTGTTTAATCTGAACGAATTTCCTTACCGCTTGAAAAAAATAGATGTCCCTAAATGTGCCATGGGGGAAGATGTCGTCTTTTCTGAAGACAACAAGACTTGGTATTTGACATGCATGAATTCCGGCGTTGTTTATGTGGGCGATACACAAACAGATAAAATTACCGGAATGATAGATATCCCGGGAAGCAATCCCCACGGACTGGTCGTTTTAAGTGATATTGATCGCCTCTTGATCACTGATACGATTACCGGAGATCTGAAAACACCGCGAGAGGATTTGATTGTTGTTGAAGCAAGCACTCAAAAAGTGCTGGGCAGACTCAAAATGTCAAAAAAAGCCTCCCCCTCTGGTGTTGCACCGGTTGAACTTTTGCGTGTGCCAGGCTCCGACCCTGCCATCGTTTACACAACAAATATGTTTGGCGCAGCCCTTTGGACGGCTATCTGGAATCCAAGCACAAAAAAGTTTGATGTAGACGAGGCTTTTGACCTTGCCCCTATTGATGGTGGCGTGCCGTTGGAAATGTATTTCGTAGATGGGGGCCGTACCATGTATGTTACGACTGCAAACCCGGGTTTAATGCATATTTTTGATTTGTCGGCTAACCCAGCTAAACCAAAGCTGGTTAAATCTATTAAGACTGGGCAAGGGGCACATCATGTCGGGATCACGAAAGATGGTTCTTATGGTTTTGTTCAAAATTCATTCATTAACCTGCCAGGTATGCGCGATGGTTCTGTAACGGTTATTGACCTTAAAAAGCAAGAGGTCGTGGCCTCCATGGATACGCTTAAGAATATGGGACTAAACCCAAATTCTATTGTGTTGTTACCGCAGTGGAATGACATGGGGGGGCATTGATCTGCCCGTAACGGATTAGATTGCGCTGTTGTCGCGTTGGGCCTTTGGTGTGTCCTCTGTTTGAGCGAATTAATGCCTCTCCGCAGTGGACACAAATATCCCAAAGCGATGGGAGCGCATTTTTTAAAGAAAACTTCCCGCATTGGCAAAGTGAAGATTAATTGACGATGAGTTTGTCAAACGTTTCACATATACAGGATTGTACCTCTTCGAGATGTTGACTGAGGGCTGCAAAATCAGGTTGATTAGCGGCTTTAGTCAAGGCGACTTTAAGGGCTAAAGGGCTTTGGTCAGAAACATTCCGATCACTCAAGGACAGCCGGATAAGGCCTTGCAAGTTTAAATAAAGAGACATGATATCCATTAGTTTTTGCGCTGTCTCTTCGGGCAATAAATCAGCATCCCGCATCGCTTTCAAACTCAAGCGAGTGTTGGTTGATAATATTTCCGGGTAAAGGTTCCCGTGGACTAGCTTCAGATACTGGCAAATAAACTCAAGATCCATTAGGCCGCCGCGATGGTTTTTTATCGCCCAAACCGGTTTCTTCGAATGCTCTTTTTGTAACCGCTCTCGCATGTCATGGACATCTTTTGTGACCATTTCGCGATCCCGCGCGGCGGACAAGATGCCCGATAGCGCGTTGGTGGCATCCTTCATGAGCGCGCGATCACCGGCAATGGCACGGGCTCGCGTTAAGGCCAGATGCTCCCACGTCCACGCGTCATCCGCATAATATTTTTTAAATCCTTCAAGACTTAAGGCGATTGGGCCTGAATTCCCGTGAGGCCGAAGCCGCATATCAACTTCAAACAGGTATCCTTCACCGGTTAGGACACTCAATGAATTGATAAATCTTTGGCAAAGGCGGGTATAATATAAACCGGCAGGAATGGGTTTCTTCCCATCCGTCATGGCACCTTCCTCCGGGGTGTCATAGACAAAGATAAGGTCCGCATCGGAGCTTGGCGTCATCTCAAAACTTCCAAGCTTACCGGCTGCGATGACAGCAAATTGGCCGCCCGGAACACTGCCGTGCTTGGCATTAAGCTCAGCGGCTACCAAGGGGAGCATGGTCGAGATGACAATCTCCGCAAGCTGCGTGAGCACTGGGCCTGCGGCGACCGTTGCGCCAGACCCCGATCCATGATCGATGTTCGATAGAATTTGTACGCCAACGCGAAATTGTAAATCATTTAGCCAGCGGCGTGAAATATCCAGAACATCCTGAAAGTCCCGCCCAGTTGACAGCATCAGGTCCAAGTCTTCCTGTAAATCCTCTCTTGGTGGCAGAGGGCCCAAAAAGTCGCTAGAGATCACACCATCTAAAAGCAAAGGGTTGGATGACAGTCTGTTCGCAAGATTGGGGGCCATCCCCATAATGGTCGATACCAATTGCAGAAGGCTTGGATGGGCGGTGAAGAGCGAGAAAAGTTGTACGCCAGCAGGTAATTTTTTTAAAAACCCGTCAAACCGTATGAAAGCTGCATCTGGGTTCGCCGTATTTGCCAATTCTTCAAGAAGTGTCGGCATAATGGATGTTAGAAGTTGTTGGGCGCGTACCGTTCGTGTGGCTCTGTACCGGCCATGATGCCATTCCCGAATGATGTTGGAAATCTTAGAGACATCTTCAAAACCAAGCGCCGTCAGGGATTTTAATGTCTCAGGATCATCGTCGGACCCTGTGAACATAAGGCGGCCTACATAGCGGTCAGGGCTTTCTTCGAAATGAAAAAGGGCATCATAATGTTCTTTAACGGTGATCAGGGTATTTTCAAGTTTCGTGCGAAACGCCGTCGCATCATCATATCCCATAAAAACACCCAAGGCATCCAAGCCTTCGGTCGTCTCGGGGAGGAGCTGTGTTTGTTCGTCATTTACCATTTGCAGGCGATGTTCCAACGTGCGCAAGAATATATAAGCCTGATGAAGATCATCCCGAATGGCAGGGGTTGTTTTTTCAGCCGCTGTAAGGGCATCTAACGTGCCAAGAGTGGTTGAGGTTTGAAGGGCCGGGTTTCGGCCCCCTTCTATCAGTTGCTGGGTTTGGCAGAAAAATTCGATCTCTCGGATGCCGCCACGACCAATTTTGATGTTATGCCCATCAAGGGATATTTGCCCAAACCCCTTATGGGTATGGATTTGGGATTTGATAGCTTGAATGTCCGCAATGGCTGCAAAGTCGAGAAATTTCCGCCAAATGAACGGACGAAGGAATTCAGTAAATTCTTCGCCGGCCACTAAATCACCGGCAATGGCGCGGGCCTTAATCATGGCAGCCCGTTCCCAATTTTGGCCCTGACTTTCATAATAAGTGTGAGCCGCCGCAAGGGGGAGGGCCAAAGGCGTCGCGCCGGGGTCGGGACGTAATCTTAAGTCGGTCCGGAACACATAGCCGTCGGCCGTTCTTTCTTGCATCATTTTGACAAGATTTCGCGCAATCTTTACAAAACAATCCCCTGCAGATTTGCGGCCTATATACTGTATTTTTTCTCCATCGAATAAAAGTATCAGGTCAATATCGCTGGAATAATTAAGCTCATACGCACCCAGTTTTCCCATGCCGAGAATAATAAAGCCGCTTTCCAAAACCGGGTTTGTTGGATTGGGTAGGAGAAGTTCTCCTTTGGTATGCGCAGCTAGCAAAAGATGTGCGACGCAAATATCGGTGGTATGGCTTGCAAAATCAGACAAGGTCCGAGTGATTTTTTTTAAATCCCAAGCGCTCCCCATATCGGCCAAACCTGTCAGAAGGGCAATCTGCTTTTTTGCCACTCTTAACGCCTTCATTATTTGTGGCATTTCTAAGTCAGGTGCACAGTTTTGAGCGAGGGTTTCATAGATTTGAGCAAGAGATTTCTTACTTCCGGCCTGAATTAGGAAAGTGAAAAACGGTAAATCCCCTAGGATGCACTGGGTGAGATAGGGACTATTTCCAAAAATAGCCTCCAATATTTTGCGCCCGACCTTATTTTCGCCAAATTTCTCACCAATATCTAAGAATTCAGGGTTATTGGAAAGTGCCTCTGTCCAATTTTCCATAGCGATAGATAAAAACTCCGTTTTCCCTGGGCTGGGCAAAGTTTTAATTTCCTTGGAAAAGTGGAATAAATCGACTTCAGACATTTCAATTGATCCTGCAATCGGTCATATTGGATTGCGCTGTGTAAAGGCTCGAGTAGAGCTATGGATTAACACCTATAGGTAAATGAATAACATATTTTGTTAAAAGCAGCTTCAAAAATACTTGTCAGAACAGTCCTAAGCATCTTCGTTTTGGTCGTGCTTTCAGGTATGGCCTTAGTGGCGGCGTTAAGCCGCGGCCCGCTGACAGTATCATTCGCCGCCCCCTATATAAGCCAAGTTCTGACCAGTCAATATCCAGAAATTGATCTTAAGTTTAATGAATTGAACTTGATGTGGGATGGGGACGATAAACGGTTCGTCTTTGGCGTGACCGATGTCTCTGTCCGGCGCGGGGCAGACCCTATCGCTGTTATTCCAGCGGTCACAGTAACAGTTAGCCGGGACGCGTTACTGGAGGGTAGGGTTGCCGTATCTGGCCTTGAGTTTACGGGTTTGAAAGTCTTGTTGACCCGCTCAGAGAACGGGAAGATCAATTTTGGGTTCAGCTATAAGCAGGAAAATGAAGCTGAAACTGAAACTGAAGGTGAAACATCGTCTGCATCCTCCAGTGCTGCCACGGTTGCAATGGTTCAAACACTGATTGAAGATATTGTTCGCAGAAAAAATACTTCAGATTTGGCGACATATCTGGATCGCGTTGAAATTTACCAATCAGGTCTTTTTGTCGAAGACGTGAAGACGGATAAAATTTGGCGAGTTACCTCAGCAAATATTGTTCTCTGGCGCTCAGATAAGGGGTTGGTCGGGCGTATTCAAGGGGATGCGCATATTGGTGACAAAACGATTAATCTGGTGGCAAACGCCGCCTATGACAGCCGCGATCGTACGACTGTTATAAATACAAAAATATCCGATTTCCCTCTCTCGTTAATTGGGGAAGAAGTCGCTGAGGCTGAAATCCTGAACGGTATTGATTTGCCGATCTCAGGAGACATTAATATTTTTCTCGATAAAGAGTTTCTGCCTGTGCAGGTTGGCTTTAACTTAACGGCCGATGAGGGGTCTGTCGATATCCCAACTCTCTATAAAAAACCGGTCCCTATAAATTCTATCTCTATCGAGGGGCATACAGCAGCCCCTTTCGAGGCTTTGAATATCAATAGTCTTTTTGTCCATACACGAGACTATAAAATCAGCATGAGCGGCTCCTTACTTAATGGAGTGGACGGGTTTGGTCTGTCGGTTGAAGGAAGTCTTCCTGAATTTAAAACCGATGATCTTTCGCTATACTGGCCTTATTCCGCAGCGGTTGATGGCTATAAATGGGTCACGACAAATATTAAAGACGGCCTCGCAAAAGATGCGACATTCCGAGTGGACATTCCGCCCGGAGCGCTGGAGACAGGTAAGATCCCTGAAGGCGCGGTGGAGGTTAAATTCTCTTTTGAAGGATTTAGCACAGATTATTTTGCGCCGCTACCAAAGGTAACGGGTATTTCCGGCAAGGCTATTATGACGGAAAAACAAATCCACGTGTTTGATATGAGCGGAACGTTAGGGACCATGGATGTTCCCGAAGGGGACGCCTTGATCTATGATTTTGATATGCCAAGGCAGCATGCGGATATTACGCTGAAAGTCACGGGCGATAATCAAAAAATATTTGAGTTTTTGGATAGAGAACCGCTCGGCATGGTGTCCCCTTACGGCATTGTGCCCTCTCATATGAAGGGAGAGGGGGTTGTAAACGCACATTTCGTTTTTCCTCTTAAAGATGACCTTACATTCGAGCAGGTACAGTTTGAAGTAAAAGGCGAATTTAGTAACGCTACGATCCCCAACTTTTATGAAGACCTGGATTTAACCGAAGGTACTTTAAGTGTATCGGTTGTACCGGAAAAGTTGGTGGTGCGCGGGCCTGTAAAAATAAATAAAGTGCCGACAGAGATATCGTTTTTCTCTTGGTTTAGAGGAGAGAAAGCGGGTGTGCGCCGCTACGAAGCGAGCACTAAACTGGATGATGAAGATCGGGTCGCATTGGGAATAGAAACCGAATTTCTAAAAGGACCGGTTTCGATCTCTATTGGATTTGATGAGCAAGAAGATGGTAGCTCTGCCGGCGTTTTAACAATGAACCTGCTTGAAGCCACCCTTGAGATTCCCGATTTGAAAATTGAGAAACCTATTGGAGTAACAGGGCTCATTGGTGCCCAATTTACATCTGATGGCAAAGGTAATCAAAAAGTTAGCAATATCCGGTTAAGTTCTGACAGCATTCGCGGAGTCGGAGAAATGACATTGGATGAGGAGGGGATCGCCACCTTCGATGCCCCCAGTATTGTTTATGGTGAAAATAATTTAAGTGCGAGCCTAGTTCGGAATGCACCGGATGATTATTCCATCACCGTTCAGGGCAGTGTTCTTGATCTAAAACCTTATATTGTGGGTAGCTACTCTTTAAATGAAGGGAAGGCGGAGAAAAATGAAAAGCCGCTAACTTTGCGTGTCACTGTGGCGGTCGACAGCGTCTTGTTGGATGGCGGAGTTTCGTTGAAAGAAGCGGAAGGATTTGTGCATTCAGTAGATGGCGCTGTCTTGCAAGGAAAATTGAAAGCCCGTTTCAGCGAAAAATTTGGCGTAACTTACGTGGTTAGTAAATCTAAAAAAGGACGCCATTTGGAGTTCAAATCCGATCATGCCGGGTTGCTCCTTAGGGGGATGGATACCTATGACAATGTGCGTGAAGGAAAGCTGGTTATAACGGCTGAAATTGACGATACAAAAGAGGAGAGCGTAGCTACCGGTTACGCTCGCATGACAGATATTCGGGTCGTAGATGCACCTGTTCTTGGCAGTATCCTTACCCTTGGCTCTTTAGGGGGCATCGTTGATTTGATGCGGAATGAAGGGATGACCTTCGCCACTGTTGAAGGGCCATTTACCTATGAAAATGGTCTTCTTTCTACGGAAGGCTTTAGAGCTGTCGGCTCTATCGGCATTACGGTAACCGGAAAGCTTGATCAAAAATCGGGTGAGTTCGATGCCTTTGGCACCGTAATTCCGTCTTATACACTCAATTCTATGCTGGGAAATATTCCGATCCTTGGCAGGCTTCTTGTTGGCCGAAAAGGGGAGGGAATTTTTGGTTTTTCTTATAAAGCAAAGGGGACCAAGGATAATCCTGATGTCAGCGTCAATCCTGTATCTGCCTTAGCGCCTGGAATATTGCGCAGGATGTTCTTTGAGCCGTGGGGCAATAATGCGAAGGGGAGCGGTGACAAGACCGGCGTAGAATTGATTGAAAAGGACGACAAGCCGTAAAAAGCGTGCCGTCCTTAATATTTTATGATGGCAAAATCAAATGATGACGTTTTTTGCCAGCAGATAATTTAATGCGGCCGGAGTCATTGACATCGTTTGAGGTTACAACAACTCGGTCATCCGCAATTTTCTCATCATTAAGACGAGCGCCACCGCCTTTGATAAGTTTGCGTGCTTCCGAACTGGACTGGCTTAAACCAACGCGATTGAACAGAACAAAGGCTGGAATGCCTTCATCAAGCTCGGCTTTTGGTATTTCAGTCGTCGGCAAATCTTCCGCAGTCTGTCCCAACTCGAAGGTTTTACGAGCAGTCTCTGCGGCAGCTAGAGCCGCCTCTGATCCATGAGCCAAGCGCGTACATTCGTCAGCAAGCACCTTCTTTGCGTTATTAAGTTCAGCGCCTTCAAGGCTTTCTAAACGAGAAACCTCATCCAGCGGTAGTTCAGTGAATAGACGCAAGAATTTACCCACGTCATTGTCTTCAGTGTTCCGCCAAAATTGCCAGTAATCATAGGCAGACAGCCTGTCTTCATTCAGCCAAATAGCGCCGGCTGCAGTTTTGCCCATTTTTGCACCGGATGATGTGGTGAGCAAGGGGGTGGTCAGACCTTCCAGCTCAAAACCGTTCGTCCGCCGCCCAAGTTCGGTGCCATTGACAATATTGCCCCATTGATCAGAGCCGCCAATTTGCAAAGTGCAATTGTGGCGCTTCTTAAGCTCAACAAAATCGTAGGCTTGCAAGATCATGTAATTGAATTCAAGGAAGCTGAGAGATTGTTCCCGCTCCAACCGAAGTTTTACACTATCAAACGCAAGCATACGGTTGATGGAGAAATGACGGCCATATTCACGAAGGAAGGGAATATATTCCAACTTGCTTAGCCAGTCGTCATTATTGACCATAACCGCATCAGTGGGGCCATCCCCAAAGGTAATGAATTTCTCGAAAACTTGCCTGATACCAGCCATATTTTCGTCAATAATTTCATCCGTAATAACGGGACGACTTTCATCTTTACCAGACGGGTCACCGACTTTCGTAGTCCCGCCACCCATTAAAACAATGGGTTTATGACCACTTTTCTGAAGATGACGAAGGATCATGATTTGCATCAAACTTCCCACATGCAGACTGCTGGCAGTACAGTCAAAGCCGATATACGCAGTGACAGACTTATCAGCAAAGGTTTTATCCAGAGTTGCTAGATCGGTACATTGATGGAAGTATCCGCGGTCGCGGAATGTCTTCATAAAGTCAGAGCGTAATTCAGTCATGAGAACTTTTTTGTAATTGAAGTTGAAAAGAGACAGTGCTTTAGCACATAATTTGGTGTTTTTAAAAGGACTGGTTTAATAAGGGGATCTTAATGTCGATAAATTCCAACCCATTTGTATGGGCCGTGGGCCTGATGAGTGGGACTTCTATGGACGGAATTGATGCTGCCCTGATTAAGACGGATGGACACTCAGTTCAAGAATTTGGACCCGCATTCTCTTATTCTTACGAGCCGGAATTCCGTGAGCGATTCAAACGTTATTTGAGAAAACGGAGCGCACCAGATCAAATCGTAGCCGAATTTACGACACTAAATGCGAATGCCGTGAATAAATTGGTGCGCGAGGCTGGGTTTTTACCGTCGGATATTTCTGTTGTTGGTTTTCATGGTCAAACCTTATTTCATGATCCGGATAATGGCATTACGGTTCAAATTGGGGATGGGGCGCTTCTTAAAGAGTTGACGGGGATTGCGACGATCAATGATTTCCGCTCAAACGATGTGGCGGGCGGCGGCGAAGGGGCCCCTTTTGCGCCCCTATATCATCAAGCCTTGTCCGGCTCAATTGAAGGACCAATTGCTGTTCTAAATCTTGGGGGCGTGGGGAATGTCACCTATATTGATAAGGATACTATCCTTGCGTTCGATACGGGCCCTGCAAGTGCCCTGATCGACGATTGGGTGTTCGATAAAGCGGGCCTTAATTATGATGACAACGGAACGCTTGCCAGTAAAGGAGCCGTTCATCAAGATATACTGTCAAGTTTGCTTGATAATCCCTATTTCGATAAATCTCCGCCTAAAAGCTTGGATAGGGATGATTTTTCTGCGCTGAAAATTAGGGGGTTATCGCTTGAGGATGGCGCTGCGACTTTGACCGCCTTTACTGTACACACTATTGCCAAGGCGCTGGATCATATGCCGAAGAAACCCCGCCGTTGGTTGGTGACAGGTGGCGGGCGTAAAAATGGTACATTCCTTAAATGGATTGAGGATGCTGTTGGCGTATCCGTTGAGCCGGTGGAGGCTGTCGGTTGGCGCGGGGATGAGTTGGAGGCGGAAGCGTTTGCGTTTTTAGGGGTTCGGAGCCTTCGAAAGCTTCCGTTAAGCCTGCCGACAACGACCGGGGTTACTAAGCCCATGACTGGCGGTGTCCTTCACGCCCTCCCCTAATAAAAATTCGGCTTTAGTTGAAAAGCTCAGCCCAGTTGATGGGGAGTGAATTGATTAAGGCGAGTGTGGATAGGGCAATCAGAAAAATCATAAACCAAGTACCGGGCCCAAATTTCTTCTCTTCTGGCGAGAAGATCTTTTGATAGCCGTCCTCTCCAAGCTCTTTTATCCGCTCGTTCATGGCCTTTTGTTGCGCTAAGACTTCATCATATTTGCGAGATGGATCATGGCTTGTCTGCGATGAGAATTTGTTGCGGCTCATGCATTCACTTCCTAAATTTAAGCAATAGTTTATTGGTGATAAAGATAGGCCTTCTTTAGAAGGGATGCCATATTTTTGTTCCTAAAATGGATCCTATCACTTTGCTGTTTTTTTTCCGCCAAACAGCCGGATGACATGTTTCTTGTAGGCGACGGGCATAAGGCGTTGCAGACCGGCCAATAAAACAGCATCTTTTCCAACCATTATCCGTTCTTTCTTCTTGATGATGCCGCGCACAATAATCTGTGCCGCTTTTTCAGCGGTAGTGGGCGCCATAGCCTCAAAGTTTTTTTCCATACTGGATTTACTGCGGACACCAGCGGGCATTTTATCGATAATGGCATTGCGCATAATATTTGTTTTAACGCCGCCAGGGTGCACGGATGAAACCGTGACGCCGACTTCTTTCAGTTCCATTGATAGGGTATCTGAAAACCCTTTAACGGCGTGTTTCGCGGCGCAGTATCCAGTTTGTCCAGGGAACCCAATATAGCCAAATAAGCTGGAAATGTTGATCAAGTGGCCTTTTTGCCGGGTGAGGGCGGGAAGAAAGGCCTTGGACATGTAGACCGTGCCCCAGAAAAGGACGTCCATGAGATCTTTCATGCTGGATGTTTCAATATGAGCAAAAGTACCCACACGTGAAAATCCAGCATTATTGATCAGGATATCTATATCCCCGATCTCATCAATAAGTGTTTCGGCATAGGTAAAGACAGCTTTCTCATCTGCAACATTAACCTTATGTGTTCGCACATCGATTGAATATTTATCTAAAATCAGGGCCTTAGTCTCCATCAGGCCTTCTTCATTGACGTCAGAGAGTGCAAGATTTGTATCATGGGCTGCCAAAGCTAAGGCAAGTTCGCGACCAATTCCGGATGCAGCACCGGTAATGACAGCACGTTTTCCGCGCAATTGTTGTCTCATTGTTATCCCCAATGTTTGATCTTTCACCATAAACAAGGAAGAACAATCAAGTCCAGAGGTTATGCTTCATCTATGGCATTACGAACGGCATGGGCAAGTTTTTGGCGGTTATAGGGTTTACCCAGGAGCGTTTTTTTCAAACGGTTCAGTTCAGGGCATTCAGCTGTTTGGGGGAGGGTGTCTGCGCGCGTAAAGCCACTGGTTAGCAAGATTTTGATTTTCGGGTAGGTTTCTCCGATGGCGGATGCCAATTCAAATCCATTTAAACCGCCTGGCATGACAATATCGCTAAAGACCAAATCAATTTTTGGGTTTTCTTTTAAAAATTCCAGTGCTTTAGCTGCGTTATCTACGCAATGGGTTGCGTATCCAAGCTTATCGAGGGTTGCTCTGGCAATGTCACTCAAGGCAATTTCATCATCCACAATTAAAACACTTTCCTTCCCAGTCGGCAGTTGCTCTATTTTGCGCTTAACTGGAATGGGGGTGACTGCCTCCTTCGTGCGGGGGAGAAATAATGTGAAGCTTGTTCCATGATCCACTTTTGAATCGACCCGTATATGGCCACCAGAACGTTTAGCAAAGCCAAAGGCCATACTTAATCCAAGACCGGTTCCTTTACCGCGGTCCTTAGTTGTAAAAAAAGGTTCGAAAATTCGTTCTCGAACGTCTTCTTCGATACCGTGACCTGTATCTGTAATTCTTATTGCTAAATGATCCCCTGTTTTCGCCATTGGGTTAAAATCAACATAACGATTGTCCAGATAACGATTATAGGTTTCGATAATTAGCTCTCCGCCAGCAGGCATCGAGTCTTTGGCATTAATCGTTAGGTTTATGACGACATCTTCAAGGTCGCTGGGATCAATTTCAACGGGCCATGCATCTGGATCCAATATAGTTTCAACATCGATTGATGCCGTTACGGATTTAGCAATGAGTTCTTTCATTCCTTCTAAAAGCGGGTTGATCTGCGTTACTTCTTTACCGCTTGGCCTGCCGCCCGAAAAGCTCAACAATTTATCGGTGATACTAACGCCGCGCTGGGTTCCGATAATTGCTGAGTTAATCAGTTTCTGCGCTTTTGGATTGTCTGTGGTTACCTCGTTTGCAAGTTCGAGATTTCCCAGAATAATTGCAAGGAGGTTATTAAAATCATGAGCTATCCCGCCGGTTAGAAGACCAACTGCATCTAATTTTTGAGCCCGTTGTAAGTTGTTGCGTATCTTTTTTTGATCAGTAAAATCAAGGCCAGAGAAGAAGAGCAGTTTTTTCCCTCTAAAGGAAAGTATTTCAGCATTGAGAATGAAGTCGCGAAGTTCTCCGTTTCTCATGGTTGAGACAGTTTCATAATTTCGGAGACGACCGAGCTCATTAAGATCTTCAATCAATTTTTGACGATGCGGGGATCCCCCCCAAATATTAAGTTCGTCGGCTGTCTTCCCTATCGCGTCCTCGCGGGAAATTCCGCGCACTTCTACCCACGCATCGTTTACATCAATAAAACGGCCTGTTTCAAAATCTGAAATAGATTGTAATTGGCTATTAGAGTAAAAAGCGGCGTCAAAAAGCTCGTTTGCGTAGCTTAGCCTTTGTTTAATGTCCTCTAGGTCATTTTCCTGTTTGGCTAATTTTTGCTTCAAGTGCGCTAGTATTTCGCGCTCTTCATTGTCCTGCGCATCGATCTGTTTTTCTATTGCCCCTTTAGAGGGTTTTTGATGTTGGGAGTAATAAAAAAGAGCACTTAAAGTAAGGGAAAAAAAGAGTGCCTTAGAGATTTCTTCAGCAAAGAGGATTAAAACTTGATAGACAGCAAGGTCCGAATTGGTGGTCACTGTTTCTTGATAGAAGGCTAGGACAGAAAAACCTAATCCCAAGAGCAACCCAATAAAAACAGGCACGATGAGAAATTTCAGAAATGGTTCTGAATGTGTCTCTAAATTGTCTTTGTCTATCTCTGTTGTTTTTACTGCCATAAAAGATAAGTCAGCGATTGTTGTTAAAGAATTCATGGTAGAATATGAATAGTAAACGGAATGTTAATATACGGCGATTTGTCCTGTAAAAAATCAAGGTTTCGGTCGTAATACGTTGAAAATTTAGGTTCCTAGTCTTTTAATCATAGAAACGCCTTTTATTTGCACAAAGATTTTTTGATCAAGCTTAAACTCTAAATTATTAAAAGACCTTTGGGTGATATGACTAATGAGCTGAGCGCCATCTTCGCCACTCAGCGACAAGAGAAGGCCAATTTTTCCATGGCTAATGGGTTGTATCGACGTAATCTTTGCTTCAATAATATTTAAAATAGTGGTTCTTGACGGAGGCGTGACGGAGAGGCTGATATCGGAGGCAGATATCCTCAAGCGTCGTGTCTCTCCAATTTCTCCAATTTTTCCCGGCACAAATAATGTGCCACCTTGAATGGATAATTCACTTAAGTGATCGGTCGGATCAAAGGTGATGACGCGGCCTTCCAATATAGTCGCGGCGTCGTCGGCCGATGCAAAAGGCAGGGTTGGATCATTCAATAAATCAAGCAAGGGGCCTTGGGCCCGGACATGGCCTTTTTCCATCAGCACCATATGATCGGCTAGTCGTTCGACCTCCCGGATATCATGACTGACAAAGAGAATTGGTATTTTTAACGCCTCATGGAGTTTGTCCAGATAGGTGATGATTTCGTCTTTGGCGGCGAGATCCAAACCTGAAAGGGGCTCGTCCATCAAAAGTAATTTGGGGGAGGTGAGTAAGGCGCGGCCAATTGCTACTCTTTGTCTCTCCCCGCCTGATAAATAATCAGGGGATCTATTGAGGAGCGCATCTAATCCCATAAGCGAGGTTATCTCATCAAAAGTGGGGCCTGCTGTTTTACTTAACGCACGCTTTTGACCGAACAATAAATTCTGTTTGACGGTCAGGTGCGGGAACAGACTGGCTTCTTGAAAGACATAACCAATGGCACGTTTATGTGTGGGAATGAAGCGAATGCTATCTTGCCAGGTTTCTGCGCCAATCCGTAATTTTCCATTTAACCGGTTTAAACCTGCAATGCAGCGTAAAATGGTTGTCTTCCCACATCCGGAGGGGCCGAAAAGTGCAGTGATACCTCTCGATGGAAAAGTGAAGTGGGTATTGATCTTAAAATTCTCTTTGGTGCCTTCAAATTGGACTTCAATTTTTGGAACCTCTACGTCCTCACTTCTCATGTGGATCGCCTCCTTAAGCGTTTTTCGGTGACCATCATGATCAAAATTATAAGGAAAGAGAACACCAACATTCCCAATGATAAAATATGGGCCTGACCCCACTCCAATGCCTCCACATGATCATAAATGGCGATGGAAAGCACTTTTGTCTCGCCGGGGATGTTGCCACCGATCATTAGGACAACGCCAAATTCACCAACCGTATGGGCAAATCCCAGCACGGCACCGGTGAGTAAGCCCGGACGGGCGAGAGGAAGGGCTATGCAGAAGAAGGCGTTTAAGGGGGAGGCGCGTAAGGTAGCGGCGACCTCCATTGGTCTGTCTCCCATGGCATCAAAGGCGTTGCGGACGGGTTGAACGACAAAGGGCATGGAGTAGATGAGAGACCCCACCACCAACCCTTCAAAGGAGAACGGGAGTGCGTGACCGAAAATGGCGGTTGCGGCACTTCCAAGGGGGCTGGAGGGGGCAAACGCTAAAAGCAAATAGAAGCCAAGCACTGTTGGCGGAAGAACAAGGGGCAGGGCCACAATGGCTGCAATAATCTCCTTCCACCATGATTTTGATCGGGAGAGCCACCAGGCAATGGGGGTTCCGATCACAAGCAAAAGAATTGTCGTGATAGAAGCCAGCTTTATCGTCAGTGAAATTGATTCCCACATACTAAAAACCCGATAGCATTTTATTGAGGACCGTCATTTGAGTTTTCCCAACGTATATCCATATTTTTTAATAATAGCAGCGGCGTCGGGACTTTTTAGGAAAGTAAAAAATGCCGAAGCAACAGTGTTATTTTTTGAGGTCTTTAAAAGAACGACGTCTTGTTTAAGCGGGGCGTATAAGCCGGTTGGGACGATCCATCGTGATCCTGCTTTATGTCCAATTACTTGGGACAGGGCAACGAAACCCAGCTCGGCATTTCCGGTGGCTACAAACTGATAAGTTTGTGCGATATTATCCCCCCGAACAATCTGGCTTTGCACAGCGTCGAGCACGTTTAGATTTACCATAACTTCTTGAGCAGCCCTGCCATAGGGCGCGGTTTTTGGGTTGGCTATCGCTATTTTCCGAAAAGTTGCGGCTCTTAAAATATCGACGGACTTGTCAATTAGCTGCTCGTCCGCGCTATACAGAACTAAATGCCCTGCGGCATAAGTGAAGCGTGTATTCTTTATCGCAAATCCTTGCTCTATAGTCAGTTTAGGGTGCTTTTGGTCAGCCGATAGGAAGATTTCAAAAGGGGCCCCATTTATAATTTGGGTATATAGTTTGCCGGTTGATCCAAAACTTAAAATCGCTCTGTGACCTGTTTTTTTATCGAAGGCAGTCGCAATTTCTTTCGCCGCTGGGGTGAAATTTGCGGCAACGGCGACATAGACTTGCCCGGCATTCGCGGTGGCATAGGTTAAAATCAATAGGGTAGCTAAACAAGGAAGCCTGAAAAAGAAGCTGACTTTTCTCATCTAGTCCACACCCAAAATAACATGAGAGGCCTTGATAAGGGCGCAGGCCTTATCACCCACTTTGAAATCAAGATTGCCCGTGCTTTGTTGTGTTATAACAGCCGCCAGGGTCTTCCCATCTCCAATATCAAGTGTGACCTCATCGTTGATGCTGCCGGTTTCGATGGCTGAAATAGTACCTTTGATCTGATTTCGCGCGGAGGTTCTAAGGCCGTCATCATGGGCTAAAATGACAAAACTGGCCTTGATCATAGCGAAAGCCTGCTTTCCCACGCCAAGGCCCAGCGTCTCAATGCTGCGATTGGTGACTACGGCAACAATCTCTGATGTGTCCGAGACGGACAGGGTGACTTCCGTGTTAATACCGCCGGTTACCATTTGCGTGACAGTTCCCCGCAAGGCATTCCGCGCACTCGTTCGCATAATAAAGCTCCAAAGCATGGATGATAAAGTGGGGGCTGCCGGGTTTTGAAGCGTGTCTTCAAGCAGCACCAAGAATTTTGATAATTCTGATTGCAAGACGGCATAGGCATCCAAGACTTGTCGGGCATCGCGGGTCAAACTGGCACCGCCTCCTTTTTTACCGCCCGCGTTTGCCATGACTAAAGGGGAGGGGAACAGATTGTTCATCATGTTCACAGCGTCCCATGCCGCTTTGTAGCTCAATCCCACAGACTTGGCTGCAGCAGATATAGAGCCAGTCTCGTCAATGGCTTCAAGGAGGCGTATGCGCTTTTCGCCGACTTTGGATCCTTCGGCGTCCGTAAAGGTTAAGGCTGCCGACAAGTGAGAGGAGGTCATAAAGGGTCGCCTTGCAATGTCGTTATGTAGTTAAACTATATAACGAACATCCCAAGATCAAGATCATAAAAAAGAAGCGCCAATAAAAATCAGCGCTTCTTTTATAATTTCAATAGGTTGGCGTCTTTTGTTTACTTTTCGTCGTCGTCAGTGTTCAGACGCATATCCAAATATTCATTTACAGAATTCATCAGGTTGGGCAGGGCTGCTTCAAAGAAATGGTCCGCCCCCTCAATTTCATCATGATGAATAATGATGCCTTTTTGGGCTTGAAGTTTTTCAACCAGTTTATGCACATCTTTTTGCGGAACTTGCATATCACGGGTGCCGTGAACAATAAGACCGGATGAAGGGCACGGAGCCAAAAATGCAAAATCATACATGTTGGCAGGGGGAGCGATTGAAATGAAGCCTGCGATTTCTGGCCGGCGCATTAACAATTGCATGCCGATCCAAGCACCAAAAGAGAAACCAGCGACCCAAACAGAAGGGGCGTTGGGGTTATGAGTTTGCATCCAGTCCAATGCTGCGGCTGCATCTGAAAGCTCGCCAATTCCTTGATCATAGTCACCAACACTACGGCCAACACCGCGGAAGTTAATACGTAGAACTGAAAAGCCCCGTTCTTTGTATGTGGTGAAAAGATTGTAGACCACTTTGTTGTTCATCGTTCCGCCAAATTGCGGATGTGGATGTAAAACCAATGCAAGCGGAGCATTGGGGGTCGTGGAATGATGATAGCGACCTTCAAGGCGTCCTTCAGGTCCGTTAAAAATTACGTCAGGCATCTAAGTCCAAGTCCTAATGGTCCGGGGGAAACTATCCCGGAACGCTAATGGTATATGTGACGAGTATCAACTTTTACCCTTTTGCATCACCTGCTCCCTTGAAGAGGAGAGGTCAATGTTATATCTCAAATTAGTAGGGCGCGTTGTAACTTCTCATACAATCCGTTATAAAGGCGGCACAATACAGAAGGAATAGGCAAATGTTCAAGCATATAAGCGACGATATTGCTGCAGTGATGGAAAGAGACCCCGCCGCGCGGTCGAAATTCGAGGTTGCACTGCTCTATTCGGGCTTCCATGCAGTCGTGTTTCATCGCTTTGCACATGCGTTGTGGAAACGTGAATGGCGCATTACTGCCCGGTTCATTTCGCAATTTTCTCGTTTTGCTACGGGGATAGAAATTCATCCAGCGGCGGTTATTGGATCAAAACTTTTTATTGACCATGGTATGGGTGTTGTTATCGGGGAAACCGCAGAAATCGGCGATAATGTGACATTGTATCACGATGTAACCTTGGGCGGTGTCTCCCCGTCCGTTGACTCCGATTCTCAACGAAATGTAAAACGACATCCAACCTTGTGCGATAATGTCATTGTCGGTTCTGGTGCTCAAGTTCTTGGACCAATTACCGTTGGACGATGTGCACGGGTTGGTGCAAATTCAGTTGTGGTAAAAGAAGTGCCTGAAAGAGTCACTGTTGTTGGAAGTCCTGCGCGTGCCGTTAAAACCGCGTCCCGCCCTCAAAACCCAGAGAGATTCGCAGCCTACGGTATAGGGAATGACGAATTACAGGATCCAGTTTTTAAAGTTCTGGATGGATTGCTCGATAAAGTTCAATCCCTGTCCATGCGCGTTGGGGAATTGGAAGAAGAGCTAGAAGTCTCTCGCGGACGCCCAATTATGCTGTCATCCGATGATCTGGATAATGACGATGAGAGCGGAATAAAGGACAATAAGTGAGCCTTTGCTGACTTTTCCTGCATAATGTCTTGCCCCCGCGGGTGGCAAGACATATTTTCCTATTATGAAAAACAGTATCTACCTTGATTATAATGCCACCGCCCCAATCCGGCCGGAGGTTATTGAGCTTATGGGATCGGTTATGACGGACGGCGGAAACCCGTCCTCTGTTCATGGCAGTGGCAGGCGTGCTTTATCGGTTATGGAAAAAGCCCGTAGCCAAATTGGCTTAACTGTTAATTCCAAGCCACAAGAAGTAATTTTTACATCTGGCGGTACTGAATCTAACAATCTCGCCCTTAAAGCGTTTGCCGATAGACCTTTGATGGTGAGCCAAGCGGAACATGATTCTGTGTTGGCAACAGCCCTTACCCAAGATGTTCTGTATTTTCCGATTTTGGAAAACGGCATTGTTGATATTGAGGCGTTTTCCAAACAATTAGGAGAGTGCGCCAAACCGCCACTCGTCTCCCTTATGCTTGGTAATAACGAAACGGGTGTCATTCAGCCGATCAAAGAGATTGCTGATCTTGTGCACGACATGGGCGGGCTTATCCACACGGATGCTATTCAGGCGCTGGGAAAAATCCCTGTGGATTTCAGATCCCTTGGCGTTGATATGATGTCGCTGTCAGCCCATAAAATTGGTGGGCCACAAGGGATGGGCGCGTTAATCCTTCGGGAAGGGCTTGCTATGCAATCGGTCCAAAAGGGGGGCGGTCAGGAAAAGGGTCGGCGCGGGGGCACGGAAAATGTCGCAGGAATAGCGGGCTTTGGGCTCAGCGCAAGCTTAGCCGGTGCTAATCTCGACACCTATAAAGAGATCGAAATCCTACGGGATGAGATGGAGAGTTTCATCCTCGCGGCATCCCCAGGTAGTCTCGTCTACGGGAAGGGCGTTCAGCGTCTCCCCAATACATCTTGTCTTTCCATGCCGGGAGTTGGCTCGGAATTGCAGGTGATGAATTTTGATTTGGCGGATATCGCAGTGAGCGCGGGATCAGCCTGTTCCAGCGGGAAAGTAAAAGCCAGCCATGTTTTAACGGCTATGGGGGCATCTGGGACGCAAGCATCAGAAGCTATCCGCATTAGTCTTGGATGGCTGACGACAAAAGCAGAGCTGGATAAATTCATCCAGACGTGGGAACAACTTTACAAGCGCAAATCTCCGAAATTTGCAGCATGACTATTCGGTATAATTCAGTAAACAGGAGAATATCTGTCGATGCCTAAAATGACCTTCGTTAAACCCGATGGTGAAACATTGGAAGTTGAAGCGCCACTTGGCAAAACTATTCTGGAAATTGCCCAGCATAACGGGTTGGAGCTCGAAGGCGCCTGTGAGGGCAGTCTTGCCTGTTCTACCTGTCATCTGATTATCAGCGATGAAGATTTTGAGAGATTGGAAGATCCATCGGATGACGAGGAAGATATGCTTGATTTGGCCTATGGTTTGAAACCAACGTCACGTCTCGGCTGTCAAATCATCATGTCCGAAGAATTGGATGGCATGGTGGTCGAGCTTCCTACCAGTTTTCACAATCAGCTTATCTAAATGACTTTGTTTCGCAGGCTTAAAGAAGCCAATAGGGATGCATGGGGCGCCTATACGGATCATGGGTTTGTCAGGGGCTTGCAGTCGGGAGACCTTCCCAGGGCGGCGTTTGAGCATTATCTGAAACAGGATTATTTGTTTCTGATCCACTTTGCGCGAGCCTATTCGCTTGCGGCTTACAAGTCGGATAATCTTGACGATATGCGGGCGGCAACAGCGACGGTATCTGCGTTAATCGATACAGAAATGAGCCTTCATGTTCAATATTGCGCTGAATGGGGAATAACAGAGGCGCAGATGCAAGCGGTGGAAGAAGCCCCTGAGAATATGGCTTACACCCGCTATGTTCTTGAAAAAGGCCTGTCAGGAGATATTCTTGATTTGTATGTGGCGTTGGCCCCGTGCGTTATGGGCTATGGTGAGATCGGTAAGAGGCTGATGAGCAGCCCAGCGACAAAAAAAGAGGGTAATCCTTATTCGCCGTGGATTGAAATGTATGCCAGCGATGACTATCAGGACGTTATGACGGCATCAATCGAGCAAATCGATAAATTGGCTGTTAGCCGTTTTACTGAGGCCCGTTTCGAGAGCTTATCCAAGACCTTTCGAGAAGCAAGCCGATTGGAAGCCGGGTTTTGGCAAATGGGTTTGGATATCCTTGATCAATAAGCTGTCGGCCCTTTTACGGGCCGATTTTACCTTCCAATTCCCACATGATGGGGTAATCATCAATAAAGCTGTTATGGGTGACGACATCGTCCTTGCCATCCCATATATGGAGCAATAATTGCGCCGGTTCGGCCTTCGTCGCCAAACGTTCTTCATTCTCCAGATGGAGAAGGACCGTATGGGACGTGGAAGGGCACACTTGCGCTTGTTTACCGTAAAAATTCGATTGAATTGATCGGTGAAAATGGCCGCAAAAAATACGCAAAATTTGGGGATGATTTTCTATCACAGGACCTAAATTTTCAGCATCGAGAAGTCCCATATTGTCCATCGCCAGAATGCCTGTTTTGAACGGGGGATGATGCATGAAAATGAGGGTGGGGGTATCTGGTGCCTCGGCCAGTGTTTTTTCAAGCCAGTCTAATCTTTCCTGACATAAAATTCCTTGCGCGCGGCCTGGTATATTGGTGTCCAGCATGATCAAACGCAGGCCATTTACATCGACCGCATATTGGACAAATCCGTCTTTTGGAAGATATGCCTCATCCGCGAAGGAAGACAGAAAAGTCTCCCGGCAATCATGGTTACCGATGCCCAAATAGGCCGGTATTTCAAGTTTATCCAAAATACCTTTCAGGATTTCATATTCTTCGGCTGTGCCGTTATTAACAAGGTCGCCTGTCATCACGACCGCGCCCGGGCGCGGGGATAACGCGTTAACGCATTTGACGGCAATTTCCAGCTTTTCGGCAGTATGGTACAGGGCGTCGAACTCACAATCGGGTGAAGACACATGCATGTCACTGAGTTGCGCTATAATCATTTACTCGTCTTTCAATTGAGCAAAGAGAGCATGTCTCTTGTGCGTACAAACTTTCGGCGGGGGGAGGGATCAGCCGCCCGTTCTTGCTCCGCCTGATTAATTTTTTTCCATTCTTCAAATGACACAGTTCGTACATTATTCGCTTTGCAATAAGCATCCAGGCCAGCCCCACCGCTCTTCTGGCTTGCAGGCAAGGCGCAATAATCTTCGATAATGCGATCCACAACGTTTTGGCTATCAATTCGGTTTGTACCAATAGTACCCGATGGGCCGCGTTTTGCCCAGCCAACTACATATAAACTGTCATCAACCCAGCCATCGTCATTTTTAAGAACTCCTTTTTCAATAGGAAGTTCTTCAAAATTTGCCATCTCATACCCAATACAGGTTACCAAAAGGTCACAGGGGATATCGACGATCTCTCCTGTCCCAACAGGCTTTCCATCGACGAGCTTGTTCTTCTCGAAACGAACAGCTGTAATTGTATCCCCCCCAATTATTTCGATAGGGGACAGTAAAAAGTCAAGGTGGAGCGCAAGTTTGGACCCATTTTCCACATTCGTCGAATACGACCGGAGTAGATCCAGATTGGTATTGACCACTTTGTCTTGTTTCCTATCGTCTGATGAAAAATGATCAGGGATAACAGCCGGGTCACAAAAAGGGTCAGCATTTTCCATATCCCCTAATTCTCGCAGCTCTTTGGATGAAAATTGTACATTTTCTGGCCCGCGCCGTCCGACCACATGAACCGTATCCAGCGGGCTTGCGAAAATCATCTCCCCCGCATGGTCGGCCAAATCAGAGTTTTGCATCTCGTTACGGCTTCTAAACAGAACACGAGCGACATCAAGGGCCACATTCCCATTGCCAATTATAATGGCATTTTTTGCGTTCAAATCAGGGACTGCATCCCGATATTCCGGGTGCCCATTATACCAATATACGAAGGTCTGTGCGCCAAAGACACCGGACTTATCTTCGCCCGAAATACCAAGGGTTTTATCTTTTGGGGTCCCGATAGCAAGGATGACAACATCATATAAATCGCGAATGGTTTGAAGAGAGATATCTGTGCCAAAATTGAGATTACCGACAAAACGAACATTTTCGTTTTCCATTATCTTATCATAGGCACGGGATACATTTTTGGTTGTTTGATGATCCGGTGCAACGCCGGCGCGGACAAGGCCGTAAGGGGTTGCCAGCTTGTCGAGAATATCAATATGACATCCTTCGCATCTGGCGATAAGGGCGCCGGCTGTATACATTCCCGCCGGTCCCGATCCGATTATTGCTATTTTTAGCCCTGAATTCACGCTTTATACTCCCAATATTAAGCCCCCAAAACGCCCTTTAAACTCTTCAGACGCCGTGGGTAATTTCCCTCGATCAGACTCTAGTGTGGCGAGTAGATATTCTTCTGCACTTTCCCAGATAAGCTGGTAGATATCATGAAAAAGATCCCTTGCCGTATTTCCCTTCCAGTGGTCCCATAGTAGCTCTTGCGGCAACATTGGATCCCTGAGTAATGCTCTTCTGTAATCATGCACCAGAAGAGTTCGTAAGATAAAACACTTTTTGTTGTCTAAAGTATCGCCCTGTTTCAGCCCATCCATGATGGGGGCGAAATGGCTGATGAATTCACTGTAAGCCCCCTCGATCTCTTCCAAATTCCATCCCTTTTGTACCAATATACGGACGGGTGTTGATTTGGTGTTGGGCAGGTTGCTCGCCTTTAAAATAGCCACATTATCGCATAGACCTAAGTCAGCCAGCAGATGTTCAATCGTACTTTGGTCTCCGTTTGGATGGGCATAGATGCCCGATCCAAGGTCTCCAAAGCCAAGCCAGCTGAGCTCATTGCTCAAAGCCTTTTTCTGCTCTTCGCTTAAATGTCGCCTTTCTGAGAAAAGTAGCGTCCATTCCGCGTCCCACGGTTTTGGTTTTGATGTATAGATCCGTTTTGTCGCCTCTTCAAAGCGATGCTCGCCTGTGGTGGTCAGGGTGTAATAGCTTCGCCGGCCTTCTTGATGACTGCTGAGTAATTTGTCTTGCTTAAGGCGGAAAACAGACGTGCGAACAACCCGCTCATTCAGTCCGACGGCGGAGACAAGGTCAATAAGGCTGCCAAGCCAAACGGTTCCGCCATGAGGGGATACAGAGTCTCCCCAAACAGTCATCAGCAGGGATCGTGCTTTAAGGCTAAGTTTCGCGGGGAGGGACGTAATCATTGTCTCAAGTGAGGTACCCACAAATTTTCCTTCAAAAGCACTACGGCAGGTAATATTCTTGTTATAGTCATAAGCTTATAAGGTTCTGTATCCTATTGAAAGGAATTCTGTGTCCCTTCGTTTTGAACAAGCTGAAACACTGATCACAGCGATTGGTCTTTATTCGGAATTGGCGGATTACAGCCCGATTTTTGTGGGCTCCATGCCCATTGATATTGATGTGCCGGGCAGTGATGTGGATGTCATATGTGAGGTATCTGATCATGCAGAATTCGCCAGAACGCTGGATTTTCTATATGGCGATCAACCGGATTTTTTAATCTCCCCCATAGGCGGCGGAAAAACCTACACGATTTGCCGCTTCTCTTGCGTGAATTTTGCGATTGAGATATTTGGCCAGAATAAACCTGTGAAATCGCAGAATGCCTATATCCATATGGAAGTGGAGCGAAAGCTGCTCACAATCGGCGGAGAGACCGCCCGAGAGGCAATCCGTTCCCTAAAACGTCAAGGCATCCAAACAGAACCTGCCTTTGCCACACATTTTAATCTGGAAGGGAACCCTTACAAACGCTTGTTGGAATTTGAAAATATGAGTTTGTCTGATATCCTGACGGAGCTTGGTTAGGGGCTATCTGTATAATTGAAGAATAACGATGCGAAAAAGGACAAACCAAAAATGAATAGAATCGTGATGTGCCTTGCGGCGGTATCCACTTCCCTTCTTTCTATGGGCGCAATTGCTGCTGATTTGAAAGTTAGTATCCCAAATGCAAAAAATAATAATGGGACTATAAGTGCTGCTTTATGGAACACCGCAAATGGATTCCCCGATAAAGGCGATCCTAAGCTCGTGCGATTGGATAACGTGAAAGCCGGACAGAATATTCTAATCTTTAAAGATATTGACCCTGCGACTTATGCGATCAGTTTGTTTCATGACGAAAATGGAAATAGTGAATTGGATACTAATTTTCTAGGCATCCCATCAGAAGGCTATGGTTTCTCAAACAACGCAACAGGATCATTCGGTCCCGCGTCTTTTGAGGATGCCGCCTTTCAGTTTGAAGCCACAGATTTAGAAATGGAAATTTCTCTTATTTACTGATCGTCAAAAAGGGAAATATGGGGCGAGTGAGTTCTAGAAATTTTTTAAATTAAGCTGTCACCAAGGTTCAACCGAAATTTCCGGCCAACGTTGGCTGAAACTAGTCGTCATTTGTTCATAGTTTGCTTTATTCATAACTGATTTGTTTGGCCGGATACTCATAGACAAAGTGTCTTCAAGCCCATAAGGGGCAAATACACGGAGTTTGCCCGCATCATACCGAATACCAATCGCAAAGGCAGAAAGCCATGAGGATATCCCATCTTCACTGCATTTATACGGGGCTATCGTATGCCCAAATTTTTTTGGATACCATTCGTGAACACAGGCTTGGTTCTTGATATCGATTGGAATTAAATGCGTTACCCGCCTTCTTATTTCATTTTCATGTATTTTCTCAGAATGTTTGGTTTCATCTGAAAAATAGACAATATCAAAATCCTTCACTTGGGACAGCAACGGCATGCCCAACAAACTATTCCAAATGCATTGAGTAATAGCACCTCCGGCTAGGTAATGGTTTGGAAGTCCGTAGTCAAAACAGGCTGACAAAGTTTCCATGATTTCTGGCGATTTTGAAATTATTGCGAGTAACTTCTTTTCCATGGTTTAGCCTCACTAGCCCAAAATCTATTCACATTCTTGAATTAATCCGCTGGGTTATTTCGCGCAGCCTGGACCAGCTTTGCAAAGCCATAGGTAAGGCGATGGCAGCTTCGGCATATTCCCAGGAATAGGTTGCAATGGAAAAAATGCGGCCAGGCGAGATATCAGGAAGAGAGGCCCCTATATAGAGGTTGAAGGCAATGTAGAAAATCTGCAGTAAAAAGATACTTCCGTAAACAATGGCTTCCGTATCGGACAGGGATACTTCTGTCTCTCGAAGCGCCCTTAAATGTCGAAACAGGCCAACACGGGTTCCGGTGTTCAGTATATTAATCTGCCGTTCCCGCTGGGAATTCAGGTCGCCATTTAGCTTATAAAACCGACCATGAAAGAGGCTGTATACAAAAAGCATTCCGGCAATAACGATAAGGGATGAAAGACCCAGCCATAAATGGAAAAGGGCCAGCACAATCAAGCTGATTGCGATTTGAATGACGGATGTTATGAGCTCCGGGACTTCATTTTCCAAAAAATCGACAAGTTCACGGGATAAATCCAAGCGAATATTGCGGGTTGAGACCTCGACGCCGCTATGGGCATGCTCTACTACGCTGCCAAGATAAACGCGGATGCCGCCATAAGCGCGGGTGTCATAAATCCGCCGGGCGACGGCAATAAAGCACAAGGCAATCAGTGTCATTAACATCAACAAAAATTCGTCAAAGCGTTTGGACAAGAGCCCATCAATTGTAAGGCCAATTAAAAGTGGCACAAGCGCGATCAAAATATTTTCAACGATTAAAATTGCCCAAGTCGTTAAAATCCGTCCCCAGAAAGCTTTGAAAAGGGCTTTAAACCCAAACCTCCCCGTAATCGATCTTACCCTTGATACAGATGTCATTGTAATTGGCTGATGGGGGATAGTGCTCGGTAGATCATATGGTCAAGAGATTTGGTCGACGCCTTTTGGGACAGAGGGGACGGGAATGCATGGCTTGTGCAAATGCCGTCGAGTAAGTGCATGAAAAGATGAATGAAGGCGCTGATATCGATGCTCTTTTCTACGAAGCCGCTTTCTTGGCCCGACAATAGAAGGGCTACCAGCTCTGTTTTAAATTTCTCTTCATTCTCCAGAAATGGTTTTGCCACAACAGGATTGCGTGCCGCTTCCGTCGCAATTTCCAACGTAAGGCTGGCAAGGGAGGGATCGGATATCTCTTTCACAATGTCGGGTAACGCTTGGCGTAACGCTTTGAGAACATTTTTTTGGGATTTTAAGTAGGATATAAGTTGATCATTGGAGGTTTTCTCCAGAGCAGCCATTGCAATGATGATGTCATCTTTACTTGAATAATAGCGATAGAGCGCGCCGGGGCTGAGTTTTGCCCGCTTGCAAATCTCCTGCATCGTGGTTTGCCGTATTCCTTTTTCAGAAAAACAAGCCGTTGCAGCGTCCAATATTTCTGCCTTCCGGCGGTGATGAAGTTTTTCATCTTTTGTGCGCATGGGATCTCCATAAACAGAATGAGCATTCACTTTATCTCTTGACGTATATTGATGCAAGTTTTATATGCGAATGAGTGTTCGCTTTTAGAATCGAAGAGAGACTATTCATGAATGAAATCGAAAGCCGTTTTAATTCTTACGCCGAAGCCTTTGGATTGATTGAGATTATTAGTTTGGTGTTTTATGGCGCCATCGTTTTAGAAACGTTATGGGACATCGCAATAAATCATCGTAAAAAGGGAGAAACTTTTGCCAACTTCTTGATTGAAATTGGGAATACACTTCTGGAGCGGACGATATTTGGTGTCATTTTTGTCGCTGGATTATTATTTGTAGAGAGTTTCATCACATGGCGTATTCCGGTTGAGTGGTGGAGTTGGGTCCTTGCCATTATTGTGACGGACTTCCTCTATTACTGGGAACACAGATGGGAGCATGAGGTTCGGGTATTGTGGGCTGGTCATGGGGTTCATCATTCTTCACCTGAATTTAATTTGTCGACTTCAATGAGGCTTTCTTGGGTTGAAAGTTCCTATAGCTGGATTTTCTTTGTGCCAATGGTGGTGTTTGGTTTTGATGTTGTACAAATCCTTGTCTCTTTTTTAGCCGTCTTGATTTACCAAACCTGGATTCACACTGAAAGAATTGGCACGTTGGGCTGGCTTGATAAAGTATTTAACACCCCGTCAATCCATCGTGTGCATCACGGAACGAATGCTAAATATCTTGATAAGAATTACGGCGGGTTTTTTATAATATGGGATCGGTTATTCGGTACCTATCAGGCTGAGGAAGAGACGGTCATCTATGGTGTTTTGGATCCCGTGAATTCAATTAACCCGGTTAAAATTAACTTCATCGAATACTTTAAAATTGGTGTTGATGCTGCCCGCAGTCGCAGTTTGTCCGACGCCTTTCGCTATATTTTTGGTAGGCCCGGTTGGACGGCCAAAACTAAGAAAAAGCCAAGTTAGCCCTATTTCGTTTTGGCTGACGAATATGGGTTTTGCGGGCGTATATTCCTTCAGATTTTTATAGCTGAGCTAAAAACTTTGATAAAGCACGCGGTGTGTCGCATAAATGCGATGCACCCGCGTCCTGCAGCTCGGACTTGCTACCATACCCATATGTGACGCCGATCGGGCGGATATGGTTGTTGAGAGCGCCGATAATGTCGTATTTTCTGTCGCCGATCATAATTGTTTGGGCGGGGTCGAGATCCTCCTTTTTTAAAAGGTAGGCGAGAAGGTCGGTTTTATCGGATCGGGTTCCATCTAGCTCTGCGCCATAAATGTTTTCAAATAAGTCAGCTATTTGGAAATGATCCAGAATTTTCTGCGCAAATATTTCAGCCTTACTGGTTGCGACAAAAAGGGAATGGCCTGCCTCTTTTAATGTCTCAAGCAGGGGGCGGATGCCCTCATATAAGGTGTTTTCCAAGGCACCAATTGCGCTATATCTTTCTCGGTACTTTATAATCGCCAAATTGGCGTCCCTAGTGTTCCCCAATAATTTTTCTAAACTATCAGCCAAGGGCGGGCCGATACACCATTCCAATTCATCCGCCTCGGGCGCGGCGCGGTCAAGTTCGGTCAGGGCATGAATGATCGATCTGGTAATCCCCACTTTGGGATCACTCAAAGTGCCATCCAGATCAAAACAAAGGGTGTGCATGTTGGCGCTCGCGCTAATTTCTAATGGATTTAAATGCCTTGTAGGACTTGTCCAAGGGCGTGATGTTCCCTCATCAATTCTTCCATATCAAGGCCGATAACGGCGCCGTCCTTAACGCGCCAGTCACCGCCAACCATAACGGCATCCGCTTTACTTGCGCCGCAAAGAAGAAGGGCTGCCAGTGGATCGCCAGATCCTGAAAAACGCGGCTCATCCAGTTTATAGAAGGACAGGTCTGCTTGCTTGCCTACGGCAATCTTACCGATGTCATCGCGGCCAAGGCAGCGAGCAGAGCCTTCGGTTGCAAAACGGTAAGCGGCATGATGGGTCATCTCACCTGCCTCATAGCGTAATCTGCCGATAAGCATTGCTTGCCGTACTTCTTGAATAAGGTTCGATCCGTCGTTGGAGGCGGAACCATCCACGCCCAAACCCACGGGGCATCCCGCAGCCTCTAATTCCAGCGTTCGGCAAATGCCGGAAGACAAAACCATGTTGGAGGAGGGGCAATGGGTAATGCCAACGCTCGCCGCACCGAGCCGTTTAATTTCGTCTTCTTCGAAATGAATACCGTGAGCAAGCCACACATCATCAGCAAGCCATCCCACTTTCTCCAAATAGTCCAAGGGGCGAAGGCCGAACATTTTAATGCAGAAATCTGTCTCGTCATGAGTTTCTGCAAGATGGGTATGAAGGCGCACGCCGTGTTGTCGCGCAAGAACCGCGGAGGCTTCCATCAATTGGGTGCTGACAGAAAAGGGAGAACATGGAGCGAGGGCGATCTGGGTCATCGCCCCATCCCCAACTTCGTGATGCTGTTTGATCAACCGAAGACTATCCGCCAAGATAGTTTCTTCATCCTGCACTGTGGATTGAGGAGGAAGGCCGCCCTGATCTTCACCTAGGCTCATAGAACCTCTTGTTAGCGTTACTCTTATGCCCAGTTTTTTGGATTCTTCTACCTGAATATCAATGGCGTCCGTCAAGCTTTGCGGAAACAAGTAGTGGTGATCCGCCGCGGTGGTGCAACCAGAGAGGAGAAGTTCAGACAAGGCGAGTTTTGAAGCCGCGGCCATCATTTTGGGGGTGAGTTTCGCCCAAATGGGATAAAGAGACTGCAACCACGGGAAAAGGGGCTTGTTTAGAGCCGCCGGACAAGCGCGGGTCAAAGTTTGATAGAAATGATGATGGGTATTGATTAAACCGGGAAGTAGAACATGGTGGGATGCATCAAAAATCTCCAGATCCTGAAGACTGTAATTTTGTGGGGTCCCGCCCGCCGCGACCAACTCTGAAATCCGATTATTTTCAACGACCACGCCGCCAGCAGAATTTTCTGCCAGAATGGAAAGTGGGTTCTTTATCCAAAGTGCTTTTGCCACGAGACATGCCTCTTTATGTGTAAAAATAGTACTGAATATAATATCCCACAATAACGCGTGGATGTGAATATAGACCGCGGACTATTCCGCATTGTAAAAATGAACACACATTGGCTTTCACTTAAATTTCACATTCTATTCACCTTTAAGTGACCATACCTATTGCTCAATTTGACCTTAATGCTTAGATTACCCTTATTCGCAGAATGTTTGAATGAATCCATATTTTATAAAGTAGATTAATTAAGCTATGCAAAGTCTTGATAATATTGAACTTTTGACAGATTTACCTCGTGAAGAACGTCAAGCTCTAGCGTCGAAATGTGTATGGAAGACCTATAGTTCAAACGAGCAAATACTGGAAAGATCCAGTACCAGCCGTGATATTTTCTTCGTGGCCGCAGGAAGTGTCAACGTCGTGAACTTTGGTGTTTCAGGCCGGGAAGTGGCCTATGCGACAGTAGAGGCCGGGCAATATTTCGGTGAGCTCTCTGCCATTGACGGGCGCCCTAGATCGGCCAATATTATTGCGAACAAGAACTGCTTGCTGGGGTCTTTATCTCCTGAAAACTTCACTGAATTAATGTTGAGGCAGCCAGAGATCATGATGAAAGTCATGAATAGGCTTGCCCGGATCATTCGCATTAATGATGATCGAATTCTTGATCTTTCAACACTGGGCGCTGTTCAGCGTGTGTGTCAGGAACTTCTTCGCATGGCGGAAGCAGATCCGGTTACCCCGGATTCGTGGCTGATTTACCCCATGCCGACCCAAAGTGCGATTGCAAGTCGTGTGTCCACGACCCGTGAGACAGTTGCGCGTGTCCTGGGACAATTGACGAATGATAACCTTGTCCTGAAAAAAGGGAAAAGCCTTTATTTGAAGGACAAGGCAGGTATTGAAGAGTTTATTGCATCCCTTGCCGTAACGCCTGGAAATGTACCGCGTTAAATCGCGGTATATACTTCTTCTTCATCATTTTCTTCGTCATCGCCGTCGTCATTGTCGTGGTCGTCCTCATCGTCGTCGCGTTCGATCCACATTTCAATGCCCTTAGCGGCCGTCATGCCCATGCTGAAGCATGCTTGTAGAAGGTAGCCGCCGGTAGGCGCATCCCAGTCCACCATTTCGCCGGCTGCAAACCAACCCGGATGCCCATTGATCATCAAATATTCAGAAAGCATTGGGAGTTTTATACCGCCAGCTGTGCTGATAGCCCGATCCATAGGACGCATGGCATGGATCGGAATCTTCAATCCTTTGATTAGAGAACTTAACGTTTCAGCATCTTGTAGGGTGGAGCGATCCGTAAATTCCCAGAGAAGCGCTATTTTGAGCGGTGATAAATGCACCTTTTTACGCAGGATGCTGGCAAGACTTTGTTTCTTACGAGGCGCGGAGAGCAATTCCCGAATTTGATCCTTCGACATGTCAGGGCGTAAGTCCACGTCAAGCGTGATGGGTGTGTCCGTGCTTAATCCCTCTGATAGAGCACGGCTCATGGCATAAATGGCGCCGCCTTCCACCCCGTATTTTGTAATGACGAGATCACCGCGTGTTGTCTCTTCATTATAGGACAGCCTGATATTCTTGATGGGCTGGCCTTCAAATTTTTCTAACATGTGGTCGGACCACTTCACATCAAAACCGCAATTGACGGGGCTGAATGCTTGAGTTTCGATTTCTTTTTCTGCAAGCAGAGGCATCCAGTCGCCTGTGGCCCCAAGATGCGCATAACTACCGCCGCCCATAGAAAATAAGACAGCATCGGCAGGTGTCGTAATGATCTCGCCTTCATTATTCTTGAATTGCGGGTTCTTCTCGTCATCAAAGCCAATGAAAGTGTGTTTTAAGTGAAAAATAACCCCGGTTTTTGTGAGCCGTTTAGTCCATGCCCGCATAAGGTTTGTGGCCTTCATTTCCGTTGGGAAAATACGGCCACTGCTACCCACGAAAGTCTCTACCCCAAGATCCGCGGCCCAGCTTTGTAAGTTGGCAGGGGAGAAATTGTGAAGAAAGGGAGTGATGAACTCTTCGGCGGGTCCATACCGTTTCAGAAAAGATTTCACCTTCTCTGAGTGAGTCAAGTTAAGACCACCGCGCCCAGCAATCAGAAACTTGCGGGCAACAGATCCTTTTTGCTCATAAACATGGACATCAAATTTTCCAGAACTGCTTAAACGTTGCGAGGCAATCAATCCGGCAGGACCGCCGCCGATGATAATAACTTGGGGTTTTGATTGGGACATGGCGCTTAAATGTTTCTCGTAAAAGGAATTAGCAATAATTCTGTAAAAAATAGAAATTTTATTAGAAGTGTTTAGCAGATTATTTCTTGTTGTACATTTCTTCTGGCGAAACTTCTACTTCGCTAATGATTTTAACGTCTGCATCGTTTGCAGAATAAAAGAAGCAATTGTGGCGGCCCGTATGACAGGCGACCCCTTTTTGCTTTACCAGCAGTAAGATTGTGTCGCCATCGCAATCAAGTCTGAAGTCAACGAGGGTCTGTACATGGCCAGAACTTTCCCCCTTTCGCCATAGAGACTGCCGAGAACGAGACCAATAACAAATTTGGCCCGTCTTCAATGTCTCGTCAATGGCATCGCTATTCATCCAAGCCATCATTAAAATTTCGCCCGTGTCATGCTGTTGTGCAATAGCGGGAATAAGTCCTGCTTCATTAAATTTGATCAGCGATGTCAATTTTTCATTCATAGGACTTATGATCCACATATTTTAGAACTGAAGGTAAACGAATCGATTCGACTCATTTTAACAAGATATTCATTATTTTAGTGAATTAAGCCGATCAAACCCCGCAGATAAATCCGCAATCAAGTCATCGGTATTTTCAAGGCCAATATGAAGGCGGATCAGCGGGTTTGTATTGTCCCATTTTGTTGCCGTTCTGTAATGGGAAGGGTCCGCATAAATGACAAGACTTTCATAGCCGCCCCAAGAATAACCCATTCCAAAAAGCTCAAGATTATCAATGAAAGCCGCCATTGCGGGCTTAGGCAATGCGTTTAGACGGAAAGAGAATAAACCTGATGCCCCTTCAAAGTCTCTCTTCCATAGGGCATGTCCCGGATGAGACGGTAGGGCCGGATGCAGAACGGAATGTACCTCGTCCCGACTTT
>JBALXM010000023.1:48427-59566 GCA_036960695.1 Sneathiella sp.
CCCGGATGAGACGGTAGGGCCGGATGCAGAACGGAATGTACCTCGTCCCGACTTTGCAGCCATTCCGCTATCAAAAGGGCACTTTTCATATGTTGTTTCAAGCGAACGGCGAGAGTGCGAAGGCCACGTTGTGCCAGATACACATCATCAGGGCCTGCGGTTTGTCCGGTTAGGTTTGCGCCAGCTTGCAGGGTTTCCCAGTGTTCTTCATTGGTTGTAACCAATCCCATCATGACGTCTGAATGGCCGACTATATATTTTGTGCCCGCTTGAATGGACACATCGACGCCCTTGTTAAAGGGTTTGTAAAAGAGTGGGGACGCCCATGTGTTGTCCATCATAACAACGGCGCCGGCTTTATGGGCAACGTCAGCGATGGCAGGGATGTCTTGTATTTCGAAAGTTTGCGACCCAGGGGATTCGGTGAAAACAACAGCTGTATTCGGTCGTATCAATTCTGAAATGCCTGCACCGATGAGGGGATCATAATAAGTTGTCTCTACGCCAAACCGGCTTAAGACCTTATCGCAGAACGCACGCGTTGGACCATAAACACTGTCTGTCATCAAAAGATGATCACCTGTCTTCAAAAAGGCTTGCAATGCACCAGCACACGCAGCAAGACCCGACGGAAAAACCTGAGAGCGATATCCGCCTTCTAGCTCTGCCACAGCATCTTCCAGTGACCAAGTAGTCGGGGTTCCCATACGTCCGTATGTCACGGCTTTTTTCCCTAAGGCTCTGTCTTTATGTCGCTGTTCTAATTCGGCAAGGGAGGAGTAGAGGACAGTCGATGCGTGGTATACTGGGACATTTACGATGCCAAAATTATCTTCTGGTGACCGTCCTGCTACAACAATTTTTGTTTCGTCTTTCATGATAATCCTGCGACTCCTCAAGCGTTAAATTCTTGAGCCATGAATATAGAATTACCGAGGACGTGCAAAGCGCGAAATTTTATAATAGTTTCGGTCACAATATCCACTCAATCACACATAATGTGAATTTTTCCGTTGACGGGTAGGGCAAACATACTATCGTCATGAGGTATAGGGACCATAAATTGGGAAATAGTGGTTTCTGTTGGTAAATCCAACTAGCCTCAAGTAATTGGGGTGAAAACTTAAAAAAAACTAGACAGGAAGGTACTTTATGAAAAAAGCGAGCTTTATTGCCGTCGCTACAGCAGCCACACTTATGGCTGGCGCGGCAACAGCGGGGACATTGGACGACGTGAAAGCCAAAGGCTTTATCCAATGTGGTGTTACAACTGGTCTTGCCGGTTTTGCAGCCCCTAATGATAAAGGCGTATGGGAAGGCTTTGATGTTGATTTCTGTCGCGCTATGTCTGCAGCCGTTTTCGGTGATGCAAACAAAGTGAAATACACTCCGACAACAGCAAAAGAGCGTTTCACTGCACTACAATCAGGTGAAATCGACGTGCTCGCACGTAACACAACATGGACACTTAGCCGTGATGTGAATCTCGGTTTTGAATTCATCGGCGTGAACTACTATGATGGCCAAGGCTTCATGGTAAAGAAATCACTTGGTGTTAAATCAGCGACTGAACTTGATGGTGCACGCGTTTGTATCCAATCTGGTACAACAACTGAATTGAACCTTGCTGATTATTTCGCGTCACTCGGCATGAAATACGATTCAGTATTGTTCGACACATCTGACGAAGTTCGTGAAGCCTATGTGAAAGACACATGTGACGTTTACACAACTGACCAATCTGGTTTGTATGCACAGCGCTCTGTTCTGTCTGACCCAGACAATCACGTTGTTCTTCCAGAAATCATTTCTAAAGAGCCACTCGGTCCGCTTGTTCGCCACGGCGACAATCAGTGGGGCGATATCGCTCGTTGGACTTTGAACGCGCTTATCAATGCTGAAGAGCTTGGTATCACGTCAGCAAATGTTGCAGAGATGAAATCTAGCAAGAACCCAGCGGTTGCACGTCTTCTTGGTGTTTCTGGTGATCTTGGATCACAACTTGGTCTAGATGCTGCTTGGGCTGCGAATGCACTTTCAAGCGTCGGCAACTATGGCGAGATCTTTAAAAAGCATCTTGGCGTAGGCACACAGCTTAATATTGCACGTGGCTTGAACGCTCCTTGGAATAAAGGTGGTATTCTTTACGCACCACCAGCACGCTAAGCGTCGTTAGGTTAATTGAATTGAGTGTGTGTCTTCTTGCAAGGCATGCACTCTTTTTTGTATTAGCCCGTTTTTGTAGCTACTCCCAGAAGGAGCCGCCTTATGACTGTTGACGTATCTGGTCAACCACGAGGAGCTGGAGATAGCATGTTACGAGACCCGAAAGTGCGTGCAGTATTCTTTCAGATTCTCGTCATAGTCCTATTCCTAGCTTTCGTTTTTTATGTTGGAAATAACGCCGTTGTAAACTTGGAGAAGCGCGGAATCGCCTCTGGTTTTGGCTTTTTATCCCAACCTGCCGGTTTTGGTATCGGTATTGTTTTATTAGTTGATTATAACGCTCAGGTATCAACGCATGGTGATGTGTTGTTAATCGGCGTTATCAATACATTAGCCGTTGCAACAAGTGGTATTGTTTTAGCAACGCTTATTGGATTTGTTTTTGGTGTTTTAAGATTATCTAATAACTGGATCGTGAACAAAATTGCGGCTGTGTATATCGAAATTGTTCGGAATATTCCGTTGCTCGTACAGCTATTATTTTGGTATTTCGCGGTTTTAAGTGTTTTACCAAGGGTTAAACAGAGTATCAATTTTGGCGATACTCTTTTTATTAACAATCGGGGGGTCAATTTCCCTAGTATTGTTCCTGAAACTGGGTTCATGTTTGTTGTCTTGGCATTTTTTGCAGGCATCGTTGGATCTGTTCTAGTCGCCAAATGGGCTCGTAAGCGGCAAGAACTCACAGGGCAGCAATTCCCAGTACTTTGGACATCTATCGGAATAATAATTGGTCTTCCTGTTATTGTGTCGTTTGCATTAGGGGTTCCAATGCATCTGGACTATGCAGCCTTGAGAGGATTTAACTTCCAAGGGGGCTGGATTCTCGAGCCAGAATTTCTCGCACTGCTTATTGGTCTCAGTATTTATACTGGTGCCTTTATCGCTGAAATTGTCCGGGCTGGTATTAATGCCGTGAGTCATGGGCAAACAGAGGCTGCGGGTTCTTTAGGGCTTCGGTCAAACACAACAATGCGACTTGTTGTTTTACCGCAGGCTTTGCGAGTGATTATTCCGCCTCTAACCAGTCAATATCTGAATTTATTGAAGAACTCTTCGCTGGCAACGGCGATTGGATATGCAGATATTACGGCTATTTTTGCGGGAACGACATTGAACCAGACGGGGCAGGCTATTGAAGTTATTGCCATCACGATGGCTTTCTATCTCAGTATGAGCCTGACGATTTCCATGTTCATGAACTGGTATAATAACCGCATTGCGCTGGTGGAAAGGTAAGATATGGCTATCGTAAAAACTGAACGTCATGCTGAAATGCCGCCGCCAGTAACGCAAACAGGTGTCATTGGCTGGCTTAGACAAAATATGTTTTCTAACTGGCTCAGTTCTGTTTTGACAATTGTGGCGATTTATATTGTCTGGCAGGCTGCGAGCTCATTCGTGAGCTATACTGTTATCAATGCCAATTTCGCAGGCGTTACAAAAGATGATTGTACGGGAACTGGCGCATGCTGGGTCTTTATTAAGGCCCGTTTTGGCCAGAATATGTACGGTTTCTATCCTGTGGACGAGCGCTGGCGCGTGAATATCGGATATGTTATGGGGGCTGTTGGTTTGTTCCTTGTCCTGTCCGATACTGTCAAAAGTAAGAAATGGCCTGCCGTTTTCCTTTTTGGTATCTATCCAGTAATTTGCTATTTCCTTTTCTTTGGTGGATTTGGGCTGGAGCAAGTTGAAACGTCAGAATGGGGCGGTTTGTTCCTAACACTTGTGTTGGCTTCCGTGTCAATTTTTGTGGCACTCCCTCTTGGTATCGTTCTAGCCTTGGGACGTCGATCTGACATGCCGGTGGTGCGGATGATCTGCGTTGGCTTCATTGAACTTGTTCGGGGTGTTCCGCTTATCTCTGTCTTGTTTATGGCGTCTGTCATGCTTCCCCTGTTTTTGCCAGAAGGGACCAACTTCGACAAACTTGTTCGTGCGCTCGTTGGTATGTCTCTCTTTTCCGCGGCCTATATGGCGGAAGTTGTTCGGGGTGGCTTACAAGCTATTCCTAAAGGACAATTGGAGGCTGCGAACTCTCTTGGGCTTGGTTATTGGCAATCCATGGGTCTTATTGTCTTGCCTCAAGCCCTTAAAATTTCAATCCCAGCAATTGTGAATACCTTTATTGGTCTTTTCAAAGATACAACATTGGTGAGTATTGTCGGGCTCTTGGATTTGTTGAGTGTGGTGAAAGCTGGAACAACAGATAAAAACTGGCTTGGTCTTGCAACAGAAGGATATGTTTTTGTTGCGGCGACTTTCTGGGTTTTCTGTTTTGGCATGTCAAGATATAGCATTTGGTTGGAGAATAAACTCCACACCGGTCATAAAAGATAAGGGGATTTGTAATGAGTGAAGCTGCCATGAAACAAGCAGATAGCGATGCTGCAATCCAACTTGTTGGAATGCACAAATGGTACGGTGATTTTCATGTTCTTCGGGACATTAATTTGACTGTTGAACGCGGTGAGAAAATTGTTGTTTGCGGGCCATCTGGTTCCGGAAAATCGACAATGATCCGCTGCATCAATCGCCTTGAGGAACATCAACAGGGACAGATTATTGTTGATGGGATTGAACTTACAAATGATGTGAAGAAAATTGATGAGATCCGCCGTGAGGTGGGGATGGTCTTTCAGCACTTTAATTTGTTTCCGCATTTGACGGTTCTGGAAAATTGCACTTTGGCGCCAATTTGGGTTCGTAAGATCCCGAAAGCTGAAGCTGAAGAGACCGCAATGAAGTATCTTGAGCGGGTAAAAATCCCTGAGCAAGCAAACAAGTATCCAGGCCAGCTTTCCGGCGGTCAGCAACAGCGTGTTGCCATTGCCAGGTCTTTGTGCATGAACCCGCGTGTTATGTTGTTTGATGAGCCGACTTCTGCACTTGACCCTGAAATGATATCTGAAGTTCTAGATACCATGATTAGTCTTGCAGAAGAGGGGATGACAATGATTTGCGTGACCCATGAGATGGGGTTTGCGAAAACTGTTGCGGATCGTGTGCTCTTCATGGATGCAGGGGAGATTATTGAACAGGCGCCTCCTGGCGAGTTCTTTGACAACCCTCAGAGTGAGCGGACCAAATTGTTCTTATCGCAGATTTTGCATAACGGATAAATCAGACATACTTCTGATATAAGAAAAACCCCGGTATAAAAGCCGGGGTTTTTTATTGGCTAGTGTCTTAGGGTTAACTGCCAGAGTTCAAGCTTTTCCAATATTTTGTATTAAGCTTACCGATAACCCTGTCATGAGTAGAGCCTAGGCATTGGCGGAAAGAAATGAAACCAACTTGTGTTTCATAAAAGCATTGCTTAACCGCTTTGCTGGCAATTGTAACCGCCTTTTTAGAATATCCGGAATTTGCAGTAACGTTCAGAAAATAGCTTTGAGCTGCTATCCGTTTCACAGGCTCTGATCGCCCAAGGCGCGGCAATTTGTTAATCGCTTGATTGATCAGACGCGCAGCGTCAGCCCGTCCGGTGTTTTTATCGACTATTCGCTCAGAGATGCTCAGCAATGGCCCTGTAGCAAGAATAATATCACCCTCTGTTTGTGGTTTTTTATCGTTTGGGCGCGGCACTGGAATGGCGGATATGTGTTCAGGCACTGATATTGCGAGGGTACCGACCTCCATATCTCGTAAAAGCCTCTGCTTGAAGCTGACTTTTAAGGAAGAATGACCACGGGCCGTCTGAACAGTGAGAGGAAGATTTGACAGGTCTATCGTTTGACCTGTAGCGCTTGTCAAAATGATCTCAAACTTTCGATCATTATGTAAATAGTATTCTTGCCCTTTTTGAGGAGAGGCCCTGTGTTCCTGCAGGCAAATTGCAGTAAGTTCGGCGCTGCATTCTCCTTTTTCACAAAGAATAGGGAGGGGGAAATCCGTCGAAGCAATTGCCAAAATTTGAGGTGCTGCGAAAGCTGTAGTGGACAGAAAACCGAGTGCAAAGGCGGAAACGCCTATACGGGCAACAAACAGTGCAGGTGAAGACATGCTTTTAACTCCAGTCAGGAAAGGAGAAAATATATTATTAGACTATTCTTATGTTTTTGTTTCGTCAAGTTTCCACTATTCGTTGGAAGGGGTTTTGCATAAAATGACCGCTATTTATGAAGTTAAGTATGTACTTAAGCGAAAAATTTATTATATTTAAACCAGTGACGCGAATGCAGCCGAAAACCTTGTTAAATCAGAAAAAGGATCGCTGAGTTTATGCCGCATACAATGGTAGTAATGTCGACGCAAATATGTGCGTTAGTTTTAGCTGGACTACATGGCTGGGCTTTTTATTCTATTCAAGCGCTGCAAAATTGTCTTTTAGGCTTCGATTTGTTGTGTTTTGTATCCTCTTTTGCCCTTTTGCTCATAGGGGCCAGTATTTTCGCAACCACGGCTTTCACGCTTATCTTATTTAAATCTTATTCAGATAGCTAAAGACAAAAGTCGCTTGAAAGCCGCAGGTTTAGCGAAAGATAGTTTATTCGTCCTCAATTGGATCAATAAGAATATTGCTTTGGTTGCATGGTACAAACCCAAACCTTTGGTAGAGAGGCAAGGCCTTGGGGTGATCAAGGGTGCAGGTATTAACCGTTATCTCCTCCGGTGCTCGGGTCCAAGCCATCTCAATCGCCCAATTTAGAAAATAGGGGCCGATCTTCAACCCAATGAATTCTGGCATGATACCGAAATAGGCGAGGTCAACGGATTTAGGGAAGTTCTTGTAATTTAGCTCAGCATATCCCGCGGGCACACCCCGAATATAAAGAACAAAAACTTCTGTGTCCTTGTCCTGCATTATTTCTTTAAGCTCTTTATCGCTCAACTTTTTACGGTCCAGCCATCCCCAGTCACGGCCAACGGCATCGTATAGAAAACGATAAAAGGACACGGTTGGTTTCTCTGCCCGTAAAATTGCATGAGGAGCCGATGGCGGTACGATTTGTTGTGGGTGCGGCCTTTCAAACATCTTCAGATAAGTGATTGTGACGGGCCAAAGCCCATCTTGGTTCGCTTCGGGTTCACGTTTAAGAGGCATTATTTAGTTCCTGAAGATATTGGCATTTCATGATCTAGTCCCCATTCAGTCCAAGATCCGTCATAGACAGAGACACGGCGATGCCCAATCATATGGAGACCAAAAGCCAAAACACAGGCTGTAATACCAGAACCGCACGACGTTATGACAGGCTTGGCCATGTCTATGCCAGCCGCTTCGAAGGCAGCGGTCAGTGCGCTCCCTGAAATTAAAGTGCCATTATCATTTAAAAGCTGATTGAAGGGCAGATTAAGGGATCCTGGAATGTGACCGGAGCGAAGGCCCGCGCGAGGTTCAGGCTCAACACCGTCAAAGCGCCCCTTTGCACGGGCATCGAGTACTTGCTCTTTGGTGGTATCGATATTCTTTCTAAGTTGGGATTTCTCCCGGACCATCATATTGTTAATACGTGAGGTGAAATGACGTTCTTTTTGCAAGCTCGGATAGTCTTCTACTGGACGGTTTTCAGATTGCCATTTTGGCAAACCTCCATCCAATATGGACACATCGGTATGACCAAATAACCGGATCATCCACCAAGCACGTGCTGCGCTTCTAATGCCGGAGCCATCATAGACAACAATGCGATTTCCGTCACCCAATCCGAGTTTTCTCATACGACTGGAAAATTTTTCAGGAGCGGGAATCATATGGGGGAGAGGATTGTCGAGCTCAGCGATTTCATCGATATCGAAAAAAACAGCTCCCGGTATATGGCACTCTTTAAACTCTGCTTTCGGATCACGGTTTTCAGCGGGTAGATACCAAGAAGCATCGACAATGCGCACGTCAGGGGCCGACATGTTTTGGCTTAACCATTCGGTGGATACGAGGGAGGTTGGATTTACGTAGGACATGGATTTTCTCTGTTTGAGGCGTTAATTTTTATTATTCGTCAAAAATAAGGGATACACGCCTATTTTGGCGACCCTTTTTTTCAATTTTTCGAACAAGCACGGAGCCTATTTCTGATGTGTTCTTTATATGGGTGCCACCGCAAGGCTGTAAATCGATGCCTTCAACCCTTATTAGGCGTATTTTGCCACTGCCGCGAGGCGGCTGAACTGACATGGTTTTTACCATTTCGGGCTTAGCATCCAGCTCTTCATCTGTAATCCAGCTTGAGGAGAGATCTCTGTTTTCATTAATCAACTGATTTAGTTTTGTCGTGATTTCTTGTTTGTCCAAGGTCAACTCAGGCAAATCAAAGTCTAGGCGGCCTTTACCATCGGATACTTGCCCCCCCGTTACAGGGTAGGGTAGGGCTGCGGTTAATAAATGCAAACAGCTGTGCATTCGCATAAGCCGGTATCTGCTCTCCCAATCAATCTCAGCTGTGATCGTCTCTCCAACAGAAGGCAATTTCTGGTCTTCTTGTGGGACATGGACGATCTCGTCAGGGCTCTCCCCTTTGATTGTCGTTGTAATCGTCAAAAGAGATCCGTCGCTTAAAGTTAGTGTCCCTTTATCGCCGGGCTGTCCGCCGCCCGTTGGATAAAACACTGTCTGGTCGAGGACGATGCCCCCTTTGTCGTTGATCCCTGTTACAATCGCAGTACACGATTTCTGGTAGGCATCCTCGCGAAAAATTGGCACCGTCATTAATAGCTCCGACTCTTAGGGGTTGTTTGCCTCCAGCCAAGGGGCAACAGGAAGGTTATTTTTCCTGAGCATATCAACGTCCATCAGCTTACTAAAGTACTTTTGTGCAGTATCGCAAAGAACTGTTACAATTGTATGGCCGGGTCCCATTTCTTTTGCCATGCGGATAGCCCCGGCGACATTGACGCCTGTTGATAGGCCCAGTTGTAGTCCTTCACGGATGTTAAGGTCATAAATTGTGTTGAGGGCTTCCTCATCGGTGATTTGATACGGCAGATCGACCTTTAAACCTTCAAGATTTGCTGTAATCCGGCCTTGGCCAATCCCCTCAGAGATTGAGCTTCCTTCCGATTTCAACTCACCATTTTTATAATAGTTAAAAAGAGCGGCGCCCATAGGGTCAGCAATACCAATTTTTATGTCCTTTTTGCGCTCTCTCAACGCATCAGCAACTCCGGCAAGAGTACCGCCACTGCCAACCGCGCAGATGAATCCGTCAATTTTACCATCCGTTTGCTGCCAAATTTCGGGGCCTGTTGTTTCAAAATGTCCCCGTTTATTGGCAACATTATCAAATTGGTTAGCCCAAATGGCGCCTTTTGAATCTGATGCCGCAATTTCTTCAGCTAAGCGACCGGAATATTTGACATAGTTTCCGGGATCTTTGTAGGGCTTAGCGGGGACGAGCCGCAGATCGGCGCCGCAGTAGCGCAAAAGCGCTTTCTTCTCGTCTGCCTGTGTTTCAGGCATTACGATAACAGTCCGGTAGCCCTTGGCGTTTCCAACAAGAGCAAGGCCAATACCAGTATTGCCGGCAGTGCCCTCAACGATGACGCCCCCTGGCTCCAAGAGGCCCTTTTCTTCGGCATCCTTGATAATGGCAAGGGCCGCACGGTCTTTGACAGAGCCTCCGGGGTTTAGGAATTCAGCTTTACCATAGATGTCACACCCTGTGGCTTCGGACGCGGCGGTTAAGCGGATGAGAGGCGTGTTCCCGATGCTGTCGATAAAGTTTTTGCGAATTTCCATGATGACAATCTGTAAATAAAAAGATTTAACGAATTATTGCTGTTAATTTATTCATTTCCCATTACCTTTTCAAGAGGAGAAGAGAAGTTATGCGCAAACGACAGTCTTTTGCGTAAAAATAATGCAGGACTGATTTTGAAAGTTAACGTCTATTGATACCAGTACTGCTTATAAAGAAATATGTTATTAACTACTAAATGGTGTGTAAAATAAAAATAATTACACTAAAAGGGGCTATTTTTCTATGCCTATAGTAGAAATTTTGTTGCCTTTTATATCCATTAGTCAGAGTATGAAGATAGGTGAGGTTGCGGTGGTTTGCTGTTTTCGGTCTTCTTGGATGCTAATGCAATGGGGATGGTGGTAAATAGAGAGTCCCGAAATCTTAGTTTATGTAAAAGAATTTATTGGTTGGTGTTTCAGGGTTTTTCAAATGAAAAACGTTAAAGAATATCTAGAAAAAGCATACGCAGCCGCGATGTATAAAGAATTATATGAAACGGCTGGTTTGATTGAAGTTGCAATTGAATCATTGTGTAGTACTGCCGATAAGGAGCTGAATGAAGGCTTCTGCGGCCCTCTTGAAACTTCGAGTGAGGTTCAGAAAAACGTTGTTGTTTTTCCAATTGAATACTCAAAATAGGGGCGCTTGGAGTGGGCATATCCATGATGAACATTGTTTGTAGGCAAGCGCTCACTAGTTTTGTTCATAATACGCAATAACGAAAGCTAACTTGTTTTCCGGTGCAGATGTATTAAATGCCGGTGTTTCATCTTCGTTGTTGGGCGTGGCTTTAAGCCGAATAAGCGCTCTTTCCCCCCTTTTTTTCTTGGGATTCTCCGAAATACAGATATAGAGATTAAGCGTATTGGCTTGCACGCAATTCTCTTCAAGTGCGAATTTTTTTGACCCTCCATAACTTGTTTGACGCGGAAGAGTGATTATATAGTGCTGATCGACAGGCCAAATGTTGTAATTATTCCCAATCTCTCCCTTATCTCCGACGACAGTTATCTGTTCTGTTTTTGACGTCAGCTCAATTTCTGTGTCCCCTGACTGTTCTTGAATATTCTTTAATATGGTTGTTGCATCCATTTTAAGGAACGTTGAGAGGCGCGGAATTTCTTGAGATTGAATACGCCGGGTTCCTTTTATGATGTCTGAAATGCGTGAAGGGGGAAGGTTCAGGGCTACGCCTAGTTCCTTCTTTTTCTTCTTGAGTTCTCTTAGC
>JBALXM010000117.1:0-5387 GCA_036960695.1 Sneathiella sp.
AGGCCATCACGTTTTAAGCTCGCATGCTTTGAGCGTCGTATCGTACGTTTTGAGCTGCCATCACAACCGGTCAACGCAACACATGCATTTTCCCGAAAGCGGACGCTCGCACAAAGACCATAAATTTGATATGTAGATTGGCAGCTACGCGGACAATGCGACCTATGCCAAATACCGGCCAACGGCTGAACTGAGCGGAAAGCGGTAGTTATTTTTGAGAAATCCGAAAATCCATTTTCAATGTCCGCTTTGTGGGGGCAAAGCAGAAGTGTTTTCAGGCAGGCGAAAAGGGCTGAATTTGACCCAATCCGGACATTTTGTAGTCGATGCGCATGATCCCAAAAACCGTGACGTAACAGTCTAGTACTCTTTGATCTTGCTCCAACCCTCATCTAGGTGTAGCTGTGTTTGATGAATAGATAACATGTAGATTGTGAGCTGCCATGCCTTATGAAATAGCAATGGGCCCGCGTGAGCGGAAATCTCCGTTTTTTGATCGCTCCGTCGCTGATGGCGCTACGCACATGACAATATACAATCAAATGTATATGCCCGTGTCCTACGGCGATACTGCGGCGGAATACAAGCGCTTATTGGAAGGTGTCGCCATGTGGGATGTGGCGGCTCAGCGTCAGATAGAAATTAAAGGTCCGGATGCAGAGCGGTTGGTCCGGTATCTGACGCCACGCAATTTGCAGGATTGCGTTGTGGGCAAAGGTAAATATGTTCCAATTTGCGATCATGACGGCCGCCTGCTGAATGATCCTGTCCTGCTGCGTATTGAAAATGATAAATTTTGGCTATCTATCGCGGATAGTGACATCCTGTTATGGGCGCGTGCCATCGCCAAGGAAGGCGGCTTTGATGTTGTGGTCCATGAGCCTGATGTTAGTCCGTTAGCCGTTCAGGGCCCAAAGGCGGTTGACGTGATCGCTGATATGTTCGGCGACTGGGTGCGTGATTTAAAATATTTCTGGTTCAAAGAGACAGAGCTGGATGGCATTCCCGTGGTCGTCGCCCGTTCGGGCTGGTCCAAGCAGGGAGGATATGAGTTATACCTGTGTGATGGAACGCGGGGTTCGGCTTTGTGGGACAAGGTTAAGGAAGCTGGCGCCCCTTATGATATTGGCCCCGGCGCTCCCAATTATATCGAGCGGTTGGAAAGCGGCCTGTTGTCTTTTGGTGCTGACACACATCCGGATAGTTCGCCTTTCGAAGTTGGCTTTGAGAAAATGATCGACTTGAACCGCGAGGATGATTTTATAGGTAAACAAGCCCTGACACGCATCGCTGAGGAAGGACCCAAGCGCATGCTGGTTGGGATTGTCTTTAACGGCGAACCTGTAACCTTCAACGAGCACCCTTGGGTTGCTCGTGTTAATGGGCACATCGCAGGGACCATTCGTTCTGTCTGCTATTCACCTCGCCGACAGTCGAATATTGGTCTTGCGTTGCTTGAAACCCGATTTTCAGAACTGGGAACGAAGCTGGAATTCAAGGGAGAAGGGCGGTCCTTCAAAGGTGAAGTCGTTCCGCAGCCTTTAGTCACACCGGAGACCCCCATCCCTGCATAAGTTTCTGAAAATTTAAAATCGATGCCCGCTATTGATGGTTATAGCGGACTCTATTTTTAATGCCTAAAAAGGACATCTGTTGACCCACAACAGACATCAGAGCTACTCATCCAACGCCTCGCGAATAGCGATAGCCAATTCAGATGTGCTGTAAGGCTTATTCAGTTGTGATTTATTCAGTTTGATAAGGAAGGGGTCATCACTGTTTTCAATGTCGCTCAGCTTTCTGTCATAACCACTGGTCAAGAGTATTTTTAGTTGTGGGTGACTTTGATGCACCTTTTGGGCCAGTTCATAAGCATTCATAAAATTTGGCATCACTATATCACTAAACAATAAATCAATATCGGGGTCCTGTTCGAGTATTGTCAAAGCACTTGGCCCATCTTCGGCAACAATCGTTTTGTAACCAAGTTCACCAAGGTTAAAAACCGCAATATCACGCAGACCTTCTTCGTCATCCACTATAAGTATTCTTTCATCGCCTGGAGGTAGATCGCCACTTGCAATTTCGGGTACAGTCAGGTCAGTCTCGTTTTTGCCAGCCTGGGGAATAAAGAGGTGAAAAGCTGTGCCCCAGCCAATTTCAGAATCAATAGTTATAAATCCGCCAGACCGCTCAACGAAGCCATAGACCATACTAAGACCTAGTCCAGTTCCCTTTCCCACTTCCTTTGTTGTAAAGAAAGGCTCAAAAACCTTGTCCGCTACATTTTTAGTCATTCCTGTCCCAGTATCGCGAATGGAAATCAGGACAAAATTTCCAGTTGCCGCTTGTGAATTACGCTCAACAAATTTTTTATCCAGTATTTTGTTTTCAGTTTCGATCGTCAGTTTGCCTCCATCAGGCATGGCATCCCGTGCATTTAGCGCAAGATTAATGAAGACATCTTCAAAATCTCCCGGGTCGATTTCAACGGACCATAAATCATTTGCCAGATGGGCTTTTACGTCGATGGAGACTGTCAGAGATTTAGTGACTAATTCAAGCAAACTATTGACTGAATCGTTTAGATCCACAAGCTGTACTGCATATGAGTTTTTCCGGGAAAACCCAAGTAACTTTCGAGTGATTTCCGCTCCGCGATTGATACTTTTTCTTGCGACATCCAAGCGGCCAGGAATTCTGCTGTCATCAAGCGGCAACCTTTGAACGATTTCCAAGTTTCCCGACACTATACCGAGAATGTTGTTGAAGTCATGAGCGATACCGCCGGTTAATTGGCCAACGGCTTCTAACCGGTGCGCCTGCTGAAGCTGAATCTCCAGATTTTTTTGCTCTGTAACATCGGTTGTGCTACCGCGATATCCTGTGAATTTACCATCCTGGCTAAATACTGGAACACCGCTGGTATGGATGTGCATGAGTTTTTTGTCTTTAGTCTCAATAGTAAACGCAAAATTTTTGAAAGGACGCCGAGCGTACATATCTGATTTATGCGGTTCCCAATCCTGCAAAGGATTTGTCTGACTTTCAATACCCCATCGCTTAGAGCCAATCAAATCAGCCGCGTTGCGGCCTGTTATCTGTTCATACCGATCAGATATAAAGGAAAATCGTAGATTTGCATCCATCTCCCAAAACCAGTCAGATGAAGATTCAGCAAAGTCACGGAAACGGTTGTCACTCAAGCGTTGAAAATTTTCCGCTTTTTCCCGCGCAATCACGTCCAGAAAGGCCTGATCAATTCGGTCTTGCATTTTGCTTATGGCTGTGACCAGGCGGTCCAATTCATCCTTTTTATCTGTATGCGTAGTTTTTCGGTCCAACTCCAGTTTTTTAACAGTCTCATCAACCCTGAAATTGGTTGCAAAATTACCCACACGGGACAAATGTCGCCCAATGATCCGATAGAACATGATCAAAATTATTGCAGAGACAATAAAGGTCTTAAAAGTATTTCCAACAATAATAACCAGTGCCTGATCAAGAATATGTTGATAAACACTTTCCAGGGAGGCATGCACAATCATTTCACCTACATGGTGAGGCGTGCCCCACGAGTCATAATTAAGTGGGAATACTCTACGCCTGACAGTTCCCTGCTCCTTACCACCCATTATGAGAAGCGTTTCTTTGACATCCTTGATTTCTACATACTGGACTAAATCCAGTGCGAATATTGCTTTGCTAACCACGCGCAGGCCCTCTTGATCATAATTCCAAAGATGTAATGACAGGTTGGACAATTGTGTGGTGCCTAGTTCATCAAGGCGTTGATCAACTACAGAAAGGTCTAGCAAATAATCTTGGTAAAGTTGATAAGAAGAAATCAGAAGCGACAGAAACGTACTGGCAAGAAATACATAAACCGCAAATTTTTTGGCAAGTACTCCCTTGAAACTCTGCAATAGATCGGTGGAAAGTTTGTTCAAGTTCATTTTTTCCTTGGCTTGCTGGTATTATCTCAGTAGCAAAAAAATCAGGACCCTGGTAAAGGGAATAACAGTTGATGCACCAAGTCATGATCATCTCGGAAAATCGGTTTGGAAAATAGACAATTGCCGAAAAGGACGCATTTTGTTCGAACTTTTCTCAACATCCAAACCCTATATTTCTGACACAAGCAGCATTTTGCACTCATAAACCTGAAGCAGGACTATGCGTTTTCTGGTAAATACAATTCACAAAAAATACCATTCCTAAAAGCCATCTCCCTGCGGTAAATATTTTTTAAATATCTTACCTGCAATGCCCCTGCCTTGAAGAACCATTATTTGTTGGTTGATTTTTGTATAAAGCTCATAGGCCCTGGGAGATGATTTAGAAACAAATAAATGAAAGGTAGTGGCTCCGACCCAAGGCACTTTCACTACCTCAATATTCTTCGGAAGTTTATATAAACCGATGGTTTGCCCCCCTAGTACAGACTCCATTGGAGAAGGGAAAAAATCACATCTGCCCTCGGAAATTTTTTTCAAAACGGTAACAAGACTTTTAGCTCCTGTATCGATTTCTTCCTTAACCCCCAAAGCCGTGTACATCGTATAGTTATAGCCAAGAATTCCGCAGAGGCTATATTTGTTAAGATCTTTAGCGGATCTAATTATCGGTGCCTGTTTGTGTTTATCGGTAGAATAGAAGAGACCTTGATGAGTCTTGTAGAGTGGTGCTGATACGTAGTAATTCTTTTGTCGATCTTCATTATAAGAACCATTAGTAACAATCTCATAATTTTTGTTTTCCGCGAAGTTGGTTACTTCTTCAAGGCACCGCTTCCACGCTATCAATTCTATAGTATAATCAAGACCACTCCGTTTGAAAACTTCATTAAACAACTCGATAGTGGCACCTTCCAAAGGAGCTGACTTATCGATTTTACCGTTAGTTCTATTATAATATATATAGGGAGGCCATTCCCCACCATCATCACATATAGCGACTGTCTCAGGGGCGGCGATCACAGTGTTTGCCATCAGCGCCGGTAATAAAGCAAAGATAAAAAGAGAAAGAATATATCTTCCCGGAAAAAAGCCGCTCCTTATTTGTCCCGTTAGCTCGACAAATCTGGTGTGGTCAATCTGTTTTTTCATTTCGCTCACCTAATTCACTCTTCGAAATAAACTGACGTAATGTTATTTTCTGATACTCATTTACATTAGCACATTAAATATAGCAGTTAAAAAAAACTCTGCCAACACACCACTGTCATCTACTATTTCTAGGCTCAAACGACGTGTCTGCTGCTGTGCGGTAAGCGGAAGTTATCTCTGGAAAAACTGAAATTCCATTTTCAATGTTCACTATGGATGTCTGCTTTGGCTTATTTTATTGATGGCGAGCTCGAAGAGACCGATGTCCGCTTCCCGCCC
>JBALXM010000024.1:0-2303 GCA_036960695.1 Sneathiella sp.
AACTCCTAAATCTCCTCTAGGATGATGTCAGCTCCCCGTTCGACGCCTTTTAAGGAAAAATCGATACGCTCAGGAATTCTGCTGTCATCGGGTTGTAGTCTTTTGATGATTTCCAGATTTCCCGAAACTATCCCAAGAACGCTATTAAAATCATGAGCGATGCCGCCCGTCAATTGTCCGACAGCATCCATCTTCTGGGAGCGGCGGAGTTGGTCTTCTAGATCCTTCCTTGTCGTAATATCCCGCCGGTACTGTTTCTTGTTATGATTTCGCCAGATCTACATTAACTGGCCAACTTGATTTACTGATTTCGGGACCAAGATGCAGGGGAGTTGCGTTCAATTTTTATAGCTCATTACTGGATAAGGTTCCAAGTGACTTTTTCTCTCAGAAACCTTATCCAGAATGTTAATTAGGTATTTGCGAAGACTTCTGTGACCGCTTCAGCCATAGCGCCAACAACGATATCAACCTCACCCTTGGTTACACATAGCGGCGGCGCAAAGCCAAGAATATCGCCCTGAGGCATAGCCCGTGCAATGACCCCACGTTTCAAGAGTGCCGCTGCAATTTTAGGGCCCGCCATTAAAGAGGGATCTAGGAATGTCCGCTTTTCCTTATCGGCAATTAATTCAACAGCCAGCATCAAACCTTCGCCGCGAATGTCGCCGACGTTATTATGATTGCCGATAGCATCTACTAAAGCCTGTTTAAAGTAGGGACCAACCTCTCCTGCATTCTTAATCAATCCCATGCTGTCAATGAGCTTAAGATTTGCGACACCGGCGGCGGCGCAAATAGGATGTGCAGAGTATGTCCATCCGTGCCCGATTGCGCCATACTCATCTGTTCCTTGCTCAAGAACCTTCCATACTTTTTTGGATACGATGGAGGCTGACAAAGGCGCGTAAGCAGAGGTTAAACCCTTTGCGGACGTTATAATATCCGCTTCAATTCCGTAATGATCAGAACCGAACATTGAACCTAGTCTGCCAAACCCTGTTACGACTTCATCGGCAATCAGCAGTATGTCATATTTTTTCAAAACAGCCTGAATTGCGGCCCAGTATCCTGCTGGTGGTGGCACGAGACCGCCCGTTCCCAAAACAGGCTCCCCAATAAAGGCCGCGATAGTGTCCGGTCCTTCTTTTTGGATCAGGTCTTCTAATTTCTCAGCGCACTGAATAGAAAACTCTTCTTCGCTTAGGCTTAGATCCTCCCGGCGATAGTAGTAGGGTGCCTCGGTATGGACAACTTGAGATAGCGGTAAGTCGAATTTTTTATGAAACAACTCAAGCCCAGTGAGTGATCCTGTCATCAGACCTGACCCGTGATAGCCTCTCCAGCGTGAAATGATTTTCTTCTTCTCTGGACGGCCAAGAACATTGTTGTAATACCAGACCAATTTGATATTGGTCTCATTTGCATCTGATCCTGAAAGCCCGTAATAAACCTTGCTCATATTGTCAGGAGCGCGGTCAATTATCATTTTCGACAATGTGATAGACGCTTCGGTACCGTGCCCGACATAGGAATGATAATAGGCGAGCTCTTTTGCTTGAGTAGCGATGGCATCAGCAATTTCCGAGCGACCATAACCAACATTCACGCAATAGAGACCAGCAAAGGCGTCCAGTAATTTGTTGCCCTCCCGATCTTCAATATAAACACCTGAACCGCCGGTCACGATACGGTTGGCAAGATCACCGCGAGCAAATTGAGCGAGATGTGTGGAGGGATGAAAGAAATTCTCCCGATCCCATTGACTAAGTTGATCATTTGTAAGCATTGATTTCTCCTGAATTAGAGCAACGGGCTTATGCCCAGTCGCGACAAACATATTTGATGTTAGAAAAGGCTTCGATGCCGTGACGTGATCCCTCTCGGCCAAGGCCAGATTGTTTCATGCCTCCGAAAGGAATAGGAGCACCCGTAATTTTTGTGCGATTAACACCCACCATTCCAAATTCCAGCGCCCGGCTCAGTCGGTAAATACGGGATGGATTTTTTGTGTGAAGGTAAGCCATTAAGCCGTATTCCGTTTCATTCGCTTGGGCGATCACATCGTCTTCTGCATCGAACGCCGAGATAGCGGCGACGGGGCCAAACGTTTCTTCGTGCATGATTTTTGCGTCCATTGGTACATCTACCAAAACCGTAGGCTCAAAAAACAACGGTCCCAATGTAGAGACACTACCGCCGCATAACAGTTTTGCCCCTTTGCCTAGAGCATCCTGAACGTGTTCCGTCTGCTTCTCGACACCCCGTTTATTCATCAACGGACCGATTTCGGGATCTGCAAT
>JBALXM010000024.1:2403-28436 GCA_036960695.1 Sneathiella sp.
TCTGCTTCTCGACACCCCGTTTATTCATCAACGGACCGATTTCGGGATCTGCAATACCGTGTCCTATTGTTAAGGCTGCGGCTTTTTCAGCGAATTTTTCACAAAATTCGTCATAGACTGCGCGTTCTATAAAAAACCTGTTGGCTCCTAGGCAATCCTGACCGGAGGTGGCAAACTTTGCTTTGATACCTTCTTCAACAGCGTTGTCGATATCAGCATCTGCAAAAACGATAAACGGTGCGTGACCGCCAAGCTCAAGGCTCAATCGTTTAATTGTTGGTGCACATTGCGCGTAAAGAAGGCGGCCAATTTCAGTTGACCCGGTAAAGGAGAGGGCTCGCACGCGGGTATCTTTCGTCCATTCACCGACGATTACTGCTGGCTCACCTGTTATCACATTAAAAACGCCCTTGGGAAAACCAGCTCTTTCTGCAAGCTCAGCAAGCGCTAATGCACAGAAAGGCGTTTCCTTTGACGGATGAACAAGCACAGTACAGCCAACGGCTAAAGCCGCAGCGGCTTTTCGCGTAATCATGGCTATTGGAAAATTCCAGGGTGTTACTAAGGCTGCAACCCCCACGGGTTCAAGCCACACTTCTACTTCTGCATTCCGTAGATGAGAGGTGATACCCAGAATATCGGTCCTTTTTGCTTCTTCGGCAAAAAACTCGATAAACGAAACACCATAGTCAATTTCGCCGCGTGATTCCGAAATAGGTTTCCCTTGTTCCAGTGTCATCATCAGGGCAAGATCTTCTTTATGCTCAAGAATTAAGCGACACCAGTTTCGTAGAATGTCGGCCCGCTCTTGCGGAAGAAGTGTGGACCATCCAGGGAATGCTTCGTGGGCAACTGTGATAGCCTCTACGCTTTCACTTTTATTCAACGATGGAACACTTCCAATCCAGCTGCCATCGGCAGGGTTGGTGACATTAATGATTGCGCCTGAACTGGCGGATTGCCATTTTCCGGCACTGTAAGCGAACTCTTTCAGGAGTCGCGGGTCCTTTAACTGATCCAGCTCTTTTGACCGGGACAGATTTTGTTTGCATTCACTCATTATCCACTCCGCAAATAATCTCGAAAGAGGACACTAAATGAAATTCTATAGTGGGTGCTTTTATAGTAGGCCCGATTTTCGGAAGAAAATTCGTTGGAAAGAGACAAAATCAATGTAATCATCGGAAGACTGTTAAATCGACCGATAATTCTGTGTTTCCTACTTGCTCAAAATGGACAGTGGAATAACGGAGACATCTTTTACCGGCTTTGTAACCACGTAAGTATAGTAGCGACGGAGACCAATATCAGCCTCCAGCATTTCATCCACTCTGCGCTGATAGGCATCGACCCCATTACAAACGAACTTCAAAAAATAATCGATACCACCACCGACTGCCCAGCATTCGAAAACTTCATCCATTTCCATAACTGCTTTTTCAAACCGTTCGAAATCTTCGGCCCGATGGCTGGCAAGTTCCACTTGCATGAAAATGGTTGCCAAAGGGCCCAATTTTCCAAGGGACAGCCGGGCACCATATCCGTCTATTACGCCCAGTTTTTCAAGTCGTTTTAGTCTCTCCCAACAAGCCGTTGGTGAGAGATTGACCTCTGTTGCCAACTGATTTTTGGGAATACGGCCTTCCTGCTGCAAAACGCTCAAAATCTTCAGATCACGGTCATCAAGTTTGATCATACTATTCTACTATCCTGCATCAGACTGAAAGAGCAACCACACCAACAATATCGCCCATGCCAATCAGGCCCGGAAAATGCCGTGCCGTAAAGATACCATCGAGAGGGCTATGATATTCCTTAGGAATGCCATCCGTACGCTCTATATCATATACACGGGCGAGTAACTGCCCGGAAGTGACATCATCACCCAATTCGACACAAAGCTCCAACAAACCAGCGCTTTCACTGGAAATAAAACAACGGTGATCGGGCATATCCAGATTGACCGTTTTTCCTATTTCAAGAGAACCCGTCAATACGCCTACATGGCGAAGTAGATTGTTGATCCCCTTCTTGGCAATGGTGATACTTGTTGCTGTGGCTGAGCCACCACCGCCAAGTTCGGTTGAGATAAAAATTTTCCCCATTTCTTCGGCCGCAGTATCATACATTCCAGTAGCATCAACCTCTAGAAGCATAACGGAATAAGGTGCATTAAAGGCATGCATGGCCGCAACGCATTGCTCCTGCTGAACTTTGTTATCCAAGACATGGGCCGCGCAAAAAGGCACAAAATCCAACGTCTTGCCTCCCGAATGAATATCCAGAACATAATCTGCCAAAGGCAATAATGTACGCTGAAAATAATCGGCAATCTTCTCCGTCACAGTTCCTTCTGGGTTCCCAGGAAAAACCCGGTTCATGTTTCCCTTATCGATTGGAGAGGTTCGTGTTGCACTTTTAAAGGCTGGATAATTCATCCCAGGCACAATGATAACCCGCCCCGAAATATCATCCGCATTGATCCTCCCTGCAAGATCAAACAAGGCAATTGGCCCTTCATACTCGTCGCCGTGATTGCCGCCTGACAGCAAGACCGTCGGTCCATCTCCGTTTTTGGCCACCGTGATAGGGATCATAATAGACCCCCAAGCAGAACCGTCATGGGAATGAGGGAGTTTCAGGAAACCATGGTGTACACCATCCAGATTATAATCAACGGTGGCGGATATAGGATTTGCACGCATATTATTAGTCTTTAATAAAAAGTTGGCGAGGTACGGACGCGAGAAGTTCAACTTCACCATCCGTGATTACAATGCTTTCTGTCGTCTCTAAGCCCCAGTCGTCCATCCATAAACCGGTCATGAAATGGAATGTCATACCCGGCTCAAGAACTGTTTTATCACCAGAGCGTAAACTCATCGTACGCTCACCCCAATCCGGGGGGTAACTTAATCCGATTGGGTAACCGGCCCGGTTATCCTTAAAAATGTCGTACTTCTTCAGAACACCAAAAAAGGCATGAGCAATATCTTCGCACAAGTTACCGGCTTTCGCCATTTCAAGGCCAGCCTCCATGCCTTCCTGGATGGCCTTGTCCGCATCAATAAAAGTCTGCGTAGGCTTGCCTAGGAAAATGGTGCGGGATAAAGGCGCATGGTACCGGCGGTAGCAACCTGCTATTTCAAAGAAAGTTCCCTCGCCTTCCTTAAGCGGCTTATCATCCCATGTAAGATGAGGCGCAGCTGCATCTGATCCCGATGGCAAGAGAGGAACAATCGCAGGATAATCTCCACCAAAACCGTCAGCCCCTCTGATACCAACATCATAAATTTCTGCAACCAGATCGTTCTTACGCATTCCGGGCTCAATAACATCAAAAATGCGCTTGTGCATTTCTTCAACAATTCGCCCAGCCCGGCGCATGTAGATAAGTTCTTGTTCCGATTTTACAGCACGGCACCAGTTCACCAACACGTTTGCATTTTTAAAGCTAGCATTTGGAAGATGCTTGACCAAAGAGAGATAGGCAGCAGCAGTAAAATAGTAATTGTCCATTTCAACGCCGATATTAAGAGCCCCCCAACCACGATCACTCAACAGCCCGCTGAGATAGTCCATTGGGTGACACTCTGTCGATTGAACATAGTGGTCAGGGTAGAATAGAATGTTGTCGTCACTCATAAAGACTGTACGCCGTGCGCCATTCGCATCTTGTTTGCGACCGAACCAGATCGGCTCACCTTCCATTGGAAGGACAACACATTGATGAACGTAGAAAGACCAGCCGTCATATCCTGTAAGCCAAGCGATATTGGATGGATCAGTGACGATCATAAGATCGATGCCTTTGGCACTCATCGCGGTTCGTGCTTTGGTAATGCGGCCTTGGTATTCGTTCCGAGAAAAGGGCAGATCAATGCCTGTCATGACATTCTCCATATTTGATTAGTTGGTAAAAAGGGTGCCGATTTCAGCACTTTCAGCGCGGGTCCGGGCAAATGTTGCGATAGCTGTATCTTGAACACCTGTGCCGGTGAGGTCGCAGACAGTTATGTCTTGATCTGTCTTTCGTCCGGGTTTTATTCCAGCTATAATATCGCCCAGCTCTGGAAAAATAGCCTTTGAGGAGACCGTGCCTGCAGCCACTGCGGCGCGTAACTCTCCTCGCGTCAAGCATTGAGCCAAACTGTCGCAAACATAAAGATTAGCCGTTGGAATAACATCACCAGCTAGTTCGGTTTTGTAGTCTGCATCGGATCCCATCGCGGTCACATGCTGTCCAGGTCGAAGCTGCGTTCCAAAAACCAGAGCGGCTTGTGATGGCGTCGTTGTGACCACAATATCACTTTGCGCCATCAAAGCGTCGACGGTATCAACTATTTGGACATCAATCCCCAAATCTGCGGTGCATTCATGGGCACATAGTTCAGCTTTTTCGGAATTTCGCCCCCAAATAACAGCTCGTCTAATATCTCGTACCAAGGTGAGGGCTTTAAGCTGCAATCGTGCTTGCGTCCCTGTTCCCACAATTCCGGCGACAGTAGCGTCTTCGCGCGATAACCATTTGGCAGCAACCGCGCCACCGGCGGCTGTTCGGACATCTGTCAGATACCCGTTATCAAGGAGGACGCCCTCCACAATTCCAGTCTTCGCTGAGAAAAGAACATTCAGCCCGTTCAAGCTCGGAAGTCCCAGTTTTGGGTTGTCGAAAAATCCGGGGCTCATCTTGATGGCAAATGAGTCAATTCCGGGCACGTAGGCCGTTTTGACATCAACTTCGCCGTTATGCTGTGGGATATGGAAACTGAGAATAGGCGGCATGACAACCTCTTCGGTTGCAAGCAATCTGAAGGCATTCTCAATGCAATTCACAGCGAGGTCGTCCAATTGCACTGCTTGTCTTAATTCGGTTTCGTTCAGGATTTTTATATCAGGCATTGTCAGATCTCCAATTACCCTTGTTCCAAGCTCACATCGACATTCTCACCGTCAATGATCCTTTTGTGCAGTTTCATATCGATATTGCAGCCACTGATCAGACTAACACAAAGGCCGGGATGTGCTATCTTTCCTGCAAGAAGAGCGGCTATTCCAACGCTACCAGATCCTTCAATAACCTGCTTTTCTTCCCAGTAAGCGTGACGGATCGCTTCTGCAATTTCTCTTTCGGTTACAACAATGAGATCATCGACAAGATCCCGGACCATCGGGAAGGTATATTCATTGGAAAGACCGATACCGCCCCCTAAGGAATCCGCAAGCGTCGGGAACTCATCAACCTTAATAGGCTCGCCCGCTTTCTGGCTTTCAAACATCGCCGCCCCTTTATCCATGGAAATGCCCAAAACTCGGACATTTGGATTGGCAGCTTTCAAAGTTAGCGCAGCACCGGAGATGAGGCCGCCTCCAGAGACCGGGATCAGAACCGTATCGACAGTAGGGAAATGCTCATTGATTTCCAAGCCCAATGTTCCTTGTCCGGCGATAATGTCAGCATGATCGAAAGGCGGCAGCATGGTCATTTTTTCATCCGCCACCAGGCGGTCCACCTCAATTTGTGCCTCATCCTGAGATCTACCGATTATGCGAACCTCTGCTCCTTGCGCTTTGATACCTTCTACTTTGTTTTGCGGTACAAGTTCTGACATGCAGATAATACATTTTACGCCAGCATTGCGCGCGGCATAGGCCAGGCCTCGCCCATGATTTCCCGTTGAGACACCGACAACGCCCGCTTCACGCTGTTCTGGCGATAGAGAGAGGATGGCATTGGTTGCTCCGCGCAGCTTAAAACTTCCCGTGATTTGCAACTGCTCAAGTTTTAAATAAACATCGCCACCTGAGATGTCTGAAAGAGCTGGAGAAGACACCATTGGTGTCTTTCTGATAGAAGAGGCAATTCTGAGACGCGCTTTTTCGACGTCCCCAACAGATACTGAGCCCATTTTTAAAGGCCTTCCACAATAAGAATACTAAAGTTCAAAAAGTTGCCCGTAGCCAGGTATTTTTCGGTCAATTCCGGCTAGTCTCAAGCTGTGCCATACAACAGCCTGATTTGACGTAATAACTGGCTTTCCAATGATTTTTTCAATTTCCTCGGCGCATTCTGCAGCGCGCACGGCTGTGCACGAGATAAACAAGGCTTCAGCACTTTCATCAATCGTTTGAGTGCCTGCGGAGATAATGCTCTTATGAGAGACACGGGCCATCTTGCGATCATCCTCTAGCCCGAGACATTTCCAATTTGCAACATCAAGACCATTTTCTGTGAAATAGGAAACGAGCTCTTCTGTCACGGCAGGACTATATGGTGTCAGAACACTAACTCGTTTGACACCCAACGCCGCAAAAGCCGCAAAAGCCGCCGACGTCGGTGTCACACATTTACTGTCTGGTTTTGCTGCATGAATAAAATCAGCAACAGCGCGATCCCCAAGGACAACTGTTGCTGCAGTGCAGCCATATGCAACCACATCAAGATGCTCATCCGGCAAAATAAGCTCCGCTGCCTGTGTGATCCTGGGACCAGTCTGGCGCAAATTTTCGGGTGTGGTCGGATTGTCATAGGCAATCCTAGATACATAAACCCCGACCTCCGCAGGATCGCAAATTCTGGAAAAATCGAGCTCAGATGTATGGTCTGTTGCAAGGGCAATCAGGCCAATTCTTTTTGGAACTGGTGACGCATCAAGCTCTGCCGGCAAAAGCTGAGGATGTAAAGCACTAGCACTCATTCATAATAGTCCTAAATGATCGATTAAAATTTTTTGGTTTTTAATAAAGCTGCGTATAAGTCAAATATGGACAGGTCAAACTACCATCACTGGGCAATCTGCCAAACTGGTTACTTTGTGAGAAACGCTTCCAAGCAGAAATCCTTCCAGATCGCCGTGCCCTCGACTTCCCAATACAATTAAATCCACGTCTCGCTTTTCTGCAAAGCTGACAATGGTGCGAGCTGGCGGGCCATTTTTAACGAAAGCCCGGACTTGTTTGCTCCCAAAATTACGCGCAGATTCTTTGCTGCTTTCAGCGACATTAGATGCGTGTCCGCGCATTATATCGTCCATGACTTCCGGATCTTCTGCACGGACCATGGACATGGAGGCTTCGAGAAGACTGTGGTGGCGGAATACAGTCAAAATCAGTAATTCGCTGTTAAACGCATTCTGCAAGTTCACAGCAAACTGCAATGCTTCAAGTGCCTTCTCAGAGCCGTCTACCGGTACCAGGATTTTTTTAAACATAATGTAGCCTCCTTTTCATCAACGAAACGCAAGATCACGTGCAAACAAAGCAATTTGCGGGAAAAAGATAAGCGCAACGGAGACGGCGATAAGTATCAAGGTAAAGGGAAAAATGCCTCTAATCACATCCATATAGGGGCGTTTGAATACAGCGATTGCCGTAAAAATATCGCATCCAAACGGCGGCGTTGCTGAGCCAATCGCGACTTGTAGCGTGATGATTGTTCCAACAAGAACCGGATCCAGCGCGACCGCTTTCACCACCGGCGCAAAAACGGGGACAAGAACGAGGATCACAACAATCGGATCAACGAACATACAGCCTACAAAAAATGAGACGGAAATAACGCCGAGTACGGCTTTTGGCCCCATTTCGAGGATGCCGATAGATCCCAGTATCGCCTGAGGAATTTGTGCAAAAGAGATAACCCATGAAAAGGCAGCCCCAGCCCCCACAAGAATAAAGACCACAGAGGTAATTAATCCTGTTGATTTGGCAATCTTATAAATATCTGTCGGTTTTAATGATCTAAAAACAACCATTTCCAAGACAAGCGCATAGAATACGCAGGCGGCGGCGGCTTCGGTCGGGCTGAAAACGCCACCATAGATCCCACCAACAATGATCACAGGAAAACCAAGTGGCCAAATGGCTTTTCTGGCGGCCTCAATGCGCTCAGACCAGCTGGCTTTTGGTTCTGTCGGTACGTTGTGTATGGTCGCATAAATCATGCTATAGGCAGAAAAGAGTACCATGAGCAAAAGCCCCGGTCCCACACCGGCGATAAACAGCTCGGAAATGGATGTGCTTGAAATAACACCGTATATGATCATGCCAATGCTGGGCGGGATCAGAAATGCAATGTCACTGGCATTGATAATCAGAGCAAGGATAAAGGAATCTTTGTAGCCAGCCTTCAACATGCGCGGGCGAAGGGGAGAGCCCACAGCCACAACGGTTGCTTGCGTTGAACCTGACACCGCGCCAAATAGAGTACAGGCTGCAGCGGCGCTAACGGCCAAGCCGCCTTTCACATGGCCGATGAATTTCATGACCATATCGATGAGCCTGTTTGCTGACTGCCCCCGGGTCATGATCTCTGCGGCCAGAATAAACATCGGAACCGCAATCAAGGACGCCGGGCGAATACCGGCAAGCATTTGCTGGACCATGAATTCCATTTTGGAAATTCCATCAAATAACTCATAGAATCCGTAGAATGCAGCCAAAAGTAATGGGACCATCATAGGAAGGCCCGCAAGCAGGAGGACAATCATAATTGCCGTAATTTTAATAGCCATTCGGCAATTCCTTAAATCTCAATCTCGTCATCGTCATACCCTTCCACTATGTGAGTGGAGAGATAGACATCTTTTTCGATAATATTTTTGACCGTTGTCAAAGCATATTGAATGCCCGTGACGGCGAACCCAATCGGAACCCAGAGAAAGATCCAGTAAACAGGAATTTGCAAAGCGGGTAAGACACGGCCGGAATGAGCCACTTTAAGAATGTAGCCTACGGAGAAATAGCAAAGCGCGAACATTGTAAGGGCTGTAATAATCGTAATAAGGATCATCATTCCCTTGCGACTTCGGATTGGCAGGGCATCATAAATTGCGGACATTCTTATATGTCTGCCATGACGGGCGGCATAACCGATACCGGCAAAGGTAATCATGATGATTAGAATTCTGTTCACTTCTTCGGTGAAAAAGAAGCTGTATTGGAAAATAAATCGGCCAATTACATTTCCAATTGTATTAAACGCCATCAGCAAAACGCCAGCCGCTAAAATAACAACTTCTGCCCGACCTATTAAGCTGTCAATACGACCAAGAACGCCGGGTAACAACGATTTGAATGGAGTATCTGTCACAAAAAATCACCTTGTTTCGCAGTTTTTTTAACAGTATGAGAGCCCCGGATAGGCATGTATAATGGCTATCCAGAAGCTCTCATATCAGGTGATCAGTTACTTGGCTGTTGCCATGAGATCAGCTTTAAACTGCTTTAGGATCGCTTTTCCTTTGTCGCCAGTCATTTCGATGAACTTAGCTTCAACTTCACTCGCTGCATTCTTGAAGCAAGAGCGTTGGTCTTCAGATAAAACCGTAACAGTCATGCTTGGTTTAGCTTTTTTGATTTTAGCCAACTCTTGCTGCGCCAAACCTTCCTGATAGACCACAATATGTTCGTAAGCTGCTGTAGAGGCCGCTTCAATGATCTTTTTGTCAGCGTCGCCGAGGCCGTCGAAGAATTCTTTGTTACTCATCACTGCAGTCGTGAAGTTACTGTGACCTGTATAGGTGATGTAATCAGTTACTTCATACAGTTTTGTTGAATAGAGATAAAAAGTCGGATTTTCCTGACCCTGAATAATATTGGTCTGCAAGCTACCGTAAACTTCACCCCATGGAAGAGGAGTCGGTGTTGCACCAAATGCCTTATAGGCCTCAACAAGCAGTGGATTTGTCATAACCCGGAATTTAACTTCGTCCAAATCTTTACAGCTATTAACCGGCTCCTTGGTTGTCATGGCGACTTCCCCTTCGGGGAACATCTTCAGCAATTCGAGGCCTTTTTCAGCGTAGAGCGATTTAAGATCCTCGTTGATTGCCTTACTTTCCCGGAAAAACCGAGCCAGATGTTTCTGGTCTGTTGGCAGAAGGTAGGGAACGAAGAAAATCTGTGCTTCTGGAATGAGAGCGCCTGTAAATCCAGGGGACTGATCAACAAATTGTAAGATACCAGCCTGCGCCTGCTCCATCAGATCAGCGGACTCGCCCAATGTTCCATAAGGGAAAAGTTGGATTTTATGGTCAGAGTTTTTCTCGATCTCGTCTTTAAACTTTGTTGCGTAGACGCCTTGGACTTCTGTCAGTGATTCCTCAAACGCATATTTCCATGTATCTGCTTGTGCTGTCGCCAGCCCAAAAGCAAATGTTGCAACCGTCGCAACGCAACTCATTAGATTATATTGTCTCGTTTTCATGGCCCAATTCTCCTGTTAACCGAATAATTTTTTTGCGATTAAGTGGCTATGCTGAAACCGTATAAACATAGGCGATTGCTATTTTCTCAAAGGCAAAGACGCATATGTATGTGTCAAACGAGGTCCATATCGAGGAGCTGTCATGACGTCAGCGATCGAAACACTCAATCAGTATTATTTCGGTTTGGAGATTGATCCTCAATTGATATGCATGTCAATTATTATATTGACGCAGTACAATCATAAAACCTGAGGTAAAGGCTCTGGAGACCTTTTCAAGAGATCCCGTATCAATCCTAAGCCCTGGCGATAACGGACCGGGTTTGAAACGCTGCCAACTGAAATTCGAACAGCATTCAAAGGCTCGCACTGTGCTGTCATGAAGGGTTCTGGTGGCGCAATCGCAACCCCCAAAGCTTTTGCATGCTCAACCATACTGCGTGCATTCCATTCGTCAGGCAGCGTGAGCCACAAGTGAAGCGCGGCAGGGTGGCCTCTCCAGTCTAGCCCCGCCAATTCTTCTTGTGCGATTGCATAACGATCAGCGATTTTTTCCCGTTGCCATAAGGCTAACTCATTCGCAGTGCCGTCTTCAACCCACCGACTTGCCAGCTCTGAAACCAGTGGCGTCGCCATCCAGCTGAAGGCGATCAGTCGGCCTGTAATGGCTGGAAGAAGAAAATCCGGTGCGACCAGGTATCCAGTGCGCAGGCCGGGAATTACACACTTCGTAAAAGAGGTAAGATAGATAGACCTTTCCGGTGCAAAAGCTGAAATTGGACGAGGTCGTTTCTCCGGCATCGGACCCAGCACATCATCCTCAATAATAAGAACATCATACTGCCGGGCAATCGCAGCCAATTGCTCACGCCTTTCCTCAGACATGAGGCTCGCTGCGGGATTGGCAAGTGTTGGTATTGTGAAGAAAACCTTCACATCGTGATGCTTGCAAGCGCTCTCAAACGCTTCTGGGAGTACACCCTCTTCATCCATATCCAGTCCTTGCAATCGCAATCCTAGATAGGAGCACAGAGAAATAATCAAATGATGGGCAATCTTGTCCGTCACAACAACATCACCATGACGGGCGATGGATGCAAGGGCGATTGACATGCCGTGGCAAACCCCATTTGTCATCACCACAGAATTCTCAGCAACCTCCAATCCGCATTGAGAGAGCCAGCGAACACCTGACTGACGATGCGCCTGAAGTCCGACATTTGGGCGGCAGGCAAGATACACATCCGGGTCCAAGTCAATGGGGAGTTCGGTAAGGGCTGCCTGCATTTTGTCGACATGGAAACGATCATACAAAGGCCGCGCAATAGAGAGATCAATGAGCCCCTGATCTGTCCGTTCCATCAAAAACGGTTGCCGAGAGGGTTGCGTCGTGTCCAGAACAAATGTCCCGCGCCCCACATGGCTTCCAACAAGCCCTTGCCGCATCAATTCATCATACGCCTTACTGACCGTATGCACACTGACCCCTAGCGTATCGGCAAGTGTTCGATGGGGCGGTAGTCGCTCATCGACCGCTAAACGGCCGTCAGAAATGGCCTCTTTCATGGACGAAGCTATGCCAATATGAAGAGGGCGTTCAAGTGATTCGCGTTTTGGTATCCAGTTTGTCATGCGTCAATTTATAATGACACCCTGTCAACTGCAACCCAATTCCTTCACGTCTGTATAAAAGAATTTGTAAGGTAGCTCTGAGATGGAGTATTTTTCAGAACAGCGTTCACTTTCTGCTCAAGTATTTAGAGTGGCAAAGATGACCTGACAATAAACAATTATGCACCCTACACTTAATAACTCTGAGGAGCCTTTGTGTATTGAAAAAAGCAATGTTACAGGAGCCCAGGACCCTCGAGAAAATAGAAAATTCTTCAAAGCTCAAATGTTTGAACTACAGGTCGTCTGAAGGTTTCACCATTTCAAAAAAACCAATTATTCCAACGGATCTGTAGAATAAATCTTAATGCCAATCCCCCCGTGGGAGATGGGGTTGCTTGTTGCCGTGATGGGTAGGCCGGTTTGGGATGCTAATTCTGGTGTGCTTGTCACCAATCCAACCCGCCAGCCGGAGAAACGTTCCTTCAAGACCTTTCCCATAGATTGATAGAGAGGGTAGAGGTCTTTCTTGTTGCCAATTCGCCCGCCATAAGGTGGGTTGATGATGACAAGACCGGGTGCGCCTTCCGGTGGGGTGAGCTCTGTGATGGATTGATGGTGAAATTCAGTATAGGCGCTCACGCTTGCTCTTGCCGCATTGTCCTTACTCATCTTTATCGCACCGGCATCCCGGTCGTAACCATAGAACCGGAATGAGGGAGGCTTCGGTATCTGTTTGTTCCGCAAGTCTTGCCACGTGCTCTCATCGAAGCTTGTCAATTTTTCGAAAGCGAATGTTCTGGATCGTCCGGGGTTCAGATAAGCCGCTGTTTCCGCGGCTTCAATAACAAATGTACCCGATCCGCACATGGGATCAACGACAGTTTCTTTGCCCTTAAACCCGCACTGCCGAAGCATAAGCGAGGATAGGTTTTCGCGCATTGGGGCCTTATTAACCGCAACTTTATGTCCCCGTTTGTGGAGAAGTTCACCGGATGTATCAATACTGATCGTGCAAACATCATTTAAGATGCGGGCTTTGATATTGATGTCGGCTTCTTCGGCTAGGGTCGCGCCCAGTTCTTCCACAATTGCTTTGGCAATACGCTCGGCCGCTGCTTTTTCATGGTAAATGCGAGACCCTTTGGACGATGCTTCCACACGGATAGAGATGCCTTTGGGTAAGAAATCAGACCACAATGTGCGGCGTGCCCGTTTATCCAGTTGAGATAAGTGAACCACCCGAAAGGCGTCAATCCGCACAAGCACCTTGCTGGCGCCGCGAATGACAAGGTTTGCACGCCAAACTTCCTGCCAGCTGCCTTTGACAGTGACGCCGCCCTTGTCAACTTTCGGTTTTTTGAAACCTTTTTCAATAGCCTCCAAACACAGGAGATCTTCAAGGCCCGGGGAGGTAACAAGGAATATTTCTAGATCAGTATTTACATTCATCGCTTTGCATACCGCGAAGTGCGGTGAAGGTCGATATCTTTCTCGGATAATTGGGAAGTTTAGGGGATTTGTCCCAAATGGTCCGCTAAAAAATCAAAGACGCGACGGACACGGGGACTTGTCTTCAGCTCCGAATGGGCGGTAAGCCACATTGGAAGGGTGGGCAGTGCGGTCTTCATGTCTAGTCGGGTTACAAGGGGCTCCGTATCCCCAATCGCTGTTTGGTTAAAACCAATGCCGTATCCCGCAACCACCATACGCCAAGCAGCCACCTGATTATCACTCCGAAATGAGAAAGAATGACGGCCAACTTCCAGTCCTGCCGCGCGAAAACCCTGTATTATTTGCTCACTTCGATCATAACCAATAATATCGTGGTTGAGAATATCGCTTAGAGAGTTCGGCGTTCCACGTCGTTTCAAGTAGGAATGGGATGCATATAGTCCAAGGGTGAGCTCCCCAATTTTTTTCGTAAAAACACCGCTCTGGGTCGGTCTGAACATACGAACAGCAATATCGGCCTCCCGCTGCAGCAGATTTTCTTCTTGATCGGAGGCGACAAGTTCAATTTCTATTTCAGGTTCAATTTGATGAAAAGAGGTTAGGATATCGGGGAGGAGATAGGTGGCGACAACTTCACTTGCCGTAATGCGAATGGTTCCAGCGATGGATTCTGAATGACCTTCAGCACTTAAAGATAGGCGGTGGGCCGCGTCAGACATTTGACGCGCATGTTCAAGAAGAACACGACCCGTATCGGTGAGTTCAAGCCCCGTTGCCGTCCTCTCGAATAAATTGACCCCAAGTTGGGTTTCAAGGACGCTGATATGACGGCCCATGGTTGGCTGACTGCTGCCCAGAGCCCGAGCCGCTTTTGATAAAGAACCCTGTTCAGCAACGGCAACTAAAGATTGCAGGTGGCTCCAGTCAAAGGATTTAACCATAGTCTCAGGGCCCTTATGGTCTGTTATAAATTAGGTTAATTGATTCCATCACAATGGTTGCGGCCAACTGGGCTGTAATGCCCGATTGATCATAGGGGGGACTCACCGTGTTGATATCGCAGGCAACAAAGTTCAGGCCCGCTAATCCCCGTAATAATTCGAGCCCATGATAGGTGGTCGGCCCGCCTGGTGTTGGGGTGGCAACGCCCGGTGCGACGGAGGGATCAAAGAAATCCATATCAAAACATAGATAAATCGGTTTTCCTTCAAGATCTTCACGGATTTTCTGCACCGCCTCTTTAATCGGTATCTCGGCGATTTCAGACCAAGGGATTACTTGATACCCCAAGCTTTTTGTATAGTCGATAGAGGCGCGGGCATTGACGGGGGCACGGGCGCCCACATGGATTGACGACGCAATATCAATCAGGCCTTCTTTTGCCGCATGAGTGAAAGGTGTCGCATTGTCATAGTGATTATTTCCGCGCAAGGGGTATGCATCTGTGTGGGCATCAAAATGAATAACAGCCAAATTTGGGTGTTTCTTGGAAACGCTCCGCAATTGGGGCAATGCCACCGCACCATCTCCGCCCAATGTAATGGGCACACAATTTTTGGATAAAATTTCATCCATTGCAGCTTCTGCTCGGGTAAAGAAATCATGGATATGGGCAACACCGCCCGATGAAATATTTACGTCACCCGCATCGATGACGTTTAAATGTTGGAGAGGGTCGGGGGCTGCATCTTCAATAAGCTCCAACGTCAAAATAGACTGATCTCTAATGGCGTTTGGCCCGAGCCGTGCTCCCATTCTTGTCGGATGGCTGCCGCAGTCAAAGGGCATGCCTAAGATGGCGATATCAGCATTTTCAAAATCCTGGCTGTAATCCAGCCGGGCGAAGGTTAAAGGCGGGACAAAAAGCCCGGGGCGTTCAGTTCGCATCGATAATATCCTTAATTTTTAAAATGTACCCGCAGACTCGAAACCGTTCGCTTGTTCTAAAAAGCGATCCTTTGAGTTATTCATTTTTGTATATCTTAATACAATATTTAGGGAATTATAATTCGAATTTAAATAAGTCACAATCCATTTCATCACCGTACCCGTAGATGAAATGGAGAATAACATGTCAGGCACAGTCATAATATTGGGAGCAAATGGTCGGTTCGGACGCGCCGCCGTGGACGCCTTTAATAAATCTGGTTGGAAAGTACGGGCGTTTGCCCGTTCATGGGCGATCGATGCCGCTCAAGACAGTGCCACTGGTGTCGAGCGGGTTACAGGGGATGCGTTCGATGAAAATGATGTGGCACAAGCATCGATGGGATGTGATGTTATTATCAACGCTCTTAATCCTCCCTATCCTCGATGGAGACAAGATCTTCCGCGATTAACAAATTCAGTTATTTACGGGGCAAAAAAATCTGGTGCAACCGTGATGATCCCAGGGAACGTGTATAATTATGGCGCTGAAATGCCTGAAAATTTAACGGAGAACACAGATCACAACCCGACCAGCCATAAGGGGCGCCTTCGGATGGAGATGGAGGAGACTTATCGACAGTCAGGTATCCAGACAATCCTTTTGCGTGCAGGCGATTATTTCGAGCAACAAAAAACGGGTGACTGGTTTGGTAGCCACATCACGGCGAACCTTGATAAGGGGCACGTCATGTATCCCGCAAAACTGGACCAAGTTCATGCATGGGCATATTTGCCAGATTTAGCAAGAGCAATGGCAGCACTCGCGTTGAAGAGACAGTATTTTAAACCTTTTGAAGAATTTGGGTTTCCGGGATATGGCGTGACCGGTCAGCAGTTGGTTGACGTTATGGAGGAAAATTTAGGACATAAATTGAAAATTAAAAACATGCCGTGGCGCCTTATCCGAGTGCTTGGATTGATCCTGCCGCAAATGCGGGAAGTTGCTGAAATGTCTTATCTTTGGCAGGTGCCTCATCGGATAGATGGCTCGAAACTCGCAACTATTTTGCCAGACTTTAAAGTGACGCCCTTAAAAAACGCCATCGCTCAAAGCATTTGAGCAAGAGCTAAAAGCCACTTGGTTTAGATTTACGTCCCTTCAGAAACAATGATCAAGGGGCGGAAATTTTTAGGATCGGCAGGCGTTGTTTTCAATAATGCGGCTAAACCGGCAGCGCCAGAAGGGGTTGTCGGTATTCCGTGCTTTTTTAGGTCTTCGGCCGCGGCTTGCGCCTCACCATCTGTAACGGTCATATATTTGACGGATGCACTTTCCAAGGTTTGCCAAGCAACAAGGGAGGGTTCTTTGCAATCAAGGCGTCCCATGTTGGATGCGGGGCCGTCGGCTCGAATTGGGTGTCCTGCGTTCGAGCTCGCTTGCAAGCAAGGTGCCGCATCGGGTTCAACGACAATGATTTCGGGCTGCACCATCCAATTTTTTCTTATCATATAGGCGATGGCCGCGGCTAGACCTCCAACCCCTGCCTGAAGATAAACGTGGGTCGGCCAAATTTCACTATTTTCAAAATCATGGCGAAGTTCTTCGGCTATGACTGTGTATCCTTCCATGACATGCATGGGGATTTCCGTATAGCCAGGCCAAGTTCCATCAGCGAGAAGAGTAGCGCCCGTCTTATTCGAGTCCTCCAAAGCAGCCGCAACACTTTCATCATATACGTCACCGGCGCGCACAACCTCTGCCCCCATACGGGCCAGTCTTTTCTCAAACTCAAGGGGCACTGAATTGGCTAGATAAATACGGGCACTGGCACCGAAAAGGCGCGCGCCTGCGGCAACGCCAAGGCCATGATTGCCCGCACTGGCGCAGACAAATGTCATCTCTGCAGCAACCTGCTTGACATCCTCATCAAGAATACGACTGGGGGCAAGATCTTCGTGATGGCGGTCGCGCCAACGATCCTCAATCAATCTTGCAACAGCATAAGGGCCGCCAAGCGCCTTAAAAGCACCCAATCCCATGCGGGAAGTCTCGTCTTTTGCAAAAACCGAGTATCCTTCGTTTAGGGCGATTTTGGTCAAGGGGGAGGGGACGTATACAGGGCAAGCCTTGAGATACGCAAGTGGTTTTTCTGGGTTCGGGTGGAACGCCGCCGGATCGGTTTTTTCAGTAAGTAATGTCATTATTAAAGCATATCACTAATTTATATTATTTTTTCAAATATTATAATTCTACAATATGTGCGCTATTGTTCATTTTGCGGAAGTTTTGCCAGCATTTCATCCATTATTTCATGGAAATGGATTGCAGCCTTTTCAAATTTTCCAAATGTGAAATGTTCATTTGCTTTTCCAGACATTCCAGCCTGAATAGTACAAGCCGCATGTCTGTCTTCGGCAAGGCCTGTATCTGTCACAAAGCTGGCGTCCCGCTTTGCTTTTTCCAGATCAATTTCCTTATCGCCTTTCATGCGGTTATTAAGCCTGAAAATTTCCCAACGGGTTTCTGTTGGGGATACAGGTTCCAGAATAATCAGAAGGGAATGATCGGATAAGATAGAGATATGGGTGTTTGGGAACAGTTGGAAAACATCTGTAACCATGCCGCTTAGCCGACGTTCTTCGCGCGGTATGTCCCGTAATTTTTCGATCCGTCTGAAGGGGAAAACAATGCGGGAATTTGTACCGAACGTTTCGACCACGTTGATGTTATCCAGCCCATAAGGATAGAAGGTCTTATTGTGAAGGGCTTTGATGTGATACCCCTCCATTGACGTTTCTGCAAGGAGCTTCCAATTGGCATCATCAGTAAATTCAATACTGTCAAAAGCGATTTGATCGGAATTGAAAAAATCCGGCAAAGCTTCAAGCGCACCTTGGGATATAGGATCTTCCTGCGTTACAAAAACAAGGCCGCTTTTCTCTTCTGCATGGACTTGAACCAATCCATGTTTTTCATAATCCAAATCCGGAAAACCGTGAGCGCCGGGGACATGCTTTAACTGCCCATCCAAGCCATATGCCCATGAATGATACGGGCAGACAAAGGATCGTGCACTCCCACTTCCCTCAGCAACAGCCATGCCACGATGACGGCAGGAATTATAAAAAGCTCGAACAATGCCATCATCACCGCGTACGGCTATAAGAGGGGTGCCAGCAGCGGTGCGCGCAACATAAGTTCCGTTTTCGGGCAAGGACGCAGAGGGGCAAAAAGGCACGGGGAGACGCTTGAGGAGAGCGATTTCTGCTTTAAACCGCTCTTCCGATCTGTAGTTTTCTATGGGTTCTTGCCACGTTTTATCAGCAAGATCAGTGCTTTTTCCATCTATATGATTGAAAATTTGATCAATAACATCTGCATCACTTAAAATTATGGTCATTTGCTAACTCTTTTTAATTTCTTGATTTTTAGCATTGTAATTAAATAAATCAGTATTGTCTAATCGTGCCTATTTGGCATTCCAAATATGAGGACTATAATTTCATTTTACATCTTCCCACCAATGGGCATTTTTCTGCGGGGAGCCGGGCTGTACTACCTCACCAACTTTGGGTGTGAGTAAGTTGATATTCATTTTTTGCGCAACCGTTAAAGTGCGTTTGATCGGCTCGTCCCAATCATGGAAACCCATATTGAAAGTGGCCCAATGCACAGGCAACATATATTTAGCTTTCAAATCCTGATGGGCGGTAACTGATTTTTCGGCCTCCATATGGATATCAATCCAGGGTTGGCCGGGACCATAAGCCCCAATTTTAATAATACTCAGATCAAAAGGACCGAGTTTATTTCCAATTTCTTTGAAATGGTCTGAATATCCAGTATCGCCGCTATAGAAGACGCTGTGTTTTGGACCTGCGATTGACCAAGACGCCCAAAAGGTCTCTTTATAGTCCAACAAGCTCCGTCCTGAATAATGCCTCGCGGGCGTTGACGTAATAGCGAGGGTGCCGAGCTTCGCGCCTTCCCACCAATCAAGTTCTATTATTTGGGAAGACGGAATACCCCATTCTATCAGATGGGTGCTGACCCCCAAAGGTAGGTAAAATTGTGTGCCGTTCGATGCAAGATGTTTAACAGTTTGCATATCCAGATGGTCATAATGATCATGGGAAATCATCACAGCATCGATTTTAGGGAGCAGTTCAAGTGGAATCGGTGTCGGATGAAATCTTTTTGGTCCAATCCAGCTAAAAGGAGAGGCATATTCAGAAAAAACCGGATCGACCATTAGGCGGTAACCATCCAGTTCAATATAGACGCTGGAATGTCCAAACCAAATGGCTTTCAGGCCTATGGGGGGAAGGTTCGAGAAAGAGTCTTTGTTGAGCATTTGAACTGGAATGGGGGACGGGGGATGTCGTATTTGATCTCCCCCAAATTGTTCTTTTAAATAATCCCAATAAAGGCCAAAATTTTCAGGACTTTGCGGGATTGTATTAACAAATTTCCCTTCTTTAAAATGCTCCGATTTTTGCATTTTTTCTAATTGTTTATCGGAGACATTTCCACCAAAAGAAGAACAACCGTTGAGTATTAATAATGCGACAGCCACCAGTGTGCAGCCAGCCACAATATTCCGTTTTGAATATTCTATTTTTCGCTTGAATAAATTCATTCCTTGCCCCTCAAAGGCATGATTTGGTTTTTCAAAGAGAATTTACGAACTAGTACGCCTAAAGGCGACAGTTCCGACGGCCATCGCAATAAGCGCACCTCCCCCAAAACGAGACATCCATGCAATGACGGAAGGGCGGCCAATTTTGCTGCGCAATCGATCCGCTAAAAGAGCATAAGCCAATGTATTGATTGTCGCTAGCCCAACAAAAGTCGCAATCAAAATAGCGAATTGGGGGGCAAGAGGAGCTGTTGTCGTGATAAACTGCGGGACAAAGGCAATGAAAAAGACAATGGATTTGGGGTTAAGGGCAGTAACCGCAGCGGCATGACCAAAAACATTTTTGCTGGGTGTTTTCTTGAAGGCTGTTAAGTCACTGACGGCAGCTTTTGAGCCACTTCGAAAGAGCTTGATCCCCAGATAAAGCAGATAGGCGGCGCCAACCCACTTCAGTAAAGTAAAAAGTAAGGAGGATGCTAAAACCAAAGCCCCTAAACCGACTAGAGATGCTGTCATAGCGAGAAAATCTCCAAGGGCTACGCCTGCAACTGTCGCAAGGGCCACGGATCGCCCCTGACTGATTGCATAACTTAAAACAAGCAATACTGTTGGTCCTGGAATAAGCAGAAGCGCAGTTGATGCGGCTACAAACGTAATCCAAATTTGAAAATCCATAAGGTGACCTTTCTGTTTAATCTTAAAGCTAGTCAGCCATGAATTAACATCCCCGTAAAGTGCGAATTTTACCAAAAGTAAGACAAGGAAGGTATAGATCTATGCCTAAACCTTCATTCGCGTGCTTATTCTCACCCTTCACCATCGGCAAATTTTGTGGCCCGGCGGTCTTTGAATACAGTCCAAAGGGGAGAGATGAGCAGGACGACAGTGATAAGAAGGATGACGGTTGTGATTGGTCTCTCCCACAGGAAGGAAAATTCTCCATCACTAATTGCAAGGGCCCGGCGAAGGTTGTCTTCCAGCATTCCCCCAAGAATAAAGCCCAACAACATTGGCGCTAAGGGGAAATCAATGAGGCGTATGGCAAGGACGATCGCAGCCACAATAACCATCATGTAAATATCGTAGGTGTTGAAGCTGACAAGATACACACCGATGAGGGAGAAAAACAAAATCAGAGGGGTTAGGATTTGTTTTGGTAGCGCGAGAAGCCGCGCGATATAAGGAATAAGGGGTAAATTTAAAATCAGAAGAATGACATTACCCACATACATAGAAATGATGACAGACCAGAAGACCGCAGGCTGTTCAACAAACAATCGGGGGCCGGGTTGTACGCCATAGGAAATCAAGGCGCCAAGCATAACAGCCGTTGTGCCAGACCCCGGAATTCCAAGAGTAAGCAAAGGGACAAATGATCCTGAGCACGCGGCGTTGTTTGCAGTCTCTGGAGCCGCAAGGCCACGCAACGATCCCTTCCCAAATTTCAGTTTTTCTTTGGCGCTGGCGAAGTTACGCTCCATCCCGTAGGCTAAAAAGGATGCGATAGTGGCACCAGCACCGGGCAGAACTCCGATAAAGAAACCAAGGACGGAACTCCGTGCGACAACCGGGGCCACATGCATCACTTCTGCGCGTGTGAGTTTCATGCTCCCCAAATCACCTTTCGTAGCCTTCTCGGCCTCTGCATTGACAGCATCAGGTCGTAGGACACCCATAAGGGCTTCAGATAAAGCAAAGGTCGCCATAGCGAGGAGAAGGAAAGATATGCCGTCAATCAAGTCTAGTTGACCAAAGGTAAATCGTTGAATGCCCGCGGATTGATCTGTGCCGACGGTGGATAACATCAAACCGAGACCAGTCATCAAAATGGCTTTAAGGAAATTTCCTTTTCCGGCAAAGGCTGAGACTGCGGTTAAGCCCATGACCATCAAGGCAAAATAGTCAGCACTTTGGAAACTGAGGGAAACGCTCGCTAACGCTGGTGCCGCTATAAGCAGAAAAATTGCCGCAATCGTCCCGCCTGCGAAGGATGAATAAGCAGCTAGTGCTAGCGCTTTTCCGGCATGGCCTTGTTTTGCCAACGGATACCCGTCAAAGGCCGTGGCCACGGTGCCTGCGACGCCCGGGGCATTAATGAGAATTGCGGAGGTTGATCCGCCGAAAATTGCGCCGTAATAAACGCCGGCCATCAAGATCATGCCGGTGGATGGATCAAACCCATAGGTGATCGGGATCATGAGAGCGATCGCGGAAATTGGACCTAGGCCCGGCAACATCCCAATGAAGGTTCCCGCAAAGCAGCCAACAAAAACCATAAGGAGATTGATGGGGGTTGTGGCCGTATATAGGCCTTGAAGAATTCCCTCCATCATTGTGTGCCGCCTAACATGAAGAAGAGTTCACCATGAGTGAGGTAAATGCCAAGAAGCTGGCTAAGGATATACCAGAATATAACAGTGAGCGGGATTGAGGTTAAAAGTAAAACCTTCAGGCGTCGTTCTTCGAGTATCCACAATCCACCCAAAATAAACAAAATGGTGGCGGGAATGAAGCCTAGAAAAGTGATGGTAAAACCATAGAAAATCATTAAACCAAGCAGTTGAGCGGTCTTACCCCATTGTAGTCCAGTAAAGGCCGCAACAACAGGGTCAGAGCCGTTCTCATTAGTTGAACGGGTGACAAGCATAAGAAAGGAGACACCGCCCATGAACCAAGCCAAAAAAATGGGCATGGTTTTCGCGTTGAACGGTTCGTCCTCATCACCGGGGAGCATCGGAATGTCCCCGATGTTGAGGCCGTAGGCCAGTGCTAGAACAAGGAACGCAAAGGCACCTGCTTTATCTTTGGTAATGGTCACAGGAATGTATCCTTATCCTTACTGATCTTGGTGGCTTATTTTAGGAAGCCAAGTTCACGCATCAACTCACCGATTACTTGTTCTTGTCCTTCTAAGAAAGTGGTGAATTTTGAACCGGGATTGTAGATTTTAACCCACCCATTCCGTTTGCGGACTTTTTCCCATTCTGGTGTTTCGTACATTTTCTCCAATGCGGCATAATACATTTTAGCTTTGGCATCAGTTGTACCGGGAGCTGCGAAGAAACCGCGCCAATTGACAAAGGTTGCATCAATGCCTTGCTCTTTCAGCGTTGCAACATCAGGCGCATCTTTAATGCGTTCAGCTCCAGTCATGGCAAGGATACGAACCTGACCTGCGCGGGCAAGCTCCAACCCTTCGGACAGTCCAGTAGACAAGATGGAAGTCTCCCCAGACAGTAGCCCAGCCATCGCTTTTCCGCCGGCATCATAGGGGATGTATTTTACTTTTTTTGGATCGCCGCCGGCGGCTTTAAAGGCATAAGCCGCAACCAGATGATCCATACTGCCGCGTGTGGAACCACCGCCAATTTTTACGGATTTTGGATCAGCTTTGAAATCGGCGACAACTTCTGCAAAGGATTTGTATTTTGAATCTGTAGGAACAACGAATGCTGCGTAATCGCCAATGGTCCCTGCAATTGGAACCAAGTCACGGAAGGATTGCGGAAAGACTTTGGTAAGGGAGCGAATAACGATCGGGGTGGAATTCACCATTAAGGTGTTTCCTTGGCGTTTTGCCGTTTCGATTAAATGGGCAATGGCTTTACCGCCGCCGCCGCCAGACATATTTTCGTAAGAAGCTGTCCCAACAATGCCAGCCTTAGTCAGGGCCTCCCCGGTACCGCGCGCGGTGCCATCCCAACCACCACCGGCTCCACCAGGGATCAGAAAGTGAATTTTGTCTATTTCAGCGGCAAAAGAAGGGGCCGCTCCCGCAGCGACTGTAAATCCTGCTGCTGCAAGTACAGATACAAAGGTACGTCGCGTAAATTTGAACATTTAATTATCCTCCAAGTTATAAAGCGTCAAACACATCAGTTTTTATGGCTTAAGGAGGATTGCGTGCAAAATATGAGCATTTTAAAATGTCCTCCCAGACCAATTTTTATTTTTAATGCGATCTGTGAATGACCTTATCTGACGAAACTGTCATCTACCTGTCATGGTGTTAAATTTATCGCGGGCCGAGAGCACGCTGCCAGTTTTTTAAAAGCCGTCGCCGTTTCAATTGATCTAGATAGACAAGTAAGCTGGTTCCCACTTTTATCGGGCGGAGGCTACGACCTTCTATTTGAATTTGGCCTTTAACACCCTTAATTCCTGGAATGACGGCGTTTAGCTGAGCCTTTTGAGTAAGTTCAGTTTGACCGCGTATAGACAGAAGATAATCCAAGAATAATTGACCCTTAGTGGGTGATTGGGCTGCTCGCGGAATAAGGGCAATACGGGACATAACCAAAGTATAATCCTCTGGCAATATTACCCCTAAGTTTTCCTCTCTTTCACTGCGTGCTAGGGCGTAAGAACCTAATAGATTGTAGCCCAATACTACTTTTCCTTGGATAACCTGATCCAAAATTGCGCCCGTACTGGAATAGGTTTTAAGGCCATTTCTTCCCATAGCCCGTATAAGGTCCCATGTGGCGCTGTAAAGCTCGATATCTCGAGATAGAAAAAGGAAACCCAAACCACTTCTATTGACGTCATAAGTGGCTATCCGACCAAATAGTTCATCTGATTGATCTTCAAGAAGATCCAATAAATCAGAGCGGGTCTTTGGGACTTTCTTTCCTTGAAAATAAGCTTTGTTATAAACAATAACCACGGGCTCAACGGTGACGCCAAAGGCTTCATCTCGCCAATTTGCCCAGCTGGGGACCGACGCCCTATTTGCAGGGGAGTAAGAGGATGCATATCCATCATTCGCCAATTTAATCTGAAGATCCATGGCGGAACTGAAAACCAGATCAGCAGTTTTATAAGCATTATTGGTTTCCGCAATGACGCGCTCATATAGATCAACACTTTGAATGTCATGATAAATGATTTCAAGGTCCGGGGCTGTTTGTTGAAAATCTCGTAAAACTGGACTGATTATGTCGATGTCTGTTGTGCTGTAAATGATAAGTGGCAGCGCATCTTCGATGCTTTTTTGTGGGGAAAGTGCCGGGAATCTGAATTCTTTGGCCTGTAGTGGGCTTATTCCTATTGCGATAAAGCAAAGTATAAGAAAAGAACGTAATCCCATGATATTACCTGATATGTTTCCCGTGCAGCACTATAAGCATACAATTGTCCTTGTGTCGCGGACGAGATTACGTCACTTTTTTAGACTCCATGAAACAACGAACACAAGACTGGTGTTATGAGATTATTGGTTGTTGAAGATAATGCGGCCCTTGCAGATGGCATTTCCCGTGCTTTGGAAAAGGCTGGATTTGCTGTGGATGTTCTGGGTGACGGGGCGGAGGCAAACGACATTCTGACAACTGAAAATTTTGATCTTGTTGTTCTGGACGTTAATTTGCCCGGCATGAACGGCTTGCAAGTTTTATCTGAAATGCGAAAGCGGGGCTCTCTTACGCAGGTTCTAATTTTAACGGCGCGGGATAAATTGGAAGACCGGGTGGCGGGACTAGATCTTGGCGCGGATGATTATCTTACAAAACCCTTTGATTTGCGGGAGTTAGAAGCACGCGTTCGTGCTTTACTGCGGCGGAATGCTGACAACAAATCCCCTGAAGTGAAATGTGGGACACTCATTTTTGATACTGTCGCAAGGCGTGTTTTTATATCAGGCAAGCCTTTGGATCTTCCTAAAAGGGAGCTCAGCCTTTTAGAGATTTTGCTCGCGCGGGCAGGGCAAGTGGTGAATAAGGAGCAAATAGCGGATGGTCTGGCAAATTTTGATGATGAGATAACACCCAATGCAATCGAGCTGTATGTAAGTCGTTTGCGTAAACGCCTTCACGCTGGTGGTATTGTCATCAAAACTGTTCGAGGTCTTGGCTATTTGCTTGAAAAACAATGACTTGGCATAATAGGTCGCTGCGCAAGCGATTGCTGCTCTGGCTGTTTGTCGTCCTAACAGCTATCGGTGCTTTGATGTTATTTGAAGTTTCCTCAAGTGCGCGAATTGCGGCAAACGAAGCCTATGATCGAATTCTTTTGGGTTCGGCCCTCGCGATTGCAGAGCGTGTGATAGTGGTTGAGGATGAACTGGATGTGGACATTCCCTATGTGGCGCTGGAGATGCTTACCTCTGCCGCTCAGGACCGGGTGTTCTATCAAGTCACTGGTGCTGGTGGGGGGAGCCTCACAGGATATTCTGATCTTCCGCCCATTCCAGAGTCTCAATCACTAAATGCTGATGCCCCGCTGTTCTATGACGCGGTGTATCGCGGGGATAA
>JBALXM010000024.1:28536-58330 GCA_036960695.1 Sneathiella sp.
AGCACGTACCAAACCACTCATTTAGTGCAGCAATTACTGAGCCTTGCCAGAGCAACGCCAACTGATAGCGCGATTGAATTTAGCGACGTTAATTTGGCGCAAATTTGCCGGGATGTAACAAGTGAACTTGTGCCTCAGGCAATCGGCAAGGCTATGGATCTAGGCTGCGAGAGTGATGAGAAAGTGCTTCTCATTAATGGACAGCAAGGGCTTCTAGAAGAAGCCGTTCGAAATTTGATTAATAATGCCCTGACTTATTGCGAAAAAGGGGCTCACATTACAGTCCGGTTTTTTAAAGCTGACGGGAAAGCTGTCTTGGAAGTCGAAGATAACGGTCCCGGCATTCCTGTTGACGAACAGTTGAAAATTTTCGAGCGGTTTTATCGAATTCCGGGAGGTATTGAAGAGGGGTGTGGCCTTGGGTTACCAATCGTAAAAGAGATTATCTCCCGCCACTCGGGGAGCATTACAATAATAAATGAAAACTCTAAAAAAGGAACATTGTTCAGGCTTAATTTCCCTTTGATAGAGAGTTTATAAGCGTCGATCAGATTTGTTTTGATTTCAAGAATGAGCAAGGACCCTTAATGGAAACCCTCCTGTCCCAATTTCTATTCAATAGATTGATACTCTTCCCGAATTATCTTTTGGTTATGCCAGGTTTGAATGTGTTTTCCTGTAAATTCGGTAATTGTTAAATTTTCTGAAGTCATTTTGTAATGAAAAGTCAGTTCTGACATATTGGCTTCGATAACTTTCGAGATCAATTTCACGTCAAATTCTTTTACTTTGCCGATAAAACCGGCTTGTTTTTCGTAAGCCTCCTTCATTGAGCTAGCGAAAACGGACCCATTATTCATCATAATGACATTTTCGGCATAAAATCTTTCGCATAATTCCAAGACTAATCCAGCTTGGTTCATCCTGATAAATTCATCTATTTGTTTTAACAATTACATCTCTCGCGGTTTATATATTAGTCGATTATTGGAGGAGCTTAGCAAAGTGCGGGCATTTGTCAAATAGGGGAAATACGACTAATGAGTGCACAAAAATTTGAATTATCATTGACAGAGATCATTGCAACTGATAACTATTCCTAACAACGAAAGCTATTCATGGCTTAAACGAGTGAGCGAAATTCTAATGGGAACGAAAACAGAAGCATTAATACCGGATGCACGATTTATTCCCGTGGCCAAAGGCCGTATTGAAAGTTCAGATCTCTTCCTTTTTGGAAATGAGCTTTCAATCTTGCACAATGGTTTTGAGTATAAATTACGCTTAACCGGTACAGGAAAACTAATTTTAACTAAGTAGGTTAGTAGCGAGCCACCCAGCCAGCCGCAAGGCAAGCAAGGCAGCCAGCAATCGCCCTTAATTCAGCAGTAGGAATTGACATGCGACAGGCGTCTTGCGTGACCTTAATGGGTGCGCTTTTATCAACTTCTTTTTTGACCGTTGCACAGGCGGAAGATCAAAAACCAATAACATCCTTAGATACCGTTACCGTATATGCCACGCGTAGCGCCCAATCCACGTTTGATGTGCCCGCAATGGTGTCAACTATCGACACCGATGCACCGGGGGCTGCATTATCCGGAGATTTGGGTGATCTGTTGGAGTTTGTGCCGGGGGTTGAGGTGGATAACGGTCCGCGCAGAAACGGACAAACAGTCTCAATTCGTGGGTTTGATGACGAAGCAATTATTACCTTAATTGATGGGCGGAGGCAGAATTTTGAATCTGCCCATGATGGTCGCTTTTTTGTTGATCCGAGCCTGCTAAAGAAAATTGAAGTGGTGAAGGGAGCGTCCTCAGCCATTTATGGCGGCGGCGCTGTCGGTGGTGTCATCGCATTTGAGACAAAAGATGCGTCAGATATGCTCTCTGCGGGCGATAATTTTGGCGTAACGACCAGCCTAGGGTACCGAAGTGGTAACCGGGAAATTGCGCCCGTGGTTAGTGTCTATGGTAGAACAGACAAGCTGGATGTTCTGGGTAGTCTTACTTATAAAGATTCTGGCGATATTCGCACCGGTGGTGGTGATGAACTTGATACAGAAGATCAAGTGCTCTCTGGCCTATTAAAGTTAGGGTACAGTATCGCCGATTGGCATACTTTAAAATTTCAGTATCAAGGACTGAATAATGCCGGGCAAGAGCCAAACAATGGTGCGGGCGGGATATCTTCATCTAACCCAATCGTGGACAAAGATGTAAGAGATAATCAATTTAGCATAAAATATCTCTACGACAATCCTGACAACAAATTGGTCAATCTTAAACTTCACACTTACTTAAACGATCTGGAAGTTGAAGAAGAAGATATCACCGGATCCAACGCAGGTCGTATCCAGAGCCGTTCTATCCAAACACTCGGCTTTACCGCAGATAATCAAAGTAGATTTGATTTGAATGATAGTCAGTCTCACACTCTCTCTTACGGTTTGGAAATTTATCGCGATGAACAAGAAGGGGCAAGCACCGCAACCGCAGACGGTTCTCGCGCTGGTGTTCCTGATGCGGATACACTGAATTATGGTCTCTATATTCAAGATGAAGCCATTTTCGAGACATCCGTGGGTAAGTTCATGGTTATTCCGGCGGCCCGCTTTGACCGTTTTCAAAGTGACGATGTCGATGGAAATTCACAGGATGAAAGCGCAGTTTCTCCTAAGCTTTCTTTGAGTTATAAACCGACTGAGAATTATGTTCTTTTTGGTAGCATTGCTCAAGCCTTCCGGGCGCCGAATATGACCGAGCTTTATTCAAGTGGTCAACATTTTCCAGGATTTGCGCCCTATTTTCCAGACAATCACTTCATTCCAAATCCTGATCTCAAGCCTGAAACCGTTACGACCTTTGAAGCGGGGGCTGGGTTTAACTTTAAAAACCTGATCGCCAAAAACGACCAAATCAAAGTTAAGGGTGCGTGGCACAGAAGTCGCGGAGAAGATTTTATCAATCAGGAAGTGGATATCTTTGCGGGTACCACAGAAAATTCCAATATCGATGAAGCCAAACTTTGGGGGTGGGAAATTGAGGGCGAATACGCCATTAACGCGTTCAATATGAAGTTGGGGTTATCTGAGGTTCACGCCAAAGATGACGATACAGGTGAATATCTATCAAATAATGTTCCGCTGACACTGGTGACAGATTTTAGCTACAATGTTGAGAGCATTTCGTCCTTGGTTGGCTGGCGTTCCCGATATGCAAACGAAAATGATCGTGTTGGCTCTGACGACGTGCCGACCGCTGGGTATGGGGTTCACGATTTATATTATCGTTGGGCACCATCTGACGGCAGCTTTCAAAATCTGACTTTAGATTTAGGGATCGAAAATCTTTTTGATAAAGAATACCAAAAACGATTTGCGACCCTGAATGAAGAAGGCCGTAGTTATGCCGCAAGGGTTTCCTATAAATGGTGAGCCTGGAGCACAGACGAATGACACATGTGATGGGGTGGGGCGGATTGCTCGCCCTATCCCTTGTTTTTAATATTCACATTATGTCATTGGTTAATGTCTCCTCGCCAAAAATTGATTTTCTGGCACCTGAGAAATTAAGAATTGCTTTTAAATCACTGGCGGCTCCTAAAAGTGTCTCTGTTCAGGCTCAGCCGGAACCCGCACCAGAAGTGCAAATTGTTAAAGAAAAACAAGTTCTTGCTGTTCCAGAGAAAATCACGACACCAAAAATAGCGAAGCCCCAAGCGTTGCCTTCTGTTGAGACAGTGACGCATTCATCTACTAAGGCTCTTTTATACAAAATTGATAAGAAACCTGAGACCATTGCGGCCGTCCCTACACCGCGGCTCCTGCAAAAAAAGGAGCTAACTGTCGCAAAAGAAATTGAAAATCCGGCTGAAGAAATGATGTCTGTGGTAAAAATACGTGAACCAATAAAGAGAGAGCCAAAGGCCACCCAACCGCAAAGAATGGCGAGCACCCCAACCACACAATCGGTTGCGGATAATCGGGGGACAGCCAATGCAACATTCATCCATAAAGCCAATTACCGGGAACGCACCCCCCCGCGCTATCCCCGCCGGGCCTATGAACTAGGGCAGCAGGGAAGTGTTTTACTTCATGCGTTGGTTTCAAAAAAAGGGATCGCGCGTGAGCTAAAAATCGAAACATCCTCTGGCTACAGCCTGTTGGATCGCGCAGCCCTGTCAGCTGTTAAGAATTGGGAATTTATTCCGCATATGAGAAATGGACAGAAAGTCCAAAGTTGGGTCCGTGTACCCGTCAATTTTGTCATTCAATAACAAAAGGAAAAGTTATGGACGCCGCTCTAAAAGATATCAAAAACCGTTTTACTCAATTGAAAGAGGAAAATCCAACGATGCGCGCGAGAAATGCGGCAGCAGAGTTGGGTGTTAGTGAAGCCGATTTGATTGCGTGTCAAATGGGCGACGGTGCCATTCGCCTTGATACAAAAATGCAAGAAATCTTGAGCTCAATCGAGCCTCTGGGTGAGGTTATGGCTCTCACTCGTAATGAAGCATGCGTTCATGAACGGAAAGGCGTCTATTTAGGTCCGAAATTCTTTGGTAATGGGCCCATGAATATGGGATTATTTGTAAATGAAGATATCGATTTGCGTCTTTTCATGTCTCACTGGGCCCATGTTTTTGCGCTGACTGAAAAAACGAAAACCGGAGATCGCAACAGTTTGCAATTCTTCGATAAATCCGGGGCAGCAATCCATAAGATTTATCTAACAAACAAGTCAGATGAGGCAGCTTTTGACCAGTTGGTGACCAAGTTTACCGCAGAGGATCAAAACGCCTCTCTCTCGCTGGAAGAATATGGACCGAAAAAACCAAGCAGTTCAGATGATGAAGTGGATTGGATTGATTTCAGGAATACTTGGGCGAATTTGAAAGATACTCATGATTTCTTCCCCATGCTTCGAAAATTCGGAGTTGATAGGCAGCAGAGTTTCCGAAAAGTTGGTTCTGATTTTGCTTATGAAGTTGAACTAAACGCGGCTCGCCAAGCTATCGAGATGGCGCGCGATGAAGAATGTGAGATCATGGTTTTTACTGGCAACAGAGGTTGCATTCAAATTCATACGGGAACAGTGAAAAAGTTGGTGGATCATAGTGAGTGGTTCAACATCCTGGATCCAAAATTCAATTTACATTTGAATGAAGCACTGATTGCGGAAAGTTGGGTGAGCCGTAAACCGACAGCAGATGGCATCGTGACAGCCGTTGAAGTCTTCGATCATTCTGGTGAGATCATCGCGACCTTGTTTGGCAAGCGCAAACCCGGTGAGCCAGAGCTTCCCTTATGGCAAAAAATCGTAGCGCAAATCTCAAAAAAGGAAACAAAATCAGTTGCCTGAAATCTATCATAAATTAGGCATTATGGGACTCCCGTTGGTTGTTTGCTCAGTTCTTGCAATGATGATTTGTATGGAACGGTTGACATTTTTTCTGGTCGCAGATTTTGGCGGCCAGAAATTACTGGCTAAAGGAAAACGTATCCTGAAGTTGCATCGACATCGCGGAAAAGCATCCTGTGAAGAGATATTATCCGTCGCACTAATGGATGCAAAAAGACCATATGGCCGCGGCTTGTTCCTGCTGCGGCTAATTGCGGCGGTAAGCCCTCTTATGGGTCTACTTGGCACCATTTTGGGTATTATTCAGGCCTTTCGTGTTATTGCAGCCTCTCAAAATCCGGTAAGTCCTAATATGATTGCGGACGGCCTGTGGGAGGCGTTGCTCACAACCGCTTTTGGTCTAATGATTGCCTTGCCCTCTATAATATTGGTGAGCGGTTTTTCCGCTTGGCAAACCTCAATTCTGGATCGGGTCTCGTCTCAGTTAAACGCATCCTTGCTTGAAATAGGGATGGAGATGAGCACGCCTAAGGAAGGGCCGCTAAATTCTAATGTCAGTTCAATGATGGCGGGACAATGATTAATCTCTCGCACATGGCAAAGGACACCAATGAAGGAGAGGTCTTACCGGATTTAACTACCTTACTGGACATTCTGTTTATCCTTTTGGTCTTCTTCATTTTGACTGCTGGCGCCGCGTATAGAACTCTTGATCTAACCTTGCCCGAAGGGGCCGCGGAAGAGGTCGCCCAGTCCCAATCTGAGACACATTACCTACTGGAAATTAAATTGTCCGGTTATGCTTTGGATGGCGAAAATTTTGAAGAGTTGGAGGGGTTGAAGCAGGCGATCAGTACAGTACAGATCCAAGATCCGGATAAAAACTTTATAATCGCCGGAGACAAGGCTATCTCGCTTGAGAGATTCCTAACCCTTCTCACCTATCTACAATCACGCGGTATAGAAGCTGCCAACATATTGATGAAAAAAGAGTTTTCAAAATGAGAAAGATTTTCATTCTAGCATTCCTGTTTGCTAGCAGTAATGTGACAGCAGGAGAGCTGCCCAACCGCATCGTATCTGTTGGTGGTGCCGTTACCGAAATCATTTACGCCTTGGAAGAGGATCAACGGTTGGTCGGGGCAGATACGACCAGCTATTATCCACCGTTGGCTGCAAAATTACCCAAAGTCGGGTATCAAAGAAACTTATCAGCTGAAGGAATTCTATCCTTAAATCCTGATTTATTGTTGGTAACCGATGATGCAGGACCTCCGCCAGTTTTGGTTCAGATTAAGAACGCCGGGTTAAAAATAGTTACTTTAAAATCTGCTAAATCGGTAGCCCATGTTCGACAGAATATCCTGTTGGTTGGTGATGTTTTAGGCAAGACGGATCAGGCGCAAAATATTGTGACGGGCCTTGATCAAATTCTTCAAAAAGTATCGTTAAAAGTCAGTAAACAAACAAGTAAGCCTTCAATCCTATTTCTGACCAGCCATGGGACAAGTACGCCAATGGTGGCGGGCGTTGAGACTTCCGCAAGCGCGTTGATCGATCTTGCCGGCGGTCGTAATGTTGCAGACGGTTTTTCAGGATATAAGCCTTTAACCCCTGAAGCCGCCGTTAAATATGCACCCGATATTATCCTGATTACTAGCCGTAGCCTCAAAATGAATGGTGGCAAAGAAGGCATCCTTAAAATTCCCGGTATCGGCCTGACCCCAGCAGGCAAAGCCGAACATATTATTCATATGGACGGGCTTTTACTTTTGGGTTTTGGACCTAGGACAGGAGCGGCTGCCATGGAACTCCATGAAAAAATGCAGGCCCCTTTGTAATGTCTATTTTCTCTTTAGTACGGCGAGACAGTCCTATAAGTACCACGCACCGCGCATTTCTCCTGATTTGCCCATTGGTGTTTGTGATTTTTCTATTTTCATTGTCTATCGGCGCTATTTCAATTCCAGCGAAAGCCTTGGTCTTCGGCGGACTGGATCAATTGCAACAATCGGTTTTGTTCAATATTCGTTTGCCACGCGCTATTTTGGCAATGTCAGTCGGTGCTTCGCTTGGTATTTCTGGGGCCGCCATGCAGGGGTTGTTTCGAAACCCGCTCGCTGATCCTGGATTGATCGGTATTTCAAGTGGCGCAGCTTTAGCCGTTGCGATTTCAATTGTTTTAATTGGGCCTGCCACGGGGTTTCTAGGTCTCTATGGAATGGGGTTCGCGGCCTTTATTGGCGGCACAATCACGAGTTTGGTTATCTTGCGACTTTCGAAAATATCGGGATTATTCTCGGTAACGCATATGTTGCTTGCGGGGATCGCAATTAATGCCCTGACATTTGCGGGCACGGGCGTTTTGACTTATTTAAGCGATGACCAACAGTTACGGGCATTTACCTTTTGGACAATGGGAAGCCTTGGCGGTGCGCTTTGGTCACAAGTTTTTGTCAGTGCCAGCATCACCGTGCCTGCTATTTGGATTTTGGTTTTAAAGGCACGTCAGTTGAATATTCTTCTTCTTGGAGAAGAAAATGCCACTTATCTAGGAATAGATACAGTGCGCCTAAAACGCACCATTATTTTGACAACGGCGCTCACAGTTGGCGCCGCAGTTGCTATAAGCGGCCTTATTGGTTTTGTCGGGCTTGTTGTGCCCCATCTTATTCGTTTATTGTTTGGCGCTAATCATCAGCTTTTAATCCCCTTGTCAGCTCTGTTAGGCGCGGGACTTTTATTGCTCGCAGATACGTTTGCGCGAACAATTGTCTCCCCGGCAGAGTTACCAGTTGGGGTTTTAACAAGTTTGATTGGCGGGCCTTTTTTCCTTTGGTTGCTCATTAAACAAACATCAGGAAAATTATAGATGCTGGTTGCAAATAATATCTCCTTCAAAGTTTCAGGTAAGACAATTCTTTCTGATGTGTCCCTATCTGTTGGGCGAGGAGAGATTTTATCGATTTTGGGCCCAAATGGGGCAGGGAAATCAACGCTTCTCAAATGCCTCTCCGGTTTTTACACGTTAAGCGCAGGAACAATCTTTCTAGAGAACAAGCCATACTCGGAATTATCCTTGAGCGAGCTATCACAGCGTAGGGCGGTGTTAAGTCAGCAAGTGTCGATTGATTTTCCCTTTACAGTTTTTGAAGTTGCATCAATGGGGCGCAATTTGGGCCGATCTGACGGCCTTGGATATTTGGATAAAAATATAATTAATGAACTGCTTGATTTGACGGCAATGACGTCAATGAAGGATCGACTTTTTTCTAGCCTATCAGGAGGGGAGCAGCAAAGGGTTCATTTAACAAGAGTTTTGGCACAAATTTGGGATCAGGAAGACGCTCTTCTACTCCTAGACGAGCCGACGTCTGCGCTTGATCTAAAGCATCAGTTTATGTTGTTCGAGATTTGTAGAACGTTATGCGAGACGAAGGGCTTTTCGATAGTGACAGTTTTACATGATTTAAGGCTTGCTAAAGCCGTATCGGATCGCACAATTTTCCTTCAAAAAGGTCGGATATATGCAAGTGGCGACAGTGCCGCAACTATTACGGCACCCATCGTATCTTCTCTTTATGAACTTAAACCGGAGCAAGTTTTTTTGTAGGCGTGTGTGCTAAGTTAAGAGAAAGTCTAAATCCGTTCCCACTGCGCATCTTGTATGGCATATCGTGCATAGCGGAAATCCCGGATAGTGAGTATTTTCTCGGTGTCGAAATTTACCAAAACAAAGTAACTAAGGGGGCCTGCGGGATCTGTAGGGTCGAAAACCAAAATAGCGGGCTTTCCTTCAACTAGACCTGGCGTCATGACCCAATCTTCAGCCTTCTGATAGTTACCAAAATAGTTGCTTACTTCTTCTTTTCCGCTTAAGTCTATTCTGGATACCAACTGCAAGCGGACCTCTGCTGAAAGCATATCACGCAGTCGGTCAAAATCATGGTTGTTGAAAAAATCTGCATATTGGGCCAGCTGCTCTTTTTGATACTTGTTCAAAGGGGACAGCGGGGCGACTTCGTCGGGATCCGTGTCTTTAAGAATGCTGCGTCCGCGGTGCAGAGCAGATTTAACAGATTGAACAGTGCTTTTCGTCAATTGAGCGACTTCCGATGCGGAATATCCAAGCACATCCCGAAGGATAACAGTGCTGCGTTGCTTCGGTGTTAAATGCAGAAAAGGTCGTAATGTGTCTTTTACGGTGCTTTGCTTAGGAAAAGGATCATTCGTGAGTTCATGACTGATTTCTTCTTTCATCGCCATTTCTCTCCTTGTCGATCGGAAATGGTTTAAGGCTGTATTGTGGGCAATGCGAAATAACCACGCCCGTGGTTGTTCCACAACAATACCCCTGCTTAATGCGCGGGATGCTTTTAGAAGGGTTTCTTGTAAGATATCCTCTCCATCAACAACGGATCCGGTCATCCGCGCGCAATAGCGGTGCAGCTCTGGACGCAGGACTGGCAGGGCTGCTTCAAGCCCGGCCAAATCAAAATTCTCATTTCCATTTATCGACATTTTAAGCAAGGGTTTCCATAGTCGTTCCTGTAATGGCATAAGTGCCACTATTGTCACCACTATCTTCAGATAAGAGACTTATAATATGTTCACTTATAAGGTCAGGTGTCAAAGGCTGTTCCCACTGCTTCATGAACTGTTCTTGCGGTATGGAATTGGCCGTCGCGTAGGCTAAAGATGCATCATTGGCGATGTCTGTACCTGCAATCAGTTGTTTAGGGTAGATTGTATAAAAGTTCAGCCCAAGCCCTCGAAGGTCGGCTTCGCGGTTTCCGTAATTAGAAATGTAATGCTGCATTTTTTTCGCACCAGCATAACCGCCCGACAAGGGTGATCCGAAAAGGGCCGCGCCGCTTGAAAAACTGACAATTGAACTTCCCGCTTTCAAAGGAGCTAAAAGAGCTGCTTTTGTAAATTCAAAGGCAATCTTTGTATCCGTATTCCAAGTGGCACTAAATTCTTGCCAATTCATTTCAGCAATGGACTGCATTTTTGGAAGATACCCACCCACCAAAATCAAAAGGTCTGGAGATATTTCTGAAATCATCTGCCCGGCAACTCCCTCTTCCGTTGCATCTTGAGTAATAATCTCAAGGGAGGGGTCTTCGGTCTTTAAAATATCTAAATCATTTTGGGTGCGGGCAACAACGACTGTTCTAATACCCATTCTAGCAAGTTTTAATGATAAATCTCGACCAACACCCCGACTGCCGCCAATGATAAGTGCTGTTTTATATTTTAATGCCATTTTAGAAATCCCTATTGTTTCAGTATCCGTCTGTTTTAAAGACACTGGATGTAATCAAAAGGGTTCGCTACTAGGCAAAAATATTATTTAAAATGAAATTTACTGTTTGATTTATCCCATAACAAGGGCGAGTTTTTTCGCTGAATAAAGGGCGCGGAAGATATGATTTTGGGATTTGGCCGCGGAGTCGATTGCAAGAATAGCTTTGCTATCAGCATGGTGTGCCAAATTCGAAGGAATAGCGAAACCTAACGACACAATATCCAGTTCATCATACTGAAATTCGACTGATTTGCCTGAAAAACTGATGGTCACATTCTGGCTGTCAGACTGGATTTTCTTAATGCGTCCGATTTCACCGGCCATAAGGCCTTTTTCATAGTCACCTTCAAGCATTATAACCTTATCATCCGTGCGATAACGCCAACCAAACCGATCAACATAGATAGTGTCTTGTGGTGGGTTTAAGGACTGCTGAAGTCTTTGGTTCAGCTGGTTTGAGCCGAGCTCACCGCCAAGCGCCGAGCATATTACATTGATGTCATCAATCGCATCAATTTCATGCCGTTTTGGAAGGCGATTTTTGATTATCTCAATGGTTTTTGCGATTGTCTCGTCACTGGATTTAGCGTCAATTTTGAAGTAATCCGTTGTTGCCGTGTTCGAACTCTCAAGAGGCAAAGTATTATTGTCGGTTAAGGCCTGCAGGGCTGTGATCCGTGCACTTACGGCTAAATCCTCCGGTCGTTCCATCATAGGGAATACCGGTATTTTTTCTGAACTACAGAGTTTTTCAATAACGTCCGTTGTGAGGGCGTTAGAATGTTTGGGAAGATCTGACGTTAGAATAAGCGCGGCTTCTTTGGGGATGGCTTGCAAAAGGGCGTGCATTAAGTGCGGTTCAATATTATGGGCATCTTTTATGACCAGCAAACCGCAATCAAGGGGCTTCTTGGCGCTGTGCTTAAACTTACCAGTTTTAGTCTGCCAATCGAGCAATTTAAGGGCGCTATCCGCATCGCCTTCAATTTGATCCTTTAGCGCCGCTGCACCCGCAGCTGTTGGCGTTGCTATGAGAGAGGTAATACCCTTGGCTTTTAAAATTCTTAAAAGCGCATTGATACAGGGGGCGCAATCTACGCCGGGGGCGGTTTTGAGCAGCAGCATTTTGGATTGCAAGGCTGTCTCTACAGCCCTTTTCTGTTCGGTAGATAATTGCTGGGAAATTTGGCCTTCAGCCCAGGAGATAGCTTTATCCGCCTGCATTTCAGGCCACGGTGTCTCGCCGCCTACAAAAGATTTCAGCTTTGACGTAATGCCTTTTGCCGCTAGTTGAAGGGCACTTTTCCCGATATGTTCCTTGCCGTCAATCTTAACGACGTAAAGGTTTTTTGCGTCAATCTCTGCGCTCAATGCGCTCTCAATCTGTTCAGGGGACACATCCAGCCGCTTTATAAGACCGTTTAAAAGAGTTTCTTTTACTCTTGGCTCATCGGACTGGTTTATCGCATGAAACAAGGCTCCTTGAATGCGCTCCGGGGCATCTTGCTGCAAACCAATATTTTTGGCAATTCGGTCACAATTTTCAAACCCGAACCATTTAACATCCCGAATGATGCGATAAGGATCTTTTGTGATAATTGATTGTGTTTCTTCGGCATAGGTCTTTTGTAGTCGCAAGGCGTAGTTGGATGTAACGCCGTGAGAGTGTAGGATTTTACCAATTTCAGTCGCCGCCTTTTTGTCTGTAGCAGCTTTGATGATTTTGGGTCCAATGCCTTTTACTTCGGATAATCTCTCTGGTGTTTCGTCAATGACCTTAAAGACTTCTGCGCCAAAGGCGGTCATCAGCGTTTTTGCGGCAGCAGGACCAATGCCTTTGATAATCCCGCTTCCCAACCGTTTTTCAATAGCTATGAGGGGATTGCCCCCTAAATGTTCATCCAGAAAATCTTTGCAAGCTTGGAAATCTGTTGCGTAGCCTTTGGGAAGTTTGGCGTTTTTCTTCTCCGCAATTGATTTAGCCGTCGTCACCATCTTGTCCGTAGGTTTCCCATTCCCAAACTTGGTACCGCCTTTAGGAGCCGCGACGCCTGTGGAAATTTTAGGGGCTTTTGACGCGTTGTCCCTAATAATCCCAATGAGGCGAGCGGTCGCATCGCCAATTTCATCCCAAACTTGACGAGCGGTCTGCTCTCCCATCAGCACATCATCCAACTTCATTTCCCAAAGTGCAGTAACACCGGGGTCCACCAGTTCGGGCGCGATAGATTTAAAGGTTTTGTAAAGCGTCAGCGCAGAGGAGGTAGGGACAATATGTTTCCCACTTTGGGCTAAGAAATTCTGGCGTTTAAGGCCGGAAATGACTGTGGCACGAGTGGCCGGTGTGCCAATTCCCTTCGCTTCTTTCAAGCGTTCCTGAATGTCTTTATCTTCCACAAAACGCCACGCATTCTGCATAGCATCAATGAGGGCGCCTTCGTTGAAACGGGGAGGGGCTTTGGTCTTTTTGGTATCCAGCGTAACAGGGCTGAGACGGGCGATCTGCCCATCTTGAACGGGCGGGAGCTCCCCCGCATGATCTTCCTTTTTCTCCATCTCATCGGTGAAGACGGCTTTCCAACCGAGCTCTTTTGGAATGTTGCCGGTAATTTTAAAGGGAAGGTTTTTCCCCGTAGGTCCCGGTACATCCATAGCTACGGTTGTGGACTCATACACATAATCGGGCATTAAAATCGCAAGATAGGAACTTGCAACCAAATCAAACATTTTGGCTTCGTCTTGGGACAAGCGCGGGTAAATGGTATGGATACGATCCATGGTGTTTTTGTTGGGGATAATCGCGTGATGGGACACACCTTTTAGGCCAGCATCAGAGAAGTGGCCCGCTTTCCCTTTTCGAATTTCAGGTTTTTCAATCTGAAGTGCTTCGTATTGCGAGAGGTTTTTCAGTCCTGCAATAATGTCCGGTACATCATCGATTTGGTTTTCAGACAGGTAGCGAGATTCCGCACGGGGATAAGTCTGAATTTTCTTACCATCGCCATCATAGAGTTCCTGCGCAACGTCCAATGTCTTGGTGGCAGACCAGCCCCATTTACGACTACAAATTTTTTGCAATTCGGGCAAATCAAGTAATTTTGGTGGTTTCGTGCGCTTGATTTTCTTCTCTGCCGATAGAGGGCCTTCAAAACCTTCGGCAGCAGCACGGATAGTTTCGGCATCCTCTTCCTGCAAAATACGCTCTTTAGGCGCATGGCGGAGTTGAAGTGGGCCTACATCTGTATTTGCTGTGGCAACTAGGTGATAATAATCCAGCGGCGTAAAATTCTGGATCTCCAATTCACGAATGCAGACGATTGCCATCGTGGGTGTCTTTACGCGGCCAATTCCGATGGCGCCATATTCACCCGGTTGTTTCAAGGCGACGGTCGCAGCCCGCGTGAGGGATAGATTATAAACTTGATCTGCTTGCTGTCGAACTAGAGCTGCCTGTCCTAAGTTGTTGTAATTGGTATTGGATTCCAAATTGGCGAAGGCTTGCCTTAACGTTTTCTCGTCTTGGGCTGTAAACATTGCGCGCTCAACAGGCCCTTCAAATTTGAAATGCCGAAGCAGTTCTTCCCCAATAAGCTGACCTTCACGATCACAATCGGTGGCGATTATGACTTTTGTTGCCTTTTTTATAGCAGATTCGATTGCTTTAAGCTTTGCCATCGCAGATGGGGAGGCATCTGGCGCGGGGCACGTGGGGTAAAAATCATCTGGTTTTAGTAAATCAAAGGACCATTTTCCCCATTGATTATTAACACTCTGTGGCTCTTCAAGACTTAGCAAATGGCCTTCTGCCGGAAAGATTTGGCCATATTCGGTGCCAATAGCAGCCGCCAGATCTTTCTTTTGCGATGTTTTTTCCGTGATGATAATCGTCGTCACGCACTGTCCTTCAACTCAAATCTTGTTAAGCGTCGTTTTCTCCGCTGAAAAAGGGAGGCAAAAATAACTACACTAAAAAAGACAGAACTGAAACCCAATTGGCGCAATATAAATAAGGGGGTTATGGAGCGCTTACCCATTCATATATCTCTGTTTGGGCCGGATCACACTTTGTACAGCTGTTACAGGCCGACGACTGGATCAGTTTAACCACACGTCCCCGATGTTCCAACATACTCAGCATTGACCGAAGGGCATCAGTTTCAATGGCAAGATGATGAGCTAGATCCTTCACCGAAGCGCTCTTTGTCTTTTGCAGAAGGGCTGTAAGTTTTTGTAAAATCATGAATTTGGGATCCTTTCTCTGAACGAATATTGCTCTGCCGCTTTCCCACTTGCTTCATTATTATGAAGGTAAGACCGATGCTGAGACCAATACCTGCGAGCCATAGACTTGCGGTTATAGGCGCGCGGTCAAATCTCATAATTTGGTAAAAACTGACACTGACTGAAAAAGCGACACCTGTGGTCCAGATAACTGCAAATCCAGTCCATTTTCCGCCTAGCTCCCTTGTAATCGCGCCTAATGCCGCCACACACGGGGTGTAAAGGAGAATGAAAAGAAGATAGGCAAAAGCACCTGCGGGGCCATCAAAGCGGGAAGCCATCGCCCCCAATGTGGTGTCGGTCAGTTCCAGCTCGCTCATGACATCTTCTGTTCCCCCATCAACATTGGTAATAGAGAGACCTAATGGGTCGAGAAATAGGGACGATAAAGCGCTTAAATTGTCGGGAATAGTTTGCGCAGCGTCCATCAGTGCATCTGGTAGGTTAAAACGGCTTTCCTCAAGCTGAATATCAGAGCTTCTTTTAGTCTCAGACAAGCCTGAATAGAGTGCGTCCAACGTACCAACAACGGCTTCTTTCGCAAAAATTCCCGTAAAAATCCCAACAGATGCCGGCCAATTATCAGAGGTGACACCGAGCGGTGACAGGAGCGGGGTGATAATTTTTCCTACTTCTGATAATATGGATTTTTCACTGTTCTCATTTCCAAAACTGCCATCAACCCCTAAAGAGTTCAGGCCAGTTAAAATGGTGACAACAATGATAATTGTTTTTCCTGCGCCAAATAGGAACCCTTTAAGGCGCTGCCATGCATTTATGACAACCCCTTTGGGGCTTGGAAAATTGTAAGGGGGCAATTCCATAAGAAAAGGAGATGTCTCCCCCTGTAATATTGTCTGTTTTAAAAGTGCGCCTGTTGCAACAGCGGCTGCTATGCCGATCAGATATAAAAGGAAAACAATATTCTGGCCGCCTGACGGGAAAAAGGCCGCTGCAAAAAGGGCGTAGACCGCAAGCCGAGCGCCGCAAGACATAAAGGGTGCCATCATCGCGGTCATTATGCGATCGCTTTGTTTATCAAGGGTTCGTGTCGCCATGATGGTTGGAACGTTACACCCAAAGCCCACGATAAGGGGCACAAAAGCCTTGCCGGGCAGGCCGATTTTTCTCATCAATCGATCCATTAAAAACGCTGCGCGGGCCATATACCCAGAGTCTTCTAGGATAGAGAGGCAAAGATATAAAAACCCAATGATGGGAATAAAGGTCGCGACAACCTGAATACCGCCGCCAATACCGTCAGCCAGAATGATGCGAAGCCAGACGGGCGCGCCGATCGTATCTAATATCGATCCAAAGCCGTCCACAAAGAGAGCTGCTGCTGATAAATCGAAAAAATCAATAAAGGCACTCCCCAAATTAATGGTGATCATGAACATGGTGTACATGAGGCCGAGGAAAAGGAGAGGGCCAGTAATTCTATTAAGAACGACCTTATCTATTTTGTCAGAAAATGTGTGAACATGTTTTTGCTCATTCAGGGTGGCGCGATGGGCTAGGCTATTGGCAAATGTGAAGTGGGCATCCGCTATGATCAGATCAAGATCTTCACCGTGGGTCTGAATAAGGTCTGCGCGGGTTTGAGATAGAGTGCCCATAAGGGAGGGATCAAGGCCCATTTCATTAATATTCTCACCCTCAAGGATTTTGAGGGCAAGCCAACGACGTTTCCAGATAGAGAGATCTATATCTTTGACCCCAATTTGATCGGCCATCTTTTGCAAAACGCTCTCAATCGCGCTTTCGTAATATTGAGGGACATAATCCGATATCTTATTCGCTTGATCTAAAGCTTTTAAGATCAGGGATTCAAAGCCGATGTTTTTTGTGGCGGATATAGGGATGACAGGGCAACCAAGGGTTACTGATAACTCATTGACGTCAAGGCGAATGTCGCGCCTTTCATTGATGTCTGTCTTGTTAAGGGCGACCACTAAGGGATGCCCTAATTCAAGGAGTTGCGTCGTTAGGTAGAGGTTACGCTCAAGATTACTGGCATCAACAATATTAATAATGACATCTGCTTGGTTTCTATAAAGGAAATCTCTCGCGACCTTTTCGTCCATGGATTCTTGGGCAGGCTGAGCGCATAATGAATAAGTTCCGGGAAGGTCAATGATCTGCATCCTTTGACCATGAGCCGTATAGTCTCCGGATTTTTTCTCGACCGTAACGCCGGGCCAATTACCGACTTTTTGCCTGGCACCGGTTAGGGCGTTAAAGAGTGTTGTCTTCCCGCTATTAGGGTTCCCTGCGAGCGCAATGGTTTTGTATGTCATTACTTACTTCTTTAAACCGGTAAAACTATAATCTGTGAGGTGAGTGAAGACCCTAGCGCTAAGCGTAAATTGCCCTTAGCCACAATAGCACCACCGCAAGGGCGGTGTTGCAAGATTTGAATAATGGATCCTATAGGAAGACCCATTTCCATTAATTTGTGGCTTAAACCCTTATCCGCTTCAATTCCGCAAATCTTGTGGTCGAGGTCTTTTTTTGCCTCATGCAAAAAGCGATTATCTGTCGGTGAATGACTATTTTGTTTAGTTTTTCCGAACCCAAGCATAACAAAAATCGCGCCTCCATTGTTGGTAATGATAACTATTCCTAACAATAGATGATTTTTCGTTCAATGATTTAGATCAATAGAGGGGTTTATGAGGTGAAATGGTGCTTTGTTTGGACTAATTTTTTTGTTGGGAAGCGTCTGATCGCTGAAGCGTCGCACGATAAACATAGCGCCCTGCGGGATGAAAATTGACGCCCGTCAGTATCAGTCGCTTGTTACCGCCGAAGTACCGGCGAATTGCCCGCAGTCCAATTTGTCCTTTAGGAATTTTTAGAGCGTCTGCCGCGTCGTCGGGGATCGGGGCCGCATCAATTTCTTGCTCGATCTCTACGACTTTTTCACCGAACCCTTCTTCAATCAAGGTATGGATCATTCGATTTGGAAAACGACCGATCATGTCAATGATCTGGTGATGAGATTCCCTGACATACAGGTCAACCCAACTTGTCACTATATCACTGTCTTTTGATTTTCGAATGACAGTAAGTTGCCAGAATGGTTGTTGGGGCGCGCAACCAATAAGATTAGCCATCTCGCGGCTGACTGTAATTTGTTGAGACTCACGATACTTAATTTGCGTGTGGGCATCATGTTGCAACAGGTCCGCTAAAGATCCGAATTTCTGACTGTAGCCGTCTTCATTCCCTTTTGAGATAACGGCAGTTCCAGAACCGTGTCGGGTGGATGCCATTCCCCAATCTTTTAAGAGAGAGATGGCTTTGCGAACGGTCTGCCGGCTTACTTGGAATTCTTCCAAAAAGGAAGTTTCAGTCGGCAAATTCGAGCCGATGATATAGGTGTTATCGGTAATGCGCTTTGATATGGTTTTTGCAATTTGCAGGTATTTAGGGCTGTTTTTTCGTCTTATCATTACATGCAAATTTCAAAGGTTTATGGAAAGCGGAAAATATCGCACTTTCTTTAAGTACAATTACAAGGGGGCAGAGGTAAAGATCATAGTTGTATGGTTTGACATTATTCCGCCTTCTGTATGAGCAAGTCCAATATCATGCTTGGGTACTTGACGATCTCCCTGTGTACCGCGAACCTGACGAATACATTCAATAACACTTAAAAGGCCACCAGCGGCCCCCGCATGACAATGACTAAGCATACCGCCATGTGTATTAATGGGGAATTTACCGTCAATACCGGCGCGTCCATCGGACCACAAATCCCAGCCGCGCCCTTCCTTTGAAAAGCCAAGCTCTTCCGTTAAAATCGCAGGTGTTATGGTGAAGCAATCATACAGTTCGGCAAATTCTATGTGTGACGGTGTTAAGCCTGCCATTTTATAGGCTTTGTTGGCAGCAGCTTTAGATCCGGGGCGTACAATGTCCGGGGCGGCAATCAAATGCTCATGTGTAAATTTCTCACCAATACCTGCTAGATATACAGGAGGCTCGATAAGGTCCTTCTCTTTTTCCCGCCTTGATACGATAAGGGCGCCTGCACCATCGGATATCAAGCAACAATCAAGTAAATGGAGGGGTTCTACGATGGGCCGGGAATTGAGAACATCTTCAACGGTTATCGGGGCTTTCTTATGTGCATTAGGGGTTCGGGCCGCATTGGCACGGGATTGTACGGCGATTGGTGCTAAATGGCTTCTATCCAAGTTGTTTTCATAAAGATAGCGCTGAGCGGCCATACCGTAAAAGGCAGGCACGGAAATACCATTGCCTTCATAGAGTGGATGACTGAAAGCGGTTAGCATTTGTGTGGTTTTTGCAGATCCCATAGCAGAAGCTCGGTTCTCTCCTGCGACAATTAGAACGTTGTTGGCAACACCACTGGCGATTGCCATCGCCGCAGCATTTATCATCATGCCGGCGGTTCCGCCCCCTGCGGTCATCGTGACACCATAATCGAGCTCAAGTCCAAGATATTCAGCCAATGCGCCGTAAAAAACAAAGTAGGGTTCTGTTGAACAGTAGGATGTTAAAAGGCCGTCAATATCTTTTACGTTTAACCCAGCATTTGCAATTGCTGATAATGCAGCATCGGTACAAAGGTCCAGCCCGGATTTATCTTTAACAAGGCCTATTTCAGATTCTCCAACGCCAGAGATGACGACTTTATCTACATAGGAATTTCTCAATCTAAAATCCTCCGAAATACCGGCATGCCGGGCAGGCCAGATGAGTCTTTTGGAATTTCAACACTAATCCTATCGCCAATCTGACTTTCAAGTGCGTTGGCTCCGGTGATTGTCCCAGTCATGCGGGGGCCTTCAGTTAAGTCCACCATCGCAACTACGTAGGGAAGAGATTCTTTAAATTCAGCAGATGGCGCGTGCCGAACAATTGTATAACTGGCGATTGTACCGCTTCCAGACGCCGCTATCCAAGAAAAGTTGTTTGACCCACAGGCAGGGCAAACTGGTCTTGGATAATGCCAGATATGTGAGCAGGCGGTGCATGATTGAAGCTGGACAGTTCCAGCCTCCAAGCCTCTTCTATAATGTTCTGATAATCCCGTTGATTTGGGTATGGAACGATACATGAGCTTCCCTTTTTTTATGATAAACTACTCAATCCGCATAACAATCGTCAAGGAAAGTGTATTTACTTTAAGGTCTGAATGCCTAATATTTGAACAAGTAACCTAATTTCTTCGGAGATTGATCTATTTTTTTTTGATTGAAACTCTTGATTACTTGTAACAAGACTGCTTTTTACTCCCGCCTAACAAGATAACTTAAACCTTTTTTCGAGGTCCAGAAACATGCGCCGATTTAACTTAGCTACCGTCTTGATAATACCCTTGATGCTCTTGTCAGCTTGCGAGGATCAAGAGGTAGCGAAAGAGACGGTAGTTAGACCAGTAAGGTCTACGGTTGTCGGCGATGCGGCAATTCTACAGGAGAGAACTTTTTCGGGGCGCGCAAAGGCATCTGTGGAACTGGATCTTGCCTTTAATGTCTCCGGTCCTTTGATTTCTCGGCCTGTGATTGTTGGGCAAGAAATAAAAGCAGGTACTTTAGTTGCCCAAATTGACCCAGATCGATTTAAAGCTGAATTGGACCAAGCCTCCGCTCAATTAGCGAGATCTATTGCGACAGCAACAAATACAGACCTGTCGTTAGAGCGTGATAAAATCTTGTTTAAGAAAGGCCATATCGCAAAAGCTAAGCTTGATAGAACGAAGGCTAAAGCAGATGAATCAAACGCTGATATAAAAGCATCCAAAGCAAATAGGGATCGGGCCCAAATTGAATTAGATTATACACGGTTGAAGGCACCGATTGATGGAATAGTCGTTCAAACCTACGTAGAAAATTTCGAAAATGTTCAGGCCAAGCAGTCTATTATGCGTATTGTTGACAATTCGCTTATTGAAATGGTTATTGATATCCCAGAGGATCTAATCTCATTAGCACCGCAAGCAAAAGACATTCTTGTCGTGTTTGATACCTTTAAAGACATCAAAATTCCGGCGAAAATTTCGAAAATCGGTACGGAAGCAACTGCAAATACAAGAACATACCCTGTGACGCTGGTTATGAGCCAGCCGGCAAACGTAAATATTTTACCGGGTATGGCGGGAACGGCGTCTGCGTCGGGAGGTGAAATAACTGACCAGTCTGTCAATATCGAAATCCCAGTAACCGCAATGGCAACTTTCCCGGGGGAGCAAGGAAGTTTCGTTTGGCTGATTGATAAAGACAGTATGACTGTTAAGCGGACAAAGGTTGAAGTCGGGGATCTGACCGATCACGGCATAACAATTACCAATGGCCTCAGTAAAGGGGATCGGGTTGTTGTTGCTGGTGTGAATTACTTGAAAGAGGGGCAGAAAGTTGCTTTGGCAAAAGAGCAGGTGACAAAATGAACCTCGCTAAAATAGCAATTGAAAATGCTAAAATTACTTATTTCATAACGTTTTTGATCATTGTTGGGGGCGTTGGTGCTTTTTTTAATTTGGGACAACTAGAAGACCCCGAATTTACGATTAAAACAGCAGTAATAGCGACCTCATATCCAGGTGCCTCTGCTAAAGAAGTCGAGCTGGAGGTAACCGATAAGATTGAGTTAGCCATTCAGGAAATGGCCCAGATAGACTATCTGGAATCATTCTCGCGCGCTGGGTATTCCCAAATTAGTGTCAATATAAAACCCAAGTATACGGCGGAAGCTATTCCGCAAGTGTGGGATGAACTTAGGCGCAAAGTACGAGAAGTTGAGAATTCACTGCCACCTGGTGCTGGACGACCCACAATTGGTGATGATTTTGGTGATGTTTTTGGGTTTCAATTGGCCGTCGTTGGGGACGGATTTAGCTATAACGAACTTCAGACTTATACAAAAGAGATCAAAAAACATATTTCTGTTGTAGAAGGCGTTGCTCGCGTTGATTTGTGGGGAGAGCAGCAAAAAGCAGTTTATTTGGATATATCGAAAGCGCAACTGACGCAACTTGGGATAAGTATTCAAACACTTGCCGCGGCCGTTCAGAATTTAGGACTGGTTACGGATGCGGGGAGCGTAAATTTAACATCAGAGCGTATGCGGATTGCCCCAACAGGTGAATTGCAAACCATTGAAGATATTGGCAATATCGTTATCACCCCATCAGCTATTGATTTATTGCAAAATAAGGGTAGCTCCGCGGATACCGTAGGAGGCGCCACCATCCGCATCCGGGATATTGCCACAGTCAGGCGCGGCTTTGTCGAGCCTACAAATACGATAATGCATTATAACGGTCGGCAAGCCATTGGCGTAAGTATTACGAATGTATCTGGTAGCAATGTTGTCGATATTGGAAAACGAGTTGACGTGCGTCTTGAGGAATTAATTGCTGGCTTGCCTGTGGGGATTGAAGTGAACAAAATTCATTGGCAATCAGAAATTGTCGATGATGCTGTAAATGGTTTTCTTATCAATTTTGCGCAGGCTCTTCTCATTGTTATTGTTGTTTTGACAATTGGCATGGGTTGGCGAATGAGTTTGCTCATCGGGACGGCGCTGGTTGTTACTATCTTTGCCAGTTTTATTCTTATGGCTCTGATGAAAATCGATTTGCAACGCATGTCTCTGGGGGCGCTTATTATTGCGCTGGGAATGATGGTTGATAATGCGATTGTGGTCGCAGATGGATTTGTTGTTAAATTAAAGCAAGGTGTGAATAAAAAAACGGCGGCTATCCAAGCTGCGCAAATCCCTAGCATGCCTTTACTTGGTGCAACATTTATTGCGGTTTTGGCTTTCTATCCCATTTTTGCTTCAGAAGAAGATGCAGGAGAATATTGCGCAACCTTGTTTATAGTTGTCGCAATTTCCTTGCTTTCTAGTTGGGTTGTCTCCGTTACCATCACTCCACTGCAGTGTATGGGGATGATTAAGGCACCGGAAAATGCTTCTGCTGAGGAGGATTTGTATTCAGGGAAGTTTTATAGGATTTTTCGCGCTTTTTTACTGAAAATGATGAAGCTGAAATATTTGGTTGTGGTTGCAATGCTCGGTGCTTTGGTCGTCTCTGGTATTGGTTTCACTCACGTGAAACAACTTTTCTTTCCCAATAGCTCTATGACGAAATTCATGGTCGATTATTGGGCACCTGAAGGCACACGGATTGAGACAGTCATTGCGGATCTTCGCAAAGCTGAAGAAAAAATTCTTGGCGATGATCATGTGCTAAATGTTTCTAGTTATATAGGAAGCGGTCCGCCGCGGTTCTATTTGCCAGTTGAACCTGAGCCACTTTATAAATCTTATGCACAACTAATTGTAAATGTTGACGATTTTAAGCTAATACCAGATTACTCCAAGAAATTGGATAATTGGTTCAGGGATAACTACCCACAAGCAAAAGTGTCTATCAGGGCCTTTGGGGTCGGCCCCAGTGATGCTTGGAAGTTTGAATTGCGCTTGTCTGGACCTGCAGATGCAAAAGCTGAAGATCTTCGCAACATATCACATCAATATGAAGCAATTATAGAAAATAGCCCCTATGCGGCAACTGTTCGTACTAATTGGCGGGAAATGGTGCCCGAAATTGTGCCTCAATTTAATCAAGATAAAGGGGGATGGGTCAATATTTCACGGGCAGACCTAGCCAACTCTACAAAGCTTGCCTTTGATGGTCAGTCATTGGGATTGTTTAGAGAGAAAGATGAATTAATCCCGATTATCATTCGGCCTGTCGCAAAAGATCGGCAAAATGTAGGTGGATTGGATGTTTTACCTGTAACTTCTTCTCAGTCCATCAACTCAGCTCCTTTGTCGCAGGTCACGGATGGCATAAAATTGCGGTGGGAAAATCCATTGCGTTGGCGCCGTGATCGGGTGAGTACGATTACGATACAAAGCAATCCGATCCCGGGCGTAACATTACCAACATTCAGGGCTGATGTTCTTGCGGATATTGAGGCCGTAAAACTTCCACCCGGATATAAAATTGTTTGGGGCGGCGAGTTTGAATCCTCAACCGACTCTCAAGCGTCGTTGATTCCTGGTATTGTCCCTGCAGTGACCCTAATGATTTTAGTTATTGTGATGCTGTTTAACGCTTACCGGCCACCGCTTATCATTTTTCTAACACTGCCTTTTGCCGTGATCGGAATGACTATTGGGTTGCTAGTTTTTGATACACCGTTCGGATTTTTGGCATTATTAGGCGGCATGAGCTTGTCTGGGATGATGATTAAGAATGCGATTGTGCTGTTAGATCAGGCTGTTATTGAGTTTGAATCGGGTAAAGATCGTCATACGGCAATTGTTGATGCGGCATTATCCAGACTTAGCCCTGTGTTCTTGGCTGCAGCAACAACGGTTCTAGGAGTTGTCCCATTATTGCAAGATACGTTCTGGGTAGGCTTAGCCGTAACAGTTATGGCCGGTCTGACTTTTGGAACGTTCCTTACAATGGTACTCGTCCCTGTTCTGTATTCTATTTTCTATAAGCCTGTTAGAAAAGTAGAAGAGCAAATTGGAGATGTTGCTCAGGCGACATCATGAGTGTTTGAAGTCCAGAATGACTATTAATCCAGTTGAGTGAAAAATACGGCTTCAGTATTGAGGCCGTATTTTTTTGACTAAAATCCATATTATCACGTCACAAAACAAGTCGCTCATTTGTCATTTTTGTACCGGTGCAATTTTTGGGAGGGACGAATGAGTAACGCAAACAAAGCTGCGTAAACTGTTTTAGAGATCACTAAATTCTAATCTACTTATTAGATACATAATTTTCTGATAGAAAAATAAAGCCCGTCGGTATAAAACAGTTATCGCACTTAAAGCCAATAACAAGATCCCATTAAGAGGAAAGTAAAGTGAACGATATAGAACCCCTAAAAGGCCTGAAAATAGCAGATTTTAGTCAAGGCGTGGCTGGACCCTATTCTGCGATGATGCTGGCGCAAGCCGGGGCGGATGTCACCAAAGTTGAACCCTTGGACGGTGATTGGGCACGGACGCTTGGTACAGCTTATGGCGATTATTGCGCCCACGCTGTTACGGTTAATCTTGGTAAGAAATCAATTTCTTTGGATCTTAAGAGCCCCGAAGGCCTTAAAATTGCCAAGAAAATAGCGGCTGAAGCCGATGTTATGGTTGAATCTTTTCGTCCCGGTATTATGGCCAAATTCGGTTTGGATTACAAAACTGTTTCAGCGGAAAACAAAAGCGTAATTTATCTATCCGTGACCGGATATGGTCAAGAAGGACCGTATAATGATCGCCCCGTAACAGACGGTGCTATTCAGGGTTTCTCTGGCTGGATGTCTATGACACGGGATGAAAACGGCACGCCTATGAAAACAGGTATGGTTGCCATTGATTTCATGACCGGTATCTTTGCCTATCAAACAATCCTGAAGGCCCTTATCGCTCGCGGAATTAATGGCAAGGGCGGATATTACGATAGTAGCCTTATGCAGACCGCAGCGGCGTTCCAGACGGCCAAAATTCTAGAACATCATCTTGAAGGTGGCCAACCGACAGTTCTCTATGTCCCTGCGGGGACTATGAAGACGGCAGACGGTCATATTGGCATTGCCGTGATGAGGGAGCGTCATTACGCATCCCTTTGTAAAGTGGTTGGGCGTGAAGACCTTATTGATCATGAAGATTATAATACGCGTGAGAAACGAGTTGATAAAGAACAAGTGTTGATGGCTATGCTGAGAGCCGAGTTTTTGAAGAAATCAACTGCGACTTGGTCTGAAGAATTAAATGCAGAGGGCGTCATTCACAGCCCGATTAATTCATACAGCGATTATCTAGATAACGAGCAAGCAAAAGCCGTTGATAGTTATCGTTGGATTGACCATGAAGGGGTTGGTAAAATTCCATTACCGCGTATTCCTGGATTTCCAGCTTTTGAGAATGGAGATCGCCTCGCGCACAGCCCGAAGATCGGTGAAAATTCTGGTGAAATACTGACTGCTATGGGTTATTCCACCGATGAAATTGCATCCTTTGAGGCAACTGGCGCTGTCTTGCAAAAATGATCTAAATTTTAGTGGAAGCTCATAATCCTCTATAAGTTTTTTCGGACACTCTATTGCAACGACTGTTGCCATAGAGTGTCCGGTTAATCAAAACTATTGCCTTAAGATGTTACTCGATTGATCCAAACCCACCACCGCCAGGTGTGTTTATGACAACAGCATCACCGGGTGACAAATTGACTTCGTCATTTCCTTTTAGCTGCAACTTCGTGCCATCTTTACGAATGACGTAATTGTCACCGCGCGCTCCTGCCGCGCCGCCTTCTAGTCCATAGGGATCCGTTTCACGGTGAAGGGACAGGAATGTGGCTGTCATGGTATCGTTAAATGTCATGCGCCGGACAGCACCATTACCGCCAGAGAATTTACCTGCACCACCAGAGTTTTGGCGAATGGAAAATTCATCAACACGAACCGGGAAACGCCATTCCAAAACTTCCGGATCAGTCATACGCGTATTGGTCATATGGCTATGAACGGCACTACATCCCGGATGATCAGGACCAGCTCCTGTGCCACCGCAAATAGTTTCGTAATTTTGAAGCGTATCATTGCCATAAAGGAAGTTATTCATAGTCCCTTGGGAGGAGGCAAGAACCCCAAACGCTCCAAACAGGCAATCAGTCACACATTGAGACACTTCCGTATTGCCGGCGATCACAGCAGCCGGATAGCTTGGATTTAGCATACTGTCTTTAGGTACAATAACATTAAGCGGTTTCATACAGCCTTCATTAAGGGGTATGTCGCTCTCCACCAAACAGCGGAAGGCATATAGGACAGCCGCCATACTGATCGCAACGGGTGCATTATAGTTACCGCTATCTTGCGGAGAGGTGCCGGTGAAATCAATAACGGCACTGCGATCTGTCCGATCAACCGTGATTTTAACCTCAATTTTTGCACCAGTGTCCAGTCGATAGGTAAAGGCACTGTCTTTTAGCACATCCAGCACCCGACGAACGCATTCTTCTGCATTGTCTTGGACATGCTGCATGTAAGCTGCCACGACTTTTATGCTGAAGTGAGAAACCATTTTCCGCAGCTCACGTATGCCGGTTTCATTGGCGGCAATTTGAGCCGTGAGGTCAGCAACATTCTGATCGATATTCCGGCAAGGATAAATCCCTGATGCCAATATCTCACGAGTTTCTTTCTCCCGGAAGTGACCTTTGGAGGCCAGCAGGAAGTTGTCTATTAGAACGCCTTCATCTTCAATATGTTTACTGTCAGGCGGCGAGGAGCCCGGTGTTCGGCCTCCTATATCCGCATGATGACCGCGAGATCCCACATAGAATAAAATAGTCTCTTCTTTTTCATCAAAAACAGGAGAGATTACAGTTACATCTGGAAGGTGGGTTCCGCCATTATAAGGATCGTTTAGGGCAAAGACATCGCCTGGCGCCATTGTCCCTTCATTCGCTGAAATGATGGATTTAATGCTTTCGCCCATTGATCCTAAATGCACAGGGACATGAGGTGCATTTGCAACCAGATTTCCGTCGCGATCAAAGATAGCACAGGAGAAATCAAGTCTCTCCTTAATGTTTACAGACTGGGATGTGTTCGCAAGAGTTGCTCCCATTTGTTCTGCAATTGACATAAACAGATTATTGAAAACCTCCAGCATCACAGGGTCGGCTTTAGTCCCAATGGCCTCGGTTTGTGGGCGTGCTTCAAAGCGATCCAATATAAGATGGAGGCGGCTATTCAGTGTTGCTTGCCAACCCTGTTCAATAACAATTGTTCCCGTTTTCTCAATCAAGATGGCAGGACCCATAATCTTTTGATTTGGAACCATTGTATCTCGATCATATAGGGGAACTGTCTGACGCTTTCCTTGGGTGTAGAGGGAGGCATCATCCAAAGCCGATAGAGCAGGGGGTGTATCCTCCGCTTCTTGGATAGGGTCTTGAACTTCATCTGTAACGCCGATGGCTTCTACGGATAAAGCCTCAATGACCAAACGGCGATTTTCTGCAATAAAACCAAACCGCTGCAAATGTGCGGTTTCAAATTCTTGCTTCATCGCATCGGCGGACGCCAGATCCACAAGCATTGCGGCATCTGTTCCTTCATACTTTAAATGTACTTTGCGCACGCCGGTAATATCGGCAGCGTCTATGCCCTGATCTTCGACTTCACGGGACGCTTGGGCAAAAAGTGGTTCTGCTGCTTCTTCGCATAATGTTTTGGCGTTTTTCTCAAAAATTTTCTCAATTTGCACTTCTCTCATCGATCGTATATCGGCGAGGCCCATGCCATATGCAGACAAAACGCCTGAGAGGGGGTGCAGAAAAACACGGGTCATACCAAGGGCATCAGCTACAAGACAGGCATGTTGGCCGCCCGCACCACCAAAGCAGTTCAGAGTATATTTGGTAACATCGTAGCCCCGCTGGACCGAAATTTCCTTGATGGCATTTGCCATATTTTCCACTGCAATCCGAAGAAAACCTTCGGCCACTTCTTCAGGACTTTGAAGAGGATCACCTGTTGCTTTAGAAATTTCTGCGGCAAGATTTGAGAAATGCTCCTTAACCACGTCGGCATCAAGGGCCTCATTGGCCTCAGGGCCAAATACTTTAGGGAAATGCTTGGGCTGTATTTTCCCCAAAATGACGTTGCAATCTGTGACGGCAAGGGGGCCACCACGGCGGTAACTGGCAGGGCCCGGATTGGCGCCCGCAGATTCTGGACCTACTTTATAACGCGTACCATCAAAGGTCAGCAAAGAGCCGCCACCGGCCGCCACCGTATGAATATGCATCATCGGCGCGCGCATTCGAACGCCTGCCACCATGGTCTCGAAACTACGCTCATACTCACCATCAAAATGGGTAACATCAGTAGATGTACCGCCCATATCAAAACCGATAAGTTTCGTATAGCCACTCATGGCCGCTGTTCTTGTCATGCCCACAACACCACCAGCAGGCCCTGATAAGATGGCATCTTTTCCTTGGAAAAGGTTTGCATCCGTCAGGCCACCATTAGATTGCATGAACATCAGACGCGTGCCACTGTCCTCGGTTGTACCAAGGGCGTCCGATACCTGTTTCACATATCGGCGTAAAATCGGCGATAGATACGCGTCAACAACAGTCGTGTCCCCGCGGCTCACCAATTTCATTAATGGACTTGTCTCGTGACTGGTGGAAATTTGGGTAAAACCAATTTTCCGAGCAATTTCAGCGATTGTTTTTTCGTTATCTGTATACCGATATCCGTGGATCAAAGCGATGGCTATGGCCCGTATTCCAGTATCAAAGGCTGCTTGCAGATCTTCCTGAACTATTGTTGGGTCCATTTTGGTGATAATGGCACCATGAGCATCAACGCGCTCATTAACTTCAATTACGGCTTCATAGAGCAACTCTGGAAGCTCAATATGGCGAGCAAACAGTTTTGGACGGCTTTGGTATCCAATTCGTAAGCAGTCACCAAAACCTTTTGTAGTGACAAACAAGGTCCGATCCCCAGCCCGTTCAAGCAATGCGTTCGTTGCAACCGTTGTTCCCATTTTAACATATTCTATCGTGCCTTCGGGAATGGGGGCGTCAACGGAAAGACCAAGCAGGTCCCGTATCCCCTGAACCGCGGCATCTTTATATTGTTCGGGGTTTTCAGACAGCAGTTTATGGGACAAAAGGGACCCGTCTGGTTTTTTAGCTACAACGTCTGTAAAGGTTCCGCCACGATCTACCCAGAATTGCCACATAGTATCCTCCATAAATTGCTGATTTACAATTACGTTATTAGAACGTTGACAAAACGTCAACGTTTTTATATT
>JBALXM010000025.1:0-10731 GCA_036960695.1 Sneathiella sp.
ACAGTAGTCAAGAAAAACGTATTTTGCTATAAAGACCCCTAATGAATAAGAACAGTCAAGGACGAGGCCTTTAAATCGGCCCGGAATGAGTATGAAAGCAATAATTATCCCCGTAACGCCCTTCGCCCAAAATTGTAGCCTTATCTGGTGCGAGAAGACAATGAAGGGGGCTGTTATCGACCCTGGTGGTGATCTTGGGCATATTCTGGAGGCCGCAAAAAACCAAGGGGTGAAGATTGAGAAAATCCTGATCACCCACGGCCATCTTGATCATGCAGGCGGTACAAAGGAATTAAAAGAAAAACTCAACGTTCCTATCGAAGGACCACACAAGGCTGATAAATTCTGGATCGATCAACTTCCTGAACAATGCGCCCGTTATGGTTTCCCTGAATCTTTCGCCTTTACGCCAGAGCGTTGGTTGAACGATGGTGACAAAGTCACCGTGGGGGACGAAACTCTCGACGTGGTTCATTGCCCTGGCCACACTCCGGGGCATGTGGTTTTCGTCAATATGTCGGAGAAAATTGCCATTGTAGGCGATGTTCTTTTTCAAGGATCAATTGGTCGCACGGATTTCCCTCAAGGAAACCATGAAGACCTACTATCGTCAATCCGGGATAAATTATGGCCTTTAGGGGATGATATTTCTTTTATCCCCGGACATGGAAATATGTCGACTTTCGGTCAAGAGCGGCAATCAAATCCGTTTGTCGCAGATATGAATTTTGGCTAATGCGCGGGTGGAGAAGACTCCACCCGCTACATTACGCGTCTCTATTGAAAGTCCATACGGGAACGGGTTCTTCGCGCCCTCGTAGTTTCTGCGGGCCTCTAAAAACAAGCCCTTTTTTAGACAGCATCGCCTTGTCACCAACTGCCTTAAAGACATCATCGCTGACAACGATGACCGCACCTAAATCGCGCGATATTGCCTCCAACCGGCTGGATACATTGACCACATCCCCGAGCACGGCATATTCAAGCCGACGTTCTGAGCCTATATCACCAAGCACAACTTCCCCCACATGAAGACCAATAGATAGCTTTATGGGCGCTAACCCTTCCTGCTCTCTGTCATTATTCCAATCGGAAATAGACTGCTGCATAGAGAAGGCGCAATGCATTGCATTTCGAGCATCATTGGGAGAGGCATAAGGCGTACCGAAGGTAGCCATCAAACCGTCGCCTAGAAACTTATCCAAAGTTCCATTGTGGTCAAAAACAGCCGTTTCCATGCGTGAATGAAATTGCCGAAGCAAGGAGACCACAACTTCTGGGCTTTCCCGCTCGGCAAGCTTAGTGAAGCCAACAATATCAACAAACATGACAACAACGGTTTGTGAGCGGACTTCACCTAGTGGCTGATCTCTTCCTGCCAAATGGTCCACAATATTTGGAGCAAAATGACGCGACAGGTTTGCACGCCCCCGTGCAGCTTCAGCTAAATTCACAAGAAGCCTCTTTGATCGCCAACCATTGAGGGCAAGCACAGCAGCAACAATCGCAAAAACCAGAATTTCCTGAACACGGGCATGCAGAACAATGGAGCCTGGATCAAGAAACTCAATAATTTCGGGAATATCGCCAACAGCAGCCCGAACATTCGCAGTGATAGTAGGTAGAGTATTTGGCTGGTTTACCGCCCACAAATAGGCGATCATCCACAATACGCTTGTCCAAGTGGCCATGGCAAAAATAGTTCGCCACGAATATGCAAGGGTTGCACTGGCCAGCAGAACGTAAAAGTAAGGGAAATTTCCATACTTGTACTGCATGGCAACCGACCAGACTTGATCATCGAAGGGGTTCGGGACCACAAGCACAATTGTCATCAAGGCAAGATCGATGAACATCAAGAAAAGCTCAGCTTTGGACTTACCTACTCTACCAACTTTTAACTGAGCCCACCCATTGACCATAAATCCAAAAACCAGAATTTCATAATAAATGACACTGATTGTTGAATTCAGGTAGATCACAAAAACAGCGATTATTGACAAAGCAATAAACCGGGCTTTTGCCGCGAGCAAAAGTCCTTCCTGTTTATTTGCTCTTAATGCCTCATCCAAGAATTTGTTCGACGCATTGGTATCGTCTTGAAAAACTCGAACTTTTTCTGCGGACTTTGATGCCAAAATATCAGCCATAAAACCCCCGTTTACACATTTGCACCGAATGTATTGAAGTTAAGAGAATTTGAACTCTTCCTATATAAGTTCGATTACGAACGAATACTATGGTAAATATTCTTTATGCTTTAAATAACTCATTTAGGCGGGGGCACTCTCTGATGCGCCTGATTTCACTGACTGCATTTTCCCGAAAAAACTTCCCACATCTTCTTTCATTTTAACTTTTGCAGCGTCGACCGCCTTATCCTTCACCGGGCCAAAGCCTCGAATAGTCGCCGGAACAGACGCGACTTTCACAGCATGTAGGATATTTGATTGATTTATATGCGGTAGAATTTCACTAATCTCTTGGCGATACCATCGGATTAAATCCCGTTCCATTTTTCGCTCATTCGTATATCCAAATGGATCTAACCTTGTTCCGCGAAGATTTTTTAATTTCGCTAAAATTCTAAATCCGGTTTGCATCCACGGCCCAAATTTTCGCTTATTTGGACGTCCGCGAGAGTCCACCCCTGAGCTTAGTAGCGGCGGTGCCAAGTGATGGATTATTTTAAAATCCCCTTCAAATTCGGCTTCAACCTTTTTCAAGAATGAAGAGCTAGAATGTAATCGTGCAACTTCATACTCATCTTTATAGGACATCAGCTTGAATAAATTGATTGCGACTTCCCTTGAAAATTCTTCGTCGGCACCGTTCATAAAGCTCACAGACAATTTAACTTTATTCATGAAGGCGCGATATTCCTCTGCCCATTCGCCACTCTGATAGTCTGTTAAGAACTCGCTGTGGCGCGTGCTCATTTCCTTCAAACTCTCTGGTTCCTGCCTTAAATGACTTTTATCAAAAGACTGAAGTGCCTCTGGATGGGAGAAAAGAATCCGTCCCCAAGAAAAAGCCTTTTTATTTGAATCTATGGCAACCCCATTGAGCTCAATCGCCCTCAGTATCCCAGGCAAAGATACTGGAACCAATCCCTGCTGCCAGGCAAATCCGAGCAATAGAACATTGGCGTAAACACTGTCCCCAAGCAGAGTTTCAGCTGCTTTATTCGCATCCACTGCATGGGTTTTCTTTTCCCCAAAAATAGTCTGGAGCAAATCAAATCTGTCTTCGGCCCGAATATTTGCATCTGGATTTTGCGTAAAATCTCCTGTTGGCATAACCGCCAAATTTATAGCGCCCTCAGTAACTCCCTTGTTATAGGTAGAGGATGCTTTTGGAGAGGTACTCACAACCAGATCACAGCCAATGAGCGCATCTGCTTGCCCAACGTCCACTCTCACCTGATTAATTTCTGTGGGATTTCGTGCAATTCGAACATAACTGATGACCGGACCAAATTTCTGGGCGAACCCCATGAAGTCAAGAACCGCAGCCCCTTTTCCTTCTAGATGGGCCGCCATAGTAATCAACTGTCCCACAGTGACAACACCCGTTCCGCCGACACCTGTGATGACGATGTCAAAGGGATGCTCCAAAGTTGCTGAGCTTGGCAATTGAAGACCACTCAGATAGCGTTGATATTGCTGCTCGTCTGAGCGGCCAACCCCCTTCCGCCTGCGGCCCCCTTCGATGGTGACAAAACTGGGGCAAAACCCTTCGAGGCAGGAGAAATCCTTATTACATGTATTCTGGTTTATCTTCCGTTTACGGCCAAGGAGCGTTTCAACAGGCTCCACAGACAAACAGTTAGAGGCGACAGAGCAATCACCGCATCCCTCGCAAACAGCTTCATTAATATAGGCAAATTTTGGTATATCCTCCATAAGCCCGCGTTTACGACGCCGCCGTTTTTCAGTCGCACATGTTTGTTCATAAATCAGCGCAGTAACACCGACAATTTCGCGCATTTCACGTTGAATTTTGTCCAATTCAGACCGGTCACTAAAAGTGACATTCTTTGGAAAATCAGTGCTCGTATAATTCTCGATTGCATCAGACAAAATCGCAATTCTCTCAATGCCTTCCGCACGCAAAGAGTGAGCGATTGACTGAACACTAACTGGACCATCGACGGGCTGTCCCCCGGTCATTGCAGTCGCATCATTGAAGAGTATTTTATAAGTAATATTGGTCTTCGCGGCGATCGCCTGACGAATAGCCAAACTTCCCGAGTGATAGTAAGTACCATCTCCCAAATTCTGAAAAATATGTTGGCCACCGTTAAATTTGGATTTGGCAATCCAATTAACACCCTCCCCGCCCATCTGGATCAAGTAGTTTGTATCCCTGTCCATCCAACTGGCCATAAAATGGCACCCTATCCCTGCGATAGCGCTCGATCCTTCAGGAACTTTTGTTGAACGATTATGAGGACAGCCGGAGCAAAAATACGGTGTCCGTGTTGCCCCTTCCACATTCAAAGAGACAACAGGTGTATTGTGCGTTTTCTCTAACCTTGCCACTAAGTTAAGGCCTTCGAATACCGTATCTAACCGGTGCGCGACAATAGTCGCGAGCTGCAAAGGAGATAGCTCCCCCGTCCATGGGATGAGGCGTTTGCCAAATTCGTCGTTTTTGCCCACCATGCGTTTTGGTTTGGTGCCGGGGAAGTCATAGAAATATTCCTTAAATTGGCTTTCGATAATTCCCCGTTTCTCTTCAACAACCAAAACTTCCCGCTTCCCCTGAACAAATTCTAGGGATGAATTTTTGGCGAGAGGCCAGACCATGCCAATTTTGTATATATCTATACCGATCCTGCGTGCCTCAGCCTCATCAATTCCCAGCAGTCGAAGGGCTTCCATCAAATCAAGATGCGCTTTACCAGTTGTCACAATGCCGTAGGTTGCCTCGGGGATGTCATAAATATGCCGGTCAATTGGGTTCGCGTCCGCAAAGGCTAGAACAGCATGTTTTTTGGCCTCCAACCTCTCTTCAATTTGAGGTCCCGGAAAGTCCGGCCAGCGGTAATGTAAACCTGCAGCAGGGATAGAAAAATCAGGCGTCACAAATTCCCTTGGCGGCACGATTTCGACACTCATTCCACTTTCAACCGCCTCAGTCGCGGCTTTAAATCCAACCCACATCCCGCTGTAACGGGACAAGGCATAACCGTATTCGCCAAAGGATAAATACTCAGCAACACTGGATGGGTTCAAGATCGGCATAAAGAATGTCATAAAAGCCACATCTGACTGATGAGGCATGGAGGATGAAACGCTACCATGATCATCGCCAGCGACCACAAGAACACCCCCGGTAGGCGACGATCCATAAGCATTTCCATGTTTTATGGCATCGCCGGCGCGATCGACCCCTGGTCCTTTTCCGTACCACATGCCAAACAACCCATCTACGGTGCGGCTTGGATCAGTTTCCACTTGCTGAGAACCGAGTATGGCGGTAGCCGCCAACTCTTCATTCACTGCGGGCAGGAACTCAATGTCACGCTCCTCCAGTAACGGTTTAATTTTCCAAAGCTCCAGATCGACCATCCCCAAGGGTGATCCGCGATATCCACTTATAAATCCTGCAGTTTTCAAGCCCGCCGCTTCATCTCGCAGTTTTTGCATAAGCGGAATACGAACAAGCGCTTGCGTTCCGGTTAAAAACACACGACCACTGGTTTTAGTATATTTGTCAGTTAATTCGTAAGGGGCCAGGGTTGTGTCAGCTATAAGCGATTTTTGGACCATTGAGGTTCCCACACATTTGATGAATAGGTCACCAGTCTAACATTAGTGGAATGAAATCTCTTTTCAATCCTCGCGAAAATAGATCCATTTTTGAAACAGTCTCCCGAAATATTGTCAATTTCTGGATTAATCATTCAATTACTGTTATAAATTCGGCATGATTGATAAAACTGACATTCTATTACTGCGCTACCTTCAAGAGGATAGTCGTATCACAAACTCGGAACTTGCATTAAAAGCGAGCCTTTCCGCCTCCTCTTGTTGGAGACGGGTCAAGAGTCTTGAAAAAATTGGTCTCATAAAAGGGTATAGCGCCGTCCTCGACCGAGAAGTCGCGGGCTTTGGTTTCTCTGCAATTATTCATATCAGCTTGTCACGCCAAATAGAAAATACCGTACAGGAATTTGTAACGGCAGTGGAAAAGAGACCGGAGATACTGGATTGTTACGCAACGACGGGGGACTCTGATTACCACTTACGTGTCGTCGTCAAAGATATTACAGAGTTTAATAATTTCCTGGATAATTTTCTTTTTAAAGTCCCCGGAGTGGAGCATGTCCGCTCCAACATAGTTCTAAAAGACATTAAGTCATCGCAAACCCTGCCTCTAACTCCGTAGACTGTGGCTAACGTTTATTTATTGAGCTTTCTTGCTTATCAATTGTATCTCACCTTCCGAATACCGCTCCAAATGGAGCTCCATAGCCCCAAGATCTGTATCGACCTCCATACGGACAGGAACGACGCGCGCGCCTTCGGCAGGGGAGGCTACCCATAAAATAAGGTCTTCCCCCTCATTCAACTCGTAGTCAGAATTTCGCTTAAAGCCGCCTTTTTTAACAACGTCTATTTTACAGCCTTTCGCTTTTCCTGAAAAAACTGAATAAACTGATGGTGAGAACGTCCGCTCGTCTCCATTGCTCAGCAAAACATCGTATCGGCGACGACCATCAAACACTGGATACTCTCCCTGACACGGTTTTCCGTCGCTCATTTCCATGCCAGCTTGCAAAATCATAGACATTGGATCGAAACTTTTATGCAAAGAGGAGGGCAAAATAGGAGTATATTTTTTTGGGTTGTTTGTTGGTTTGCCTAATTGCTCATAACTCACGAGCCCATCACTTGAATAGTTGATAATGGCACCGCGTTTCTTTTTTCGCCATGCGCTTTCATGGACATGTTGTTGAGGGGAAAATATATTATTTCGAACCACACCATAGGAACGACCATCGGCAAGCCAGCTGACCAGCCAGCTCAATGTATCGCTTGTTTCTGCATGGCTGCTAATTTTATAGGCTGACTCTGACTGGTCAATCTGGGTTGAAATTCGGCCCAGAAATAGTCCACCAAGATAGACGGAATGGACAAGCTCAAGTTTTTCCTGGGCGAAAACAGATGACGACGAAAGACAGGCCCCAAAAAGAACGGCATATTTAAGTGGCTTTAGAAAGGAAAGCGCTCGCGGCATTTAGGTGTCCCTCAATTACTGACTTCTTTTCTATATATTCAGTTTCTCTAAATTCTCAATACAAAAATCATAATAAAATTTGACGGTGCTAAGCGTAGAAATAGAGGGCCAGCAAAACAGCCCCGAGCGCAAATCGATACCAAACAAAGGGCATATATCCAATTCGCTTAATCCACGTCATCAAAACATTGATAACGAGGAAAGCCACAATAAAGGAAATGCCGCAGGCAATCAGCGCATCAAACCCAATTTTCAGCTCCCCCTCGGCCGCTATTTTTACAGCCGCAGCAACACCCGCGCCCACAATAACCGGAATAGAAAGAAGCATGGAAAAATGTGCAGCCCTTGATCGATCGAGTCCTCGAAACAACGCGGCCGCCATTGTGACGCCAGAACGGCTTGTCCCTGGAATTAGTGCAAAAATCTGCATCACTCCAATAAAGAACGCATCCCAATTGGACATCTCAGAAAGTGTTTTATCGCCTTTAAAAAATCGATCCGCAATGCCAAGAACAGCTCCAAAGAAGATCGTTGTTGATGCAATAACGAGCATAGATCTGAAATCGAACTGAAAAATAAAAAAGAGAAGTCCGCCGGCAACTACCGCTGGCACTGATCCGATGACGAGATGAGTGAATAACTGCCGGCCTTGCCTGTTCTCTTCATCGCCTGATCGCCCTGCTATTCCCTTGAGCATAAAAATCAAGTCGGCTCGGAAATAAAGGAGTACGGCAAACAAGGTGCCCACATGCGTAGCAATATCTAACGACAGGCCTTGATCCGGCCACCCCGTTAGCATGGGGACAAGCAACAAATGCCCGCTTGACGATATAGGAAGAAATTCAGTAATTCCTTGAACGATTGCAAGGGCAATAATCTGTGTTAAATTCACGTCTGTTCCTGAAGTCCCGGGCTGAGTTAATTCTTAAATCCACTTTAGAGGCCGACAGTGGCAGCAAAGCGAGCATATCACTCTTACTCAATTACGCCGCAGAAATTAAGAAAAAGTTCAATTTATCGGTAACTGATACTTTTTTCTTATTTTATTCACAAGCCCTTCGTTGATCAAATTTGTTAATTCCGCGTCCACAGTTCTCTGCAATTCTTCGGACATATCTTTACTATAGATCATCCAGTGAGAGTCTGATCTGAAGATTGTTGGAACCTTCCTCAAAGAAAGCGTATTTTGCGAAAGGAAGTAATCCAGACCCAAATCATGATAAAAGAAATAATCGATTTCATTCGCGGCAACGCTTTTCAGTCCTAGTTTAACAGATTTAAATTTCCCATTTATCCGGCTCACACCCATAGCCTTCAAATATTCAGCCGAACTCGTACCAAAATGTGTACCGACAGATGCATTTGATAACGTCAAATCCTCAAGGGAAATCGGATCATATTTATTAGCCGTACTCGTCACAAGAACGTTTAAAACTGAGTAAATAGGTTTTGCTGAATAGGTATATAATTTTTCACTATTCAAGTCGCGAGATGCGCCACAAAAAATACCAGAACTGCTCGCTTCCAATGTTTTTAATATACGACGTATAGGCAACAAATGACCCGACACAGCGAAGTCGATATTCTTGTTTAGAAGACGTTTTTTAAGAAGGACATATATGTCACCACAAACACCGTAATCCTTCCCCAAACCATCAAGATACTTTGGGGCAGAATTTTGTGTAAACGCGACAATATCCACCTCAGCAGTAGCTATATGATTAGCTGCAGAGAGTTGCGCAAACAAAACCATTTGCACGATTGTGACTACGAAGAAAAAAACTGTCCGAGTAACATACATGTTAAGCGAGCCAAAGTTAGATAGTTAAACATTGCTTTACCTTCTACACCACCATGTAGATTAAAATATACGTAAAAATCTATTATTTGGTGAAATTTTCATAACTTCCGCCCAGAGCAATAAATCCTACCGTAAAAAAAATTACCATCACGCTTGCATTTAACCTTAAAATTGCCTGACATGAGCGTGTCATTCTTCACGACTATTATTTGTGAAACCGGTTTCGCCATTGTCAAATCAACACAACCAATCAATAGTATTAGGTGAGAAACTAAACATCCGAAATAAGTCGTAGAGAAGATCAAAATCAGCGGGGAGAAGGCCATGAACAAGTCTTACAAAAAAGCTCTACCCATCGGGGTAGCATTGATTTCAGTACTCTTATCATCCAGTATGTCACTAGCCGATAACATGGTGAAATTACGATTATTCGAAACAACCGATATCCACGTACATCTTACTGACTATGACTATTACAAAGATAAACCGTCTAATTCAGTGGGACTTGCGAAGGTATCCACCCTTTTGACACAGGCCCGATCAGAAGTAAAAAATAGTATATTCATTGATAACGGCGATCTTATTCAAGGGAACCCTCTTGGTGACTACATGGCCAAACGTCGTGGATTGAAAGACGGGGAAATACATCCAGTTTATAAGGCGATGAATCTGCTAAACTATGACGCTGCGAATCTGGGTAATCACGAATTTAATTATGGCCTGGATTTCCTTAAAACTGCGATAAAGGGTGCTAACTTTCCATATGTGAGTGCAAATACCTATCATGATGACGGAGATGCAGATGCATCAAATGATAAACCCTTTTTCACCCCATATGTTATTTTGGATCGCAAAGTTATCGACACAAATGGCAAATCCCACACGCTAAAGGTTGGGATTATAGGGTTCCTCCCTCCCCAAATCACGCAATGGGACAAGGCTAATCTGGATGGCAAAATAGTCACCCATGATATTGTGAAAACCGCAAAAAAATATGTACCGGAGATGAAGGCTAAAGGGGCTGATCTTGTCGTAGCCGTACCCCATTCCGGATTGTCTGTCGCCACCCCTGCTGGCATGGATGAAAATGCAACCTATTACCTCTCGGAGGTGGAGGATATAGACGCGATATTGTTTGGTCATTCCCATACAGTCTTTCCATCAAAACTGTATAAAGACTTAAAAGGTGTTGATACGGACAAAGGAACGATTAACGGTGTTGCCGCCGTTATGCCCGGATTTTGGGGCAGCCATCTTGGGATAATTGATTTAACCCTTAACCTTGATGAAGGCGGCAAATGGTCTGTCTCAGATAGCGTGAGTAGTACGCGCAGTATCTACAAGCGAGACGGCCGCAAGAAATTACCCTTAGTCGACGCTGATCCTGCGATCCTTGAAGCGGTAAAAGAAGAACATGAAGCAACGATCGCCTATATGCGCGAAGGTGTGGGAACGACGACAGCTCCTATAAACAGCTTCTTTGCGCTTGTCGCCGACGATCCTTCCATACAGATCGTGACTAATGCCCAAAAATGGTATCTTGAAAAAATCCTTCAGGGAACCGAATACGGCAATTTCCCAATTCTCTCTGCGGGCGCTCCTTTTAAAGCTGGCGGACGAGGCGGACCTGACTATTTCACCGATATTCCAAAAGGCGGAATAGCCCTTAAAAATGTGGCTGA
>JBALXM010000025.1:10831-44810 GCA_036960695.1 Sneathiella sp.
GAATAACCGATCTGGAATTTAATGGAAAACCAATAGATTTGGCTCAAAAATTTGTTGTTGCAACCAATAACTACCGCGCCGGAGGAGGAGGCAATTTCCCTGGGCTGGATGGATCGACTATAATTGTTGAGGCGCCAGACGAAAATAGAACGGTACTTGGCAATTACATTTTAACTCTAAAGAACATAAATCCCAGTGCCGATGATAACTGGTCTTTCAAGCCCATCAACGACCAAGTCAATGTCACATTTACAACCAGCCCTAAAGCAGAGAACTTAAAAGGGGTGACCTTACCCATTACAAAGGTAGGAACAACGGACGAGGGCTTTACACGCTATAAATTGAAATTCTAGAACACCTAATTAATCTGATGAAGGGTCACGTTATGCGTGGCCCTTTAATTTGAGCATACGCTTGCTAGACTGAACTTTGAGCTTGTTTCAACCAGACAACAAACCGCTGGTCTGATACTGAACTAACCGCGCCAAAGGGATAACAGGTAATCATCATCAAGGATTTCTCGTTCTCTCCAGCCGGAATATAGATCTCATCAACCGGGACAACCCTTGTCCTTTCAACAAGCCATTCTTCTGAACCCATGTCTCCTACACCCAAGGCTCCACCCTCGAAAATCACCACATCATCCACCTTCATTTTCCTGAGGAAACTAAAATGTGTATCCCGATGACCATACAGAATTGTGGTCGCGCCCCTTTGCTGAAGAACGGGGCCAAAAGCCAAATTCCTCATATTATCTCCCTGCAGAATATAACGATCTACATCCAATTTCGGGATTGATATTTTGGCAGTTGGGCCACTATCAGCCCAAGGCCAGGGAAGACTATCTATTCCAGTTTCTAATTTCTGCTCCCACGCATACTTTATTAAAACGGGCGCTGCCCACGCTTTAGCGGCAAGAAGACCCGCTTGAGAAAGTTGCCAAAGAGCAATTACCAACAGGATAAAAATGCAGCCAAAACCAAGTATTTTTCTCATTGCTCAGTGCCTTTACTTCTTATGACCCACGCAATGAACATGCATAAGAGAAGTAAACCCAATCCGGTCCAAGTATATTGAGTGACTAAAGAGGCTGTCTGAGGCCCATTTATCTTCTTCCACGCCATTCCTGATGGGAGGTTTCCACTAATTTTCATTTTGTTTAGGAAGTCATTTTGAACACGGGCTGGCGTATCATCTATGGCGACAAAACTGGTGTAAGGGCTCATGACCTGATGCTTCAATGCCACATCCAGAACCATTGATTTGACAATTTCAGGGTCCATGCCTCGTGCCAGTGAATCCGTCAAACCCTCAATCTTTTTATTTGCCCATAGTTTTGAAATCCCCGCACTTTTTTTGTAAATCACCATGCTCAACGGAATTTCATGGGGGCCGTTCGCATGAGAAACTCCATTAATAACTGGCTTTTGAATAGCTCTGTGGTGACGAGTAATGAAGAGGAGGGGACGATTACCGTATAAATCGGGAATGATTTTTGGATAAGTATCGGCAGCAGCCCCAAGGCCGATATTAATTTGTTCCAGATTTGGCATAGACATGTCCTTAAACAAGCTCTCCAATTCTGCTTTTGTCCTGCGCAAATCACTAATCTCTACATGCATCCCTCTCCCAAATTCGGCAGATTTTCTCATAAACCAGCCATTAGGAGCACTTCCAAGGCCAACAGTAAAAAGTCGCGCATTGCCAAGTTTTGACGCGACGAGCTCAAACATTTCATTTTCATTTGAAACCGCCCCATCCGTCAGAAACAATATCTGACGCTGGTACCCGGCTTTGTTCTGATCCTCTAAGGCGCTTTTAAGGGCTGGATACATCTCTGTTCCATTATTGGCATTTAAGCGGTCAACAAACTTTTTTGCATGTTCAATATTTTGAATACTAGCCCTTTGACTAAGGCCAAACAGCCGGAAAAACTGATCGTTAAAAACAATAATATCGAATTGATCAGCGGGCTTTAACAGATCAAGTGCTGATATCATCGCCAACTTCCCTTGATCGATGGCTATTCCCTCCATCGAGCCGGAGACATCCATTATAAAAGTAACGTCTCGGGGAGTATCATTGGCCATAGCGCCCTGTTTAGGAGGTAGCACAAGGCCTAAGGTATATGTGGCCTCTTCCACCCTCTCTTGAAAAAGCAGAGCCGTCGGCGCGTCTGTCTGCTCAAACTGCCATTGCAAAACAAAATCCCGATCCGCAGGAACCTGTTTCTCTGCTAATTCAACAAAGAGGTCCTGCTCTCCAATTTCTTTGGTTGTAATATGATGGCTCGGGCTCTGAATGTCAGACAGCTTCGCGCCTTGCTTAATGACAATCCCAAATGCGGATAGATTTTGTGTCCCCTCTTTTGAGTAGTCAATATTTCGAGCCAAAGTAGGAAATTCATCATTCAGAAAAGAAACTATTTGGCTGGAATTTGGAGAATAACGCGGTGTAATCGCCTGTGGCATCCTCCAACTAAACTCAGTCCCTTTTTGACTGGCTAGTGTCTGGAAGGAAATTTCAACAGATATTTCCTCACCCGGTTCGATATTTGCGACTTTAGTTGAAAAAACATTTGGTCGGTACTGGTTGAGCAAAGCAGCCCGTTTTCCTGCCGCCGCCGCTTTTATATAATTAGTTTTTGCTTGGGATTTTTCTTGAATTTGAGAGATGATCCGCCGATCTCCAATTTTCAAAATCATGCTATCAACAACAGCATCATCTGGTAGGGGAAAATAGTACACCCCCTCCATCCATTGAGATGTCGGGTTGGCAAAATTCTGGGTAACCACCGTTCGCACGATATGGCCAGAAATCACACTGTCGATTTTCGTGGATAATAGGCTCGCAATTAGAGGCGGCGTTTTCTGATCATTATTCTCTCCAACATTAATCTCCATTGGAAGAAGAAGGAGTTCTGATCCGACATTTTCTGCGCGCGCCGAAGTCACCCATATCCCCATAAGTCCCAATACATTGAGAAATACGAGTAATCGTATCAATCCGTTCCATCCGGACAGATGGGTTTCCCAAAAACTGTCTTCGGTAAAGGCTTCTGACTGTAGATTAATCAGTGTGTCCCGGTTGATCATTTCCTAACCCCGCTGTTTGAACGAGATTATTGTGAAGTTGAATTGAGGTTGTTCTTTATTGCAAAAAAGGTCTTATTGTGGAATTTTTAAGGCAAAGGAGCTTCAAAACAAATACTTAACCATGATCACTGGAGATACTTTCCTGAAACTGAGACGGTAATATCCCCATATTTCGTTTAAATTCACGAGAAAAATGTGCGGCATCACTAAAGCCGCAAAGAAAACCAACTGCGGTAAGGTTTTCAATCTTTTGAGTAATAAAATAGGCACCGCATTGACACCGCGCGGCCAAAATACAATCTCCGAACGTCGTCCCCTCCTCTTTCAATCTGCGCTGCAAAGTACGAGACGAAAGACCAAAACGATCAGCAACGGTTTTTACACTCCATTTTCGGACCGGATCGCTCGCGACAACTTCTCCTATTTTTCCCGAGATCCGTCCACTTCCCGTCGCCGTAAAATTTCGAAACCCATTCAAAACCTCAGCTGAGGTAAAGCGATCCGGAATTATAGTTTCGCCCCAACTTATAACAAACCGACTACAGTCTTTGGGGGGTAAAAAAGCCTTTTGCACTTCTTCATCCATAATAACAGTAGCATTATCAATGATCAGTTTGACGCTGGAACAGCCGAATTGACTTAACATCCCAGCCACTAACCCGGCGATTAAAAGATCCTCATATCTTTCTGGTTTTCCCTCATTTTTCGACATATGCCAAAGAGACACCGTGTTCTCTTCTTGTTTAATAAGCTGGACGCGGTGTTTTGAGTGAAAGTAGCGTTGCAACTTGAAAAACCGTTCAAGCAGTTCAGTTACAGAAGCAGCTTTTAGCAATGTGAAACTTAAAGGACTATCAGGCATCCTTCGAATATCAAATCCGGCTTGGATTATTGGGGCAGCACCCCAATTTAAAAAGACTTCTGCTAGTAATTCACGTTTCAAAGAGAGTTGTACATGGGGCGCCTTTGGCCTGCGAAATTCATTCAAGTGAGCGGGTAGCTGCCTCCAGATATCTTGTCGCTCGAAGGAAGACGCAATCAACTGCATCAAGATACCGCTACTATAATCTTCAGTTTTCATGAATTGTCCTCATCTTGACTAAATGGCAAGCGTAAGACAGGCTTTCCAGTCAAGGTATGAATTGCATTTGTAATGGATGCCGTTGCCGACACGATTGCTGTCTCTCCGGCCCCTGATGGCGCGGCTTCTTGATTAATCAGCTTAATATCCATTTCAGGAATATCTAAAAAGGACGGCCAGTCATAGTCATCAAAATTTGTCGCGGACAAATGATTACCGTCTAAGCTAAGCTGTTCATGAAGGGCCATTCCCACGCCCCAAACAAGGTTCCCCTCGACCTGCGCTTTAACCAGATCAGGATTAACAACAAAACCGCAATCGTGAACCGACCACATTTTAGAGACTTTTACCAGTCCCTCTTCATTTCGGCACACCTCCGCTATAGTAGCAGAGTAGGCCATTTCTTTATAAATTCCGCAAGCAACACCAAGGGCACATTTATCCGATCTCTTGTAATGTCTCCATCCCGCCAGTTCTGCAACTTGATTAAGAACAGTATAAAGTCGCGGTTCTACTTTTTTTAGTAAGGAAAGCCTAAAGTCCAAAGGATCATGCGCATTTTTTATTGCCAGTATATTAATGGCCGTCTCGATCGCCCAACTATTTGGCGTCGCACCAAGGCCGCGCCAAGGGCCTGTGTTGATCGGCAACCTAACATCTTCAAAGGCCACATGCTTACTAGAAATCTCATAAGGCGGGATAGCGCCTCTTGCAACGCCTTTGTCAGCGATAACACTCGTCACATCTTGAACCCACGAAGGCATAAAGGCAGAGCTAAAAATAACATGACCTGATTTGAAGTTATGGGACCATTTATCAATCTGTCCAGAGGCATCCAGAGATGCTCTAATATGATGAACGGAGGGAGGTCGGTGATACCCACGAATAAACTCATCCTCTCGTCGCCATTGCAACTTCACGGGCTGTCCCATTATCTGAGAAAGTCGCGCAGCATCCCTTTCAATTCCGCTAAAAACTTTCCCGCCGAACCCGCCGCCAATTCGCATTCCATGAACCACGACATCATCGTCATCAAGTGAGAAATCCTTCAATAAAGACTGATGAGTGAGTGATATATCCTGACTGCCTGTCCATACTTGCAATATGGGAGTAGCCTCCTTTTTAAAGTTGGCAACGGCGGTTCGGGGTTCCATAGAAGCATGTGCGGCCATCGGGACTTCTAATCTTACATCTATATTATATGACTCTGCCTCCTCCCATGCTTCATCCCGTAAAATATGTTCATTTCCAGCATTCTCTCCGGTATTCGATAAATCCATCAGGGCTTCGATTGCCGGAAAAACGGCCTCTTTTTCTACCCATGTCACCTCCAACAACTCATCCGCTAAATCCAACACACTTCTATTTTCCGCTAAGATTGCAAGCAGACCTTCCTCTTGAACAAGCCCCAAGTATCCTGCGGTTTCTTGCAAAGCTTGATCAGAAATATCAGTCGCTATCGTATTGAGAGTTGGGGGCGTGATAAGGCGTGCATACACCATATCGGGAAGGGTAATATCATCAGCAAACACCGCACGAGATGCGCTTACGATCGGCACCACATCATGCTGTACTACTCTAGTACCAACGATGCGCCCTTTATAACCCGGCCGAAAACTCCGCGATCCCGCGATATCAATTTTCTCAGGGCTTAAGACAATTCCCGGCCGAAGCAAAGGCTCTAAAGAAAACTTCTCTTGCTTATCCGATATCAGGAAAGCGTTACGAATTTTGAAGCTTCCAGCTTTCAGGCCATATTCACGACTGGCACGAACATTCAATTCATCATTGAGTGCTGCAGCAGCTTTGGCAATTAATGGGCCAAAAGCCATGATGGATTCTGAACCGACAGTGCCTTTCATAGCCGACTGGCGGTCGGAAATCGGGTTTAAATAGGAAACTTGACTTAGAGATACATTCATCTCTTCTGCAACTATTTGTTTGATTGCAGTATCAATCCCCTGCCCCATTTCGCTCCGCGGACTTACAATCTCAATAACACCTTCTGGACGAACACTAAGCCAAAGCGAGGCATCCTCTGGTGTTGGCGCTTTGCGATAAGGAATTGCGGGAAATGTACATCCACTAACCAAGGCACTAAGCCCGACGCTAGCCCATCCAAGTCCTGACAAAAAATTGCGGCGAGACGGTTTCAACTGTTCCATATCAAGCCTCCCGCCCCATAACCCTGCGAGCCTTACCAACAGCAACTTTTATGCGATTTTGCGTCCCGCACCGACATCTCACTTCGTCCAGCGCTTTATAAAGGTCAGTTTCGTTTATGCGTGGGCTTTGCTCAATTGCAGCGACGGCTGTCATGATTTGCCCGTTCTGACAATATCCGCATTGAGGCACATTTTCGTCTATCCATGCTTGCTGGATCGGATGCAGCTCACCGCCTTTAGACAGCCCTTCCAGGGTGGTTACTTTTTGCCCGGCCACATCCTCTAAAACCAACGAACAGGCACGTTGAACCTCGCCGTTCACATGTATAGAGCAGGCACCGCATTCACCGATACCGCAGCCGAATTTGGGACCTGTCAGTTTGAAGTGATCTCGCAAGACCCAAAGCAGCCTATAATCCTTTTGACTGTCAGGCACGTCTACTATTGTGTGGTTTAGCTCAAATTTCATGGCAACTCTCCTTCTGTTGACTAGAAGATAGAGACGACAATCAAAGTTTAATTGAATTATCGCGCCAAAATTTTAGCGAAGTGAATAGTTGAGAATTTTATAAGCTAGTTTTGCGGCTAAAAAATCAGGGGCGTGAAACCCTTTTATAGGAGCTAATTCGTTGATATCAGCACCAACAATCGTGCCTACTTCACTCGCCGCCTTTATGATTTTCACAGCGTCAGACCAGAAAAAACCACCTGGTTCCGGTGTTCCTGTTGCTGGCATTAAGGAGCTATCAAAACCGTCTAAATCGAAAGTCAGATAGATGTTCCGTCCTTTAAGAGGGGCGACAATTTCGGAGATATCCCACTGATCCCTGTTCATTCCCCAATGGATTGTCATTCTATGAGAATTAGCGTCCAAGAAAGGTATTTCTTCTGCGGAAATATTTCGAATACCGACAGATACAATCGGCAAGGTTGGATGATCTAGAACCCGCCTGATGGCTGCCGCATGAGAGAAATGCTCCCCCTCATACCCATCCCGTAAATCGGCATGAGCGTCAAAATGCAGAACAATCAGATCATCAAATTTATCAAGAAAGGGTCTGATCGCACCGGGTGTTATGGAATGCTCCCCCCCAAAAACAAACGGGAATTTTCCAGCCTGTAAGACCAGCCCAGTTTTAGTTGCCAAAGCCTCTAGAGCTGCGGGAATATCCGTTCCATCAACAGCCTGCTGTTCAAGCGTAACAACGCCATATTGCCGAAAAGGTTCGCACCACAATTCTTCATCAAACAGTTCCACCTGATGGCTGGCTTCTATCATCGCCGCGGGCCCCAGTGCCGTACCGCCGCCATAACTAACCGATCCCTCCAAGCCATAAGGTATTATCACGGCGGATGCGTCGTCAAAAGAGACGGCATCTTGCTCCGGTAATCCCAAAAAACCTTGCTCTGATGGTACTATCTTCACTTCAGCTACCTTGTGGATTTATTTCTGAAAGAGTTTAGAAAATTCCCGGCGTGGGCGTGTTTTCCACGCTCCTTGATGATATGCATCTGACGCCAAAAGGGGTATCACGGATGTGGCTTCCGCATAAACCATTTGTTCCCAAACAGTATCTACTTTCCCCCAGCTTGCCGCTTCTTTTAAAGTTGAGGACGAACAGGCGCCATCCCGCACATCAGCCACAGTGATCTGCACAGCATATTTATGCATATCCACTTCTTTACCCAGAATTTCTGCGCAAACTACGGTATCTTGCACAAAGTTTTTAGGGACACCGCCGCCAATCATTAATAAGCCAGTCGTTCCCGAAGCAATTTTGATTTCTGTCAGTTCTCTAAAATCAGCGATACTATCAATTGTCAGATATCCGTTTGGATTTTCCACCTGATGTTTCACCAAACCAAAGCCTGCCGAACAATCCGAAAACGCGGGGACAAAAATAGGAACGTTATGGTCAAAACAAGTTTCAACCAGGGAGCCTTTTTTGACAGCATTCTCTTTAAGCCATCGACCCATTTCCCAAATAAATTCACGGGATGAATAAGGGCGATGTTCTAATCCGTCAGCGATTACTTTTACGGCCTCATCACACGCTTGCAATTGTGTTTCATCGATATAAGTATCGTAAATACGATCAATGTATAGCGACCGCAGTTTTTTATCATCGGCAAGAACATCCCCTTGATAATGCCGAAACCCAAGGGCCTCAAAAAAATCCATATCAACAATCGATGCACCGGTGGAGACAATGGCGTCCACCATTCCAGCTTCAACCATATCCCGATAGACATGCATACACCCACCGGCGGATGTAGAACCTGCAAGAGACAAGATAACCGCACAATCGGGATCTTCCACGGCCATATTGAATATCTTCGTTGCACGGGCCAGATCACGGGATGTGAAAGCCATTTTATCCATGGCCGCAATAATGGGACGGGCGTCAAAAGACTTAATGTCAATATGTTCAACTGTTTTTGAAAGCAATTGCTCTTTTTCAGCATTCAAAGCCGAGTCAGTCATTTTTTGTTCCATAATATTTTCTCGCGATTGTGAAAGGCGAACTGTTTTTTGTTAGCCTTCAACAGACACCGTCGTTTCCGAATAAAAACCATTAAACCGGGTCTGCATTGCAAAACCGTATGCGCCCAAATTTTTAAAAAGAATCCAATCCCCTTCCTCGATATCATCGGGGAGTTCAAACGGACCTTCCATTACATCAAGGCTGTCGCATGTGGGGCCGAATAATTTGAAAGGAGTTTTTTCAACATCTGAATGCTTTTTGTTTTGGTCAGAGATCACTTCCAGTGGGTAGGACCAGCCGGGCACACCCGCATCAAATAAAGCACCGTATGTTCCATCATTAATATAAAGGTTTTGCCCTTTACGCATCTCAACTCTGACGGCAACAGCGCCAGCTTCTCCCACAAGCGCGCGACCTGGCTCGCAGAGAATTTCTTTATCTGAAAGGCCGTTCGCCGCCAATGCTTTGTGAATGACATCAAAATAGTCAGTAAGATCAGCGGGCACCATTCCCGGATAAGGAACTGGAAATCCACCTCCGACATCAATTTTTTGAACGCTGGCACCCGAGCTTTTAATCATTCCCGCAACATTCTCGATGGCTGCACGATACGCATCGCTATCCATACATTGTGACCCTACATGGAAGGTCACACCGAGAGTGTGAGCCGATTGAGCGGCACGTTGTAATAAAAGGGGGGCTTCTTGCAGACTGGCACCGAATTTACCGCTTAAAGGATGGGCCGCATTGGTTTGTTCAACCCGCACCCTTAAGAACAGCGACAGGTCGCCCGCGTTCTCCGTCTCGCTTTCAATCTTTCGAAGCTCTTCCACGCTATCATAAGCAAAATTTCGAACCCCTAATTCATAGGATTTTCGAATTGCTTTCCGGCTTTTAATCGGATGCATAAAAAACAGCTCGGCATCTGGCAAAATTTCGGACAAATATTCCACTTCCCGAAGAGAAGCCATTTCGAATTTACGCAAACCCGATTGCCACAGAAATTTTAAGAGAGACGCGTTGGGGTTCGCTTTCATTGCATACAAGCAATCCCCATGGAAACCGTTCATAAACAATTTCACTTGCTGCTTCAATTTGTCAGCATAAATTATGTGGACAGCATCATTACTATCTTCAACAGCAATTGCATCGGCCTCACACGCATAATGATTTATGCCTAAAAGGGGGCCATTTTGACCTGATGTTAGTGCATCAAATATTGTTAATTGCCGCATTTCGATATTCCTATTCGAAAAACAGTGTGCGATTTAAACCGCACTAATTTATACAAAAAGGGAATAACTGCCCAGACTTTTGGACCATGCCAGCAAACCCCCATTTAATCCAGCCAGATTTACTCTGACACTTTAAAAGGACCATTTGCGTCCTTGCCCGTACTACCCGAAGAAATCAGGGCATAAGCGTCGTGGCACGTGCGCTTGACTTTCGCTGAACAAATGCGCTTATTCAGTTTTAAATGCAAGTGTTTTTTAACTGGGGTTAGTTTTGTAATTCAAAGCGTTTTTTGGGCAACCGAATTTCCACTATTGTTCCGTTTCTCTCCCGGCTTTCAATGCGCAGTTCACCATCATGCAACTCAATTATTGATTTGGATAAAGGCAGCCCAAGACCTGTACCTTCTATTGAACTATTAACTGAGCGATTTGTGCGACCAAATGGACGCATAGCCTGGTCAAGTTCCATTGCCTTGATACCATGACCATTATCTTCGATTATTATGCTCATATAATGGTCTGCATTTGTATCGACCTTAACGCTCACCCGTCCCCCTTCTGGGGTAAACTTGATGGCATTATTGACAAGATTAATCATGACCTGCTTTATTTTTCTCTCATCGCCATAGAACGTTAAATGCTGGCCTTCATTCATCTCCAAAGCAATAGACTTCTTTTCCGCCTGACTTTTTAGCATCACTTCAGTCCAAGAGATGACATCCCCCAATTTCATGGGTTCTTCAGTTAAGTCGTATTGTCCCGATTCCAAAAGAGAAAGGTCCAGAATATCGTTAATCAAAGACAACAAATGTTGTCCGGATGAAAATATATTTTCAGAATATTCTCTATATTTCACATGCTTAATCGGCCCAAAAATCTCCTTGGACATAACCTCTGAAAACCCGATAATCGCATTTAAGGGTGTTCTAAATTCATGACTCATATTGGCCAAGAACATAGACTTTGATTTAGTTCCCTCTTCTGCCTTTAATTTTGCGACGATCAATTCCCGCTCAGCTAAGTGTTGTACTGTAATATCTTGAAGGGTTCCCATGACCAATTCCGGTTTCCCATCAGATCCCAGCTGGATGCGCCCAAGTTCACGAACTGTCAGAATTTGTAAATTGGGCTGAATAATCCGATATTCGACTTGATAATCTTCACCCTTTTCTGATGCCCATTCCACGACTGAAAGCATTCTTTCCATATCTTCGGGATGCACACGGTCTAAATAGGCTTTTCTAGAGCACACTATATCGTCCGGATCATATCCCAATATCCTTGAGGTTTCACGGGACCAGTCATAAATTTTTCCGTTGAAATCGTGAATCCAGTTACCAATATGTGCCACAGACTGGGCTTCTTCAAATCGCTCATTTAGATGACGCAGCGCCGTCTCGCGTTCCCTCAACTGCGTTATATCCGTGCGAATAGCAACCGTCCCACCAGACACAGTTTTGAATTCAGAAAGACGGTAAATTCGCCCATCTTCAAAAACTTGTTCTTTTGGCTCTTTTGGCAACCGATGCTCTTCCAATCGATTTTGAATCCACTCTTCAGCCTCGTCATCATTTTCGAAAAACCCGGGGTTAGACGCTTGATGACGAATAAGATCTTCGAAGCCAATACCCGGCTTCAAGATTTTTGCAACAGACGGGAACAATTCCAAATACTGATTATTGAAAGCGACAAGCCGATCATCCACATCAAATATGATGAAAGCATCTGAAATAGATTCTAATGCTTCAACAAGGATTTTTTCAGCTTTCTCTGTTCGGCTCTTTGTTTCTGTTAGATCTTTCGCTTGTGCAAGCAGTTGATTTTCAGTTTCTTGCCTAGCGCCATTTTCTATCCTTAGATGTGCAATAGCAGGAAGAAACCCTCTCATCCCAAAAACAATGGTTATGAGCCCGGGCAAATAGCCATATATACGCCAGATTTCGATAATTTCTTCACTGGAGATAACAAAGGGCAGAAAATGATTAGGGCCAATAATCAGAAAATCGACAAAGGACGTCACGCTCACAAGCCCCAGACCTATTACAAGAGCAAAAAATCCAGGAAAGAGAGGAGATAATTCAGTCTTATGAGAGGCAAAGTAGACAAACGATACAAACAGGCAGGAGAATAGAACGAACTCACCGATGACCATAATAAACTAACCCGCCCCGTTTCACTTAAATGAATTATAAAAAACACGTTTACGGCTAATAGAGATTCCGTTTCAACAGAAATTGAATGTGACCGAGGTCCAAAACATCCAGAACAGCCAGGGCGAGAAATAGAAGCCCCGTAAATTCAAATTATTTGATAATGAAAAAGTGTTGCTGATAAGTTAATTTTTAAGTGTAATTTGATGATAAGTCGCTGCTCATAGACTAAATTCAGCCAAATTTTTAAAGAACATCCGACAGGATACGGCAGACCGATTTTACCGCCCTTCCTCAACAGCATGGCAAGCGACTTGCGATTTTCCAATGGGCCTTAAAATTGGCTGCTCGACAATGCACCGCCGAGTTGCAGAAGGGCATCGGGGGTGAAACGTACATCCGGTTGGCGGATTTATCGGGTTTGGAACTTCCCCCTCAAGGGGTGCTCTCGATTTTTTTCCCTTTAAATCAGGAATGGTTTCCAAAAGAAGTTTTGTATAGGGATGTAACGGGTTTTTAAAAAGCTCGGATTTGGGCGTAATTTCACACAAACGGCCCAAATACATCACCCCAATATGATCAGATATGTGATCGATTACAGCAAGATCATGGCTTATAAAAAGATAGGTGAGGCCGAGCCTGTCTTGCAACTCAGTCATTAAATTCAGAATTTGTGCCTGAACGGATACATCCAATGCAGACGTTGGTTCATCACAAATAAGAAAATCAGGTTTGCTGGATAAGGCCCGGGCAATGGAAATTCTTTGCCTTTGACCGCCTGAGAACTCGTGTGGATATTTCAGACCATCATCGGACGACAACCCCACTTGTTCCAAAAGAGTATCCACTTGGAACTTCTCCGCCTTCTTATCTTTTGCCAACCCAAAAGCCCGAATTGGCTCGGCGATGATATTATGAACCCGCCATCTGGGGTCAAGACTGGCATAAGGGTCTTGAAAAATCATCTGAACAGCACGAGAACCTTTTTTACGCCCTCTTGATTTTACGCCCTTATTCTTGACGTCACCGTTCACAAGCACCTCTCCAGAGGTTGGTGCGTAAAGCCCCGCAACTGACCTTGCTACTGTCGACTTCCCGCAACCGGATTCCCCTACCAAAGAGAATGTCTGGCCTTTTACAATTGAAAAAGTCAAACCATCGACGGCCTTCAACACGCTTTTGGGCAGGCCTTTCAAAGTCCGCGTCACCAAGGGGGACGAGACATCGAAATGTATTTTGAGGTCCTGAACATCCAACATTAAATCTTCATGCATATTCATTCTCTTCCTGATAAAGCCAACAAGCCGCGTGCCTATTCTCTTTGGGTATCGGTGACAGGTCTGGGATTTTAATTTTGCAGATATCCTGCGACTTAGTACATCGGGGACTGAATGCACATCCTATGGGCCGTGTATTTAGGCGGGGCATGGCACCGGGAATATTAGGAAGTTTCTTTAAATTCTGCCCTATTTGAGGGATGGAGCCCATCAAACCAACTGTGTAAGGATGCTTAGGCTCATCAATTACTTTACGAACTGCGCCAATTTCAGCTAATCGTCCTGAATACATGACAGCGACCCGATCAGCGGCCTCCGCAATCACGCCCATATCATGGGTTACAAGCATCGTGGCAACGCCCTTCTCTTTTGCCAGTCTTTTTAACAGAGCTATTATCTGCGCCTGCACGGAAACATCCAATGCTGTCGTCGGCTCATCCGCAATAATCACACTTGGGTCGCAACACAACGCAAGGGCAATCACCACCCGCTGCCGCATTCCGCCAGAAAATTCATGAGGATAAGCATTCAAACGCATTTCCGGCGCCGGTATCCCTACTTCGTGCAGAAGTGAAATAGCTTTATCTTTAGCCTGCGCGGGGGAAAGCCTCACATGGGTTAATATCGTCTCGGTCAGTTGCCGCCCGATTGTATAAAGCGGGTTTAAACTAGTGAGAGGGTCTTGAAAAATAACCCCAATTTGAGCCCCCCTCACTTTGCGCATTTCTTTGTCCGACAAATGCGTAATGTCCCGCCCATGCAAGATGATCTCTCCCCCGGCAACCTCCCCCGGCGGTTCTAACAATCCAACAACGGCAGCACCTGTTAGTGATTTTCCAGCTCCAGATTCACCAACAATTCCTAAAATTTCACCGGCTTCAATGGATAAGGAAATCCCATCGACAGCCGTTAAAACACCGCGACGCGTCGGGAATTCGACTTTTAGATTTTTTACTTCCAGAACAGCCATAGCCCTACCTTAATTTCGGATTGAATGTATCTCGCAGCCAGTCACCTATCAAATTGACAGACAGAACTAACAGGACGAGGGTGAAGGCCGGGAAAAAGGTAATCCACCATTCTCCTGAAAATACAAAATCATTACCAATGCGGATTAAAGTACCAAGAGATGGTGCTGTAGGCGGAACCCCCACCCCAAGAAACGACAGAGTTGCTTCAATGATAATGGCAACGGCAACCCCGATGGTTGCCACGATTAATGTTGGCCCAAAAACATTTGGCACAATATGCCGGATTAGAATGAGGTAGGTGGGCGTCTGAATAAGCTGCGCCGCTGCAATATAGTCCTTTTTTCTCTCCACCATCGCACCGCTTCGGCTAATTCTTGCATATTGAGGCCAACTGGCAATACCAATGGAGACGATCAAAACCGGAATTGCGACAACCTCATGCAAGCTGTGAGTAAAAACTGTTCGTGCCACTCCATCAATCATCAAGGCAATCAAAATTGGAGGAATAGTAAGTTGAACATCAGCGACACGCATAATTGCAGTATCAGTAATTCCACCAAAATATCCGGCGATAATTCCAAGGGGAATGCCAATTGAAATGGACAAAACCACACTCAACAACCCAACAGTAAGCGATACTTGCGTGCCATAAAAAATTGCAGCGAGTATGTCTCGCCCCTGTCCATCCGTGCCTAAAAGATGCTCGGCGACACCATCAGAGGTCCAAGCCGGCGGGATGAACCCATCCATCAAATCAAGGCTTCCCGGATCGAAGGGCGTATAAGAGGTAATAAACGGGGCACCGAAGGAGAGGATAAAAAAGCTCACCGTTATAATCGCTGCAATAATGGCCGTTGGAGAATGCAAAAAGCTGTAAGTGACATCGTGATCCAGAAAACCTGCCCACTTACTCTCTAGATTGGACAATATCATTAGTGTCCCCCTTTAAGATCGGACCGAAGACGAGGGTCAACCACGAAGTAGAGAAGATCGACGATTAGGTTGATCGTCACAAAGAACAAAGCCACAAGGACAAGATATGCGGACATAACAGGCACATCGGCAAATTGAACCCCTTGGATAAACAAGCTACCCATGCCAGGCCATTGAAAGACAGTCTCGGTGATGATTGAAAAGGCAATGAGGGAGCCCACTTGTAAGCCCGTCACTGTAATGACAGGAATTAAAGTATTTCTCAGTGCGTGACCAAAATTTATGTCCCACCTTTTAAGGCCTCGTGCCCGCGCAAACTTAATAAAATCAGTCCGAAGCACTTCCAACATCTCTGACCTGATAATCCGCAAAATCAAGGTCATCTGGTACAGAGCAAGTGTTATTGCGGGCAGTATCAGTGCTTTCCAACCACTTACCGTCGCAAATCCTGTCCGCCATCCCCCAATATCCACAACCTCGCCGCGCCCGAAAGAGGGGAGCCAATTGAGTGTTACGGCGAATATATAAATAAGTAAAATACCAATCACAAATGTGGGAAGGGATACCCCCAGAAGAGATCCCGTCAGGATAAATTTACTGAACCAGCTATGTGGTTTCAAGCCCGTTACAAGTCCGCCCAGAACGCCTAAAACCGTCGCAATAACAGCGGACAGGAAAACCAATTCAAGGGTCGCAGGCATGCGCTCTACGATTAGTTCATCCACCGGTCGTTGCAAACGATAGGAAATACCAAATTTTCCCTGAACGGCGTCCCCAAGGAAACGGCCAAATTTAACAATGAAAGGGTCATTTAGGCCCAGCCGATCTCGCAGCTCATCCATTTCAGCATGACTTGTCTCTTGCCCAACCATATTGCTGATGGGATCTCCCACAAAGTTGAACAGAAAGAAACTCAGCAATGCGACGAAAAGCATGACCAAAACGGACTGGAACAAACGTTTGATTGTGAAACTTATCATGATTTGTACTCAAACATTAAAACCGGGCACGGCTATCCGTGCCCAGCTGGTAAAGGCCCACTTACTTCAATTGTGCCCAATAAAATCTTGGCATATTGTTTGGCTCAATTGGGATCGTCAGATTTTTGGAAGCGCCCCATGCGATCACTTGATGATGAAGGGGAACGTAAGGAAGATCTGCGTTCACATTTGCCCAAATTTCACTGATAATGGCATTTCGTTTACTTGGATCGACGACGCCGCGGATTTCCTCGATCTTCGCATCGGTTTCAGACGATCCGTAACCAGACCCATTCCATGAGCCGTCTGAATGAACAAGATAGTCAAAGATAAAGCCTGAATCCAAAGTTGGGATTCCCCAACCCAGCAAATAGAAATCAGATTTCCGGCCCGTAATAAGCGGGAAATGTTGCGTTTTTGGTTGCGCATTCAACTGAATCTTAATACCAATTTTTGCAAGCATCCCGACAGTAGCCTGACAAATCGCTTCGTCATTCTGATAGCGATTATTTGGGCAATCCAGCTGGACACTAAATCCCTTTGGATATCCGGCTTCACTCAACAATGTTTTTGCTTTTTCAACTGAATAGGGAAGACGGTTTTCGTCAACTGACGCATTATAGCCGTTCACAGAAGGCTGAATTAACATTCCGGCAGGAACAGACATGTTCCTCATCACCACTTTCTGAATAGCCTTGATGTTAATCGCGTGATAGATCGCTTTTCTAACGCGGACATCCTTAAAGGGGTTCTTTCCTTTAACATTGGAAGACCGAAGTTCATCAGATTTTACATCCAGACCATAAAAAATTGTCCGAATTTGTGGGGTCTGCATAACCTGAAGTTTTTCATGAGACTTAATCCGCTCCAAATCCTGAACGGGCATATCAGTCAGCAAATCCACCTCACCAGAAAGTAAAGCCGCAACCCGTGTCGCTGCGTTTTTAATCGGTGTCCAAACCACCTGATCTACATTTGATTTGTTGGCGGCATGTCCCCACCATTTTTCGTTCCGACGGAAAACCGTTTTGACATCAGGCTCCCGCAATTCCAGAGAAAAAGCGCCCGTCCCGTTCACATGTCGAACGGCATAGGTTTCCTCTTCTTCTTTAAAATTCTGAGGCACGGTCACATTATGTTTTTCTGACCATTCTTTATCCATAATAAAGACGTTGATCAGTTGATCTAACAGAACAGGATTTGGTTTCTCTGTGATCAAGTGAACCGTATAGTCGTCAATCTTCTTCACATCGACGATGGTATTTACATAACCCTTCATTTGCGACGTAGCAGCCTTAGTGCGTTCGATCGTGAAAACTACATCGTCGGCATTAAAGATATTGCCGTTATGAAATGTCACACCTTTGCGTAACTTGAATTCCCACGTATTTTCATCGAGGGACTTCCAGCTTTCTGCAAGGGCCGGGACTTTCTCCATTTTTGGATTACGCATCACCAAACCATCAAAAAACTGGCTCGCTACCATTATAGATGTTTGTGCATTTAGGGCGTGTGGATCCAAAGTCGATGCATCTGCTACACTGGTGTAACGTAATATTTTTTCTGCATACACGGGCGACGCGATACCGATTACAACAGCACTTAAAACAGAGCTAGCTAAAGCTAAGTGTTTTATTTTATTGAACATAATACCTCCAGTTGAATTAATTTACGATCCTCACCTATCAATCAGGAATCGTTATTATGCGCGCCAGTTACTCATTCATGCCGTTTTGGCATCTGATGGCGTCTTGAAGGAATGTTGACATTTTCTGATAAAATGAAAAAATAGTTTATTAAGATAAACATTATAGATAAATCAGATGAATGTATCTTTGAGAGTAATGCGCTACTTCGCGACGGCTTCGTATTTACAAAGCCTGTCCAGAGCAGCTGTAGAGCTCCACATCTCCCAATCAGCCATTAGTTCCGCGATCGACACGCTAGAAGCGGAACTTGGGCTGAAGCTTTTATTCCGTAAAAGATCAAAGGGCATATCCTTGACTGCAGCAGGTCACAGCACTTTGGTAAAAATTCAATCGATTTTGGATCACGTTGATAACTTCAAAAATGAGATCGCAAATCTGGGGGATGAAATATCTGGCGAGTTGCATGTGGGTTGTTTCTCGGCCATTGCCCCAATTGTTCTAACGCCAATATTAAAAGAACTCAGCATAGACCATCCATCGGTAAATATTGTGTTATCTGAAGGAAATGCTCTCCATATTTTCGATAGCATCCATCGCGGTGAAATTGATGTGGGCATAAGTTACGATGAAGCCGATTTGAGTGACGGTCTTACAGTTAAAACCCTGGCAATAGTTCCGCCTCACGTCATTGTTCCGGCAAACCATCCCTTCGCCAAACTAAATGAAATTCCAATTTCAATCCTAGCAGATCAACCTTTGATTTTGCTGGATATGCCAAGTTCTTCCCAATATTACACATCCCTTTTTGAGACGACAGGTTTCACACCAGACTTCGCTTATAAAACACCTAATTATGACATGGTCAGAAGCCTTGTCGCCGCAGGTCTTGGGATGGCAATCCTACAAACCAGATCCCCATCAAATGCGACCCATTTTGGTGCTAACATTGTTTGCAAACCCCTTACGGGGAAATTCAGGAAATCACGTTTGGTTATTGCGTATAATGAATTCAGCATAAAACGGCGGGCTGTCAAAACTTTTGTCGACTATACCCAAAGCTATTTCCAATCTCCGGCCTCCCAAAAAATAATTGTCCTCTCGAGAAAAGAACTTCTTGATCAGCAAGTGCCTCTCGTTTGATGGACAGACTTCAAAAAAGAACTTTTGCATCCCCCATTTTTCTATAAGCTGCTCCCTGCATATAAAAACAACAACCAGATTAAGGATGCATATGTTAAATATCGTTGCACTAATTACAACAAAACCGGGTATGCGCGAAGAAGTCTTAAAAGCTTTCAATGCCAATGTTCCTGCCGTTCTCGCAGAAAATGGATGTATTGAATATGCCGCAGCAGTAGATGCTGAAGGCATGGGAGGTTTTCAAGCAAAACTGGGTGAAGATACCTTTGCTGTCATTGAGAAGTGGGAAAGCAAAGAAGCCCTCATGGCACATGCTGTCTCAGATCATATGAAAGCCTATGGAAAACAGACAAAAGATATGGTGGCCGACAAGGCTATTCACATATTGACGGCGACTTAAATATTGTGCTGCAGCACGGCGGACTATTTCAATTACCGTGCTGCCAGACAATCCAAATCCCCAGATTGAAACGCGTCGAAACATGAAACCACATGATCGCGGACAGCTTTCCCGGCAGGGTTCAAGTTAAGCTGGGTTTTTAAGCGAATTTGATACCGGCCAAGGTCAGCCTCAGCATACTCATCACCCAGCATGACTAAGGGTGGTTCTAAAAAGGATTTAGGCGATACAGCAATTGCTAGATCCGCAAGAATTGCCGATCTTTGAGCTAAAGTGTAAGCACTTTTATAAGCAATTCTATAGGGCTTTTCCATCTGCAGCAGCGATTTGACTGCTAAATCCCCCCAAATACACCCCTTATCCCACATTGAAACTGGAACAGGGTTTCTCTGGTAAGCACATCCGCCTTTTTTACCAACCCACACTAAAGGCTCTTCCAAAACAATCTGCTCATTCGCCTCAATAGGTCGGTCCAAAGCCGCTGTAAACATCGTAACGTCCAATTCCCCTGTTTCTAGCCGGTCCAATAATGACTGACTGGAATCGATAACGACATCGACCGCCACATGAGGATGCGTATCAGAGAATTTCTGTAAAATAATGGGAAGAAGCCGGGTTCCATAATCTTCTGGAGAACCTAAACGAACGGTCCCAGTCATTTCGGGAACCAAGAATTTCGATATCACTTCATTATTCATCAACAGAATGCGTCGGGCATATCCCAGTAGCAACTCACCCTCTTGAGTTAAAGTCACAGACCGGGCGTCCCGTATAAAGAGAGTACAATTTAGAACTTCTTCCAATTTCTTGATCTGCATCGAAACGGCAGAGGGTGTTCTGTGGACCTTTTTTGCGGCTTTTGAAAAATTTCCCAGCTCAGAAATGGTCACAAAGGTTCGTAAAAACTCCATATCCAAAGCCGGTAAGGAAGTCTCGCCTTTGTAAGGCACTTGAATATTCATTATTCACCATCATCAAAATAATTGAACGTTACGATCAATTCTATTCGTTTGATTGAACCATAAAAATCCTTAAATGTCTAGAACAAGAAAGAAAAGCCAACATCCCAAATTGATAAGGAGAGATCTCATGGCTACTTCAAGATCAAACGAACAAAGCAATACAAACAGAAATTTCGACGTCGTTTTTGGCTTTGCTGCGACGGTCTGGAAACAGTATGGCGATTACCTGCAACGTAGACACCAAGTACGGAAAAACAATAAAACATATCAGCGCCTATTGGAAAACGATGACTACTTGCTTCGTGACATTGGGATAAGCCGCAAAATCATCCAACAAATGAAGCATTCAACCCATAACGAAGACGCAGGATTTAAACTGCAAAAAATTCGGTCCACCGCGGGTCGGTATTTTTAACTAAAAAGACGAGCGTTTCCTGTTTTCCGTGTATGCGCGGTCGATCCATCCCATTCCCTTTATCCAACTATAGATTAAGGTTTTGGCTCCATTCGATATCAGAGTATTCAACCGCGCATACTATCAAATGCTTTAATCGACTGGCCCCAACCCTCCTCTTGATTAAATCAAGAATGCACCAAATTAGAAATAATTAAACTACCATTTAGTGCATTGGATTAACCATGAGTACTGTAAAACTGGCCTTAATCATCTTTTTAAACAAAAGCTCGAATTGGGTTTTGGAACTTACAACAACGTGCTGGTATCAGCTGGGAGATTACCTTCAGCGCCAACACCAAAAGCAAAGGAACAATCGAACATGTAGAGCTTTACGGGAACATGATGAGTATCAGCTTCGAGACATTGGCCTTACCCGCGACATTGTGAAGGAGTTTGAAAACTCCTCTTCAAACACAAATGTTGCACTAGAGCTGGAAACATTCCGCCGAACAAAAGGCCGTGACCTTTCTTAATTTCCGGCAAGGCTGGGGGATTGAGAACAATGCTCTTTCTCTAAAGTTAGAATATTGATACCGTTTTCCTTTGCCTTAAAGACACCCTATTTTTCTCAATAGTCTCAAATTGACTTTGGCGTAACTTGGGGGTCTAATTGGTTAAAAAAGGAAAGATCCTGATGACCGCCCCAAAAATTTTGGTCGAGAAGAATGGACCGATCACAACTATTCTTCTAAACCGGCCTGACGTTAAAAATGCATTGGATCAGGAAGCATCTGAGTTACTCAGTCAGGCGCTCAATATTTTTGATGAAGATGAGAGCCAGAAAGTTGCCGTTATTACGGGGACAGGCGGTGCATTTTGCGCCGGGGCCGATTTAAAAGAGGCCTCTTCTCGCGTTGACTATAAAGCATGGGCCGGGCATCCAGAAGGTCCCCTACATCAGCCCCTATCCAAGCCAATTATTGCAGCCGTTGCGGGGCATGCCGTTGCGGGTGGATTGGGGATAGCTCTCTATTGCGATATTCGAATTGCTGAAGAGACCGCTATTTTTGGTATTTTCTGTCGCCGTTGGGGTGTCCCCATGAGTGATGGCACGCCGACACGCCTTCCTCGAATAATCGGAGTAGGCCCGGCGATGGATATGATGTTGACGGGGAAAGCCGTGACGGCGGATGAAGCGTTGCGTTTAGGACTGATCACACGGATCACCAAAACAGGTGAGGCCAGAGCAGAAGCCGAGAAACTAGCCTTACAAATTGCGGGGTTCCCTCCCATCGCTATGCTGGCCGATCGTCATGGTATATATTTTCAGGAAGGGCGCCCCGAAGAGGTTGCCATTGCTGAAGAATGGAAATCAGCTCAAGAAGCTCAATTTAAGGAAGCGAAAATAGGTGCTGCCCGTTTTGCAGAAGGTGAAGGACGCCACGGTAAATTTGACTAAAAAATCAACAGACTTTTTGAGGAAAGCAATTTTTACTCAAACACCAATGAAGCGGTTAGCAGCGCTTGGCTTATGCCTTATGGCAATCTCCTGCACAAATTTGTCACTTGAAGAAACTGAACGCGCAAAAATTGATCTAATTGGATTAAGTAAATCAGACCTTTTGTCCTGTGTTGGGGCTCCAGACAAAACAGCCGATGCGGGAAACCATAAGCAGGTTTTGAGTTATTCCAGTGAAAAGGTCGTTAATGTCCCAACTCGCTACCCTACCAGGGTTTACTCTGGTTTTGGATACCCCTCCTATCCCTTCCGCTTTTATAGTTTCCCTGCAAGCCAGCAGGAAAACCGAGTGTGCACCGTAACTTTTTCCATGGAAAAGGATCTTGTAACGGCCTTATCTTATCGCCTAAATGACGATGATCGACTAGGAACACAGCAATGCTATCAAATCGTAAAGAACTGCCTTCCTGAGCGAAAAGTGCACGACTGAATTGTGTTGTGAGCGAAACAGGCATAAATTGATCCTCAATTGACTGGGCCTATCCTTAAACGTCAAACACGGGACAAATTGTAAGGAAAAACCGATGCCAAAAATCCAGACATTTCTCACTCTGGCACTATTTTCAATAGCCAGTGCGTCACTTACTCAAGCCGAGGGAGTAAAGTCTCCCTTGATTGATACGCACATCCATTACAGCCACGATGCATGGGAAAACCTACCACCTCTGGAGGCCTTAGCAGTACTAAAAAAAGCAGGTTTGAAAAAGGCTTTTGTTTCAAGTTCCAGTGACGAAGGAACTCAAAAACTCTTTGAAGCGGCCCAAGATCTTATTGTTCCAGTACTCCGTCCTTATCGCAAGCGGGGCGAGATAAACAGCTGGTATCGTGATGAGACTGTCGTTGATATGCTCAAAAGTCGTTTAGCCAAAAACACATATGCGGGGATTGGTGAATTTCATATCTTTGGCGCAGATGCTGATCTCCCGGTTATGAGGGAAGTTGTTAAACTCGCCCATAAATATGGCATTTTTCTCCACGCTCATTCCGATGCAGAGGCTGTCGACCGGCTCTTCCTTCAGAATCCAGATGCCCGAATTTTATGGGCTCATTCCGGTTTTGAAAATCCGGAGAAAGTCGGAAAAATGTTGGAAAAACACCCAAATCTGTGGGCGGACTTGGCCTTTCGCTCCGAACATGCATCCGCTGGAAAAGTTGATCCGGACTGGCGAAATCTCTTTTTGAAGTTTCCAAAACGCTTCATGATCGGAACAGATACCTATGCCCCAGAGAGGTGGTATTTCGTTATCGATCACGCTGACTGGTCACGGGAGTGGCTGCAAGATTTGCCAAGCGATATTCGACAAAATATTTCCTATATTAATGCTGAGACACTTGCTAATTGGGCCCTTAAAAAATGAAGCTATACAAGACGACTACTTTATTTTTCGCAATCCTTCTGACATCTTTCGCAAGTCAGATTGCTCATGCGGACACATGTCTGCCACTTGAAAATGCGAGTGGCGCAATAAAAAATGCCGATTTTAATCTGTCATACAAAACAGAGCCGTCGAAAATTTCGGTGAGTAAACCGTTCTCCCTCCACGTAAAAGTCTGCGAAACAGGGCAAACGCCCTACAAAGCTAATTTAAAACTAGATGCAACAATGCCCAAGCATCGGCATGGAATGAACTTTACGCCAAAAATATCGAAACAATCCTCCGGCCTGTTTTTGATTGAGGGAATGTTGCTCCACATGCCTGGAGAGTGGCAGTATAAATTCGATTTAAAAGGCAAGGATCGGAAAGTTCAGCTGACAAAAGACTTTTTGTTAAAATGACGATGCCATCAACTTGGACATTCTTGTTAAGTCTGTTTGTCCTTCTTAGCTTTAGTCTTCCTGTAAATGCGTCTCAATTCTTCACCGACGAAGAAAAAAGTCAGATTTTGGCTCAGGGACCATGGCCGCCGAAGGCATCACTCGACCATACCAATCGATATTCCGGTAATTCACAGGCAATAGCCTTGGGCGAGAGCTTGTTTAACGATAAAAACCTATCTTCTTCGGGAGAATTTTCCTGCAGCAGTTGCCATGACAAAAACAAGTATTTTGCAGACGGCCTAAAAGTCGCAATAGCCGCAGGCAAAAATCCTCGAAACACCCCATCACTGGTAAATTCAAAATTCCAAAGGTGGTTTGGTTGGGGAGGCTCCGTCGATACGCTTTGGGGCGTGGGCCTGCGCGCGATACTCAATCCGTTGGAGATGGATAGTTCTGCCGACCATGTGAGCCAATATATCTCATCCAACCAGAAACTTACCCAACAAGTAAAAACTTTACTTCCTCCCGACACGCAACCGACAACTGCCGATGAACATTTAGTCATCATTGGTAAAATTATCGCCTCCTTTATAGAAACATTAGTCTCCAAAGAAACCCCGTTTGATAGGTTCCGCCAAGCAATTGCAGAGGACGATAAGGATGCAATGGCGACCTATCCCTTAGCAGCAAAGCGTGGCTTAAAATTCTTCCTTGGGCGCGGGCGATGCACCGTCTGCCATTTTGGCCCTTTATTTACCAACAAGGAATTTGCAGATATTGGCATCCCCTATTTTGTCAAACCCGGGACGGTCGATAAGGGCCGGTATCAGGGCATAAAGGATTTCAAAACAAGCTCCTTCAATAGAGCGGGTCCTTATTCAGATGGCAAAGCAGGCGCTCAAACGCTCCTCACCGGCCGGATTAAATTACAACATAGAAACTGGGGAGAGTTTAGAGTTCCCTCCTTACGATCGGTCGCAGACACAGCTCCTTACATGCATAACGGTAGCGTTAAATCACTCACCGAAGTGATCGATCACTATTCTGAGTTAAACGAAGACCGCCTGCACACCGATGGCATAGCAATCCTCCGCTCCCTCAATATGAGCCCAACCGAAAAATCTGATCTTGTGGCATTTTTGAAAAGCTTGTCTGCTGAAAACCCAAAGGGCGACTAAAGACATATCTAAATTAGTTTTACATTTTTTAATTCTCGCCGTATCGTTTGCCAATAATAAAACTTTTGCGCGATAAAGATGAATCATCTATCAATGGCAGACGCATAAATAGACGAGCATATAATATAAATAATTCTTGCTATAGTGTCATAATAGGAGGGCTTGATATGACTGAAAATACTAAGGACCCAGCGCCAAAAATTCCGGACCCGACGAAAACTGATTTCGAAATTGGTCAACATAACGTGACCCCTTTCGGACTAGATATTCACAACCCGGTCTTTCTCGTATCCGGTTTATCCATTATAATTTTTGTTCTCATCACATTGATGTTCCAACAGGAAGCAACGGACTTTTTTGGCTGGTTGAGACCATTTCTCACCTCCACATTCGATTGGTTCTTTCTGGCATCAGCCAATATATTCGTCATATTCAGCATTATCTTGATGGTAACTCCTCTTGGAAAAGTTCGATTGGGTGGGCCTGACGCGAAACCTGATTATGGGTATTTGGGCTGGTTCGCCATGCTGTTTGCAGCTGGTATGGGCATTGGTTTAATGTTCTTTGGCGTATCTGAACCTATGTCACATTTTGCGTCCTCCATGGGCGGGACTGCTATGGAAGGCGGCGCGCGCACTGACTGGGCTCCGCTCGGGGCTGCCGCAGGCGATATAGAAGGCGCTATACGGCTTAGCATGGCGGCTACCATATTTCATTGGGCACTCCATCCTTGGGCAATCTATGCCATCGTGGCGTTATCCCTAGCATTCTTTGCCTACAACCAAGGTTTACCTCTAACATTGCGATCTGCGTTTTATCCTCTTCTGGGTGAACGTGTCTGGGGCTGGCCTGGTCATGTGATTGACATTCTAGCTGTTTTTGCCACTCTTTTTGGTCTCGCCACGTCATTGGGTTTTGGAACGGAACAAGCACTAGCTGGTTTCAATTTCCTTTTTGGATGGGGAACCGGAAATCTTGCGAAGGTTTTACTCATCTCCTTTATCACTGGCCTTGCCATGATATCGGTTCTGCGCGGGCTGGATGGCGGTGTGAAGATATTATCTGAAATCAACATCGTACTCGCTGGGCTTTTGCTTCTTTTTATAATTATTGTTGGACCAACCGCTACGATTTTTGAGTCCATTTTTTCTGGCGGTCTTGCTTACGTAAAAGAAATTATCCCCCTGTCCACTCCTTTTGGGCGTGAAGACACAAACTTTTCACAAGGTTGGACAGCCTTTTACTGGGCTTGGTGGATCTCCTGGTCGCCTTTTGTCGGCATGTTTATCGCTCGCGTATCTCGCGGTCGGACCGTACGGGAATTCATTTTCTGCGTCATCGTCATTCCAACTCTGGTCAGTATAGTTTGGATGGGTGCCTTTGGGGGAACAGCAATCGCACAGGTTATTGCAGATGCATCAGCGCCTGTAAAATCAGCAGCTCTTGAGCTTAAGTTATTTGTGATGTTGGAATCCCTACCGTTTTCAACCATTACCTCTTTCCTTGGGATTATATTGGTATTGGTCTTCTTCGTAACATCTTCTGACTCGGGGTCTTTAGTGATCGATACAATCACTGCTGGCGGTAAGACCGACGCACCAGCTTCCCAACGAGTTTTTTGGTGTACTTTTGAAGGATTGGTTGCGGCAACCCTCTTACTCGTAGGTGGGTCAGGTGCTTTGAATGCATTGCAAGCCATGGCAGTCTCAACGGGTTTCCCGTTTACGATCGTATTATTATTTATGTGTGTTAGCCTGTTCTTAGGGCTTAAAAAAGCACTTAAAAGTATGTAATATCAGATAAGTCAGGTGCCTCTTTTATCCAGGCGCCTGACTTATAATTTTTTATAATAACGGTTAATTCTGAGGCGTCGCATTTGGCACGAAAAGGCGTTGTCCTTTAATTTTGTAGTTAGAAATCAGACTGGCAGCCGTATCACTACTCAACCAAGCTTCCAATTGGATTGCCTGTTTGTTTTTCACATGTTTATGCTTGAGCGGGCTCACTTGAATATAGACATACTGATTAAATAGAACCGGGTCCCCTGAGAACAATAGCTTCAAATTCCCCTTATTTCCGAAATTCAGCCAACTTGCGCGATCCGTAAAAACATAAGCATCCATGGCGCTAGCTGTATTCAGTGTCGCGCCCATTCCAGCCCCCGTCGCTCGATACCAACTCCCACCAGGGGACGTGCCCGCGGCTTGCCATAAGGAAATCTCTTTGCGGTGGGTCCCACTATCATCACCCCGACTTACAAAAGGAGAGCGCGTTCTCTCAATCGCTTGAAATGCGCTAACGGCTGATTTTGAGCCTGAAATATTTGCCCTATCTTTATCTGGGCCAACAAAAACAAAATCATTATACATAATCTCTCGGCGGTGCACCCCGAAGCCTTTGTTAACAAAAGCCTCTTCCGCATTTTTGGAATGGACTAAAAGTGCATCCACATCCCCAGCCTGGCCTAGCTTCAAAGCCTGACCAGTCCCCACCACAAGTAAGTGGACGGTGAGCCCAAGATCTTTTTCTATTTCAGGTAAAAGGACGTCTGACAAACCCGAGTTATGAAAGGAAGTCGTGACGGCTAACTTCATCTCATCCGCAAAACTCGAAAATGAGTTAAGGAAAACGATCAAAAATGCTGAAGCGTAAATCCCCAATTTCATATAAGGATATCCCCGTTGATAAAACTTAACGCTTCTTTGGTTTTTGGGGTGCCAAAGAATTCTGCCGCTGAATTTCTCTCGTGGATATTGCCTCGATACAGGAACAATATATCCTCTGCCAGCCGCCGCGCTTGACCAAAATCATGGGTTGCCATGACAATTCGAGTTCCTCCATTTGCGGCTTCCAAAATCAACCTTTCAATCTCTTGCGTCGATGCGCCATCCAAATTGGCCGATGGCTCATCCAAAAAGAGTATGTCCGGCTTTGTAATCAAGCCGCGTCCAATTGCTAACTTTTGCTTTTCCCCGCCCGATAAAACGGTAGCATCTTTATAAATGGACTGCTTAAGGCCCACATTTTCAATCCACTCTTCAGCTTTTGAAAAAGCAGTTTTCCTATTCATTTTACGGACAATTAACGGATACGCCATATTTTCCAGAACGGTACGCCGCATGACAATGGGTGTTTGAAAAACAAAGGACTGCTTCATATTGGCGATGGGATTTGGTACAGCCCAACGAACATGCCCTGTTTTTGGTCTTTCAAGCCCATGCATAAGCTTGAGCAATGTCGTTTTGCCAGACCCATTAGGCCCCAGCAAGATTGTGATCCCTGTTCCGTCAAGCACCAGTGACAAAGGACCGACAAGGCGCATTCCTTTTTTTGAAACGCAAGCATCTTCCAACATCAGCGGAAAAATTGTCTCTACCATGTCCCCTCCCGCTCAGTTCGCGACAGGATATGGACGGACAAATTGACGATTATCGCCATAATAATTAGGATGAGGCCAAGCCCCAGCGCCAAAGGAAAATCGCCTTTACCAACCTCCAACGCGATGGCTGTTGTTAAAACCCGCGTCAAATGATCGATATTACCGCCCACAATCATAATGGCGCCAATCTCCCCTATCCCGCGACCAAATCCCGTTAGTATGGCCGTGAGCAAGGCCCGTCGCCCGTCCCACAAAAGAGCCTTAATCCGTTGGATTTTTGTTGTATTCATGGATATCAGCAAGTCATGATAAACAGCCCACAATTCCCGCAACGCCTGATGGGAAAGGGACGCAATTATGGGGGTTATTATAATGGTTTGGGCAATTATCATGGCCGTTGGCGTAAACAATAAATCGAGCACGCCAAAGGGGCCTGATCGCGAGAGCATTAGATAAACGAAGAGGCCCACCACAACGGGCGGAAGTCCCATTAAAGCGTTTAGAAAAGCAATGGCAATCCGGCGATAGCGAAACCGCGTGACAGCAAGCCATGCCCCGAATGGAAGGCCTAAAATAGCTGCAATCAGGACTGAAATGCCTGTTACTTGGAAAGAGCGCAAAGATATTTCTACCAAGTCATGATCAAGTGTAAAAACCAGATGAACTGCGGCTAGTAACCCTGCTAGTAAATCATCCATAAAAACCCAGTCCAAACAATTTGTCGTCCCTTCCAAAACATCCGTTGTCTAGATTTTCAGCTTAGGAGATATTAATACCTATTCCAATTCATAGGAATTGTTTCAAACCGACACCGACTAATTCTTCCAACACAAATTACTTTTAAAGCTGATTTTTGTTAACTACTATCCAATTAATAAAAATGAAAAATTCTGGGAGGAATAAATGTCGAGTGTAAGAGCATATGATTGGCTGGCACATCACGCTGATTTTCGAGGAAGCCAAATCGCGGCTGTCGATTTGACAAGTAACCGGCACCTGACTTGGATAGAATTTAACAGGCGCAGCAGTGCCCTTGCCGGACACCTCAAAGACAATTGCGACATCAAACGGGGTGATCGGGTTGGGGTTATCATGCCCAATAGTACCGACGTATTGGAAATTCAGTTTGCCTGCGCAAAAATAGGAGCAATCTTCCTCCCCTTAAACTGGCGTCTTACCGTGCCTGAAATAAGTTTTATTGCCAGCGATGCCGCGCCGGTTATTTTAATTCATGGAACGGAGTTTTCGGAGACCTGCGCAGCCGTTGCCAAAGAAGTATCAAGCCTGAAACACCTTCTTGAGACGGATTGTAATGGCGGCGACAGCCCTTACGAGCGCGGAATAGAAAAAGCGTCCCCCGCGACCATGCCGGCCGACATCACCCATGACGACATATCAACCATTATGTATACCTCCGGTACAACAGGCCTGCCTAAAGGCGCGATGATCACCTACGGCATGACATTTTGGAATGCCATTAATCTTGGCCTTCCTCATCGTATTACGCCAGACACTGTGCATCTTTCTGTTCTCCCCCTATTTCATACCGGTGGTTTGAATTGTTACACCAACCCTGTGCTACATGCTGGCGGCACTGTTTATATCATGCGGGACTTCGATCCAGTTGAATGCTTGCGGTTAATGGGAGATGAGACGATCCGGCTTACTCATTTCTTCGGTGTACCCGCCAACTATCAATTTATGGCCCAGCAGCCAGAATTTGACCAAACAGACTTATCCAGAATTCAAACCGCAGGCGTCGGCGGGGCACCAACCCCTGTCCCGCTATTGAATACTTGGCATAAAAGAGGCCTCAACATAGCCCAAGGCTTTGGAATGACCGAAACAAGCCCAGTCGTCTTGGTCCTTGATGCTAAAGATGCATTAAGAAAGCCGGGCTCAACTGGAAAACCTGCCATGCATAATGAAGTGCGCATAGTAGGCGTCAACGGCAAGGACGTATCGCCCGGAGAGATTGGTGAATTATGGGTTCGCGGCCCAAATATCACCCCCGGTTATTGGAATAGACCCGACGCTACGGCAGACACCATTACAGACGGATGGTTACATACTGGCGACGCCAGCCGTATGGATGAAGATGGTTTCTATTATATCGTGGATCGTACTAAAGATATGTATATTTCAGGCGGCGAAAATGTATATCCGGCAGAAGTTGAAAACATCCTCTATCAGTTGGAAGACTTGGTCGAGATCGCCGTTGTTGGTCTACCTGATGACAAATGGGGGGAAATTGGCTGTGCGGTTGCCGTTTTGAAACCCGGATCTGAACTTTCAGCAGAGGCAATCCTATCTCACTGCCGGGGACAGCTGGCCTCTTTTAAAATACCGAAAAAGGTGGAATTTACGACCGCATTACCACGGAACGCGACAGGCAAAGTATTGAAACGAACAATCCGTGAAAATTTAGTCGCAGTCGATACATAAGACTATTGGTTAGATAGGCTCAAAGCAGGTTGGGTCGTTAGTAATCCCGACCTGCACGGCTTTTATATCCCGGCAATGACCAACCACGTACAATCCCTCCGGCCCTGAGTAAAAAACCGACCATGATAGCAACTAAGACCGCTATTCCCGGCGACAACCCCATCATAGTGAGCCCAACATACGACCCTGCGGACAAAAGAGCGGCTGAGATATAAACTTCTGGTTTAAGCCACAAGGGCGTCTCTCCCGTCACAATATCTCTTGCTAAACCACCAAATGTTGCTGTCATCACTCCCAGCACGATCGCGACCAGCGCCGACACGCCGGAGGAGAGTGCTATATGGGCCCCCATCACCCCGAATGAAGCGAGGCCGATAGCATCTGCCCATAATATAAAGGTGTACCGCCGTTGAATTTTATGAGCAAAGAAGAAAACCAATAGGGAAATGCCGAGGCACACTCCTAAATAGGTTTGGTCTACAATCCAGAAAACGGGACGGTCCAATAGAAGGTCCCTAAACGTCCCGCCGCCAATGCCGGTTAAGGTGGCCATCAGGCCAAAGCCGATCAAATCCATTTCTTTTCGGCTCGCGACAAGGCTGCCCGTCGTTGCGAAAACAGCAACACCAACTAAGTCCAAAACCGAAATCAAATCCAATAGATTCATTATTCTAATTTCCGAAAGCTCAGATCAAGATTACTTTGAACTTGCAAATGAATTAATAGCAGTCATGATTGTTCCCTGAGCAGTCACGATTGGCAAGTCCAATCGCTTTTTCCCGATCAATAAAGAGTTTTCCAATATCATGGCACAACATTTCGCAGCGTTTTCCTTGCTCGTAAAGGATTATGATGAAGCTATTTCCTACTACACAGAAATATTGGACTTCGAATTGATAGAAGATACGACGCTCGCACCGGGGAAACGTTGGGTACTTGTGGCTCCTCCAGGTGCAAAAGAAACTAAGATGCTCCTTGCTAAAGCAAATGGAGACGCACAACAAAAAGCTCTTGGCAATCAAACAGGAGGTCGCGTAGGTTTTTTCCTCAATACGACAGATTTCTGGACTGATTTTGAACGAATGAAAACCAAAGGCGTCAAATTTCTTGAAGAACCGCGAGAGGAGTCCTATGCGACAGTGGTTGTCTTTGAAGATTTGTATGGCAATCGGTGGGACTTCTTACAGCCCAAGAACATGAGCTGAGGGTCCGCCCACCGATTATCCTAACCTAGCCCGCCTATATTCTTCTCTTAACGCGCCCCTTAAGAGCTTAGAGCGCTTTCAATTGCCTTTTTCCAATCTTCGCGAATGAAGTGACAAGTATATCCACTAGGATATCGTGCCAAATAATCCTGATGTTCTGGCTCTGCTCTGTAAAATGGCCGCGTTTGAACAACCTCGGTCACCACGTTGCCTTGAAAGAAATCTGCGTTTTGTATCGCATTAATAACCGCCACTGCGGCATCCGCCTCATCTTGCGATTTTACAAAAATAGCAGATCTATATTGTGACCCAACATCATTTCCTTGACGATTTAAAGTGGTTGGATCGTGAATTTGGAAGAAAAACTTCAATAATTCTTCATATTGAATTTTCTGGGGATCATATTTTATCTCGAGCGCTTCTGCATGGCCTGATTGTCCCGTTTTCAGATCTTCATAAAGAGGATTTTCAATCTCCCCACCAGTATAACCAACTTGCGTACTTAAAACCCCGGGAAGGGCGCGAAACAAATCTTGCATTCCCCAAAAACAACCGCCAGAGAATGTAGCGACATCTACGCTTGTATTAGCGTCGATCGCCTGCCCTGCGTCTGACTTAGGGAATAAAGGTAAATATTCGTCATATCCTTCAGCAGCCAATTGGCTTTGTGGAACAAACCTTAATGAGGCCGAATTAATACAATAGCGAAGGGCTGTCGGTCCGGGGCCATCATTAAAGACATGTCCTAAATGACTGTCCCCGTGTTTGGATCTAACTTCAGTGCGGATCATACCATGAGTGCTATCTTGAAACTCTTCGACATTTCCTGAAGCCACGGGTGCTGTAAAACTGGGCCACCCGCATTGGCTATCAAATTTATCCAAAGACGTAAAAAGAGGCTCTCCGCTTACAATATCAACATATAAGCCAGTCTCTTTATGGTCCCAAAACACATTCCGGAAAGGAGGTTCCGTGCCGCCATTTTGCGTCACTTCATATTGCTCAGGATTAAGCGCTTTAAGTGCGGTTTCATCTTTATTGTATTTATGCGTCATAATCGCCTCCTGCTAACATCCCATCTTACATATAGATATATACTGCAATTTAAACAGCGTTCACTAAAAGTTGTGAATTCGGGAAAATCACTTAAATTTTATTGATACTTTTTTAGGAGTATATCGATTTTTGTTATACGCCTTTGCTCAGTAACTTCCGTTAAACGACTGAGTAATATACCCCGCAACTTATTTTTATATTCTAAAGGCAGGATTTGCAGCGCCTTTTCAGCATAACGGGGAAACTGATAGGCTGAGGATGTCTCTAACCGTCTAAAAAGAAGGGAAATTAGCTCAGGGATGAATTTAGGATCAATTTCCAGCAAATTCCAAATAATATTAAAAACTTGATCCTTGGCAAGGATCGAACTTGCATCCGCCGCAGAACATATATCATCAATACGGCTAAAGACCAGCTCAGGCTCAACGCGACTGATACTCGCAAGCGCCATTAACGAGCCCCAAACCAACCTGTAATCAATACCGATCATCTGCCTAAGAAATACTTCTGAATGCTC
>JBALXM010000025.1:44910-56769 GCA_036960695.1 Sneathiella sp.
AAGTTTGAATAATCGTCTACTAAAAAATCAATTTTTCTATATAGAAAGATAAAAAAATGCTTATCGACGTTAGAACCTACATAGTAAAGCCCGGTACTCTTAACGCCCATTTAGGAGTTTATGATAAATATGGCAGGAAGCCTCAATCAAAGCATCTTGGACAACCTCTCGCTTATTTAAAAACAGAGACAGGTAATCCGAATGAATATGTCCATATGTGGGTTTTCAAAGACGCTGCAGATAGAGAAGCTAAACGAAAAGCCATGTGGGCTGACCCCGATTGGCTCACTTATGTAAAACACAGCGCCGAACTGGGTGCCCTTGCAAGCCAGAACAACCGACTCATGACACCTGTCGATTTTTATGACTTTCCCCAGGCAAGTCCCGGTCTCTAAATAACAGGAACCAAAATATGGGAATTTTCGAGCGATACCTCTCTCTGTGGGTGACATTTTGTATTATCACTGGACTTATTCTCGGGAATTTGGCGCCTTCAATTTTTATGACCATTGCTCAACTTGAATGGGCACATGTAAACTTAATAATCGCCGTGCTTATTTGGGTAATGATTTACCCAATGATGGTGCAAGTGAATTTTTCCGCCCTTAAAGATGCGGGAAAAAGACCAACGGGGCTTATCCTCACGCTCATAGTGAATTGGCTAATCAAGCCGTTCACTATGACAGCGCTTGCTTGGCTCTTTTTTAAGGTACTTTTCGCGGATTTTGTCACTCCAGAAACCGCATCAGAATATATTGCGGGCATGGTTCTTCTAGGCGTTGCTCCCTGTACCGCAATGGTTTTCGTATGGTCTCAGCTTGCAAAAGGGGATGCGAATTACACGTTAATGCAGGTGTCAGTAAACGATGTCATCATGATCTTCGCTTTCGCCCCCCTTACAGCATTGTTATTGGGCGTCACCGATATAAGTGTTCCGTGGGAGGTGCTTTTAACCTCAGTTACGTTGTATATTCTGCTCCCCCTTGTAATGGGTATATTAACCAGAAGGAGAATTGAAAAGAAAGGAAATGAAGGCAGTTTGGAGGTTTTTCAGGCAAGATTGAAACCTTGGACAATGATTGGCCTGCTCGCAACAGTTACCCTGCTCTTTGGCTTTCAGGCAGAGACAATTGTAAAGCAGCCCTTTGGAATTTTGCTCATTGCAATTCCTCTGATAATACAAAGTTATGGCATTTTCTCTTTAACCTATTTTACTGCTAGAGCTTTAAAACTTCCCCATTCAATAGCAGCGCCCGCGGGCTTGATTGGCACTTCCAATTTTTTCGAACTAGCTGTTGCTGTTGCAATCTCCTTATTCGGACTTCATTCAGGGGCAGCCCTTGCGACGGTTGTCGGTGTTTTGGTTGAAGTCCCCGTCATGCTCTCCCTTGTAGGCATCGCAAATCGGACTAAACATTGGTTTCCGAACAATAAAAAACAAACCCTTCACAAGTAACCCATTCGTATATTAGAGATCAAAAACATTCCCTCTCCATTTCATAGAATATCTGCTACCCTCAACCAATCTCGACTGGTATGGGGGACAGGCAATGGCGGGCCGTTTTAAGAAAGCTGAATGGGCTAAAATCATAACTGAACTAGAACGAGATCCGGCGCATTTTGGGATGCCAGAAGGCGGTCGTGAGGCATCTGTCGTTTTTGCTAGTTTTAACATCAGAAAATTAGGGTCAATCGAAAATAGGGAAGAAGAAATCGATTTTCTGGCTCGGTTTTGTGCAAAATGCGACCTCATTGCTGTGCAAGAAGTTCAAGATAATCTTGAAGCGCTGCGCCATTTAAAAGATCGCATGGAAAGTAAAATTGCTGGAGATAACGAGTTTGGCCTTGTTGTGTCCGACATTACTGGTCAAGTCCCCGGAGAGACCGGCATGGCGGAGCGACTGGCCTTTATTTACCGAAAACGCCGTGTGCGCCGCCTTGATATGGCATCAGATTTAACCATTGATCGCTCTTCAGTGATGAATAATTTTTTCGAGCATAGTGAAGCCATCCTCAATAGCCATAAAGAATTCCAGTTAAAAATGCAGGAATTTGATGAGGGTATTCGAAAAACCAAACCCAAATACGCTGTCCCTGAATTTATCACATTTATGCGCGCGCCTCATGTAACCGCTTTCGAACTTCCCGCGGCCAACGACCAAAAACCTGTAACCTTTGCCGCCGTAAATGCTCATCTTATTTATGGACGGCAGAGTGAGAGGGATGCGGAGTTTACCGCACTCATCAATTGGCTTAGCCATCGCCTGCAAGATGAAGCCCGCATGAGTGTCGACAATTTTATTGTGTTGGGTGATTTAAACCTGAATTTTGACAAACCTAAAAAAGATCGTATACGAATGGAGACCCAAATTAAGACATTGAACAAAGATGTTTTCGGTGATCACGATCAAAGACGGATTTATTTCCCTTTCATTGATACAGAACCCTTAAGTGGGAAAACTATAAGAACCAATGCCAGAAACTCTCAAACCTTCGATCAAATTGCTTTCTTTCTAGGATCCAGAGAAAAACAGCTTCCCAATGATCAATGGCGATCTGGTATTAAAAAAAACCAACCAGATGGGTTTCAGTATAATGTTTTTAATTTCACTGAGTTATTTTCCATTGCCTTGTTCAACAAATCATTTACCCGTTTAAAAAAAGATGAGAAAAAGGCATTTGGTAAAAAATTCGAACATTCCGTTAGCGACCACATGCCCATTTGGGTCCGTATTCCACGTCCCGGTTTTACATAATAATAATAAAAGGAGATAAGCGATGCCCTCTTCACAAAAATTCAGTCACAGCATTGGCGAAACCGCTCAATTCGAACCCCGTGGTTTACGCGGATATTTCGAATATAGGGATTTGGGAATATCTGATGCTACGAACGGAGATGTTGTCGCCCATGTCATTCGCGCGAAAGAAGGCCATAATGCAACTGGAGAATGGCATATGCATGAATGCCAGTTCCAAATGTACTATGTATTAAAGGGTTGGGCGCGCTTTGAGTATGAAGGTCAAGGCATCAAGACTGTAAAAAAAGGTGATTGTGTTTTACAGCCAGCCGGAATAAGGCACCGTGAAATCGAACATTCTGAAGATCTTGAATTGATTGAGATCGTTTCACCTGCGGACTTTTCGACAAAAGCGTCTGATACTTAATCAACAAAAATTACACCGACACCGAGCCTCTGCGACAACTTGTCAATTGACAAGCAAGCAATAAACCCCAATCTATAGGCTATGGTTCGAATATTTTCTATTACTGCAATTATACTTAGCATGGCTTTACTCAGCGGTCCTTTTTCAGGATCCTCTGCGTTAGCCGTGACACCTGATATTGTAGTAATGGAGGGAATGGATTGTGAAGACTGCTCAGCCATGGAAAATATGCAGATGTCCGACACTGTTTGCAGTAGTTCCTGTGTTTTAGCTGGTTTAATGAACAAAAATAATCTGATTGGCTCCAACCTTAATTCCGGTAAAAGCAATTCATTCGATTTTGTGAATTTCTCACTTCAGGGAAAGAGCCCTTCTCCAGAACCACACCCTCCCAAACAAGCATCCTAATCTAACACCAGTCCAAGCACTGCGCTTCTATTGGTGTTTTACACTCGGTCACCTTTATGCCGGGCATGAATTTTGCGTTTGCTTCTGACCTAAAGCCCAGATTAGCCAATGCCACTAGGATGATTTCACATGTCAAAACAAAAAATTTCGGCTTATTCACGCCGAAAGATATTAACGACAAGCGCAGGGCTTGCTGTAAGTGCTGCCTTACCAAATTTTGGATGGGCGAGCACAGGGTCTTCTCCCACGGATATACGTCTTGTAGCGGCTGCAGGGAAAAGAAAGCTTGATCCTGCTTTTCCCGAAGCGTCGTCTATATTAACTTTCAATGGTAGTATTCCCGGGCCGGAAATTCGAATTCCGCAAGGCTCGAACTTGACTGTTACTGTTGACAATCAATTGTCTGAAGCAACGACCGTTCATTGGCATGGTGTCAGAACCCCAAATGCCATGGATGGCGTCCCTTATTTAACTCAAAAACCAATCCTTCCCCAATCGAGTCATACCTACAAATTCAAAGCGATAGATGCGGGAACATATTGGTATCATCCCCATATGAGAAGTTATGAACAAGTGGGGCGTGGCTTATATGGTTCTCTCATAATTGAGGAGAAGAACCCAATAAGAGTAGATCGTGATGTGACCTGGATGTTGGACGATTGGCGACTTGAAAAAACCGGTGAAATCCAGGACAATTTTGGGAACAAACACGATATGAGCCACAATGGCCGTATTGGAAATTTTGTCACTATAAACGGCAAAAGACTTGATAAATTTCCAGTGCAAAAAGGAGAACGGCTTCGCCTCAGACTTATTAATGCCGCGAATGCTCGAATTTTTGCTTTAGATTTTCAAGGTCACTCCCCTGTGGTAATCGCAATGGATGGGCAGCCCATAGAGCCGCACAAGCCTGATGGTGGCTTGGTTATCCTAGGCCCAGCCATGCGAATAGATCTTATTTTGGATCTGCAGCAAGAAAATGGTTCAAATCACGGGATTATAGACCGCTCCTATAAAGGGCTTGAATATCAACTGACCAGTCTAGATTACGCAACCAGACCTCTCCGCAATCACAAACCTGACTGGGGTATAAAACTTCCTAGTAACAACCTGCCCGAACCGGATATTCAAAATGCGAAGCGCCATGAAGTATTGTTTCACGGCGGTATGATGGGTGGCATGATCTTGCGAAATATGGGCATAAAATCAACAAAGCCAGCGTCCATGATGGGCATGATGCATTCCAAGAACATTTGGTACATTAATGGTGTAGCCGCAGAAGGATCTATCATGGATCCAATGCTTAAACTGGACATCAATCGTAGCCATATCCTTCAAATGACCAATGCAACAGCATGGCACCACCCTATTCATCTTCACGGACATTCATTCAAAGTGCTCACTCGAAATGGGAAACCGACAAAATATCAAGAATGGCAAGACACAGTAATAATGGCCCCAAAGGAGACAGTTGAAATTGCCTTTGTTGCAGACAATCCAGGTGACTGGATGTTCCATTGCCATATACTTGAACATGCTGCGAGCGGAATGATGGGTGTCATTCGTGTCGCGTGACGCTTCAATATTTTCTATAATGGAGAAACCAAATGTTAAAAAAAATCCTAAGTGTCGCGACGATCGGCATCCTTGTAGCCTCCGCCTACTTTTTCACCGAAAAGCAGGCTATGGCGACAGAAGTCGAATTATACAAAAATCCACAATGTGGATGCTGTGAAAATTATGCGGACTATTTGAGAAAAAACGGTTTTACAGTTAAAGTGAACCCAACCCATGAACTGGTAGCAATGAGTAAAAGTGCTGGTATTCCCGAAGATTTTCAAGGCTGCCATCTAGCAATGATCGACGGCTACTTCGTCAGCGGTCATGTCCCTGTTGATACGGTCAATAAACTGCTGACCGAAAAACCAGACATAAAAGGCATAACGCTGCCAGGGATGCCTGCAGGTTCTCCCGGTATGGGCGGCCCGAAAAACGGCCCATTCGAAATTTATCAGATAGGGAATGGACAACCGTCTATTTACACTACGGAATGAGGAGAATTGAGCATGATGTTTGATCCAACCCATATGGAAAATGGAATGATGCTGGGAATGGGATTGTTTTGGCTGTTAGCTGTAACGGTCATAGTCCTTAGTAGCATTGCCCTCATAAAATATATATTTGTAGGTGGTTCGCGATGACACGAAACTCCGTCTTGATCATTGGTGGGACGATCATTGTTGTGCTTTTCGCCGTTATGCAATTTAATCTAATTATAGATAGGGATAATGGAGAAGGGCCTTCGGCCCTTTCATCCTCCGGCGATCAGGCTGCACTTGAAAAAATCCCCCTGCATAGCAAACCTCGGCCTGTAAATCCCATTTCATTTGTTAATGAGGAGGGAGAGACCCTTGATATAAGTGCGTGGCGGGGGAAAGTCGTTCTGCTGAATATATGGGCAACCTGGTGCGTTCCGTGCCGAGAAGAAATGCCGACCCTTGACCGTCTCCAAAAACAGATAGGCGGAAAATACTTTGAAGTTGCCGCCCTCTCCATCGATCAAGGAGGGGTGGAGAAAGTGCGCAAATTCTATAATCAAATCAACATTGATCAGTTAAAAATATATGTTGATCAAAGTATGAGCGCGACAACACGTCTTGGTGCTTTTGGTATTCCAGCAACTCTTCTTCTCTCCCCTGATGGGCTTGAGCTTGGACGCTTCGTTGGCCCTACTACTTGGGACACACCGGAAATGATCTCCTTTTTAGAAAGCATCATTACCCAACAATTTGAAGAAAGATAAGCTGAAAAGGAAATTGTATTAACGAGAAGACTAGTATCAAATATGCACAACAATAAATTGGCGAGAGGCTGCGTTATGGAAAAGATTGATATTCGCGCCGTAACGCGGGAAGAATTCTCAATTGCAGTGGATTGGGCTGCTACAGAGGGCTGGAATCCTGGCCTTAATGACTTAAAGGCTTTTTACGCGGCTGATCCTAATGGTTTCTTTATGGGGTTCGTGCAAGATAAGCCCGTCTCGTCCCTGTCTGTCGTGAGATACGAGCAATCTTATGGCTTCCTGGGCTTTTACATTGTTCTCCCTGAATTTAGAGGGCAAGGCATAGGAATTGCGACATGGAATAAAGGGCTAGAACATTTAGCAGGTCGGACAATCGGCCTAGATGGCGTTGTCGATCAACAAGACAATTATCGGAAAAGCGGCTTTATCCTACAGGGTAGGAACATTAGATATACAGGCGTTCCTCTCTTCAATTCTAAACAGCAGCATGAATTGGAAATTAGAGATATAATGCATAGTGATATGGAAGCCCTTTTATCTTATGATTGTCAGTTCTTTTCAGTTCGTAGAGAAGGTTTCCTTAACGCTTGGCTGGAGGAAGGTAATCTTGGGAAAAAGGCTACGAGAATTGCCCTTAAAAACAGTGAAATTTGTGGTTTCGGTACTATTCGCGAATGCCGCGATGGGTTCAAAGTCGGCCCCTTATTTTCTGAAGACCCTAGAACCGCAGATGCTCTCCTAACGGCCTTATGTGCAACATTGCCTGAGGGAACAGAGATTTCTCTTGATACACCGGAAGATAATTCAGAGGCCGTCGCACTAGCGCGAGAATTTGGGCTTAAGCCTTCTTTCGAGACAGCAAGAATGTATAAAGGCGATGTACCAGACCTGCCTATAGATAAGATTTATGGGATAACTACTTTTGAGCTGGGATAACTTGCCCGGCAAGTCTTTTGACCCTAACCCCTCACTATGTTATTCAAGCACAAGAGTTTTTTGTAACCCCAATCGCATAAATGCTTGGATTTGAATGCGCCTTACCATTTATAGAACCCCCATTATCAACCATTTCTTCATTGGATTGGCGTGGGTTAGCCTTAAACTTTTTGGCTGGAAGTTGATTGGAATACCACCTAAAGAGAAAAAGTACGTTCTTCTGGCGGCACCCCATACTTCCAATTGGGATTTCCCCATAATGGTTGCACTGGCTTTCACTCTTCAGTTCGAAATATACTGGATGGGTAAAGCGGCGCTCTTTTGGGGACCGGCAGGCCCAATAATGAAATGGTTTGGCGGTATTCCCATTAGAAGAGAGCGTGCCCATGGTATTGTAAACGCCACCATTGACGCTTTTCACACCCATGAACGGCTTATTATAATTATTCCACCGGAGGGAACCCGTTCAAAAGTCGAAAATTGGAAAGAAGGCTTCTACCATATTGCTATAGGTGCGCAAGTTCCTATTGGTCTTGGTTTCTTGGATTTCAAACGTAAAGTTGGAGGCTTTGGCCCAACCTTTTACCCGACGGGGGATATGGCGCGCGACATTCCCAAAATTCAAGAATTTTATAAAACCATTACGCCAAAATTCCCAGATCAATCCTCAACTCCCGTTGAGTGATAAAAATTCAGTGTACCCCCGGCTAATTTACGGGCACCATGTAATAATTCTTTTCAATCGAAGTTAATATTCCATGCAGCATAGATCTGACAGCTGGCGTTTCCTGACGCAAGAATGGCGATTTCTGGCCTTCGGCTTGCTGCTTGCTTTTTGGTCGGGACCTGGACAAACCTTTGTCATCTCCGTATTTGGAAAAGAATTACGGGACCAGTTTGATTTAAGCCATGGTGAGTTTGGAACACTGTATACCTGTGCAACTCTTTTAAGCGCCGCCCTTTTATGGAAAACGGGCCCCCTCGTCGACCGCCTTCCCTTAAAGCAATTTGCTTTCAAAATGGCCCTCATTATGGTCGGTGCTACGGCTCTGTTTGCTACGATACAAGGACCAATCACTCTATTAATTGGCATATTCGCCGTCCGTTTCATGGGACAGGGAATGTTAAATCATATTTCTGTCACCGCAATGACACGAAGGTATGAGAAAGAGAGAGGACGCGCCGTAGCCATAGCAGGGTTAGGCTTCCCCTTAGGCGAAGCCTTATTTCCCCCGCTCATCGTCTTAGCGTTGGGGTTTTATGACTGGCGCCTAATTTGGCTTGCAATTGCGGTCTTAATGTCAGTAACGCTGCTTCCTTTGATCTCAAAACTTATTAAACCAACCCAAACCCAAGATGGGCCGGGCAATGCCCCCCTTCTTGCATTGGATAAAGACGCTAATCATTGGACACGGGCTGAGATGCTAAGGGATCCTCGTTTTTACTTTGTCGCCTTAACACCCCTCGCCCAGTCCGCATTAGTGACGGGACTGTTTTTTCATCAAGTGCATTTGATTTCATTAAAATCGTGGGATTTCAAATGGTGGACCCTAAACTTCACCGTTTATGCCTTATCCGGCCTTATCGGTGGCCTGATTTCTGGTTTTCTTGTGGATCGTTTTTCAGCCAGAATGATCGTGCCCTTCGTGCTTCTGCCTTTGGCCAGCGCCCTGATAATATTTGGATATTTTGAACAACCTATATTTGCTGTGATGGTGATGGCTGTCTTAGGTTTCGGGGCTGGCACAACAAATCCAGCTGTGTCATCTTTATGGCCCGAACTCTATGGAACCCGCCATTTAGGGGCTATCCGATCAGTTGCCACTGTTGTCATGGTTTTTGGATCAGCCTTAGGCCCCGTTTTTATGGGCTTAGCACTTGATGCCTCGGTATCACTGGGCACTATTGCCTACGCGAGCGCGGGCTTAGCTATTCTGTGCGCAATTTTGGCAAAAATTGGGCTCAGAAAAACGGCTCCTCTATCCATAAGATCCGATTAAAGCGACATCACATAATCGCCCGACCAACGCCTACAAGAATTACTCCAACACTCATGGATATAAGCAGGTTACCGGTTTTTAAAGCCGTGAGCATAGTAATTATTGCAGCTGTCCAATGAAGCGGGCCGCCAGTAACCACCGCAGGCGCGATAAGTGCTATCAAAACAGTGGATGGTAATTTCTCCAACGCTACTGCCCATTTCCCCGTTTGTGGCAAGTAGGAGCCCATTAGCAACCCGCCTAAACGCAAGCTATAGGTAACCGCAGCCATGCCAAGGATTGCAAGGATGACCTCCATATCACTCAGCTGTGTCATGTCGAGCCCCCTTTTGGAAAGGGAGAGACGATAGAATTACAGCTGTGATACTTCCAGACAAAGCACCTACAATCACATACCATTTACCGGGGAGGTATCTTTCCGCAACAATGGCAAAAAGTGCCGCAACAGCCCAAGGAAGAATATCCGCTTTGCCTTTCCACATACTAGCCACGATGGCAATGAAGGCGGCACTGAAAGCAAAATCCAACCCCAAAACCTCTGGTGGCGGCAAGACATTACCAATGACTTGACCCAAGGTGACGCCCGATTGCCAGAATATCATCAAGCAAACACCGCCCCCAATAAGGAATGCTGGGTTTCCACGATCTTTTCTGGTCATGGTTACGGCCCAGTTTTCATCAGTTACTAAATGAACCGCTAGAATTTTATGAAGCAGCGGCCGCCCTTCAAATATTTTTCCCAAAGAAGCACAGATTAACAGATATCGAAAATTCATCACCAAAGTTGCAACGATTATGGCGCCAACAGGTAGGGGATCAAGCCACATATCAACGGCCACAAACTGGCTTGATCCTGCAAAAACCAGAAGGCTCATGGTTGTCATTACCCCTACCGACAGACCTTTGGCGGAGGCTAATACCCCAAGGACCATGCCATAACTTGCGGCACTAATTGCAACGGGGAGGCAAATTTGAAACCCCTGCCGTATTTGCGCAACCGGGAAATCACCCTTATTTGTAAATGCATTAAATATACTCATGCGCTCTTTTAACGTTTACCGGCTGTATGGGATTGTAAAATATTGCGGTTTAGGCGACTGAATTTAAAAATGCCATTGGTGTCACGCCATACATCGCTTTAAAGCTTTTGATGAAATGTGCTTGATCAAAATATCCGACTTGCGCTGCGGCTTGTGCCGCAGATTGTCCTCTTCGCAATTGATCAAAGGCTTTTTGCAACCGGTATTGGTTCAAATAGGCGTGGGGTGATAAGCCCATCACTCTTTTAAATTGCCTTAGATACTGAAACTTTGGGAGCTTCGAGATAACGGACAACTGATCCAAAGTAATCTTTTCCGCATAATTATCGTTCATATAGTCAAGGCTTGCAGCGATTACGCGCTTATCATTTCCTAATGTTTTGAGGGTCAATCCTGCATCTGAATGTCGATATATCAGACCTGCCAGATTAGTAAAAAACTGTTCATCCAGTTGCAACTGATCTGGATGCGCTTGATTATTGGCTTGATGAGCCGCCAAAATAGAGGCCCCGACTTGTTTATCTTCGAGTAAAGGCCCTTTAAAAACCGGCAAGTTCCCTTTGGGGTTGACCTCATCCAAAAGCTCTCTCAGTCGATCCTGACTAAAAAGGCATGAGCGATATTCGAAAGCCCGCCCCTCGACAGCTGTATGGCCGTCATGCACTTCACCAGGATTTACAATGACCACATCACCTGGCACCACGGTAATATTCTCACCACGCTGATTAAAGCGCTTCACACCTTCTAGCATGACATAAACACCATAGAAATCATGGCTGTGCTTGGGGAAGCTATGAGAGGTGAAGCGGGACTGAACCAAGTCAAATCCCTCGTCCACTCTCCAAGAGCGGGACAACTCATCTACATTTGGTTTTGACAGGATAACTTCGTGCATCATGGTCCAAACCTAACTCAAATCGGTGAATAGGTATTGTAAAATATTGCACGCTCATGGAAAAATGGCGGCGTCATCATCAATCAGACATATTCTTCAAAATACTATAAAATTCGCCCGAAAAAATAGTAAGATCCTGCCCAAATCAACGCAATTGCAATTGCCAGTTCACTCCGCCCATACAATTGACGCGTCGTTACTTTACCGACTATGTAAAGGCTGAAAAATATCACAGAAATTATAAATATCTGTCCGGCTTCAACACCCAAATTAAAAAATAATATTGAATATAATAAAGCTGTTTCCTGGAAGCCTGCTTCTATTAGTCCTCCGGCAAATCCTGCGCCATGGGCAAGGCTGAAAAGCAATGTCACTATACAGGAGTTTATCCAACCATCGCCTTTTCCGTATGATAAGCGTTTGAATTCAAGAAAAATGAACGCCGTCAAAGCGACGAAGACCGGTAGTGACAAATTAATCGGGCTGAATTGGCTCACCCCCCAGATACTGATAACAAACAGACTGGTAGCAATAAGGGCAGTTTTACCAGGGAGCGGCGCTCGCTTTGCCAACCCCGCCACCGCCATAAACATTATTGAAAAGCCTATCAAA
>JBALXM010000118.1:0-5062 GCA_036960695.1 Sneathiella sp.
ACACGCTCGCGAGCCTTTCGATGTCCCGCGCGATGTCATCTGCAAGTGCCGCAACCCGATCAACGACATCAGTCCTTTGCGCATAGGTGCGAAGTCCGAAGATTTCAGACTGAACCCGGCTGGCCAGTAGCTCAGGATCTGTATCGGTTGGAATTTGGCCTGTTTCCTGGGCTGCGCGAAAGACCGCAGCAAAGGTGGCCTCAGCATCACCTATCAGCCGTTCAGCGGTACGGCGGAGGACCGGGTCCTCGTCCGGTGTCTCCAGTAATGTTTTGACCAACATGCAGGCGCGGGAAGAGGCCGTACCGGGTTTTACGCGGCCAAGGTTGCGGATATGATCAGCTAGGCCCGCGAGCGGCGTTGCAGCCCGCGCAAGCGTGTCCTTTAAAATCCCCCGCGAGGTGACGGCATATAATCGGAGCGCTTCGTCAAAGAGTTTCTCTTTGGATACGAAGGCCGCGTATATCGAACCCGGTCTCATATCGAGCGCAGTCTCAAGATCTCTGAGGGAGGTTCCGTGATACCCTTTAGCCCAGAAAAGCTCCAAGGCTTTCCCGAGGACCTCAGTACGGTCATAGGCGGCTTGCCGTGCCATTGTCTATATTCTTTCTGATCGAAGTTGAGCGTTCGTTCAAAATATATCTTGAACAATCGTTCAAGTAAAGTTATATAGCATCATACTTATTTTTGAACGATCACTCAAATATATCGAAAGAAATAGAATATGACTAATTTTGACCTCCACACTTTAGACTCCGCGCCAGAAGAAAGTCGTCCGCTGCTCGAGGATTCCCAGAAAGCCTTCGGTCGGATTCCGGGTTTGCATGCAGCCATGGCCGAAGCACCGGCATTGCTCGACGGCTACAAGCATCTTCACACACTATTCGCCACTAAAACTTCTTTCGACAAGGATGAGTTGACGGTGGTTTGGCAAGCAATCAATGTTGAACATGCATGCCATTATTGTGTGCCGGCCCATACGGGCATTGCAAAAATGATGAAGGTTGACGATGTCATCTCGAACGCCCTCCGCGATGAGGCTCCCTTGCCAAACGCACGGCTTGAGGCCCTCAGAACCTTCACGCTACAAGTCGTCCGTGAACGGGGCAATGTCATCGATGCGAATGTTCAAACTTTCCTCAACGCTGGTTTTACCAAACGTCAGGTGCTCGAAGTGGTCCTTGGTGTCGCACAGAAGGTCATGTCGAATTACACAAACCATCTTGTCCAGACACCGGTGGATGCACCGATGCAAGCCTTTGCTTGGGAAAAGAAATCAGACAAAGCCGCTTGATCCAAAGCAATTAATAGACATTCTATCAAGGCAACAAAATTTGTCATGAGTTTGACTGTATGCGGGCTCTTCTCTCACAAAAAGGAGAAGAGCCTTGCAGCTATTTAAAATGAGACATTATAAGTGAGTGCGTTGGCGCATATAAATCTCGTATCTCAAAATTTGCCGTTTTTATTTTTCCACTCACTTTGGGGTGCGATTTTTTCTGTTGTGTCCCAATGCTCCACCAATTTTCCCTTATCGACCCGAAACAGGTCGTAGAAGGCGGAATGAGTGCCGTCAAAATTACCCTCGCTGACGCAAAGCACAAAATTACCTTCGGCCAAAACCCGATGAATATGGTGGTAATCGGTGCGTCTGAGGCCTTTGCCCGCGCGCGCAAATTCTTTTATTAGTGTGGGTATGTCATCCCCAAGTCGAGGACTATGTTCAACGTAATCTCTGTCGTCGATATATTCCGCCAACCTATCAATATCACTACGGATAAGGACGGTTTCTACAAAGGACCGGACTAAGGTCCGATTGCTTTCCGTCAGGTCATGATCGATTGCCTCTGTTGGGCCGTCCACCATACTGTGACCCGATTGATTAGGGCCCAACCGCGCTTGAATGTTATCCCAGTGTTCTACAGCCTGACCATCTTCAAAGCGGAAGACTTCAAAACCGATGTTTCTGCGTGAAAAATCGTATTCGGTATGCGCGAAAACGAAATCGCCATCCTCGAATGCCCGCACGATATTGACGTGAGGTGAGGTTTTGGATAGCCGTTGAAATAAGGCCGCTAAACCCTCGCTCCCCTCGTGGGTTTGAGGATTGTGCTGAATATATTTTTCCTCATTGACTACGGCAATGGGGGCGGGATCCCCTGTTTCAATGCTTTTGAGCAAGGCTCGTATTTGATCTTTCATCTTTATTGTCATTTATCGGTTGCTACTCTGTTTTGGACGACACACACTTTCTTTGTAGGAGACTAGAGGCGTTGTGTCAAAACGGCACCCCGAATTTGGCGGCTTTTGGCTGTCACCTCGACAGGTCTATACCGGCACATTTGTTAAATCTCTCAGCCGACGTTTCAAATTACAATGTCTTTCTGGGGCGTTCATTTAATTGACGGGCTACCTTGTTGAGATAACTTTAATCCTGAATGACGACAGGTTGACGTAATATGGTCCGCAGCTTTTCGGGAGCAGTTTTCCGAAAGTCACTGAAGTAAATTTCGTGGTGTTTTCCCTGCATTTTGTATCCATTTTCTGGAATGAATTCGTCATGCATCTTTTTCAAAATTGGGCCTTCTTCTGCATATGCGCCGATGTGTAGAATTTGCGCGCAAGTGCCTTCGTTAAATTTCTCTAACCTAATTGTATTGGCACTTTTCTCGTTTTTCTTGGCGGCGACTTGATCCACGGCAGTTTTCAGCATGTCCTCGGTAATCCAGTCTGGCGTCATAATCATCACTGTCCAATCCCATTTGGATTGGTCAAATTTTGTTGTAAAGACATCCATATCATCCGCCCACCAAAGTGCTTCTAATGGGGGCACGACGTAATCTTTTTTAAACGTCAGCTTGGACATAAATTTAAGAGTGTAGGCCACAGGATAGAGCTCCTGTATTGCCAATGAAAATTCGGCAGATACAGGCCCCTTATGGCCATCAATCATCAAATATTGCAGTGTTGGTACGTGGGTAATGGAGAACTTCCCACGCTTGGCCTTATAACTGTCAAAGCTCTTCTTGAAATCTACCTTCACTTTTAGTTCCTAATCAATTTTGTGCCGTCAAAGAGTAGCGGGATTGCTTTGGGGCGATAGTAGGGGCCGTAAAATCGAAAAACAATTATTAAGACGTGTCCATTTCAACCAAGTGTAAAACAGGTTAAAATCATTGAGTATTTTGAGTTTTTCCAGCGGGGCGAAAAGAAATCTCGCCATAGGGGGGAATAGTCGTTAAAAGCAACGTTTTTCTTAACTCACTCGTAATTCATTCTGGATAATTTTCATGACTTCGAATGCCCTTTGCATTGGTTTGGATTTTGGTACGACCAATACTGTGATAACGACAATCCTCCCGACAGGTGAGCGCGTTAATCACAGTTTTAAGTCGTCCTTGGGAGAGAGCCGGAACTTTCGGTCCCTGATCTGTTATTGGGATGATGATGAGGATGGTAGAGAATTTTTGAACCATAGTTCGGGCCCCTATGGCATTTCCGATTATCTGGAATGGGGATCAGATCAGCGTCTCATCATGTCGATGAAATCTTATCTTGGAGATAAAAGCTTCAGCCGGACGCAAATACTAAGCCGTCAATTAGGGCTTGAAGATATGATTTCCGACATTCTGCAAGACCTTTTGAAAAACACAGACATTTCACTAACGGATCAACCGATCAAGGTTGTGGCGGGCCGCCCCGTTGTGTTTGCAGGAACGCGCCCCGATGAAGATCTGGCTTTAACGCGGCTTGGCACGGCGTTCGAGCGCGCGGGACTTACCAATGTGGAATTTGCCTATGAGCCTGCCGCTGCGGGTTACCGATTTGGAAAATCCAGTGCCGCAAAAGGGCTTGTGCTCGTCGCAGATTTCGGGGGTGGCACCAGTGATTTCTCTGTCCTGAAGTTGGAGGAGGGGAGCGATCTCGGGTATCAGCCCATTGCGCATTCAGGGGTTGGTATTGCCGGCGATCGGTTCGATGCAAAGATTTTTGATTTTGCCATCGCGCCCATGTTGGGTAAGGGGAGCTCCTACACCTCGTTTGGAAAAAGTGTCCCCATTCCTTGGCAAACGGGCAATTTCATGTGGCACCGCATGGCGCTTATGCAGAACAAAAAAAATCTGCAATATTGGAAGAGCATGTGCCGCCATTCGGAGGAGCCTGAAAAGATCGAGCGGCTCGTTCATATCATTGAAGAAGGCCTCCTGTTTCAGATTAACCGTCTTGTATTAAAGGCAAAAGAAGACCTGTCCCACTCCCAAGGGACGACCATTGATTTGAAAGAAATTGGGTTGGATATTGAAATCCCAATCACCCGGCAAGAGTTCGAGACATGCATTGCCGACGAGCTTGAGAAGATAAAGGCAAGTGTGGATGCTGTGCTCCGTGATGCAGGCGTAGAAAGCCACCAAATTGACCAAGTGTTCATGACGGGCGGTACATCTCACACACCGGCCGTTCGGCAAATATTCATTGATATGTTCGGGGGCGATAAAATAAGCGGGGGCAATGAATTTAGCTCCGTCGCCGATGGTCTTGCGGAAATGGCTTTTGATCAAGGGACATCTGCGTAAAAGACCCTTCCCTTGACGTCAACTGCCCTGATTGCTACGGTCTCCTAAAAAAGGAGAATTCCATGGCCTACACCCAAATACTTGAAGAACTTCGGGGACACGTACAGTTAATCACGCTCAATAGACCCGAAAAGCTGAATGCATGGACGCAAACCCTGAATAAGGAACTTGAAACCTCAATTCGTAGTGCTAATGAAAACCCAGACGTCGGCGCTATCGTGATCACCGGGGGCGGTCGTGGTTTCTGTGCTGGTGCTGACATTCAGGAGAGTTTCAACGCGCCATTGCAGGCGGGGAAGCAACCAGCCTTAAACGGCGGTGCGAAACCCGGCGACTCTCAATGGGTTAATCTTCTTCGGGAATCCAAACCGATCGTGGCAGCAATTAATGGCGTTGCCGTTGGTATCGGCATCACAATGATGCTGCCCGCCGATATTATCATTGCATCAGATCGGGCAAAAATTGGATTGTTTTTCGTGCGCATGGGG
>JBALXM010000119.1:0-3101 GCA_036960695.1 Sneathiella sp.
TTTTTCGGGAAAATTAGTGACTAGAATATTCATTGATGCAGATGCATGTCCTGTAAAGGATGAAATTTACCGGGTGGCAGGGCGACACAAGCTGCTTACCTATGTTGTGAGCAATAGCTGGATGCGCCTGCCGCAAAGCCCGCTTATTGAGCAAGTCGTGGTTGATGACGGATTTGATGCCGCCGATAACTGGATCGCTGAGCAGGCGGCGGAGAAAGATGTTGTAATTACTTCTGATATTCCGCTCGCTGACAGGGCTTTGAAAAAAGGCGCTGTGGTCATGGGGCCGGGGGGGAAGCATTTTACAGAACAAGCAATTGGAATGAAGCTTGCCATGCGGGACCTGAACACCCACCTTCGGGATATTGGGGAGATATCTGGCTATAACGCTGCATTCTCGAAAAAAGACCGGTCAAATTTTTTGAACTCGCTGGAAAATACGATTGTAAAATTGAAGAAATAAGGGACTTTAATTACGCTTTAAGAGTGTGATGAAAAACCAATCTAATTGGAAGAATGGTTGTTGCCAATCAATTCATGCTATAAGGCAGGGACATTCTGTTTTACTTTGAAATGTAATTTATGAGCCAATCGTTACCTCCCCAAATGACGCGTTTTTTGTTCGTCGTACTTGTACTTGTGAGTATGTGTGCACCCCTTGGCATGAACATCGTACTGCCTTCCTTATCCTCCTTCCGGTTGGTGTTTGATACGGATTACGCGACGGCACAATTAACCCTAACATTGTATTTGGCGGCCGTTGCGGTGGGGCAACTTATTTATGGGCCTATGTCTGACAGATTTGGTCGTCGCCCGATTATCCTGTTTGGCCTAGTTGTTTTTATGATCGGTTGTGTGATCGGGTTTTTCGCAACCTCAATCGAGATGTTGATTGCCGGCCGTATGGTTCAGGCCCTTGGCGGATGTGCCGGTATTGTTATCGCGCGGGCAATGGTCCGCGATTTGTTTGATGAGGCGAAGGCCGCGTCCGTTATTGCCTATCTCACAATGGCGTTTGTGGTTGCGCCGACATTGGCCCCTTTAGTTGGCGGGGTGCTGGAAGATTTGTTCAACTGGCAAGCAGGTTTTGTCTTTGTCTTCATCGTTGCAGTTCTAACCTTTGTGGCTACCTTGAAAGGGGCGCAAGAGACATTGCCGCTCGCAAAGCGGCAGCAAACCCATTTCAAGCATTTATTTCTGTCCTTTTGGTATTTGCTTAAGAACCCTGTCTTTTGTAGTTACGCCTTGCAGATGAGTTTTTGTACAGCGGCGTATTTCGCCTTTCTCGGCGGCTCTTCCTATGTGTTAATCGAATTGATGGGGGGGACGGCCAGTGAGCTTGGCGTATTGTTTGTTTTTGTGTCCTTGTTTTACATCGGCGGGAATTTTGTAACGGCCCGCTTATCGCAACGAATAGGTGTTTATCGGATGGTTCTGATCGGGACCATCGTTTGTATGATAGGGCCCTTGCTGCTTGCTATTACTGAACTCACAATTGGTCTAAACCCTATAAGCTTTTTTGGTCTTGTCGCTGTTGTGGCTCTTGGTAATGGATTTTGTATTTCTTCGGGTATGGCCGGGGCCATTAGCGCAGACTCAACCCGGATCGGTGCTGCATCTGGTTTATGTGGATCTATGCAAGTGGGGTTTGGTGCGGTCAGTACTTTTGCCGCCGGGGCGTCTTTAAGTTATTTCGAGACAACACCTCTTCCTCTTATCGTCGTTATCGGCGTTTGCACAGTCTGCGGGTTTTTGTCTTTGACTGTGGGGCGGGCCATTATCAACCGCACCGCACAACGGGTGGTAGCTTAAGCTGCATCTTGTTGGAGAGAGGGACTTTTACCTCTCGCTTTTTCCGTCTAAGCCATCAAAATCAATGTTGCCTCGTGGTTGAATAAATTCTTTTTTACTAATACAGTGCAACTATGTATGCTCTTGTTTAGCTTGAAGTTTATATGGCCAAAGATGGATAGGAAATGATGCATGGGATATCTCCACGCGGAAGCTGCGACCTTCGCCGCTGTAACGGCTATTCCCATTATAATGATTATTCAATTGCGCACGCTCACAGATCAAAGTCGCGGCCTTAAGTTGATGATTTTGGGGTGCCTCGTCATTTCGGTTTCAACGTTTGTAGATTATATTAAACTAACCCCTATGAACGGGCTCGTCACTTGGATGGCCTCACCGGAGGCTCTAGAGCAGATCCAAGCCCTAATGTTGTTAGCACCAGGGGCTTTTCTTACCTGTGTCGGAGTTGCCCTGTGGTTCCCTAAGCTCGGTCAGCTTGAGCTTGAGGTAAGAAAACGGAAGCAAGTTGAAGAAGAATTGCGGGATCTCACAGAAGAATTACAAAGGTTAGCAACGAACGAAGAGATTGCTAATCAAGCAAAGTCAGAATTTCTCGCTGGTATGAGCCATGAACTCAGGACGCCGCTTAATGCAATTATCGGGTTTTCTGATGCGCTTAATCAAGGCATCTTTGGCAAAATTGAAAATGAAAAGCACTCGGAATACCTGACCTTGATCGAACAAAGCGGTAACCATTTGCTGGAGATCGTTAATGATGTTCTGGATATGTCAAAAATTGAAGCGGGTGAGTTCGAGCTGAAAGAGACAAGCATTGATCTTGCAGAAATTATCCAAGATTGTATGAGAGTTGTCTCTTTTGAGGCCGAAAACGCCAAAATTGACCTTTATAGTAAGGTGACCACGAATACCAGTCGCTTGCTTGGCGATCAACGGGTCATAAAGCAAATCTTACTGAATTTGATTTCCAACGCGCTCAAATATAGTCGAGAAAACGGGGATATTGAAATTATCACAGAGAAAACCGGAAATAGTGGGATTACTCTTACTGTAAAAGATACAGGAGTTGGTATGACACCCTTAGAATTGTCAGAAGCCTTGGAGCCCTACAGACGAATTGAGAATACGCATACTTCGCGGAAACAGGGAACCGGCCTCGGACTTCCGTTGGTCCGGTCCTTCTGCAGGTTGCATGACGCACGGTTCGATATCGAGTCTATTGAAGCTGTGGGCACCACAGTCTCAATTGCGTTTCCCACATGGCGGAATGCAGTTTAATTGAGGCGCGAAAA
>JBALXM010000119.1:3201-5008 GCA_036960695.1 Sneathiella sp.
TAGTAGCTGATCACGCGGTTTTGACTAGTTGACCGGATTGAAAAATGGAGTACAGTTTAAAGACGATTTGAAGCGACAACGGTCGATCAAGTCGCCGCTTGATTGCAGCACCATAGCTCCATTTTTGACAATAACTCAGGTCCCATCGAATAGACAGATAGTGAGGTGAATATTGAACGTTGTTAAGTCTAGCGGTGCACTCAGTACTCAAAACAACACTGAGACGGAGCATGTTGGCTACCGTATGGTCATCAAACCATCCCCCCATCGGATACGGGTCCTATTCAATGGCAAAACGATTGTCGATAGCGGCCGCGCAATGATCATGCAGGAGACGCGGCTTCCACCGGTATTCTATTTCCCGCGAGAAGATGTGCAGATGGACTCTCTTTCTCGTGCAGACCGGCGCACCAATTGTCCGTTCAAAGGCAACGCATCCTATTGGAATATTACCGTTGGTGATAAATATGCTGAGAACGCAGCTTGGGGCTACGAGGATGCATATGATGAGGCGGTAATCATCAAGGACTATGTCGCTTTTTATTGGAATGAAATGGATTGCTGGCTTGCTGACGACGATAAGATGAGCGAACCTCCGAGTGCTGACCAGGCGACAAAGGCCAATCCTATGGTCAACTGGCTGGTACGCGATGCCTGGAAAGCCAATTCAACGGTCGAACAAGTTGAGGCATTGGCTAACGCTTTAGTGCAAGCGGGATTCCCCTTGTCGAGCATGCGTTTATTTATTCGAACTTTAAATCCGCAATTGTTTGCCCGTTTCTATGCCTGGCGGCGTGATGCCGAAGAGGTCGTCGAGAATGAGGCAACTCATGCTGGTGCTCGCTCTGAGCAATATCTCAATAGTCCATTCGCACTGATCATCAAGGGTGAGGGTGGTTTGCGTCGGAGGCTTGAAGGACCTGATCCTCGCCTTGATTTTCCGGTTCTGGAGGACCTCCTTAAGGAAGGAGCCACGGATTATGTAGCAGTACCGTTGAGTTTTTCAGACGGACAGATCAACGTTCTCACACTGGTCTCCGATGAGCCGGGCGGATTTACGACCGACCAGTTGGGCAATTTGTATGAGATACTGCCAAATCTGGGCCGCCTGCTTGAGGCCCACGCGCAACGCACTTCGTCGTTGACCCTGCTTAAAACCTACCTTGGCCGAAATGCCGGAGAAAGAGTGAGCAACGGTCTGGTTAAGCGCGGTGATGGAGAAGAGCTGCATGCTGTTATCTGGTTTTCTGATCTGCGCCAATCAACGACGATGGCAGATACGATGTCACGCGAGGACTATTTGGCTGTGCTCAATCTATATTTTGATTGCGTCGTCGGGTCGATCATCGACAATGGAGGCGAGGTGCTGAAGTTCATTGGCGACGCCGTATTGGCGATATTCCCGATTGAAAATCCATCCGATACTCATCCGGACGCGTGTGAGAGAGCGCTTTTGGCGGTACGCGCCGCTGATGAACAGATAACCGAGGTTAACCTGAACCGGCGTGAGGAAGGTCAGAATTTGTTGAACTTTGGGACGGCGCTTCACCGAGGTACGATCACCTACGGCAATGTAGGGACGGAACAACGTCTTGATTTCACGGTTATTGGACCGGCTGTCAACGAAGCGGCACGGATTGAAGATCTATGCAAAACTCTGGACAAGCCGGTATTAATGTCATCGGCGTTCGCCATGGGTGCGACGGGTACAGTCATCTCATTGGGGGAGCATCAATTGCGGGGTGTTAAGGACCCGCAGGAAATATTTGGTCTCGTCTCCCCCAAATAAAGGTGCGCAATAAAATTT
>JBALXM010000120.1:0-1858 GCA_036960695.1 Sneathiella sp.
CAGGAATTCTGCTGTCATCGGGTTGTAGTCTTTTGATGATTTCCAGATTTCCCGACACTATCCCAAGAATGTTGTTGAAGTCATGTGCAATGCCGCCAGTCAACTGACCGAGTGAAGCAAGCTTTGCACTTTGTGCGCTTTTCTGACGCTCAATCTCATAATTTTGTTCTGCGAGTTTCTTAGTATTAATATCTTGAATGGTGCCAGACAGTGAAACTATTTTCTCATCTTCATAATTTGCTTTTCCGTTGGTGTGCACCCAAATGGCGTTACCTTTTGCAGTTAATGCTTCTAGTTCTAGATCATACGGTTCCCCAAACTCAATGGCTCGTTGAACAGCCTTTTCAATAACTGGTTTACTCTCAGGGGTGAATAAATCGAGTCCTTCTGGGAGAATAGGTCTTTGATCAAGTTGTTTTTCAACTTCGAGAATATTGAATGTTTCATCTGTCCAGGTTAATTCGCTGGAAGCAATTTCTAATTCCCAACCTCCGACTTTCGCAATTGATTGCGAGTCATTGAGAATTTCTGAGGTTTTTCTGAGTTGAGTTTCAAATCGGTTGCGTTCGGTTACGTCCGAGCCAGTAATAAACAATAAATCCTTGCCTCGGACATTCAATATCTCCGCATTGATGATTAACTCGCGAATTTCTCCAGACCTGGTGAAGCTGTATGTTTCATAGTTGACTAATTTTCCGCGAAGTTTCAATTCACTCTGAATTTCGTCTCGACGCTCTTTTGACCCCCAAACATTTAGCTCAGACCTTGTCTTTCCAATCACCTCATGTTTCTCGAAACCTCTAAGCTTTAGCCAAGCGTCATTTACATCAACAACCTTGTCTGTCTCAATTTCTGAGATTATTGCTATGCCGTGACTAGATTGAAATGATCCGCGAAAGAGCTCTTCACTTTCATGCAGCTTGGTTTCACTGTTTTTTCGCTCAGTGATGTCCAGTACAAGTGACGCAACACCAACAACCTCTTCGTTCTCATTGATAATTGTCGTGTTATACCATTCACAAGTAAGAACTTTACCGTCCTTGGTAAGGTTTTCGTTTGTACTGAGATGGCCCCCCTTCCGTTCAAGTAGGGACTCAAATAAGTTGTCCACATCAGTGTGGATTTCTCCAGGTACAATTAGTTCATTAGCGTTTTTACCGATTGCCTCGTCAGTTGAGAAACCAAACATCTTTTCCGCAGATTTATTCCACTCTGTACAAACAGAATTTTTATCCCAAAAAATACATGCCAAAGGTGTGTTTTCAAGGTGGTGAAATAGTTTCTGTTCGCTTCTACGTAGTTTTTCCTCTGTATGCTTAAGCGTGGTGATATCTTGCACAACTCCGAACATTGATAATATTTGTCCGTCTTCATCACACTCAAACTCAGTTTTTGCATGGATAGTTCGAACGTCACCATCGGTTTTGATGATACGGTGAGTGTAATCTAGCGTCTCCCCTGTTTCCATTGCGACGCTAAATGCCGATACAACACGGTCACGATCATCCGGATGACAGGCATCTATTCCATCATCCAGCGTCATGCTATAAATGTCGGGATCGTGTCCATAAATTCTGTTCATTTCGTCTGAGGTAGTTAGAATATTATCTGCAATAAAAAACTGCCAATGTCCCAGATGTGCAAACTCCTCCGCTCGCAGATGTCGGTTTTTGATCACATTTTCAGACTCAACAAAATCTTTACTTTTAGCCATGTTTAGTTTTCGCACCCGTCGTTTAATCGAGGACATATAAGTATATTAAATTAAATTATATTAAATTATGTAATATACTATAATTTAATTTTCAAACTGTTTGCTTCTGGCACAAAGAAACCGAAATATCGTTTGTTTTCAACG
>JBALXM010000120.1:1958-4932 GCA_036960695.1 Sneathiella sp.
TTCGATTTGAACGCCCGCGCTCACGTCACGACACAGATAAAAATGATCGTTTTTCAACAAATTCTGTGGCCGCAGCGAAGGACGTCTTGAGCCAAAGAGCATAGAGCCTAACTTAATGAATTTGAGACTGCACTCAAAGCACCCGTTCGTGTCAGACCACCCGTCTGAGGGTAACGTCTATCTCATCGTCATCCTTAACAGGAATTGAGGCCGTAGTGATCATATCTCCCAGACGAACATCCGTATCGTCGTGTCGAGGCATATGCGCCTGGATCGACAGGCCCTCGGTTTTCTCTTGCACATCAATCTCAAAGGGCAATGCGTCTTTCTCTGCGTCGAAACCCTCGGGAATAGTTACTTCGGTTTGTGCAATGGCGATGGAAGATGCGTCAGCGCGCGAGGCGTCCTGAACCATGATCCGGATACGCTGCCCACTTGGCACCGCCCCTGGATTTTCGAATGTCAAAACGCCGCGAACCATTGCTCTCTCTTTCCGTCGGGATACCTGAAAAGCCCGGCAGGTCATGCACCGGGCTCTTTAAACATTAAGCCTCTGGCGGCGACGGCGCGCTGCTGTCGTCATCGTTGCCCTCTTCGCTGTCTGACACATCCTCGTCAAATCCTGGCGGTGAAGGCGCCTCCGAGGTTGACAGCTCAACGGCTGAAGCATCGTCTTCATCCACAACAGGAGGCAGCGGCGCCGAGCCTGTATCCATTTCTGTATTCACTTCTGCATCCCCTGCCCCCATAGGCGGCAGCGGGGCCGCGTCATCGCTGTCAAAATCGAATGTCTGGGCGGAAGCCGCACCATTTCCCCTCTGGATGGTCACTGTAAGTGTATCTGACATAATATCTCTCCAATCTTGATCAGCGCATTACCACCTGTTGGATCTGGTTGTTGACGATATAGACATCAACTTTTTTGGCGCCCGCACGGGCCGCGTTGAGACAGGTAAATACATTCGATACACCATCTTTATTGCCAGTCCTGATTTTTTTCCAACCAGCAATGCCACTGATCATAGCATAACAATTTTGCGAGTCCGTGCTCGTAAATGTACGCGAGACAGTTTTGTTGTTATTCCACATTGTATTTCTCCAAAATTAATCTCTAGGGTCGGTTTTCAAAGAAGTTGTGCGCGATAAACCTTTGTGCCGTCCTTGAAGATGGACATCTTTTTGCTAAAGGCCTTTGCGAAGCAACATTGTTCAAATATATTTGCACATCCGTCTACTGAGGTAGGATCGATCTTAAGCCATCCCTGACCTTGTGGCAGAACCCAGCAGTTCTTGCTGTCGGTTGAGGTAAAGACCCGCGTTATCGTGACGGTTTCCCACAGCTGGTAAATATTATGGATGGCAGCGATATCGCCAGGGCTGAGACCGTTGCGCTGACCCAGCGTTTTACCTGGCGGAATGGATTCGATTGTAGGCTGTCCGTTCTTCGAAAAGGCAAAGCGACCATAGTGCATGATCGATCCATATTCATATGAGCCCACATCATCCCCATCGGAAATATGTTGGTTGAAGTTGTGCTCTTTACCAGCCTTAATATTCTGCCAGTTGACCTTGATCTTTGTATTGCGATCTTCGCGGCTTTGCTCATGATAGAGGCCAAATGCATGGCCTATCTCGTGAACCGTGGCGCCAAAGCCGCACCCACCGGCTAAGCCTATCTCCTGCTTATTGCCGCGCATGCCGACATAACTCCAGCACCCGTTGGCCGGAATGAAACGCACATAATTATTGTATTGGGATTTGTTGGCATTTGTCCGTTTAACAAAACTGACGCCAGCTTTTTGTTTCCAATGCGCAATTGCATCATTAATCCGTTGGACAATGGTGGACGACAAAGCCGGATCGATCTCATAGGGCATACGCGCATTCGGCCAGCGGTACTGATTTCCAGTAATGACCACGCCGTGTGATACGCCTTCCGGGTCATCTCCTGCATCCAGCGCGGCTTTGGCAAATGCGGTCTTTTTTTCGACATCATCCACCGTACCCAAAATGATACAACCTTCAAACACGGCCAACCCATCGACTACCGCATATTGAACTGTTTTGTTTTTGAAACTTTCGCCTGAAATGATCCCTGTTCGGACATCGTTGCTATCCATTAAGCCATAACAGCAGCAATCTTCCTCGCCATTGTCCTCATCATAATCGGACATATTCATATCCTTTATATATGTTGTCGTAATTCATGATATTGCCCTCCATTTTGAGCCACACAGCCTTTTTTTGTTCAGAAAAGAAATGCGGTTTTTCGGTTGAATAGCACCACCATAAGTATACATTAGTATATTAAACTATATGCGCAATCAATGATATTATTCCAAGAATGCTAATATTCGCGTTAACCATAAAACGAAAACTGAAATGGTCCCACTAATTCAAACAATTTGTGAGGCTGTATCCCAGCAGGGTGTTGGGATACAGCAAAGTTGAAGCCACAGAATTTTTCGGATCTTTAAATTGATAGAGGGATTTTTTGAATGGAAAATAATGGGCACTAAAAAGCGATATGGTCACTTGAATTCTAGGGGCGATGTTGGCCCGAAGCGGACATTATCCTTGCTCATTGAAAGTGTTTTGTAGGGCAATCGCCAACTCAGCTAGATTATAGGGCTTGTCAAGTATCATATCATTTAGGTCGACCAGGTATTTATCACCTGCACTGTGGAGTTTTGACCGTTTTTTTGTAAAGCCGCTGGTCAACAACACCTTGAGTTCGGGGTATCGCTCATGGGCCGTCACTGCAAGTTGATAGCCATCCATCTCCCCCGGCATAACAACATCACTGAACAGCAAGTCGATGTCATGACCGTCGTTCAGAACTTCGAGGGCTTTATCGCCATTTTCCGCAGTAAGTGTTTGATATCCCAGGATTTCTAGATAAAGAACTGCAATTTCCCTTAGATCTTCTTCATCATCGACAACCAATATTGTGCCCGCGCCTTTTGGCAGACTA
>JBALXM010000121.1:0-4626 GCA_036960695.1 Sneathiella sp.
TAATTCCTTCGGCGTAATCTTCGGATAAAGTGGCAAGGGCATATTGATCCCCATCCATGAAGCTATTGCTATGGTTCAGGGCGTTGGCCGCAACATTGGCCCCTTGCTTTATCATACGGACAGGCAGCGGCGGGCGCTTGGCGATCTTTTCCGCATAAGAATAGGCAAGGCCATAAGCTGTCGCTTCGTCTGAAATTTCTTCAATCAGGCGCCATTTTTCCGCTTTTTCTGCATCAATAATGTCAGCAATTATAGAAAGCTGCTTTGTTCGTGCTGGACCCATCAAATTGACCATGCGCGGGACGGATTGCCAGCTCATATTCATGCCATTCTTGATTTCAGGAACATAGAATTTTGCATCCTTTGATGCTATTCGCATATCCAGCGCGACAACCAGTGCAACCCCACCGCCAATACAATACCCATCGACGGCGGCGATGGTCATCGGCTCAATATCTTCCCACGCTTTACACATTTTCGGCCCTACAGTCAGCATATGACGTTTTTCCATCATGCTGGCTTCCATACGCTCCTTTAACGCAGCGTCTTTCAAATCGAACCCTGCCGTAAAATTCTTCCCGTTCCCCGTTAAAATGACAACATTGGTATCCGTATCACCCTCGAAGGATCGTGCGACATCCGTCAGCTCCTTCATCAAATCAACAGATAAGGGGTTCATATCAGTTCCGCGATCAAACCGAACAGTGGCAATTCTATTGTTTTTTTCAATGGTTACATACTTGTAGGACATGAACTTCCCCCTTATTGTTTGTTTTCAAACACGGTATCAGCAAATTTTCATCAAACAAAGGATAGTTTTATGGCCGCTTATATGGTTGCCCGCATCAACGTGACAGACCCTGTGCAGTATGAGCAATACAAGATATTAGCCCCTGTCGCGATTAAAGAATATGGCGGCGAGTATCTAACGCGCGGCGGTGCGATGGAGACGTTAGAGGGACAGAAAGAGACACTCCGTGTCGTGCTTCTTAAATTCCCTAACATGGATAAGGCGCGCGGCTTTTATAACAGCCCGGAATACAAAAAGGCCCGCGATGCCCGCGCAGAGGCAGCCGAAGGCCAATTCATATTACTAGACGGTTATTCTCCCGAATAATCAGAGAACAAGATCGCCCGTATCGAGAGGGGAAAAATACGCGTCCACATCCTCTTTCGATACTTGATCCAGCGTATCAGGGCACCAAACCGGAGACTGATCTTTATCAATCACAACAGCCCGCGTTCCCTCATAAAAATCGACCCCTTTAATGATGCGGTTTACCAGACGCCACTCCAGTTTCATGCAGTCATCAAACTCAAATTCTGCCCCAGCTCTAATTTGCTGACACGTCACTTTCATGCTGGTCGGTGATTTAGAACGAAGGCCTTTTGCCATTTTTGCGGCCCATTCGTTATCCTCACGATCAAGGCTTTCTAAAATCTCTTCAACGGTACTATAGGCAAAATGCTCATCGATTTGAGCCTGCAGATCACGCAGCCCGCTCAGTCCCGGATCTTCTGCATAGACGGCGATCAAGTGGCTCACATCTTGATGGGGGTCAGCGGAGAATTGCATGGTGGTTAGGGACGCCTCTAATCCTTCAAGATTGACAGACTGCACATAGGTATCTGCGACACCTGCATAAAGACAATCCGCCCCCTTAAGACGCGCACCAGTCAATCCTAGATACATGCCGATTTCACCGGGGCAACGGGGCAGAAAATAAGTACCCCCCACATCAGGAAAAAGCCCAATACCAGATTCAGGCATAGCAAAAAGAGTTCTCTCGGATGCAATGCGATGGCTTCCATGAACGGAAACACCAACGCCCCCGCCCATGACAATACCGTCGACAAATGCAATATAGGGTTTAGGAAAATGCTTTACCCGAGCGTTGCAGATATATTCATCATGATAGAAACGCTGCGGATAATCACCGCCAGCCTTCCCCTCATTATACAGCTTCACAATATCGCCGCCCGCACAGAATGCCTTCTCTCCAGCGCCCTTAATCAGGGCCGCCTTGATGCTATCATCCACAGCCCAGTCTTGAAGTTGCTTGTCCAGCGCAAGGGTCATTTCATGGGTTAACGCGTTCAAGGCTTTGGGCCTATTAAGCGTAATTATCCCAAGTTGGCCTTTTTGCTCAAACAGTATTTCTTGATCTTCTGACATATTAAGCGCGCCCCTGCCCGTCTTTGAGTTTGCGAGAGATAACAACCCGCATAATTTCGTTTGTACCCTCTAATATCTGATGAACCCGCGTATCGCGAACAAATCTTTCGATAGGGAAATCTTTCAAATATCCGTAGCCGCCATGAAGTTGCAGCGCTTCATTACAAACCTTAAACCCAATATCTGTCGCAAATCTTTTTGCCATTGCGCAAAATAATGTGGCCTCTGGATCTTTTGCATCCAGTTTGGAGGCCGCTTGTCGTATCATAAGTCTGGCAGCTTCAAGTTCCGTAGCCATATCGGCTAACATAAATTGTACAGCTTGAAAGCTTCCAATTGCTGATCCGAACTGTTTGCGATCTGCCGTATAATCTTGGGCCGCTTCAAGGCAGGCCCGCGCGGCGCCAATTGAACAAGCCCCAATATTCAAACGCCCCCCATCAAGGCCCTTCATGGCAATTTTAAAGCCTTGCCCTTCTTCCCCGACAAGGTTTTCGACGGGAACACGGCAATCATCAAACGTCACATTTGCGGTTGGCTGGGAATTCCAACCCATTTTCCGCTCTTGCGCGCCAAAGCTAATACCCGGGGCATCCTTAGGAACGACAATACAGCTTACGCCGCCAGCGCCGTCCCCGCCTGTCCGAACCATGGTCACATAAACGTCCGCGCGGCCACCGCCGGAAATAAAAGCTTTACTACCATTGATGACATACTCATCCCCCTCGCGCACAGCGCGGGTCCGAAGGGAGGCCGCATCTGATCCCGCACCGGGCTCGGTCAGGCAATAACTTGCGAAATGTTCCATGGTCGTAAGTTTGGGCAGGAATTTTGCGCGGACTGCATCGGATCCAAAATTATCGATCATCCAGCTGGCCATATTATGGATGGAGATATAAGCCGCAGTCGAGGTGCAACCGGACGCCAGTTCTTCAAATATGATAGCGGCATCAAGGCGTTTCAGGCTGGAGCCGCCATGCTCTTCCCCCACATAAATACCGGCAAAACCAAGGCCTGCCGCTTGCTGTAGTGCCTCAACTGGGAAAATTTTCTCTTCATCCCATCTATCAGCCTGCGGTGCGAACTCCTCTTGGGCGAAAGAACGGGCCATATCCCGAAACGCGCATTGATCTTCTGTCAGATTAAAATCCATGTAGCTTTCTTCCCTATTTCCCGTAACCTTAGTACCGCTCAATGAGGGGCCTAGTATAGAACGGGCGTAATCCCTATTGCTGTAACTTACACCAAACGATCGTTTGGCTCCAACTGTATTTATGCACAATTGAGGTGCGACATTATGTAGTGCCTTAAATATTTGCCCAATAACCGCGGCACGACTATATTCGTCTCAATTACAAAGAACAGAAAGTTAAGTCGAATGAGGAATCCTTCCCCTTCTTTTCCAAGAATTAGAATGCGCCGTAACCGTAAATTTGATTGGTCGCGACGACTTGTCTCGGAAAACACTTTAACACCCAATGACTTAATTTGGCCTGTCTTTGTTCATGAAGGCCGAGATCTAGCTGTCGATATTCCTTCTATGCCAGGGGTACAACGCTTATCTACGGACCTATTGGCAAAAGCTGCAAAAGAAGCCTACTCCCTTGGCATTCCTGTTATGGCTCTTTTCCCAGCTGTTGACCCATCCCTTAAAACGGATGATGGACGGGAAGCATCAAATCCTGACAACATCATCTGTAAAGCGATCAAAGCTATTAAAGATGCGGTTCCAGAAATGGGCGTTTTATGTGACGTGGCACTCGATCCTTTTACTATTCACGGACAGGATGGTATTCTTGAAAATAATTATGTGGTTAATGATCGCACGATTGATGCCTTGGTTGCCCAAGCCCTTAATCAGGTAAATGCAGGATGCGATATTATCGCGCCCTCCGACATGATGGACGGACGCATTGGTGCTATTCGTGATGCACTTGAGGCTGAAGACCGGACTGAGACATCCATCATGGCCTATTCCGCCAAATACTCTTCTGGTTTTTATGGTCCTTTCCGGGATGCCGTCGGATCGACCGGTAACTTAGGGTCCGGGGATAAACGGACTTACCAGATGGATCCGGCAAATTCCGATGAAGCCATCCGAGAGGTCGCCCTTGATATTCAAGAAGGGGCTGACATGGTTATGATCAAACCCGGCATGCCTTATCTTGATATTTGCCGCCGGGTTAAAGATGAATTTGGCGTTCCCACCTTTGCGTACCAAGTCTCGGGCGAATATGCCATGTTGGCAGGCGCCGCAAACAACGGCTGGTTAGATCGCGACCGGATCATTATGGAATCCCTGCTCTGCTTCAAACGTGCTGGCTGCGACGGCGTACTGAGCTATTTCTCTGTGGAAGCTGCCAAACTCATGCAGGGGTAGCGGTACTACCGCCCCCCGGACACATCCAGCAAAGCGCCTGTGATATAGGATGCTTCGTCTGACAATAACC
>JBALXM010000122.1:0-4376 GCA_036960695.1 Sneathiella sp.
CATGTAACCAGTACCGAGGTGCTCGGGTGACTTGTGAAACTTACCATCTTGCATGATTGCGACGAGGCGTTCGTGGTCTTGTAATTGACCTTAAAAAATGCTTTCCTTAATTCGTTAAATACGTCTGGATATCTGTGCCTGTAACATATTTATTCATAATTTTGTCGATAATGCCGTGAGAACTTGCCTGCTCCATAAGATAATCAAACTTAGCTAATTTTTGAGCAAACTTCGATTTTTTTGAGATGGTAAAGAAGGCCAGTTCTGTTTCTCCGTGATACCGGAGCTTTGATTTTCTAAATTGATTGTGAAGGTCATTTTTCATGAGCAAATAGTCAGTAACGGGAATTGACGCGATAAAAGTATCTAATCGCCCACGCTTGGTCATTCTAATGGCTTGAATGAGCTCATTTACTTCAAGTTTTTGTAACGACCTGTCACTATCAAAAGGCTTAAAAGATTTTGCCCCTCTTTCAACCCCTATCGACAAGCCCTTCAAATCCTCATATGAATTGATGTGGAATGGGCTTTCTTTCTGAAGGTAAAAGGTTTTTTGGGCTTGCACATAATGAGGCCTGATATAATGCATGTATTCTTCTCGCATGCGCCTCTTCAAGACTCCAGGTAACATGTCTAGTTTTCCAACCCGCATATTATGCAGGCAGCGTTTCCAGGGGCATTCTACATATTCAATTTCCAAATCCAATTGTTCTGCAATGTAATTGGCTAGCTCAATATCAATACCGCTTGCTTTATTATTTTGAACGATCACAAAGGGTGGAAATTCACTGAGACCAAGACGAATTTTCTCTGTCGCCCGAGAAGAAACTGCACAGCTTGAGATGAACAAGCAAATAACAACAAATAACAGTTTAGAGTTAATCATAAAATTGAGTCCACAGTCTGGCTGTTTTTTGGCGAAATCAGTGAACATTCTAGCTATTTCAACTTAATATATTATGAATTTCAGATGTTCTGGACGGATTGAAAATAATTCTTGAGGCCAAGGTTGAAAAATCCGATTTTTACACATTATGTTACTAGGGGTGATAGGGGGCGGGAGTTTCTAATGGCGGCGAGCTTTTTGACAAGGTAAATGGAGGCTATTATTCCAGAAGCTTTATTCATCGGGGTGTCCTAATTGAAGGTGTCGTTCAACATATTGATAAAATTATTGATTTGAAGGTTCAGGTTGGTCCTTCGGTTAATCAATAACGCCGCAAAGGGACACTTTTATCTGGTGAGGTGTATTTTGAGGATTAAGTTTATAGGCTCTGTTTCATCCTATTGGAGTAATTATTTTTTCGTACCTAAGAGCACGTATTAGCCGTATTTCTTCAAGAAGTAGAGAACTATTGCGCCGAAAAGACATACTAATGCAACGATGTCTACGATGACGACCTTTTGAATAGCATCGTTAAACTCACCAACGGAAAAGGTCAAAAAAAGGAATGATAGCAAGCTGATACCGGCCGCCAAAAATGCTAAGGGTTGATTGGACGGAGTAAAAGCGGCGTATGCGAGAAATCCTCCTAGAATGCCAAATAGAACAGCCCGATGTCGCATTAGTATTTCTAGATTTCCATCATTTATTTTGATTTCGTAGAGGGCGGCAAGCCGGTCGATACCGACAAAGCCAATTATCGGTAGTATATGGATTGTAGCGACAACAAGCATCAGCCCGGTAATTATACGTTCATACATGGGTAAACTCCGTGTTCAGTCCAGTCTGATACTTTGCATTATCCTTCTTTGCGTCAATTACCCATCAAGTAATTTGGAATAGATGACAAAGCATAAGACGACACAGACGATGTAATGCACTTCTTGAAGAAAATAGAGGTGGAAGATATTATATCTGGATATCGAACACCTAAATTATCGTAGGATATCGGCTTTAAATTTACTTGGGTGATGGTATATTCAAAAAGCATTGTGTTTGTGATAAGATATTTTGAAAGACCTACGCAACCCGCAAGAAAGCTCGACTAGATATGTTTCACTATATCGAACTCTTTTACGGCCCAAAAGGAACGCATGGTAACAATGGAATGTTGTCGCCAATAGATTTCGAACAACAGCAAAAGTGGAAGTCCCAGGGTGCCTAGGAAATTGGGAACTATTCAGTGGCAATTCAACCTAATTTTTGGATATATATATGACGCTCACTGGTAAAGACTTATTGCCAAAATTTCACTTGTCAGAGGATTTGTCTGCCTTTAATAGGCTTAGTACTGTGATTTGGGTTTTCGATATTGATGATCATAAAATTTGGTGGGGGAATGAGTCTGCCCTTGAATTTTGGGAAGCAGCTTCACTGTCAGTCCTTGTTGCACGAGATTTTTCGTCTGATTCAATTTCTGTTCGCCAAAGGTTGGAGGAAATATTTTCCAATACTTCGCAAGGTGAACGCGTAGAAGAAAACTGGACTCTCTACCCCAGTGGTAACCCTAAGATGGTTATTGTTACTTTTACCCCAATTCTTATCGAAAACGGAAAAAGGGCGGTATTAATAGAAGCCAGCCCACAAATAAGGGAACAGCTTGACCATAGGGCAAAACGAATACTCGAAGCCGTAAGACACACCCCATTGATGATTAGCACTTTTGGAAACGATGGCAAATTGCTAGCGCAAAACCCATCTGCAGCGACAGTCTATGATATAGAGAATAAACCTACCACTACTCTCGAAGAACGCTATAGCGATCCAAATATCAGAGAAACTATCATCAGTAGGCAAGAGTCAAAAAAACGGTTTAATAGAGACATTAAAGTCCAAACCGCTTTTGGCGATCGTTGGCACACACTAACCGCAGAATTAGGTCTTGATCCAGTCTCCGGTACACAAGTTATAGTAGTAACAGAAGAAGACATTACTGAAAGAGTTAAAGCCCAAGAAGAACTCCGTCGGCTAAATCTAGATCTTGAGCAACGCGTAAGTGAGCGAACTGAAAAACTAACCCTTGCTCGACACGAAGCTGAAGCTGCGAATAAATCCAAAGGAAATTTTCTAGCCACCATGAGCCATGAGCTGAGGACGCCTTTGAATGCCATCATCGGTTTCTCGGATATGCTAAGACAGCAAATATATGGCCCTGTTAATGAAAGGCAAAATTTAGCACTTAAAGATATCCATAGTAGTGGCCAACAACTACTAGATCTCATAAATGAGCTTCTTGACGCCTCAACGATTGACAGTGGTCAATTAAATTTATTTGAGAGTTACTTTTCACATGAGCACATTATTGATTATTGCCGCACAACTTTTGAGTTAGAAGCGATGCAAAAAGACCAAACATTCTCTGTTCAAAATAATGTGGCTAACATAGTAATAAGAGGGGACTCACGGCGCTTCCGCCAGATCCTCATTAATCTCCTCAGTAATGCTATTAAATATACTCCCGTAGGGGGTGAAATTTCTTTATCTGTAGATTACGGCCCAGAAAAAAGAATTCTTTTTTCAATCAAGGATTCAGGCATTGGAATTCCAAAAGAAAATCTTCAAGACGTATTCAACGCTTTTACACAAGCCGCTAGCCCCTCTTGGGCAGCAGGAAAAGGTGTTGGACTTGGACTATATATTGCGTCTCGCCTGGTTACCGCACACGATGGCGAATTAAAAATCGAAAGCGAGAAAAACAAAGGCACAACGGTTTCTTTTAGTATCCCCACATCAAGGGTCTTCGATGCCGGTGACCCGAATATTTTACTCGAAAATTTTGAATATAGGAATTAAGGGCATTATCATTTCTGGATGGCGTCCCTTTAGTAAGGTGATTTTATGAGATATTTTAACTAGGCAGTCGGCTGCAGTCCTGTCTTTGGCCTTTGAATGCGGCACTTATGACTGCCGGCCCTGATGTTTTTTGCGGGAACCGGTGCCTATCACATTAACGGGCTTGATTTGCGCGAGACAAAATCTTGGGTTTTTCGGTTCTGGCGTATCCCATTTCGCCTTTGTTTCACATCATCCCTTTTTCACTCCGTCAACTGTAATGCCCACAGGGCAAACTCAAATCATTGCTTTCAATTAGGCTGTTTTAAATGCAACCCCATTGGATATTGGTTGGTATAGTGTGTTTTGGGTCATAATCGCCCATGGGATACGGGCCATCTTGTCAACGGCAACGAGCCTGAATGGCTTTACTCAGCGTGTTAATTTGGGCGTCCAAATCGAGCAATATTATCGCTAGAGGCAGAAGGGCCGAGCGGGCACTCGCGCTAAGATCATCATTCTCCTCATCCAGAATAATGGTAATGAGAAGGTGAACATTGCGAGCTCCTTGAGAAACGACCATCCCAAATTCAGCAAAATGCCCGCGCACGGCATTGATTAAAGCTGTCCGATGAGAGACCAGTAGTTCCCGGGCACTGTG
>JBALXM010000123.1:0-4327 GCA_036960695.1 Sneathiella sp.
GCGCTTTCCGGTGATCATTCCATGGGATTTTTCGTAACAAGCGTTGGCATGGGGGACGGTGCCAATCTAGGCGGTCTTGATGGCGCAGATGGCCATTGCAATAAACTTGCGACAGAAGCGGGATCTAAAGGGCGTACATGGCGGGCCTACTTATCGACTCAAGTCGAAGGAAAACGTGGAATTTCCGCAAGAGACAGAATTGGAAATGGTCCGTGGTATAATGCGAAAGGCGACTTAATTGCGAGTGACCTTGATCAACTTCACATTAATCCAAATCTGGTTAAACGAACGGCAGTCGATGAAAATGGTATGTCTGTGAAGGGGCGCGGAGATAAACCCAATGAACATGATATTCTGACAGGATCTAAAAACGACGGAACAGCCTATTTTCCATGGGAAAAAGGCGACCATACCTGCGGTAACTGGACCAGCAACGACACGGGCAGCGCAACAGTGGGTCATCACGATCGTCATGGCGGGGGAAATGTTTCTTGGACAACGGCTCACGAGTCGCGCGGCTGTAGCCAAGAGAACCTTAAATCCACTGGCGGGGCGGGGCTTCTTTATTGCTTTGCCGCAGATTAAAACCCTGTCCCTTGCGGATGAAAAAGCGGGAGAACGCCGCTTTTTCATCAATTATTGTGTGAAATTACCGTTTTGGCATTGCGCCACCAATTATATAAGCCAACGCCTCCACGATTTGCTGTGGCTCCCGCGCCATAGCAACGGCCGCGGCATCCACTTCCTTTAAAGCATGATCATTCTCTGTTGGGTGAAGTGTAATATAAGGAATGCCTGATGCCGCGGCATACCCCGCATCGAACGCCGCATTCCATTGTTTGTATTTCTCACCAAAGCGGACAATAACGATATCCGCTTCCTGAATAAGGGTGCCTGTCCGCACTGAGTTTAAAAGAGCGCCCTTACGATCATGCCAAAGCTTATCGGTCTCAGCCCCAAATATTGCGACCCCACAATCATCACTATCTTTGTGGACAGTAATGGGGCCGGAGAACTCTACGGGCAGGCCAGCGGCCTCGACGCCTGTCTTGATTTTCTCCCGCCAGTCAGAGTGTATCTCACCAGATAAATAAACATTCCAGATTTTCGTAACCATAAGACAGATCCTAACGGGTTTGTTGAGCTCAATTTGATTTTGGCAATCTAGCGGATTTGCCTGCCATTGTCATGGGTCACTCATTCCACCTATTGGAATAATCTCCACGGACTTTCTATAAAAACAGGCGAAAATTAGACAATAAATTTAGTAATAACTTACGTAATTACTACACTTAAACATTTGGTATTATTCATAAAATTTATACTAATTAGAAACCAATTCAACAGATCACTTTAAAGCTGCAGGCCTGTCTTTATAATATATCTGGCGGATTAGAACCGGTGCTACTAAAGCAAAACCAATCGCCATTGTGGTAATTCCCGGCGCCACAAAAAGTAAAGCTGATCCACCGACCCAAAGTCTCTCCCACATTTTCAAACGGCTCAAAGCGTAGCCAGAGAATGAAACCCCTAGCAAGATTATACCCAAAATCGCACCGGTCAATGTCGTGGCAAAACTCATCCAACTAAAATCGTTGGCAACCAATAACAAGGATGGAGAATATACGAAAACGAACGGCACCAGTGCTTTGGCAATACCAAGTCTGAAGGCCGTATTGCCTGTCTTAAAAGGATTGGCTCCGGCGATCCCGGCTCCGGCATAAGCGGCAAGGGCCACAGGCGGGGTGATGTCCGCAAGCACGCCATAATAAAACACAAAGAAATGTGCAACCAAGGGCTCAATTCCCAATAACGCCAAGGCCGGCGCAGCGATAGACACAAGAATGATATAGGTGGCCGTGGTCGGAATGCCTGCTCCCATAATGATGCAGGCTATCGCCGTGAAGACGAGGGAGAAGAAAAGCGTTAAGCCTTCCGTGCTTAAAAATGCACCCAGCCAGCCAGAGCTCAGAAAACCGCCAAGGTCAGCCGCCACTTGCGTCACCATATAACTCAAACGGAACCCAGTGCCCGTTAGTGTCACCACACCCACAATGATACCAACAGCCGCGGCGGCGGCCCCAACGGCCAGGGCATATTTAGCGCCGGTTGCCAAAGCCTTGATTAGGTCTCGAATAGTCAATCGGTTCGTGGGGTTCAAAAAACCCACGACAACACACGCCGTCAAACCCCATACAGCTGCATAATCTGGGGTTCTACCCGCAACGATAAGATAGATTAGAATGCCCAGTGGTATCATCGCCGACCAATATGTACGGAGAACGTGCAATATTTTTGGCATTTCTTCCGGACTCAATCCGCGAAGGCCAAGCTTTTTGGCTTCCAAATGGACCATAACGAAAATACCCAGATAATGGAGCATTGCCGGGAAGAGGGCAGCAAGCAGGATTTCCCGATACGGAATTTCCAAAAACTCTACCATTATAAAGGCGGCAGCCCCCATAATTGGCGGTGTTATTTGACCGCCAGTAGAGGCCGTCGCTTCGACTGCACCGGCAAAATGGGCAGGATAGCCCACTTTCTTCATGGCCGGGATCGTTAAAGACCCGGTTGTTACCGTATTTGCAATGGAAGAGCCTGAAATTGTGCCCATTAAAGCAGAAGAGAAAATGGCAACTTTTGCAGGGCCGCCAGAATACCGACCCGCAATGACGGACGCCACATCAATGAAAAGCTGTCCAAGCCCAATGCGCATGGCAAGGACGCCAAAAAGCACGAACAAAAACACATATTTTGCCACAACGCCAATGGCCAGCCCATAAATACCTTCTTTCGTTAGGTATAAATGATTGATCAAACCTGGCCAGCTGGACCCCGAATGCTTTAAAACACCGGGGGCATAAATACCGAAAACTGCATAGCCGATGAAAATCACGGCGATAATGGGAAGTGTTGGACCAACAGATCTGCGCGCAGCTTCAAGCACAAGAACAAGCAGGATTGTTCCCATGATGACATCCGACTGACCGGGCGCGCCTACGTGACTTGCCACAATTTCAGGCGGTAAAAGGGGGAGATACATAGCCGCGGCAACGGCGCAGATTGCAAATAAAAGATCCCAATAGCCGACACCACTAAATCGGTACCACGCCTTTTTTAGAGGAGCACCAACAACACTCGAATTCCCGCCAAAAACTAGGAAAACTAGCCCTAATACAAAAGATAAATGAATTCCCCGGTGGGTTAATTCACGAATAACGCCGAAACCGGAGGCATAATAATGATAAAGGGACATCGCGACCAAAGTGGCCGTAACAAGCAGGGCCAGAGCAGGTCCGGTTTTCCGAAAAGACATTTCGGGATCGTATTGTTCTTCCAAGGCTTGCGCTTCAACCTGGGCCATAAATCACCCTTATTATTTAAAGATAAAAAACTAAAAAACGCCCGATGATAAGAACCACCGGACGTTTAATTTGTTTAGCGTAGTCGCCTCTTACTTTAGCAAGCCAGCTTCTTTATAAAAGCGCATCGCGCCCGGATGCAAGGGAACGCCAAGGCCATCCAACGCAGTTTCCGCTGTAATGGTTTTACCTTTTGCGTGACCGACATCAAGAAGACGACGAGATTCTTTGTTCCACACGGCTTTAGTAATATTGTAGATGAGTTCTTCATCTTCTTTTACGCTGGTAATCCACTGCGCACCAACAGTTATCGTTGTTGTTGCTGGGATCCCTTCATAGGCCCCTTCAGGTACTTTACTGGATGCAAAGAAACCATATTTGGATACCAGTGCTTCTGCCTTGTCACCTGCGATTGGGACCAGCTTGATCTTCGTGCTGGAAGCAAGCTCGACGATGGCACCTGTTGGATATCCAGCAACCACGAAAAAGGCGTCAATTTTACCATTCCGCAATGCTTCAGCTGCAGCGCTTCCTTTCAGCGCTTCAACAGTAATGTCTTTTTGAGTCACACCAAATGCGCCCATGATCAGATTTGCGTCAACATAAGTGCCTGAACCCGGCTCATCAAGAGAGACGCGCTTGCCTTTAAGGTCAGCAACACTGTTGATGCCTGAATCTGCTCCTGCAACCAGATGAATATGTTCTGGGAATAATGCTGCGATTGAACGCAAGTCTTTCATGGGAGGTTTCCCTTCCATAGTGCCTGTTCCTGAAAAGGCCCAATAAGCCACATCTGACTGCGCAAAACCTGAATTACGAAGACCAGAATTAATGGCGTTCACATTATCAACAGACCCTCGCGATGAGACCGCAGATACAATCAGGTTTGGCACACCACAACTACCACCTTTTCCACATTCACGAGAGCCCGGAGGGTTCGAAATGGCATTAGCGATAACACCGCC
>JBALXM010000026.1:0-1470 GCA_036960695.1 Sneathiella sp.
TCAGCCTTTTCAAGGCGTGTGATCTGATCTGGATTCCCGGACTCCGACTCTTTTAATTCGGCAATCAGATTGTAGGTTTCTGTCTCCCCTTTTTGGTAGGGTTTTAAAAACTCTTTATCACCAGCAAGCAAGTATCCACGCATGCCTGTTTCCATATTAACGGCAGATGATACGATTGCAGCGGCTTTCGTCATCATGGCTCGGGATTCGCCTAATTTGGTATTGGTTGACACCATTGAGTTGATATTAATAATAGCAACAGCCCCTAAGACCACCAGTAAAGCGAGCGGCGAACAAATACCGATCAGAATTTTATTCTTGGTCTTCAGGTTTGAAAATTTTGATGTCAGAGTGCTTAAGGCACTTTTACTATCAGGCTTTTTCACCTTTTTATCGATTCCCATAATTAAGACATACCTTTGTAATCACGACACATAGTCTGGCGCGCTCCCAAGCAACGCCTTCATTTGGGTAAATTACAGATCTTTAGTCAAAATCAATAATGCCCCGCCAACTGTTCCGATATGTTGGGTTGAATTGGTTAATATGCCCTTAAAATAGAGAGGCCTATTAAGGGGAAGTAAATTAACCTATATAAATCTAAGTGTTAAATTCGAAAAAATTTATAAAAAATTTTTAAATAATTGCAAACATAGTGGGTTTTTCGCGCAATTGTTTGGCTTTTTGTCCATTAATTACTCACAGAAACGATTGCTCTGATTGTTTTCTACAGATGGCAGCGTGCCGTTCTTAAGCCAACTCTACTTTTTATATCGCTTATAAAAATCTATTTTTCAATGCTCTTTTTTGTAGAGCTAAAAAGCCAAATGCACATAGCATTACGCCACACACATTTTTTGTTGATCCAACTTTTGCTAGTAGATCAGCTCGTTTTTTTAACAAATTTAGTCAAAATAACGATTTGCTGGCCTTGAACCCGTCCTTCAATATGTTCGGCGTTATCTGGAACCAGTGAAATCCCGCGAACCGATGTTCCCCTCTTTGCCGTAAAGCCGGCACCTTTTACGGTCAGGTCCTTAATCAAAGTGACTGTGTCTCCTGCCTGAAGAATAGCGCCATTACTATCCACATGCTTCACATCTCCCGCATCCGCGGCGGAGGCATCGCTGGATACAGATTTGGCCCAAGCAAGTGTCTCTTCTTCCAGATACAGCATATCCAAAAGATCCTGAGCCCATCCTTCTGAATTCAAAGAATTAAGCATACGCCACGCGATAACCTGTACGGCCGGCTCTTGACTCCACATGCTTTCATTCAGGCAACGCCAATGATGCTTATCCACGTCCGCAGTTCCCTCAATTTGCGAGGAACAGTTTGCGCAAGCAAGCACACATTCATCGGATTTATCGCCACTTTTCGGGGCAACAACAAAGGAATTTAAGGTTTCTGTTGCACCGCAAAGCTCGCATTTGGATTCCGCACGGGCCTGTAACTCTGTTTCAATACTCA
>JBALXM010000026.1:1570-51244 GCA_036960695.1 Sneathiella sp.
TAATTTGCTCTAACTTTACAGTTGCTGACCTGAATGTTGCCACTTGCCTGAGTTGGGCGCGTATTGGTCGCCTTGACGTTGTCAATTTTCCCAATCTGGATAATTGGCTGTCTAAATGTTTCGAGCGGCCTGCCTATTTGAAACTGCGAAATGATCTAAGGAAAAACCATTCTGCTAAAGCCAAGTAAGGCAGGCCTTAACATTTATTCACATACAAAACAGTCTGTTGCACAAATCAAGCTTAAGGTTTTCATAATAGACCACTAGTATGACCTTCACAATTCTGGTTAGTATGTATCCGGTTCAACAGAATTGCCTATGCCAATTTTTTAGTGAAGGGAGATGGTAACATTCCGTTTGAAATTATCTACTCACCTTTATTGCTGGTGGCGTCTATTGCTATCGCCATCACAGCCTCGTTTACAGCTCTTCGCATGACCTCTAATTTGCGGACCATGTCTGTCGGCCAACGTAAAAAACGCGTATCACAAGGGGCTCTGGCTTTGGGCGGAGGCATCTGGTCCATGCATTTTGTGGGAATGCTCGCCGTCAACATGCCTTTTGCCATAGCCTATTCTCCCTTGCCGACTTTGGGATCTGCGCTTATTGCGATCTTGGTGACAGGGGCAGCCCTTCTCTCCCTTCACTTTCGGGTTCGCAACAAAATGCGCATTGCCATTGCTGGCACCGTGACGGGCATCGGTATTGTAACCATGCATTATCTGGGCATGAGTGCCATTTCAGCCAATTGCATCGTCACGTATAATCCCATTGGGTTACTTGTCTCTGCCGCCATTGGTATTGGTGCCTCCATCGCGGCTATGGAACTTGCTTACGGCCAGCGAACTTTAAAAGCTGCCATTGCAGGGGCCGTTGTTCTGGGGCTCGCGATCTCCGCCATGCATTACGCGGCCATGTATTTCACCATTTTCAGTATTAACAGTGACGTGTCTGTTACTCCCTCCCCTTTCTTGAGCAAAGACACACTGGCATTAATCGTTGCCCTCTCTTCATTTGTTATTTGCGGTCTTTTTCTATTGTCAGCTGTCCCTTCAGGCTCAAGTAAAAAGCAAATTACGTCGGCACTGCCCCTAGAAGGCACAGAAAGTGCGTCTCCAAAAACATCCCCATCCCTTGCTCTTTCCAAGGCGATGTCATCTCCTCCCGATCATTCCCTGGAAAACCGCATTCCCTATGATCGAAATAAAACAATCCGGTTTTTAGCCCCTGCTTCAATTTATTTGGCTAAAGCCAACGGCCATTACACGAAACTGTTTAATGGTGAAGAAGAACTTTTCTGCCCCTGGCCCATATCCAAACTCGAAAAATCTTTAAACGCTGATAAATTTGTTCGCACCCATCGAAGCTTTCTTGTCAATCGGGACAAGATTACGGGCTTCCGCCGGGATGGCGACAAAGCATATTGCGTCATTGGTGAGGATTCGAATCTTGAGGCGCCTGTAAGCCGCGGAAAAATAGCGGAACTACGGGATCTCTTGAATTTGGGCTGATTTAGGCCCGATATACTCCTGCATTTCGTGCAGAATATACGCATTTCGTGAAATACGAACGGCTTTGGCGCCTCAACGCTTACCCCTCTCATCTTGACCCGTCACTCTTCTCCTCAAGGCGTTTAAGCGCCATGGATCTCTATAGAAATCCAAACCTATAAACTGCTTGGGAGGAGCAAGAATGATACCAGGGTCTTTTGACTATCATCGCCCGCAATCCGTATCAGAGGCACTAGCTATGCTGGCGGATATGGGAGATGAAGCCATTATCGTTGCAGGCGGGCACAGCCTGATACCGATGATGAAATTACGCATGGCAATACCTGAAAATCTGATTGATATTCAGGACATAGCGGACATCCAGAATATATCTATATCTGGCCTGGATGTTGTGATCGGTGCCATGGTTACCCAAGCAGAATTAATTGCATCTGAGCCCCTCAACGCGCTTTGTCCCCTATTGCGTGAAACAGCCCTTCAAATTGCAGATCCACAAATACGCAATGTTGGCACTGTCGGCGGCAATGTTGCCAATGGTGATCCCGGCAATGACATGCCCGCTATTATGCAAGTTCTCGATGCCACATTTGTTCTACAAAGCAATGAGGGCACAAGAGAGGTCAAAGCGCGCGATTATTATGAAGCTGCTTATTTCACAGCCAGAACAGATTTGGAAATTCTGACATCCATTAAATTCACAGCCCCTCCAGCAGGACATGGTTCTTGTTATATGAAACAGAAGCGGAAAATCGGAGATTATGCCACGGCGGCCGCGGCCGTTGTGTTGACTATGGACGGTGACATTGTCACTAGCGCCTCAATTGGCCTCACGAATGTGTCAGACACACCTCTTTATGCAGCCCAAGCATCAAGCTTGCTTGTTGGGAAAAAACTGGATGAGGCAAGTATAAAGGCCGCATCGACGGCTGCAAAAGCCATTACAGATCCAGCCGAAGATAGTCGCGGTCCCAAAGAGTTCCGTACCCATCTGACCGGCGTCATGGTGGACAGAGCCCTGCGCCAATCCGCAAAAACAATTCGCTAATTTCCCTGTCGGAGAAAATAATGTCAAAAATGCATGTCAAGATGACAGTAAATGGCAAGGAAGTAGAAGCCCTTGCTGAACCCAGAACTCTTCTTATTCATTTCCTGCGGGAAAACCAACAGCTTACAGGCTCCCATATTGGCTGTGATACCGGCCATTGTGGTGCTTGCACTGTCGATATTGACGGAAAATCCGTAAAGTCCTGCATGACTTTTGTTGGACAAACTGCCGGTAAAAGCGTGACAACGATTGAAGGAATTGCCAATCCCGACGGCTCCCTTCATGTCTTGCAGGAATCTTTCAAAGAACATCATGGCCTTCAGTGCGGTTTTTGTACGCCCGGCATGATCACCCGCGCCTATCGCTTGTTGCAGGAAAATCCTAGCCCCACGGAAGAAGAAATCCGCTACGGCATTTCCGGCAATCTATGCCGCTGCACCGGATACCAAAACATCGTCAAATCCATTCAGGCTGCGGCCGAGACGCTTAAAATACAGGAGGCGGCAGAGTAACATGAATGAACAAAGCCCAATCTCACCAGAAGACCGGATCAAAAACCTAAAAGGAATTGGTTCCAGCCGGAAAAGAGTAGAAGACGCCCGATTTACGCAAGGCGCCGGTAATTACGTAGATGACATCAACCTACCGGGCATGCTGTTCGGTGACTTCGTTCGCTCTCCCCACGGTCATGCACGCATTATCAGTATCGACAAGGAAGCAGCCTTGGCGGTTCCCGGCGTCATTGCAATTTTGACAGCGGCAGACTTAAAACCGCTTAATCTCCATTACATGCCGACGTTGGCGGGCGATGTACAAGCTGTCCTCGCCGATGAAAAAGTTCTCTTTCAAAATCAGGAAGTTGCCTTTGTTATCGCGGAAGACCGTTACATCGCAGCAGATGCCGTTGAGCTTGTTGATGTGGAGTATGAAGCTCTCCCTGCATTAACAGATGCCTTTAAGGCCCTTGATGACGACGCCCCCCTTCTTCGAGAAGATATTAAGGACAAAATGGAAGGCGCCCACGGTCCCCGCAAACACCATAACCATATTTTCCTTTGGGAGGAGGGAGATAAAGAGGCAACAGAGGCAGCGCTGTCCCAATCAGAGATCGTTGTTGAAGAGGAGATAACTTACCAGCGTGTTCATCCGTGCCCGCTAGAGACGTGCGGCTGTGTCGCCTCCATGGATAAAATTAACGGAAAACTCACCTTATGGGGAACTTTTCAAGCCCCTCATGCCGTGAGAACAGTTGCCTCCCTCATTACCAACATCCCAGAGCATAATATTCGCGTTGTCTCCCCCGATATTGGGGGTGGGTTTGGTAATAAAGTGGGTGTATATCCGGGATATATCTGCTCGGTAGTAGCCTCCATTGTGACAGGTAAGCCTGTTAAATGGATTGAAGACCGGATCGAGAATCTAACCTCTACCGCCTTTGCCCGTGATTATCATATGACAGGAAAACTCTCTGCCACAAAGGACGGAAAAATAACGGGTCTTTGGTGCCATGTTCTGGCCGATCATGGTGCCTTTGATGCCTGCGCTGATCCAACCAAATTCCCAGCCGGTTTTTTCCATATTGTAACTGGATCCTACGACATTCCCGTGGCGTATGTAGGGGTTGATGGTGTCTATACCAATAAAGCACCGGGGGGCGTTGCCTATCGGTGTTCTTTCCGGGTGACGGAAGCCGCTTACCTGATAGAGCGTATGGTTGACATTCTAGCGCATAAACTGGATATGGACCCCGCTGAACTTCGCTTGAAAAACTTCATTAAAAAAGAGCAGTTCCCTTATCAATCTGCTCTTGGCTGGGAATATGACAGCGGTGACTATCACACAGCTTTAGAGAAAGGCATGGCGACAGTCGACTATAAAGCATTGCGGGCCGAGCAGGTCGAGAAGCGTGCCGCCTTTGATCGCGGCGAGACCCGATCCCTTATGGGTATTGGCATCGCTTTCTTTACCGAAATTGTTGGTGCTGGCCCCGTTAAAAATTGTGATATTCTGGGCCTTGGAATGTTTGATAGTTGCGAAATCCGCATCCATCCCACCGGCTCTGCCATTGCAAGACTTGGAACCATCAGTCAAGGACAAGGCCACGCCACGACGTTTGCACAAATTCTCGCTACAGAAATTGGGCTCCCTGCAGAAGATATTACAGTGGAAGAAGGGGACACCGATACGGCCCCCTACGGCCTTGGAACTTACGGTTCCCGGTCAACCCCGGTTGCTGGGGCCGCGACCGCCATGGCGGGCCGGAAAATACGGGCGAAGGCCCAAATGATCGCCGCCTACTTACTTGAAGTACATGAAGGGGATCTTGAATGGGATATTGACCGCTTCGTGATTAAAGGAAACCCGGACGCCCACAAAACGATGAAGGAAATCGCATTTGCCGCCTACAATCAAGCAATTCCGGGCTTGGAGCCAGGCCTTGAAGCGGTGTCCTATTACGATCCGCCCAACATGACCTACCCCTTTGGTGCTTATATCTGCGTTGTCGATATTGACGTTGATACTGGGGTTACAGATGTGCGTCGTTTCTATGCGCTGGATGATTGCGGGACGCGTATTAATCCCATGATCATTGAAGGACAAGTTCATGGTGGCCTTACCGAAGCCCTCGCCATCGCAATGGGTCAAGAAATCTCATACGACGAAATGGGAAATGTGAAGGGTGCGAGCCTGATGGATTTCTATCTTCCAACGGCTGTGGAGACTCCCCATTGGGAAACCGACTTTACAGAAACGCCCTCCCCCCATCACCCCATCGGAGCAAAAGGGGTTGGGGAGAGCCCTAACGTGGGCGGCGTGCCTGCATTCTCAAACGCGGTTCATGATGCGTTCGCTCATAAAGGTCTGACCCATACCCAAATGCCCCATGATCATTGGCGCGTTTGGCAAACTGCTGAGAAACTTGGCCTTACTAAATAGGAGAAAATGCAGGTGCGAATATAGACCTTCGCGCCTGCGTGTATCGAACAGTATGACCCTTTCAAAACAGATTAAAGAGCGCCTTCGTGTCGAAGGCTATATCGCGGATAATACGCTGGCAACCGCCCTGCAACTGGCTATGGATCTCAAACGACCCTTATTACTGGAAGGGGAGGCCGGCGTTGGGAAAACGGAAGTTGCAAAGGCGCTTGCTCAAATTGTTGAAACCAACCTAATCCGCCTTCAATGCTATGAAGGTTTGGATGCCTCCGCTGCTATCTATGAATGGAATTATCAAAGGCAACTTTTATCAATCAAAGCGTCAGAGCGGGAGAAAACCAGCGCAAAAGAGATAGAAGATCATATATTCTCACGCGACTATTTGCTGGAAAGACCTCTTTTACAAGCCATTAGTCAGGATAAATCCCCTGTCCTTCTTATTGATGAAATTGACCGTGCCGATGAAGAGTTTGAGGCTTATCTTCTGGAAATCCTGTCTGAGTATCAAATCACGGTACCTGAACTTGGAACCATAAAGGCAACCTCTATTCCCCATGTGATTTTAACCTCCAACGGGACACGGGAATTATCGGACGCATTGCGCCGTCGCTGCCTGTATTATTACGTAGAATTTCCAAGCCAACAGCGTGAGGTAGAAATCATTTTATCTCGCATGCCCGGCATTGAAGCGGCATTTGCGGAACAGATCTCTCATTTCGTCTTAAACCTCAGAAAAGAGGAGTTAGAAAAGGTCCCCGGCGTTGCGGAGACACTGGATTGGGCCGCGGCACTCACAGGCCTCAAAATCAGTAGCTTGGAGGGGGACTTGGAGACAATCCAGACAACTCTCATTTGCCTGTTAAAAACAGAGACCGACCTTAAGTCCATCACACCTGAGGTCACTAGCCGACTTTTGGGAAAGGCGGCCTGAGCATGGGGATCCTTGCAAAAAATGACACACCTATTTTGCCAATTTTAACGTCGCAGATGCAAGGTTTCATCCATCATTTACGGCAGAATGATTTCACTTTGGGTCCCGCGGACACCGAGTCTGCCCTACGCTTGTTCAATCATCCGCTTACCCCCAGTGATGATGCTAGAGCAAGCTTGAAAATACTCCTGACCGGTTGCCTAGAAGAATGGCGCCGATTTGATGACTTATTCGAAGCCTACTGGTATCACTCGGGGCGGGAGCGAGCGAGCTTTCAAACCACCAAGCCTGTCCCAAACAGATCGAAATCGTCCTTACCCAACGCTTGGAATTCCCACTTTCCCGATACTGGCAATTCATCTGGGAGCACACCACAAATTGAAACAGAAGGCGAAAGGCATTCTGATAAAGGGGCGTCTGGACGACTAATCGCCACGAGTAAAACATCCCGGACAAAAATCGATCTTCGGCAATTTGTCGATGCGAACGAGATTAAGCAAGCAGAGCAGCTGGCATATCGTCTTGCATCAGCCATGCGATACCGATTATCGCGCCGTCACCGCATGTCCAAAACGGGGACAAAACTGGATTTAAGGCGTACTATTCGAGGTAACCTTTCTCATGGTGGAGATCCAATATCCTTAATCAAAAAAAATCGCCCTGATCGCCCGATCCGTCTTGTGGTTTTTTTGGATGTGTCAGGGTCCATGAAACATTACAGCCGCTTTTTCCTGCAATTTGTCAAAGGATTGGTCTGCCAATGGATGGAAGCTGATGCCTATCTTTTCCATACCAAGTTAATCCGGGTCACAGATGTCGTTCGGGATAAAAATTCGACGAAAGCGATGACCCGTCTCTCCTTAATGGCAGAAGGTTTCGGAGGCGGTACTAAACTTGGAAAAAGCCTTGCTCGCTTTAACAAACATTACGCCAAACGCCACCTAAACAGCCGAACTATTGTGATGATTTTAAGTGATGGATATGACACCGACAACCCAGACATACTGCGCGATCAATTGAAATTACTGAAAAAACGGGCCCCAAAACTTATCTGGTTAAACCCTCTATTAGGCTGGAAAAATTATGAACCGGTTACCCAAGCCATGACAAAAGCCATGCCGTTTATTGATTATTTTGCGGCGGCAAACACCCTAGAAAGTCTGGCCGCTATCGAGCCTGAACTTGCCAAATTATAGGGTTAGGAGAGCCAAATGACGACAAATGATAAAACCCTCGACCTGATTGAAAATTTGCGAAATTCTGGCACCAGTTTTTGCATCGCAACAATCCTTCGAACGGAAGATAGCACCTCTGCCCGTGCAGGCGCTAAAGCCGTCGTCACATTGGACGGTGATCTGCACGGTTATGTAGGCGGCGGATGTGTTACGGGCGCTGTCAGGCGTGCAGCCCTTGAAAGTCTCGAAAATAATGCTCCCCAAATGATCCGGGTTAAACCGAAGGATCAAGTTGTCAGCCTCACCGATATTGATGGTGTTCGGCTCCATAAATCAAGTTGCCCAAGTGGCGGTACGGTCGATGTTTTTTTGGAACCCATGAAAGCACCCAGAACTTTAGTAATTTTCGGAGCATCCCCCATCGCACAGGCTATTTTGTCTGTTGCAAAATGCATGGGTAATCGGCTTATCGTCGCAGCCCAATCCGATGACCACACTAAAATGCCCGGTGCCCAAATCTACGTGGATGGATTTGATTTAAGCCAGATTCCCCTAACCCCTCAAGATGCGGTGATTGTGGCCACTCAGGGAAAACGAGATAAAGACGCATTGCGCGCGGCTTTAAACAGTCCCGCGAGTTATAAGGGGATGGTATGCAGTCGGAAAAAACTTGCGCGCCTCTGTGAGGATCTAAAATCAGAGGATCCTACTCTCTCCTTCCAATTTGATAGCCTTCATGCCCCAGCGGGGCTTGATATCGGCGCAATCGAGCCAGAGGAAATTGGTTTAGCCGTTATCTCCGAAATCGTCCAACATAGGCGAGCGCACAGAAAAGTCATCGCAACGCAACCCAGCGCAGTAGCGGAGTAATTTCTCTATGGCTACATTCCGAAATTCCTTGGATATTCTTCTTCTGGCAGCCGGTCAGTCAAAGCGCATGGGGGCAGGGAACAAATTGCTTTTGCCCTACAACAAAGTTCCATTGATCCGACATGTTGCCAATCAAATTCTGAAATCTGGTATTGGTACCGTTACTGTTGTGACAGGATTTCAGGTGAACGCGATTAAGGATGCCTTATCAGGCTTGGATGTGGATTTTTGCTACAATCCAGATTTTGAAGCAGGGCAGATGTCTTCCGTTCGCGCGGGCAGTCGGGCAATTTCCATTCATAGCGACGGATTGATGGTGGCCTTGTCCGATATGCCAAAACTTCGCGCCCTTGATTATCAATTTTTAAGAGATCGTTTTTACCAAAACCGATCCAAAAAATTAGTTATTCCGTATTTTGGGGAAGAACGCGGAAACCCGATCATTATTCCCCGGCAGATGATTCCTGACATTGCATCTGGCGGCTTAAAATTCGGGTGCCGAAAACTTGTTCAAAACAACCCACAAACAGTTTTAAAAATCCGTGTGGATAAATCAAATTTCGTTTGGGATATCGATACCCCAAGTGATTATTCCAGTAGCGTGGGCGGCACACTGTATGCGGCCCCTTGTTGTTAAAAAAGAAGGATAAGTATTTTGGAGTTAAAAGACCAACAAGTCATCAAAGCATCATGCAGCCAAGTTTTTGCGGCCCTTAATGACGCTGACATATTGAAAGAATGCATTCCCGGCTGCGAAAGCCTGACGAAGAATTCAGAGACTGACATGACTGCCAACGTCACGTTGAAAGTGGGCCCTGTAAAAGCCAAATTTGCGGGGCAAGTTACCCTCTCTGATCTCAATCCTCCGCATAGTTATACAATTTCAGGCTCTGGAAAGGCAGGCCCTGCGGGCTTTGCAAAAGGTACCGCGAAAATGAACCTTGTTCCAGATGAGAACGGCAATACAGTTTTACAATATGCCGTTTCAGTGGATATTGGCGGAAAAATTGCGCAGCTCGGCGCACGATTAATGGATTCTACGTCGAAAAAACTAGCCGGACAATTTTTTGAAAAATTCGGCGCGATTGTTGAGGCTCAAGAACAAACAAGTGAACCTTCCAATGATGACGCCTCTCATCATGCAACGACAGAGCAGACACTCCCTGAAACGTCTCAAGGTCTGTCCGGTAATATGTCCAAGGTTATTTGGGTTTTGGTAGCTGTTGGGGCAACCGCCGCCGCTTGGTATTTTACTCAATAAAGTGGTTCAATACAGATGCTATACCCATAAAAAGAGTGGTTTTTGGGATGTTATAAATGTTAGAGTTTCAACATATTAATTATTAAAACCTTGAGGACATAAGCAATGAAAAGTGCGACAAAAGCCTTTATGGCAGTAATATCCTTCTGCTTGATATCCAATGTAGCGCAGGCCGAAAATAAGGCCGAAGTGCTGTGGCTTGGGCAAGCAACCACTAAAATTACAACACCCGGCGGCAAAGTGATTGTTATCGATCCTTTTTTAATTAAAAACCCCAAGACACCCGCCGCCTATAAAGACCTGGCTAAGCTTGGAAAAGTTGACTTGATTTTAGTGACCCATGGGCATTTCGATCATACGGCAGATCTGGGTGCACTTGCTAAATTGACGGGGGCAAAAGTCGTCGGTAATGGCGCACTGCCAAGGCAATTGGCAGCCTTTGGTGTCGTGCCAAAAGCCCAGACCATTTCCATGAATAAAACCGGTACAATCATGCCCATTGGCGATGGGGTGAAAATCCATATGGTTCCTGCGGAACACAGCTCCGCTTTAACTTTAAAAAATCCCGATACAGGAAAAGCGGAGACGGTTTATGCAGGCGCGCCTGTCGGTTATGTGATCGAGATGGAAAATGGGAAAACCATCTACCATTCTGGGGACACCGGAATTTTTGGTGATATGTCCCTCATCCATGATTTGTATAAACCAGATTTAGCGCTGGTCGCAATCGGTGGACATTTCACTATGGCCCCAAGGGAAGCCGCCCTCGCCATGACAAAATACGTGAAACCAAAAACAATTTTGCCAATACATTACGGCACGTTCCCACCCTTAAAAGGAACACCAGAACAACTAAAAGCCGCTATGTCTGGCAGCTCAATAGAAATTCTGGATGTGCAACCTGGTCAAGCCTACAGGTTCTAACCGAGAGAAAAAACGGAGCTGTCATTGCGGCAGCTCCGTCTACAAAATTTTATGGATTTTGCTTAAAGCGACTTCAATCTGAAGTCAAAATCAGCCATTGTAAAAGGCTCTTTGAGATGAGCGTTAATCTCTTTTTCAGCCCCAGTCGCGGGCCTGTCATAAGAGATCGTCAAGGATTCCCGCACCCCAAAAGTTGCATCTGAATCAATGTAAGCGTCTGCCTCATTGAAAATCTCTGTCACAAGTTCTTCATATCCCGGCGCACTCACTCGCACATGAAGATGGGCTGGGCGCCAACAATTACGGTCCGTCGCCCGCATATATTCACCGCCAGTTCCATCATCGGGAACTTGATAGGGGGTAGGCTTAATGGTACTAAAACGATACTGCCCGTTTGAGTTAGTCAACATACGGCACCGAAGGTTCATATCAGGCTGGGTCGGGTCCATATTCTCATAAAACCCGTTGGTAGCATTTTGCCAACAGTCAATCATTGCCCCTTCAAGAGGCTCTCCAGACGTGTTTCGAACGACACCCTGAAAGACAACATGCTGCCCCTCATTCTCCTTGATCAGATCACCGCCTATTTCTAAAAAAGCCGCTCCGGGACGGTAAAAAGGCCCCAAGACGCTCCGCTCAGATGCTTCAGGCGCACGATGGCTGCTAATCACATCCACAAGAGAGGAAAGCCCGAAAAGGTCAGATAATAAAACGAACTCATTTCGCGCCTCGTCAGAAATGTCCCCTGTCCGAAGTAGAAAACCCATAGCCGCTTCCCACTCACTATGGCTTAAATTCACCTCCTTGGAGAATTCATGAAGCTTGGTTATCAGGACAGTCAAAATCTCCTGCAATCGACGATCTGACGTATTTTCAGTGGATTTTATCACGGTATCAGTGATGTTTTCGAAGGTAATATTTCTCATGTTTTTCAGACTCTTTTAGATGAGAACAAGACTTAAAGACGGGAATAGAATCAATAAAATCAAAACAAGAAGCATGGTGACGGCAAAGGGAAAGGCACCAATAAAAATATCGGCAAGAGAGATATCCGGATCGTTCAAAGTGCTCTTGATGGCAAAGCAGGAAATCCCAAGGGGCGGGGTCAATAATCCAATTTCCGCCCCCACGACAGTTACAATACCAAACCACACCAAATCCGCATTCAACCCTTCCACCACCGGCAGAAATAAAGGGACCACGATTAAGATAATGGACGCCGTATCCAGCAAGGTTCCGAGCACAAGAAGAAGCACCACATAAATCACCATAACAGCGGTAAAACCCAAACTCATGGTCTCTAACCATTCCCCAAACATGGTGGGTAATCCGGCAACACCGAGCATGCGGCTATACATGGACGCTGTGATAATCAGGAACAAAATAGTCGCGGTGATATGCCCTGTCTCCACCACCACTTCCCACAATTGGCGGATAGACATACTGCGCCGGGCAATGGCGATAAGCATTGCAACAAACGACCCTGCGGCTCCGGCCTCCACAGGTGTTACAATGCCCCCGTAAATCCCCCCCAAGACAACAAAGACTAATAGAAGAACAGGGAAAAGTTTCCGGGTCATCTCAGCAAATGTCATATCGGTTTCAGTTGCCGGGTCAACCGCCGCCGCCCCGAGAGAGCGATGCAGTGCATTCCCACCAACAAAGGACGGCCAGGTTTTCGCAAGGAACAGGATAAGACCCACATAAGCCGCTGCCAAAATCAAGCCGGGAATAATACCCGCCATGAACATATGGCCGACAGACTGCTCTGTTACGATCGCATAGATAATGAGCATAGCACTTGGCGGGATCAACATACCAAGAACAGAACTGCCAGCAACAACGCCCACAGAAAAACGGGCCGTGTAATTGAAACGCCGCATCTCTGGCACTGAAATTTTTGTGAAAACAGATGCGGATGCAATTGATGATCCTGTGATGGATGCAAAGACAGCATTAGCTGCAACCGTCGCTATACCAAGGCCGCCCAACACTTTCCCAAACATTACGTTGGCCACAAGATAGACATCCTTACCAAGGCCCGCCTTGCTGACCATCAATCCCATCATGGCAAAGAGGGGGATGGTTGCGAAAACCTGCTCGGCAATAGCATCAGAGACGGCTTGTGCCAGCAAGCTGATGGGCATCTGGACATTCTCACGCATAATCCAAACGCCAATGAATGAGACAAGGCCAAGGGCTACAGGAATATAAAGGCCCGCATAGATCAGAATGACGATCAGAAGAACTGAAAAGAAGCCAATTTCAAGCCCGCCCATCATGCGTGCCCTTTTAGGGCTGAACGCGGCATTAGATATCGATAAGTGAAAGCTGCGAATTGGAGCAGAGTCACGCTACATCCAATGACAATGATTGTATTGACCGGCCAAATTGGAGCTGTAAAAACGCCCTCATTTCCAACGAAATAATCATTTTGCCACGATTCAATCAGTAACGGGACGCTGCCATACAGAATAATTGCCATAAACACCATACTCAAACCATCAAATAAGGCCCCCATACCCCTTCCAATTACTGGGTATTTGAGACCAACATAATTGAAGAAACCGTCAGAACGGGTCAGGCGGCCTTGCCGCGCGGCATCCCCCAATTGCAAAAAAACAATACCCACTAAAGAAAGTTCAACCATCTCGATCACGCCGTCGATTGGGGCAGTAAAAAAAGTCCGCCCCATTGCATCCGCATTAATCAGCAGCATCAGCAAAAAAATCCAAAGAGATCCAATTGCATTCAGGGAAGAAATTAGATGATTGAACATCCGTGGAATTAGGGCCTGCACAGCAGGTCCCTTTTCACTATTTTGGCTCACGGTAGCGCCTACTCTTTATCCCATTCACGGACAATGGGTTGTCCAGCGGCACGCATAGCATCCATATACGTTTTTAGAATTTCTGCGCCCGGAAGGCCCTTCTTCTCTAATCCGCTTGCCCAATCTGCCGCCACATTCGGCATTGTTTTGGCCCATGTCACCCGATCAACCTGACTCAGCGTATGAATAGATCCACCCATTTTCACATAATTCACATAGGCTTCAGCCGATTTCTCAGTCGCTAATTTTGAGACGTGATCTCGGTAATCAATAGCCGCAGATGCGATGACTTTGCGCACTTCTTCAGGTAATTTTTTCCAAGTATCAGCGTTCATCGTAATGGCTTTTGAATTAGCCGAACCGATATCGGCCCGGAGCATATTTGGGGCGACTTCTGGCAACTTGAAAGTCACAGCCCCTTCTGCCCACAACATGGCGCCGTCCACCACACCTGTTTTCATATTGTTATAATATTTAACGCTAGACCCACCAACACCCGCGGCGCCAAATCCTTGTAGGTACCGTAAATTCATGCCGGCACCATTAATCTTTTTACCTTTAAAATCGGCAAATTTGGTGATGGGATCCTTACTGAAAACCTGGTAGCTGTCGAACACGGCCAAATTGGTCAAATAAACCTGATTATATTTTTTCCAAGCCTCTTGATAGGCGGGGAATTTTCGCACCAAATCATCCACTGTACGGGCAACCAGTCCCGGATCGTTCGTGACAAACGGGGTCGCATAAGCCACCATTTGCAACGGAACTTTATCCGCATGAAAAACGGTGGTTACAACACCGATATCACCCAGGCCTTTTTGAATACCCTCAAGAACTTTCTTCTTTTTGGTAATTTGGCCAGACCAAGCCTGGTTCCATTTGATTTTATAATTACCGGTTTTTGCTAGTCGTTTATCAATTTCGGGAATGAAATAATTGATAAATTCTTTTACCCAAAGTGTCTTCGGTGGATAGCCGTCAACAGCTGTCAGCTGAATTGTCTCTGTTGACAAAGCCGATCCGGAAAATCCGGTACAGGCGAGCAACGCCACTATAAATGCTGCGCCTCTCATTTTTTTTAAACGGTATTCGGGTTCGATTTTCTTGATCAATTTCATCATATCCTCCCAGTATTGATGTCACATTCGATCTTCGCCGAATTGTTCAATCTGATTAAATTATCAATATTTATTACATTATCAAATAATTATCGAAAATATAAGCATTATATATGAAATTGTATATTTTTTATTTTCTCGTAGATTTTGCCAAGCACAAAGCGTAAAACACAATGAGGCATAAGGAGTATTTGATGGTAGCCATTGTATCGACTGTAAATAAAGCTGGAAGCGTAAGCTCAACATTGGCAACATCTGTATATGATCGCATCCGCCACGACATCCTGACGGGCGCTCTTCATCCCAACAAGAAACTCAGAACTGAAGAACTTCGCGAATTGTATGAAGCTGGAAACAGTCCCATCCGCGAAGCTTTAAACAGGTTATCCTCCGACGGCTTTGTGGTTCGGGAAGAACAAAAAGGCTTCCACGTCGCCGCCATCAGCAAAGCTGAACTGCGGGAATTGGTTAAAACAAGATGCTGGCTTGAAGAGACGGCCCTGCGCCAATCTATTGCCAATGGCACCACTCAATGGGAAGAACAATTGGTCCTTGCCCATCACCGCCTATCTCGCGTGACGCGCTTTACCAACGAAGAGAATTATGAACGAAACCCCGAATGGGATTCTGTCCATCGTGCTTTCCATATAGCCCTTATTTCAGCCTGCGGATCCCGCCCACTCATCGGGTTTTGTGAGCAGCTTAATGATCAAGCAGATCGATACAGACAGCTGGCGGTCGCCACAAGCTTTCCAACTAGGGATCCTAAAAGCGAACATGTTGCAATTTATGAGGCAACCTTGAACCGGGATGCCAACACCGCAATAGAATTACTGTGTGAGCATTACCAGAAGACTCTACAGATTATCGAAAATTCCCCTATAGCATTTGACGATTAGATAATCGTACAAATCTCTTCAAAGGAAAAACGGGGCAGTCTTTCAAACAACCCATCCGTATCCGCATATCCAAGATTGCAGAGAAAATTGGATTTTAAAGCGGTTCCATCTAAAAACAATTCGTCCACCAGATCATTGTTAAAGCCGGACATGGGGCCAATATCCAGCCCGATGGCGCGCGCAGCTGTCATCAAATACGCTCCTTGAAGGGAACTATTTCTAAACGCGGCTAACGAAGCCTTTTCCGGGTTTTCTCTGAACGCATCAGCAGCTTCCGGTCTTATGGGAAATAACGTTGGAAAATGTTCATAAAATTGTGTGTCATAGGCGATTAGAACAGTCAGAGGAGCCTTTTCCATCTTAGCCACATTTCCCGGCGCAAGGGCTGGGCTCAAACGAGCTTTTGCCTCTGCCGACTGGATGAATATCAGCCGAGCAGGATTGCCGTTATTGGCTGTGCCGCCCCATTTCATCAGCTCGTAAAGCTCCCAAATTTTATCCTCACCGACTGGCCTATCTTGCCAAGTATGGTGGGACCGTGCCTGGCTGAATAGTAAATCACGGCTATCTTGATCCAGAGTTTGAATTCTGGATCGAAGATTTATCACCTCTTGTTGAGCGTCTTTGGCCGCAGCACCTGAGGGCTTTGGTATCGACATCAAGAAGCTCGCATTTCATTTTCAACAGAATTGGACAATGTGCCTATTCCCTCGATACTAATCTCACACACATCACCCGCGCGCATCCAAACCGGCGGCGTCCGCGCATAACCGACACCCGCAGGCGTACCTGTTACGATCACATCACCGGGGATCAGGGTTAAGCATTCACTGAGCATGGAAATGAGGGTCGCTATAGGGAAAATCAGATCAGATGTATTCGCATCTTGCATGATTTTTCCATTTAATCGTGTCTGAATTGAAAGACCCTGCGCCCCTTTTGGCAATTCGTCAGGTGTTACAATGGCGGGTCCAAAACATCCCGTGTTATCGAAATTTTTCCCGATGGTCCATTGAGTACTTTTTCTCTGGTAATCCCGAAGCGTCGCATCGTTAAATAGAGAATAGCCTCCCACATAGTCCAGTGCATCTTCCTCCGTCACATGGCGGGCCGTTTTACCAACAACGACGACAAGCTCCCCTTCAAAATCAAGTTTATCAGAACAAATTGGTTGAATAATGGGGCTGCCATCAGCAATAAGGGAGCGATTTGTCCGCATGAAGATTTCTGGATAGCTGGGCGGTTCTGCACCCCCTTCTTTTGCATGAGCTGCATAATTCCGCCCAATACAGATAATTTTCTCAGCGTCCCCAATAGGGGGCAAAAGCTGGAGCCCGGCCAAAGGAAGGAGATCAGCCGTTGGATTGTTTTCAATAACCTGGCGGATCTCATCCAGATGATTTGCCGCGAATACTTCACGTAATGTATGGGGCAAACTTGGGATAAGCGTATTTAGATCAAAGACATTTATCCCTGATACAGCGCCAATTCTGTGTCCGAGTTCAGTTTGGAAAGAGACCAGTCGCATTCAATAACTCCAATTCAATATGACCCAAAGAAACGCATATTTGATCCAAATGTCAATATTTATTCGATATTTTCGTCGTTTTGTGATTATTATCGATTAAATTTAAAAACATAAGGTTTTATTGAAATATAAAAAGGACCCATAACGATGACAACAGATCCAATTCCATGGGCGACTAAAGTGGCTGATGTGCGAAGTAAGGGCGTCCTTGGTATGCAGCTATACGCAATTTTCACCGAACCTAGCGGCTCTATGGATGCGGTTTTGGAGCAAATGGGCCCGCATTTAGCGTATCAAAAAAAACTGGAAAATGACGGCATCATTTTCGGTGCAGGTCCCTTTTCTGACGATACGGAGCAATATTGGCAAGGTTCGGGAATGGTCATCATCAGAGCCTCCTCCCTTAAAGAGGCTACAAAAATTGCGGACGCGGATCCCATGCATCAATCCCAAGCCCGAAATTACAGAATTCGCCCGTGGCTGCTCAACGAGGGGAGCTTTTCTACAACCATCACTTTCTCAGACGGGGGCCGCAAAATTCGCTAGCCTCTCAAAGTCCGTAATCGTGCAGATCGTTTTTCTATCGTCTGATTTCTGAAGGGGATCGTTTATAGACTGCCTTAAATGCATCATTAAACCGGCGGATACTTTGAAAACCGGCTTCAAACGCAATCTCTGAAATTGATAATTGGGTGTTGTGCAGCAACCGTTTGGCAATTTGAACCCGCCGGGTCGCCGCAACCTGCGAAGGACTAGCACCAAGATGTTTGTCAAATAATCGAGATAGATGGCGGCTTCCAATACCCAATCGCGCTGCAAGTTCCACGACACTTGAATGATCAAGATATCCGCTTTCAATAATCTGCATGGCACGTCCAACGGTCGTGGCGGTCCCGCGCCAAGCAGGACTGCCTTTGGCAGATTCCGGGCGGCACCTCAAACATGGCCTAAAACCTGCCTGCTCGGCCGCTGCCGCCGATTTGAAAAACATCACGTTTACTGATTTAGCAGGATGTACCGGACAGACAGAACGACAATATATTTTAGTCGTTTTGACTCCTGTAAAAAACAAGCCATCATAGTTTGGATCTCGTGCCAGACGGGCACGATCACAAAGAGCTATATCTAAATCATCAAGTTCATCATCAGCCATGTTCAGATAATACCGCATTCTGAAATTATCTGCCTAGCTAAAATCGGACCTGATCCCGGGATAGAGTCTGAAACCAGCCAGATGAATATCTCACGTCATGCTTAATCTCCTTTCAATTATAAGGAGCATATGTCGTGGAAAATAAAACTCAAAGTCAGTATTTTGAAATTGCCTTACTAGTGATCTTGGCTTTTCTCTGGGGAAGCTCGTTCACTTTAATCAAAGTTTCTGTAGAAACTGTACCGCCAGCCACGACTGTTCTCTTGCGCGTCGCATTAGGGGCTGCAATTTTGCTTCTCTTCATGCGGATAAAACGCATGCCCCTCCCCTCATCTCCAGCCCTTTGGGCAGCATTTTCTCTTCAAGGACTATTACAATGCGCACTACCGTTCACCTTAATAAGCTGGGGCGAAACTTATATCGATAGTGGGCTCGCAGGGCTTCTTAACTCGACCCCGCCCCTTTTTGCGTTCCTGATCACCTTTTTCATTCTTAAGCAGGGTACCGCGCCATTTCGAAATTTCATTGGCATCATTATCGGTTTCTGTGGTGTTCTCATATGCCTCGGGCCGACTATTTTAAACGGTTTCAGTGAAAATTCCTGGGCACAAATTGCCGTGACAGGATCAAGCTTAAGCTATGCCGTAGCCGCCATTTACGCGCGCCGATTTTCCGATCAACCTGTTTTGGTAACGGCAGCTTGCTCCATGACAATGGCTACGCTTATGATGATCCCAATGTCTCTTATCCTTGATGAACCGTGGACATTGCAACCCTCCAATGAATCTCTCGCGTCTATCACGGCGTTAGGAGTTTTATCAACGGCCCTTGCGATGATTATTTATTTCCGACTAATCAAATCACTGGGGGCTATTGGCGTTACAAGCGGCAGTTATCTTCGCGCCGGTTTCAGCTTGTTGTTAGGCGCAATTTTCTTGGAAGAAACATTTTCGACCAATTTAATGGTCGGGCTCATTCTGATCCTGTTCAGCGTCGCCGTTGTAACCGGTCAGATTGATTTATTGTTAAGCCGGTTTATTGGTGAAAAGGCTATTCAAGGGCCAAAAAATTGAAGGAGCACAGAATTTGCCTCTCTTGTGTTCCCTCGCCAAACGGGGAATGTTAAGAATTTCCAAAACTTGGACCGCAATCCCATTTGTTGCGCAAACACCTAATTTTAGGCAAAAAATTATTTGGACACCCTGGCCTTTAACTCAAGAAGAGGAGCAATAAGCTCGATCCAGCGATGAACATATTTTAAATTATCTTCAGGATCCGTTGAGTATGTATCTTGTATAACAAGACCCCGCATCAAGCTTCGTGACATAGTCAAAAGCATAGCAACGTCTTCTTCATTTCCAGTTCGAGACTGGAAAATCGCTACTGATTGCTGATCGATAATTTTATTCCAGGCCTTTAATTTGTCTGAAATACGATCCTGCAATTTTTGATCTGTCCGGGTGGCGATCAATATTTCCAGTAATCCACGATATGCCTCAGTATTGGTAAATTTATTCCAATTTAACAGTAAGGCAGCCTCAACTGATTTCGGCACTTCTTCACTTTTAAGTTTTTTAGCGATAGGACGTTCAAGCAGGCGATCAGCGGTTGCAACCATCAAATCTTCTTTGCTGGGGAAGTGATGCTGCAAGGCCCCCTTGGAGAAACCTGCAATTGCCGCAACTCTATTCAAAGATGTTTCGCTGTATCCATGCTCAACGAGGCAATCAATAGTGGCTTCACAAATAGCAGCGCGAGCGCGTGCGCTTTTGGCCTGCTGCTTACTCATTTCCACTATTTCATCCATGCCCGTCTCCTATACCGTCATGACGCAACGTAATAGGCGCCATTTCACAACAACTGATCGGAGCATACTAATTTTTCGCAAAAAAACTATCCTCAAAACACCCCATAACTTGACATAAAGGGAAGTTTATCATAAAAAAAGCCATCCGTAAGGTTTTTTATAATTCAATATCGCTTGCGTCATAAACAAAGCCGGACAATCGTATGGTACGATATCGCCATAGATTTTCTCGGCAAAAAGAAGAGGAGAATTTCCATGTCGAGTAGTTTTCAAGACGGACAGAATCCCTACGACTTTGATCATCGATATCACGGCCCCTTCTACACACCCGATCATCAAGCATGGCGTTCAACACTCCGCGCGTTCGTCGATAAAGAAATTATACCCTTTGTGGACGAATGGGACGAGGCGGGCGAATTCCCCAGAGAATTATATAAAAAAGCCGCTGAAGTAGGATTACTCGGCATCGGGTACCCAGAGATATATGGCGGAACGCCCGTCCCTGATCCGTTCTTTCTTTTAGTTACTGCCGAAGAAATGGCACGGAGTAGCTCAGGCGGTGTTAATGCAAGCTTGCTGGTTCATAGTATTGGCTTGCCTCCGGTTCTGAACATTGGCTCGGACGAGATGAAAAATCGCATTGCGCCTCAAGTTTTAGCTGGGGAGAAAATTCACGCCCTTGCCATCACGGAACCCTCTGGCGGATCCGACGTTGCAAATTTACAAACACGGGCCAAACTTGACGGCGATCATTATGTTGTCAACGGATCAAAAATGTTTATCACCGGCGGCATGCGCGCCGACTATTATACCGTCGCTGTCCGTACAGGTGGGGACGGGGCTGGTGGTGTCTCACTCCTGCTTATTGAGCGGGACCGGGAAGGGTTCACACGGACTTCCCTAAAGAAACAAGGTTGGTGGGCGTCCGATACCGCGGCCCTTTATTTTGATGATGTACGCGTTCCCAAAGAAAACCTGATCGGCACAGAGAATACAGGTTTCATCGGTATTATGATGAATTTTAACAATGAACGTTTAGGGATGTCCGCAAGCGCCAATGCGCTCGCGCGGGTGTGCCTTGAAGATGCAATAGCTTGGGCACGAGATCGCAAGACGTTTAAAAAACGGTTGGCTGACCATCAAGTAATTCGCCATAAATTTGCAGAAATGGCCCGAAAAATAAATGCGACACAAGCCTATCTTGAGCAATGCGCTCTGCGAGTTCAGGCTGGAGAAAACCCAATTTCAGATCTGTCTTTATTAAAAGTTCAAGCGACCCTCACCATGGAATATTGCGCCCGAGAGGCCATGCAAATTTTGGGCGGTGCCGGATATATGCGCGGCTGTCGTGTTGAGCGTATTTATCGCGAAGTTCGGGTGATGGCTATTGGTGGCGGCTCAGAAGAAATTATGCGGGATCTTGCCGCTCGTCAGATGGATATTTAATTATGGCTACGGCTTCAAATACAACTGTCATTCGTATTGCAAATTGTAGTGGATATTATGGCGATAAACTCTCCGCAGCCCTTGATATGGTTGAAGGAGGCCCGATTGATGTCTTGACCGGTGACTATCTGGCTGAGCTTACAATGTCGATCTTGTTCGCCCAGAAAATGAAAAACCCGGATTCAGGTTATGTCGGAACTTTCCTGAAACAAGTTCGGCAAGTGATCAAGCCTTGTCTTGAACGCGGGATCAAAATCGTCACGAATGCCGGGGGGCTTAATCCAAAAGCGATGGCAGAAGCCATTGAAGCCATAGTGTCAGAACTGGGTGTCGACGCCAAGGTTGCCTATATAGAGGGTGACAATTTGATGCCAAAACTTGACGAATTGGCAGAGGCCGGTGAGCAGCTCATCAATATTGACACCAAAAAACCGTTAAAAGACTCTGGTAAAAAGCCAGTGACAGCCAATGCCTACCTTGGGGCTTGGGGTATTAAAGAGGCTCTCGATCAAGGGGCTGATGTTGTTATTTGTCCCCGCGTAACCGATGCCGCCGTTGTTATTGGACCCGCAGCTTGGAAATACAATTGGCAGCGCGATAATTTTGATGCTTTGGCGGGGGCACTGGCCGCCGGTCACATTATTGAATGCGGCGCGCAAGCTACGGGCGGTAACTATTCTTTCTTTCAAGAAGTCCCCAGCTTTACCAATATCGGATACCCAATTGCTGAGATCGAAGAAGATGGCAGCTTTACCATCACAAAACATGAAGGGACTGGCGGCCTCGTATCTACAGGCACGGTCACAGCTCAATTATTATATGAAATTGCCGCCCCAGCGTATCTTAACCCAGATGTAATTGGTCATTTCGATACTTTGAAGATCACTGAAACCGGGGAAAATCGGGTCCGTGTATCGGGTTGCCGTGGATCAACGCCGCCCCCTTCTCATAAAGTATGCATCAATACCATGGGCGGATATCGCAACGGCATGGAGATCTTGCTGACAGGTCTTGATATTGAAGAGAAGGCTAAATTATTCTCAAATACGTTATTCAACTCCGTTGGGGGACGCGCGCAATTTGACGCGGTATCTGAACAGGTTATTCGGAGTGATAAAACCAATCCGGGCAGCAATGAAGAAGCGTTCGCATCTCTGCGCATTATCGTCAAATCCCAAAACCAGAAACTGGTTGGACGTATATTTTCCGCCAAAATTATCGAAATTGCGCTCGCGACTTTTCCGGGTTTCACCGCCCGCGATAGCGCGGGATCAGGTACCCCTTATGTGGTTCATTGGCCAGCTTTAATTGATAGTCGCCATATCAAAGAAACTGTCTTTTTAGGCGATAAAAAGACAGAAATCGTTCCGACCAATCAGTTGAATTTGGAGGATATTTATTACCAAACAGTACCAGTAGATATCCCAAAACCGCCAACGGACAACCGTCAGACAATTCCTTTTGGAAGGCTTTTTGGAACCCGTTCCGGGGATAAGGGGGGGAATGCAAATCTGGGTATATGGGCGAAGACTGACGAGGCTTTTGCCTATCTCTACGCCTTTCTAACCACAGAAAAATTGAAAGAGTTATTGCCCGACACCGCTCAATTTGACATCGAACGGTTTGAACTTCCAAACATTCGCTCCCTGAACTTCTATATTCACGGCATTTTGGGCGAAGGAGTCTCCTCCTCCACTCGTATTGATGGGCAAGCAAAATCCCTTGGTGAATATTTACGGGCCAAACATATCGAAGCGCCCATCTCTCTTATCAAACAAATAAAAAAACCGGGGAAAGCATGACTGATATTAATGAAGAACTGGCATTGGATAACTTGACCTTTGCAGCTGTCGAACTTGCGATAGAAGATCATGTCTTGACCATCACCCTTAACCGGCCGGGTCGGAAGAATGCCATTAATGTCGATATGACCAACGAGCTAATCTACGCCTTGGATTATGCCAAACAAGAACGACGCATCCGCGCCGTTATCATCGCGGCAAAGGGGGATGTATTTTGTGCCGGTGGTGATTTACGCTCTATGAGTGGTAACCCTGACAATGGTCCCATCTCAAATGTCCCAAAACGCGGGGAGACGGATGATATTAGTCTGCGCATTCGCCATTTGGGAAAACCTGTCATTGCCAAAATTCAAGGCGCCGTTTTGGCGGGAGCCTTGCTTCTTGTTTGCAACAGCACCCATGCCATCGCGGCCGATCATGCAAAATTCTCTGCCCCTGAGATTAAACGTGGCATCTGGCCCTTTATGGTAATGGCTGGATTATTCCGCGTGATGCCAAAACGGGCCGGCCTTGACTTCATCATGCGCGGATATTCTATCTCAGCTGAAAAAGCTGCCCAATGGGGCTTGATTAATGAGGCGGTTCCCGCGGACGACCTGGATCAGAAAGTAGGCGCATTAGCGTCTGAACTTGCCAGTCTTGCCCCCAACACCATGCAAATGGGTTTGGCAGCCTACAATGCGCAAGAAGATATGGATTTCGATGCGGCGTTGCCCTTCCTTCGCACGCAAATTGATGCTTGTATAAAAAGTCCTGACGCGAGAGAGGGAATTACAGCCTTTCTTGAAAAACGCAGCCCAAACTGGAGTTAAGGTAGACAATGAAAAATAATAATTTTACCAAGGTCCTGGTCGCCAATCGCGGAGAGATTGCCGTTCGCATTCTCAAAAGCGTGCGAGATGCGGGCTATCGATCTGTTGCTGTCTATAGCGAGGCTGACGAAGGGGCTCCTCATGTGGCATTGGCTGACGAAGCCGTCTGCATTGGCCCGGCACCAGTTGGAGAATCTTACTTAAATCCAGCGAATATTTTGGGTGCAGCAGCTAAAACTGGGGCCGATGCCATCCACCCGGGATATGGCTTTTTATCTGAAAATGACAGTTTTGCCCAAAGCTGTCTGGATGCTGGAATTTGCTTCATCGGACCATCTCCCGAAGCCATTCTTCTTATGGGAAATAAACGCATTGCCAAGCAACATATGGTGGATGTGGGTGTTCCTTGCATTCCGGGATATCAGGGCGAAGATCAGTCTGATGCAACCTTGCTTATTGAGGCAACTCGCGTGGGCTTCCCGCTCATGATTAAGGCTGCGGCCGGCGGCGGTGGTCGCGGTATGCGGTTCTTGAATGAAGGCGATAATGTAACGGAAGCCTTGGCGTCCGCCCGCAGTGAATCCTTAAATGCTTTTGGCAGTGACGAATTGATCCTAGAGCGGGCCATCATAAATGGCCGCCATATTGAAATTCAAGTGGCTGCCGATAACAGTGGTCAGGCCATCTATCTGGGGGAGCGTGACTGTTCCATCCAACGACGCCATCAAAAAGTGATTGAAGAAGCCCCCTCCCCTTTCGTCAGTGAAAAGTTACGGGCTTTAATGGGACAAGCTGCAGTAAACGTGACCTCGGCATGTCATTATAGCGGTGTTGGAACTGTCGAATTTCTAGTAGATGCGGACGAGAATTTCTATTTTCTGGAAATGAACACCCGCCTTCAAGTAGAGCATCCGGTGACGGAGCTGATCACCGGCGTAGATTTGGTGGATTGGCAGTTAAAAATCGCGGCGGGCGAGGCCCTTCCCGCTTCTCAAGAAGAGATTACTTTGACGGGGCATGCTATTGAGGCCCGGTTCTATGCGGAAGATCCCTCAAATAATTTTATGCCGCAAACCGGGCGTATTCATCATTGGGAAAAAGCATCCAGCGCCGGACTTCGTTTCGATGACGGAATAACCACCGGGATGGAGGTTAGCCCTCATTATGACCCAATGCTGGCTAAAATTATCAGTTACGGGGATAATCGTGAAGAAGCTCGAAGGCGCCTGTTAAGAGGGCTGAGTGACACCAAACTTCTGGGGGTTCGGACGAACAAAACGTTTCTAACCCAAATTCTCGAAGATAATCGTTTTATTGAAGGGGCGGCGACAACAGCCTTCATTGATGAAGCGACTTTGGAGCAAGCATCAACAAATGCCAAGCCAGACAATGCGAATATCGCCTTGGCCGCTATGCTGCTTCAAACTCAAAGCAAATCCAACGATTCAACTCTCTGGCGATGGAGCAATACCGCCGCCATGGATATGGCCCTTCATATTGAAGGGCATGACGAGAAATGGAAAGTGAGCCTAGCCCATGAGAACAGCATCTTCCACGCTACAATAGGGGAAGATGTCCACACCCTTCAGCTCCATTCACTGACGGGGGCATGTTGCACTTATACGATGGACGGTATCCGCCAAAAGGCTACTTTCCATATTGAAGGCTCCGAAATATTTTTGGATGCTCGCGGCCAATTATTGCATTTAGACAATATAACCTATGCGCCCATCGCATCCGATGAAGAAGAAGGCAGCGGGCGTATTACAGCCTCAACCGAAGGCCTTGTCATTCAAGTGGCTGTTGCCGTCGGAGATGTGGTCACCAAAGGTCAAACACTAGTCACGGTCGAAGCTATGAAAATGGAACATAGACTAGCAGCCGACGTGGACGGCGTTGTCGCTTCTGTCTCTGCTCAAGTGGGGGCTCAAGTTAAAAAAGGGCAACTCTTGGTCGACATTAATGTAGAAAATTCAGGCGAGGATTAATCATGGGTCTCATCAATACAAAAATCGATCCCAATAGCGAAGATTTCGCTAAAAATTCAGCCTTCATGACAGATTATGTAGGTAAAGTTCGACATATCGAACAGCAAATCCGTAAGGGGGAGGAGAAATATAGGCAGCGCGCCACGAAAGCCGGTAAGTTGCTCCCTCGCGAACGCCTTACTCATCTGTTGGATCCCGGAACACCCTTTCTGGAAATCAATTCCTTTGCTGGCTATAAAATGCTCGACGATAAAGACGGCACCACCGCTGGCGGCAACCTGATCATGGGCATTGGTTTTGTGTCCGGCAGGCGCTGTCTGGTGATGGTTTGGAATTACGCCATTAAGGGCGGCACCATCAACTCAGTTACCACCAAAAAGAATTTGCGCCTGCAAGAGATTGCCTTCAAAACCCGCTTGCCTATTATTTCTTTAAGTGAAAGCGGCGGGGGAAATTTGGCAAAAATGGCTGGGGGAGAAGACGCTTCCGATCCATGGGGTGCTCTAGGCTTTTTGGAAGCAGGCAATGTTTATTGTCAGCAAGCCCAACTCTCTGCGGCAGGCATTCCGCAGATCACCGTATCCCACGGTAATGCGACCGCAGGCGGTGCGTATCAGGTTGCCCTGTCAGACTATATTGTTCTGGTTCGCGGACAATCGAACATCTTCCTTGCAGGACCGCCGCTTCTAAAAGCCGCGACGGGAGAGATCGCCGATCATGAAACACTGGGCGGCGCCGAAATGCACGCTAGTGTCTCTGGAACGGGCGAATATATTGCTGAAAATGATTCAGACGGTATTCGTCAAGCCCGACAAATCGTCGACCAACTCCCCCCCGCAGCAAGCAGATATTTGGAGCGGGATAAGGAACCGGAAGAGCCTGTCTATCCGAAAGAAGAATTGTTAGGAATTGTCCCCACTGACAAGCGCATTCCCTATGACATGCGGGAAATTGTGGCCAGAATTGTAGACGGTTCCAACTTCATGGAATTCAAACCGGAATTTGGAACAGACACTGTCTGCGGTCACGTCCATATTGACGGTTGGCGTGCCGCTATCTTGACGAATAATGGGCCGATCACCCCGCATGGAGCTGTGAAAGCCGCACAATTTTTACAACTTTGTGATCAAACTAATACTCCTATGATTTTCTTGCACAACACCACGGGCTTCCTTGTGGGCGTGGAAGCAGAACGAATGGGCCAGGTAAAGCATGGGTCTAAAATGATCCAAGCCGTTGCCAATTTCCGCCCCCCAAAACTCACTGTCGTCGTGGGCAACTCCTATGGCGCAGGTAACTATGCCATGTGTTCAGCTGCTTTAAAGCCTGACTTCTCCTTCTCATGGCCATCCGCGCGGACGGCCGTTATGGGCGGCGCGCAGGCAGCAAAGGTCTTATCCATTGTGGCAGAAGCTCGTTTTGCTGCTATGGGGCAGGAACCCGCTCCAGAGGTGCTTGCACAACTAGCCAAACAAAGTGAGTTGATTGAAAACGCGATGGAAGCATCGTCTGAAGCGATCTTCACATCCTCTCGTATGATGGATGACGGATTGATTGATCCAAGGGATACAAGGCAAGTTCTCAGCTTTTGTCTGGAAACTATTTTTGAGACCCCGTATCGTGGAACAAAGCCAAACAGCTTTGGTGTCGCACGGCTATAAACAACAACCGGATTCAATTCGGGAAAGAGGGATTATGTTTCAACAACCAAATGATTTCAGACAAGAAAGTGACGCCCTGTACGCGTTACTGAAAAATAAGACCGACGCAGAGCTTGCAACAGTAACGCAGTTTAAAGGCTGGTCTATCGAGAATGTTATCGGGCATCTTCATGCATGGAACAACGCGGCCGATATGTCTCTGCAAGGCGGCGAGGACTTTAAGACTTACATAAACACAGCCCTGCCTGCCATTCGAAAAGGCGGTATGCGCGGGTTTGAGGATCAGTGGCTTGATGGCTTAAAAGGGCGTGACCTTTTGGAGGCTTGGCGCTCCTTTTATCTTGAAATGAGCGACCGGTTCTCTGTAGAAGATCCAAAGAAACGGGTTCAATGGGCGGGACCGGATATGAGTGTCCGATCCAGCATTACCGCTCGCCTTATGGAGACCTGGGCCCATGGGCAGGAAGTCTATGACACACTGGGCGTTGTGCGGCAGGACGCCGACCGCATCAAGAATATTGCTGTTCTTGGGGTCAATACTTTCGGTTGGACCTTTAAAACACACTCTAAACCCGTGCCAGAAGACGTGCCTTACATTCGCTTGACCGCCCCCTCTGGTGACATTTGGGAATGGAACGCGCAAAGCGATACAAACTATGTAGAGGGACGCGCCACAGAATTCTGTCAGGTGGTTACCCAAGCGCGTAATATTGGCGATACCAACTTAAAAGTATCAGGCGAAACTGCAACTCAGTGGATGGCCATTGCCCAATGCTTTGCAGGCCCGCCCTCGTTGCCACCCGCTACCGGCACGCGTAAAACAGAACTGTCTTGAGCGACAAACGAACTTCAGTGGGTTGATCAGATATAAAGTACCTGATCAACCTCACTCATTTCTCTGACCAGATTTTCCCCAGCGCTTTTCGGCATCAAACATAAAGCTGTGGAGACCATATCCGCTGTCGTTGCTGTATCGGCTATAACGGATACAGACGACTTGAACGCTGCGGTTTTTCCTGTTTTTGGATTTAACAGATGATTAGCCACAGAATTGGATGCAAAAGGGCTACCATAGCCGCCAGATGTTGCCAGCGCTTTGTTTTTCAAAGTCACTGTCTTCGCAATGGATTTGCCATCAACAGGGGATATGATCCCTGCGCGCCAGTCGTCTCCATCCGGTTTTGATCCAAGGGCAAAATTCTCCCCAAGGGACACCATAACATTTTCAAATCCAGCAGATTTTAAAATATCAGTAATCCGGTCCGTAATAAACCCTTGTGCAACCCCGTTTAAGGTCACTCCCATACCGGCTTTTTTGAAACTAATTCTATTAGTATCCAATATGATATTGTCTGACCCGACCAAATCCAATATGCGATCAATTTCAGACTGTGACGGCCCCTCAGGATCTGCTGTAGGACTCGCAAAATGCGTCGCATATAACTGCCATAAGGGCTGCACGGTCACATCAAAGATACCGCCTGAATTTTTAGAAAAAGCCATCGCATCCGAGAGCAGCGTCAAGAATTCTATTGAAGGATTAACCAAACTCCCCTGATTATTCAATTTGCTAATTTCTGATTGAGGCCGGTAAAGGCTAAACAGATTTTCCAGTCTGGCAATTTCATTCTGACACCGTAACAAATTCTTTTGTGCCCAAACCCTGTCCTTATGATAAAGCTGAATAGAAGCCTCGGCTCCCAAGGCAGAACCTTGCCACTTTACCGGACGCAAAGTGTTGCTCGCCTCCCCTACGCCCCCCAAAAAAGGAATTATTCCCGCAGCCCCGGCCATCACGATAAAACGGCGCCGAGCGAGAGATTTTGGAGATTTATTGAGAGCTTTCATTGCACTGTCCCTTTAGGGGGTTGTTCTGCTGTCGTATTTTCGTCTTCGTCCAGATCAGGGAAAATGTATTTTGTTGAAACTTCAGCGTAAGGAACAACTGATCCCCCATACTGAAGAGCAAATTGCTGCGCTTTTTCTTGTCCGCCAAAAGGTACAATTTCTATCATACCCATGCCGCCTCGCTTCTCGCTTCCCACGACAAAAAAGGCGGTCTGCGCTGGAATCCAAATTCCGTCATCTTGCGGATTTTCCCAGCTCGTTGCTCGGCCCATGTCATGAACATAAAGAGCACTGATACTCTGTGCTTCACCGGGAAGTCTGCTATAGGCTAAAGCATCCCGAACGGCGGAGAACCATATTGGTTTCGCGCGGCCTTTCTCGAACACTTGTGCTTTTGGTCCCGGATGGCCGACTAAATCCATTCCGCAATAATTCCCAACGGCCTCGTCTGTCAGGGCCACCGGCGATGGCACGTCAACATCCTTCCCATTGCAGCCTGCGAGCAGCCCCACAAAAAAGAAGAGACTTATAATTTTGAAGAATGTCATATGGACTTCCTTTGAAACAGAATACAGGACGCCATAAGCGGCACTACTATCCACGCACAGAGTAGGGACAACAACGCCCCATTTGGAACCCCTTGATCATCACGAAGGCCCGACATACCTGAGAGAACCGCAGTATCACTACTGCCTGCCAGATTGAACATGCGATAAGCATCTGCGGGATTGGATAACATGATCCATTTAGCCGCTTCATCGCTGATGAAACTTGATCCGGTGGAGGAGAGAACTCCCAATAAAGCCATGTCAAACAAGACAACAAAGAGCAACCATAAACCAATCGCATAGGCCGCTGCCGTACCGCGATCTTTCGTGCAAATACTCAGAAGTATTCCAAGCGCCAAAAACACACCCCCAAGCAATATGGAAGAATAGAGAAGTTTGAAAAATATAGACCATTGCAATTGATCAATAGCAATATCCCCGCCAAAGGACAGCGCAAGAACAGCCGCCCCGTATCCCACCACAATCACGAAGGATAGGATCAAAAACTGCCCTAAAAATTTACCCAGCGTAATAGATGTTTTTGAAATTGGATGCGACAGAAGAAGGGTTAGTGTCCCTCTCTCTTCTTCCCCGACAATACTGTCATAAGACAAGAGAAGCGCAATGAGGGGGATAAAGAAAATACTAAGAGAAGAAAGGCTTACAACCGTTACTGCCAATGGGCTGATATTCGTCGTGCCAACGGGCGCACTGCCGAGCAATGATAGGACAAGTGCTAACGTTGCCAGAACCAGCGTCATTAGAATGATCCATCGATTACGATAGCCATCCCGAACTTCCTTTTTCGCCAGAACCAAAATTCTAGACATCTTGCGCTCCTCCAATATTTGAATTTGAGTAAGCGTTGTAAACAAGCTCAAGGGACGGTTCTTGAATTTCAATATTTTCTATTCCGGCACCAAAAACCATGATCTTTTCAAGGATCGCGATTTTATTTTCTGGATCACATGAAATGCTTAAAACTCCGTCGCGTTTGCGCGTGCAATCACGGGGAGTTCCAACTGATTTCTCAATCTGCTCAATCACAAGTTTTGGGGCACTGAGGATAATTTCAGATTTCATTTTAACTTTTCGGCGAAGGATCGGAATTGTCCCCATTGCAGTCAGTTTACCCTTGTTGAGAATAGCCACCTGATCAATTCGATCATCAAGTTCTGTCAAAACGTGAGAAGAGATCAGAACGCTGGCCCCCCGCTCTTTCTCTTCGCCAATAATTTTATAGATATTTTGCCGTGCAATTGGATCAAGGCCGGATGTGGGCTCATCCAGTACCAGTAATTCCGGCGCACCAAGAAGCGCTTGTGCGACCCCTAATCGTTGGCGCATTCCTTTGGAATATGTGCCCACTTTTCTGTCCGCCGCCGCCGCCAAATCAACCCGTTCTAGCGAGTCGTTGAATTTGCCAGCCTTCAGTCCTTTTAACTGAGCATAAAAAATAAGCGTTTCGCGCCCGGTGAGGCTTTTTTGAAACAGGCATTGCTCTGGCAGATACCCAATCTTGCAGCGCAAGGGATTAAACGCACCGCTTGTGGGCTCCTGACGGAAAACCCGAACCCGACCTGAAGATGGCTTGATAAGACCCAAAATGAGCTTGATCAGAGTACTTTTCCCCGCCCCATTATGGCCGACTAAAGCCACGGAGGATCCTTTGGCGAGGTTAAGAGTAATATCCTCCAGCGCTTTCACTTTGCCATAGGTTTTACTTACCTGGGCGAAATCCATTACCATTTGAGAATCCATTTTCATCGAAGCTCAACTCCCTTTAAACTTGCCGGAATTTGCATCAACGGCGCACTGTCCAATACTCCGCCGGGGTGAACGGCGGGGAAAGCAGATTGGGCGTATTTTAGTATTTGAACAGCAGGACTGTTTGTCAGTAATCGGGCAGAGGGATATTGCCAAATTATTCGATCCGTCAGGTCATTGGGACGATATACACTATCCGCGACACCGTTGCTGTCCAGATCAAAAGCAGTATGATCAGACCAGTAATTACCCCGACCTTTTTCAGACCATTCCAACCATCGGGTTCCGACATATTTAACCTGCGAGCGGTTATCGACAAACGCATTTCCAACCATAACATTTCGCTCTGATCCCGCTGTAAAATGAACGCCAATTTCGCAGCCTTGCAGAAGATTGCCTTCAAATCGATTTCTGTTGGAATTGTATATAAAAATGCATTTTTCCGGCCCACCCAGAACACTGTTACCGGTGGCTATAACTTTGTTTGCATAGTTGAACAGAAAACCTCGATCCCGATCGTTCTTTGAAAGATTTCCCCGCACCTCAAGCTTGGTGGAGGACATCAAAGCATAACCCATATGATTATTGATGGACCGATTGTCTATAATTTTGCTCTTATTTGTGTACATATAGTGAATTGCGAACCGTAAATCCTGCATCAGATTTCCGCGAAAAATATTCTCTTTGCTTGTGGTCACAAAAATGCCGTCGCGACCGTATTGAATGACGTTATCTTCAATAACCGCGCCTCGGGCATTCCATATTTGAATGCCATTTCCACGCTCGTTCATACGTAAATCCTGGCGGCCAGTAATCTTATTATTTGAAACAAGTGAATTTTTTGCACCGGACAAATATATGCCGATTAAGTTGTTGGAAAGCTCGTTTCCCTCAACAATTGTACCTGGTGCCGTTTTGCTGACAAAAATACCGCTATCTTGTGTCGCCAATGACAAGCCGGACCCTGTAACAAACAGGCCCTTAATGACTGTATCCGGAGCCGTTACGGTAATAACACTTCCCAGACCATTTCCCACTATATGAGGTTTATTTTGCCCCAACAGGGTCAAGGTTTTGGATATTTTGATCGGCCCTGCATACTGGCTTTGGGTCAACACAAGAGTATCACCTGCATGTGCCGCGTTTATAGCCTGCTGCAAATCCGATTTAACAAAAATTTCTTGTGCTTGCACAAAGGGACTAAGCACTGCTGCGGTGACAATAAATGCCACCGCAACAAGTAACCGCCAAAGGAATTTTCTTCTGGCATTCATAGCTTATTTAGGCTCGACAAGCATACGACCACGCATTTCCATGTGCAGCGCATGACAGAACCACTGACAATAGAACCAATGCACACCAGGCTGATCTGCCGTAAATGTTACAGAGCTCGTTTGCTGCGGCCCAATTTCCATGGCAATACCATAATTGGAAATTGTTAGACCATGGGTTAAATCATCAACATCGTCGATATTGGTGACGATGACAGTGACTTCATCTCCTTGCTTAACCGTAAATTTTTCTAAGGAGAAAGTCGGTGCTTGAGAGTACATATAAACTCGGACTTTATTCCCATCCCGAATAACTGTATCAGCATCTTCCAGATCCTCAATACCATCCGCTTTTGCCTGCGCTTTGATATCATCGAACATTGGATCATTACGATCATATGTATTCGCAGGATTCACCAAGGAGCGATGAACAAGAATACAATCATGAGGTTCAGCAAATGTTGGACCGTCATGGACAATCTTCATCTCGTCCCCAGAAATATCGATAAGCTGTTCGCTCTCTGGCTTCAATGGACCCACATTAATATAGCGATCTTTTGAGAATTTATTAAGTGAAATCAACCACTTACCATCAGCATCTTTGGTTTCACCCATAGAAGTATGGTTATGGCCCGGTTGATATTGAACATCGATTTTTTGAAGAATCGGATCAACTTTTTCACCCGCAAAGCTGCGAATGGCCTTGTTGATATCCCACTTACAAATCTGACTATCAAGGAACAAAGTCGTATAGGCGTTTCCGCGACCGTCAAAGGCAGTGTGAAGAGGTCCAAGACCTAATTCAGGTTCTGCAATCACAGCATCCCGTGGCTTGATTTTGTCAGAGAAGACATCAGGAACTTTTGCCATTTCAATTACAGATACCGTTGGTGACAATTTACCGTTCACCATCATGTATTTTCCATCTGGTGAGGCATTCACACCATGTGGACTGTTGGAAATAGGAATGTATCGCGTGTATTTAGATCCTTTCCGACCGTCGAGGACGGGAACATCGCCTTCATATGTCTTGAAATCTCCAGCGGCAACACCTGCTTCAATTGCGGCAATATCAAATATGACAACCCAATCTTGCTCGTTACTTGTCATCTCAGAAAGGGTGACACCTTCCTCAGAGTTGTAACAACTGGCGACAGCATATTTTCCCTGATAATCCGCATCAACATTATCCAGATTACCATCCACAATGACCTGCCAGGCAACGATCATCTTCTCTCCGTCAACACCAGAGAAAACAGCATGATATTTTGAAGGATCATCCAAGACCGTACCATCATTCGGAAGAGGCACCCGATGCTCGCCATTGGCAAAAATATATTTAGTTTTGGGGAATTTTTGAGGACGCAACCCGTGAATATCAGCTGCATTCGGGATGGAGATGATTTTATCCACCTTCATAATATCACATCGAATCCGGGCAATACGTGTATTTGCCTTATCATTCACCCAAATATACCGACCATCATAGCTTCCATCGGTAAAAGACATATGGGGATGATGTGTATCACCATTGCTTGGAAACCCCCCTTTATCTGCCCAGAATTTTGTCTCCCATGGGAGCATGTTTTCTGTCAGGATTTTCTTGCTTTCATTGGTCTGCCCCCAACCGGTAGCACTGCAACGGTTAAAAACAGGAATACGCATCAACTCACGCATGGACGGCATACCCAAAATCCGAACTTCTCCGGATTGTCCGCCACTCCAAAAACCATAATATTCATCCAGATCACCAGGAGCCACTTCATTTTTGGCTCCAGCAGCCTGAGCTGCGGAGATTGGCATTAATGCAGCCCCGCCCATTACACCAAGACCCGCTGCGACGGCAGAGCCGCTGAGCAGTGATCGACGAGATACGTTAGCCATTTTTTCTGTGTCATCTGTCATTTTTAGTACTCCTTAGTTTAAATCGATTTCCCGACTTTTGTTCAACCGCCGAGGACGCCGATAAAGCGGATCTTTGGCAACCTGAGAGGGAGTCGCTTGCCCCCCTGATTTTTTAATTTTTGCAAGAGCATGGATCACGACAGGACACTCATCCTTGTCGTAATAAAGCTGCTGACAATGAAGACAATCGAGACATTCATTGGGATTAATGTCTCCTTGAGGATCGATGGCTTGCACCATGCATTCCTGTGCGCATTTGTGGCAGGGATCACCGCAGTTTTTATAACGCTTCAGCCAGTTAAACATGCTGAGCTTACCGGGGATGGCCAAGGCCGCACCCAATGGGCATAAATAACGGCAATAAAAACGTTCGATAAACAACCCGGCAAACAACAGGGAGAAAACGAACATTAAATACGGCCAGCCACGAGCAAATTTTAGAATAATAGATGTTCTAAAAGGCTCAATCTCTGCCAACGTTTCAGCAAGATGAAGGGAATAAACGGACATTCCCAAGAGCCCTAAGAAGATAATATATTTGATAGGCCATAATCTCTCATGCAGGCCCCAGGGCAAGGTGATTTGCTTGACGCCGGCAAAGCGGGCGATCTTGTTGGTTAGCTCTTGCAGCGCACCAAAGGGGCAAAGCCATCCACAGAACGCTCCCCGTCCCCAAAAGATCAGAGATACGGCCACAGAGCACCAGAGAATGAAGATCAATGGCTCCATCAAGAAGAACTGCCACTGAAAACCAGACAGCAACGCGTTTGCAAAAACAAACACATTAACGACAGACAGTTGTGCCTGCGCATAAAAGCCAATTCCGAAAAGGGTGAAAATCAGGAATCCGATGCGAATTCGATCTGTCAGCACACGGTTTTGAACAACCCAGTTCTGTGCAAAAAACAAAATTGTCAGAAGACTGATAGCGACTATCAGCACGATAATTTCTGGTATTTTCTGAACCCACAGACGCTTCCATAAGGCATTAGCAGCCTCTATATCTTCAGCATCTGTTGTTTTAACGACCGTGGGGATCGCCGGAGCTTCAACTTTCACATATTTTGAAGGCAATTGATAAGCCAGCTCGAAGGCTATAAAAACTTTTTCCAACGCACCAATCGCCCGTTGAACCAGCAATTGCAATTCCCAAGGTTCAGCCGCATTAAACACAGCCCCTTTAGGCGTAAAGAATAGCGCAACTTCCTTAAATTTTGGCGCTCCTTCCGCTTCAACTGCACCGACATTTTTATAACCGCGATCGGTAAAGCGGAAACCTTCGTCTCCTTGAACGACTTGAATGCGATCAAAAATACCGCCGCGCACATATCCGGACCCACGGAAGGAGTAAATGCCGTTTCCCATTATCAAGAAAGCATCTTGACCAGGTTTTAGTTTCTTTTTGAAATTCACATATTCACGCTCCCCAAGGAGAGACCGTGCGATTGTCGGAATTGCCAAAGAGGCTGCATATAAATCAATAAATAAATCTTCATCAGCGCCCTTTTCAGGGCGCGCAATCGCCTTTTCATTCCCTTGGCGAAGGAACGATTTATTCACATCGTTTAAGTTTAATTTTAGCCGCCGGACTGAACCATCACCTATCAGCGTTGTCCAGTCTACTGGCGTCTCGCCGCTTACGATGAGAGACCTTTTGGCTTTAGCAACAGACACTTTGCTGGTCAGACCACCGAGCCCTAACAGTCTTGCGGCCCTAACGGCGGCCCTTTTGAGACTGTCATCAATAACCATAACCGTCACGGTAGCACCCGAGACAATATCAACTGGTGGCGGCTCGCCTCCTTTTTCCTTTGCAAGTTTTAAAATATCGACATTCTTGTAGCCCTCAATGAAGTCGATGATTTTTTGCTCTGGAATACCCGATAAGATAATCGGCTCAGCATGTTCCATAAGGAGTGCACTGGAAATCAGACCGTCGGCTTTCATGGCAATAAGGACGACAATTGGCTTACCGGAATATCCAATGGCTCCCACAAAATCCGTATTTAGAAAAACATATCCAAGAAGTTTGTCGCCCTCATATGCCGGAACGATTGGCGCATTTTCAACAGGGTCCCCATACCGGTCAGCATTTTGAAAGAGTTGAGACACTGGAATATTCTCTAATCTCGCCGCCAACTTGTCTGCCGGTGCGCCATGAACGGCACCAGCCAGTCCAATTTGTACAAGAACAGCCAAAATCCACATTTTTAAAAAGGGGCGGCGGAATAACGCTCTGAGCTTGAAAACCTGCATCGTGTCAAATTGCCTTGATAAAGGACCGGATTGCCGAGAGAAATACGGATCAATCACAATTGCTTTGTAAATACTTGGGACTTTAATTAGCAGTTTGGAGTATGCGCATCCTTGACCTTGATCAAACTGCGCTCGTGAAAGCCGGCCGTAATCCGCGATAAAATGACGCAGCAAAATCGGGCTTTCCAGGTCAACACATCTATAAACATTATTAAAATTTAATATTAATACTTTTATGAGTATTCAAAGAGGGTAAAACCCCACTGATGAATTTTATGATGATTTAGAGGAAGAATATGGGGTCTTGTCGGATGATGCAGAGGGTGCCCGCACGAATGCTGAATTTCAGGCTCTGACATATTTCACTGATTGATGGGCAACGGACAGGGCTGGTGTAGATGTCTAGCTGAACCAAAGACAAAGCGAGCTTTTATAAAACCTGTCTTCAAATTCAGCCAAGATGACCGCGATCTGCCAAATTTTTGAACAATGCATGAATACCAAATTGCCAAGGCGGCGCTTTATCACTGTAGTTTACAATATTACTAAGGCGTCCAAGATGCACAGAGGAAATATGAACTTGATCGCCTACTTTATGGGTAAAACCAGAACCGGGTAAACCACGATCTTTTGTCGGCGCGAACATGGTCCCCAAATACAATGCAATGCCGTCAGGATATTGATGGTTCTCATTTATTGCCTGCCCCACAAGATCGGTCACATCCCGACTTATCTCCCCCATAGAACTCACATCGCTTAATGAAAACCCATCTTCATGGTTTATTTGCAGATGAATATCTTCTTGGCGCACATGATCAAGCGTGAATTTTTCATCGAACAGACGGATAAACGGCCCTATAGCCGCCGATGCATTATTATCCTTTGCTTTACCCAGTAAAAGGGCGCTTCGCCCTTCGACATCTCTCAAATTAACATCATTTCCAAGGGACGCCCCGACTATCTCTGCCTTCCCATTGATAATAAGAACGGCTTCGGGTTCTGGATTATTCCAGCTAGATTTAGGGTGGATACCAATTTCGGCTCCAAGTCCCACCGATGATAACACAGGCGCTTTTGTAAAAACCTCAGCGTCTGGACCGATACCAACCTCTAGATATTGGGACCATAAACCGTTTTTTTGTAAAGCTTCTTTCAGCTGCTCCGCCGCGTCTGATCCGGGCACCACTTGGGAAATATCGCGGCCAATTGCATCGGACAAAGTTTTCCGAATTCCCATCGCTAGGCTTTTATCTCCGCCGGCCTTCTCTTCGATCACCCGCTCCAACATGCTTTTAACAAAAGTGACACCGCAAGCCTTAATTGCCTGCAAATCAATAGGGGATAAAAATCGGGTATTTCCTTGTTGCAAGGAAGATAATAGCACCTCCTTCGTTTCCCCAAGCTTGCGTTTTTCTCCAAAAGCCAAAATCCGTTTGGCCGCATCGGGCATATTCATCAGCTCAGAGCAAGTAGGAGCCAACTCGCTTAAATCAAAAATACCATCCGCCGTGATGCGTACAGGACTCACCCCCGGAACACGATCCTGATCGTGCCATACTCTGCCCACAAGAAGCGCATCATCAGCATCAAACGGCATGATCGATTTATATAATTGATCGAGATCTGTTGATTTATTCATTATCGGCCTCTTGAAAATAACGTGTAGCAGGACCCCGAACATCAAGCTCTATGGCAAAAAGAGCGCCCGCGCCTAATTGCCGTGATCGCTCAATTTTGGTCAGTCCTTTTGTCGCTGTCGTGATGAACAGAATATTGCGGCCTATGCCGCCAAAAGCGCAACTTGTGACATTCGCAACAGGCATTTCAATACGCCCAGTTTCCTCCCCCTCTGGCGAATAACGGGTAATACCCCATCCGCCCCAATGGCAGACCCAAAGGTATCCCGCCTCATCCACACACATACCGTCAGGATATCCATTTTCAGGGGGAATTCTAATAAAGGGTCGCTTTGCACTAACCGTCCCCGATGGGCTTAGATCGAACGCATAAATCACCCGGCCCAAAGTATCCGTATGGTAAAGCGTTTTCCCATCCGGGCTAAAGGCTGGCCCGTTCGTAATGACATAATCCTTATCAAGGACAGCATATTGACCATCAGCTGCTATTTTATATAGATGGCCTGTAGGGTTTGCCTCCCCGTCATCCATACTGCCCGTCCAGAAATCACCGTTTGGGCCAATTTTTCCGTCATTGAAACGGTTATTTGGATAGGCCTCTTCTGGATCCACAATCAGCTCAGTTTGGGCAAACTCATGCCCCTTATCTAACCGCACATAATGAATGCCGTCTGCAAAGGCGCCAATAAACCGCCCCGTTGATGTGGGATGTAGGGCACCGATTTGACAATGCGTTTTCCAGCTGTGCCTTTTCACGTCGGGCCAAGACAATCGATGGATCATGCACCCCTTTATATCTACCCAATAGAGCGCCTTTTCTGTATCGACCCAAACCGGGCCCTCTCCCAGTTTTGCCCCGGCAGGCCATACAGCAGTTGGGCTGTCTTGCGACGTCGAGATCTTCATAATTAAACCCAACCACCGTCGGCGATAAAATTCTGGTTGGTACAAATACCACTGTCATCAGCAGAGAAAAACAAAACGACTTTTGCGATCTCATCAGGCCCAAGTCTTCGCTTCAAGCATTGACGATCCAACAACTCGGCCTCCCCTTCGGGGGTAAGCCAATTATCGATTTGCCGTTCTGTTAGTATCCAGCCGGGAAGGACGGAATTAACTCGAATATTGTGAGGGCCAAGGTCCCGGGCAAGAGACCGCGTCATCCCAACAATTGCAGCCTTCGCCGTTGAATAAATCGGCATGCCGCCCTGACCAATCAGCCATGTTACAGATCCCATATTCACAATCGATCCGCCACCCGATTTTGCCATTCCCGGATAGACGGCTTGCACCGCGAAAAACTGGTGGCGTAGATTAACGGCAATACGATCATCAAAATAGTCAGGGGTCACGTCATCAATTGAATGGCGATCATCACTGGCGGCATTATTCACCAATGTCTTGATCGGGCCGTCTGCCTCAACGACCGTTGAGATCGCCGCCTTTAAGGCGTCGATGTTCCGAAGGTCACATTCGATAAAACGCGGAGAGACGCCGTATTTTTCACGCATATTTTCAACCAAATCTGCGCCCGCGTCGCAATCCAAATCCAAAAAAGATACAGATGCCCCTTGTTCACAAAAACGCTCAACGATTGACGCCCCAATGCCTGAAGCCCCGCCCGTTACAAGGACAACGCGCCCCTTCAAACTAGGATAAGATGCTGTGTTTGTTTCGATTTCCAGGCTCATTTTCTCTTGATCCTTCCTCTACTGATCATCCTGATTTTGGACAATTCATTCCCTTCGTTGACGAAAAGCCAATCAACGAGACTTTAGATTTTCTGGGTTTTATGCTGAACGTTTTGTTATTTGGCAAATCTGCTCAAAATTTGATCCAGTTCCCTCCGCCTCGATCGGATTCGACCGCCCGCGTGATAAATCGGACGCCATCCACACCGTCCGCTACCGTCGGTACCAATCGATCTACTTGTTGCTGAATTTTCGCCCCTTGAATTTGGTCCGCGATATCCGTGTATAGTTGCGCAAACGCTTCCAAATATCCTTCAGGATGGCCTGCAGGAATACGGGCCAAAGCTGCATTATCTGCGCTCAACCCGTGTCCGCCCCGTGTTATCTGTCTTGGTGTGTCTCCCAAAGGGCTATGAAGAAGAAAATTTGGATTTTCCTGCGCCCATTCAAGGCCGCCTTTTTCACCATAGATCCGAATACGAAGACCATTTTCATTTCCCGGCGATACTTGCGAAGACCATAACATCCCCTTAGCACCGCCTGCGAAACGCAACATGATATGGGCATTATCATCAAGCTGGCGCCCTTCCACAAAAGTGTGGAGATCGGCCGCCATTTCACTAACTTCTAACCCTGTAATAAATCGGGCGAGATTATACGCGTGGGTGCCAATATCGCCAATACATCCACCGGGCCCACTCTTGGCCGGATCCGTCCGCCAAATGGCTTGTTTATTGTCGCTACTTTCGGCTTTTGTCGATAACCAGTCTTGCGCATATTCCGCTTGGACAACTCGGATTTTACCAAGACTGCCTTCTTTAACCATTTCCCGTGCCTGCCGGACCATTGGATAACCTGTATAATTGTGGGTTAAGCCAAAAATGAGCCCAGACTTGTTTGCCAGCGCTTCAAGTTCCTTTGCATCTTCCAGATTGGTGGTCATGGGCTTGTCACAAATCACATGAATACCGGCATTAAGGAATGCTTTTGCAGCGGCGAAATGGACATGATTTGGCGTCACGATGGACACTGCATCAATACCGTCCTCTCGTGCACTTTCCATCATAGCCATTTCATCAAAACTGCCGTAGGCCCGTTCTGGTGATATGTGCAGCGCCGCCGCCGACGCCTTTGCCCGATCAGGGTCCGACGCCAACGCTCCGGCCACCAGTTCGAACCGGTCATCAATCCGGGCGGCGATCCGATGCACAGCCCCAATGAAGGAGCCTTGACCGCCTCCCACCATGCCAAGCCGCAGCCGCTCAGGTGTTTTTGAATGATCCATCTCAGCCATCCTTATTCAATGCCTAACATGCGACGGTTAGCAGCCTCGTCGGTGCCCCCATCAGCAAAATCATCGAACGCCCGATCTGTGACACGAATGATGTGATGCTTGATAAATTCAGCCCCCTCGCGGGCACCATCTTCTGGATGTTTCAGGCAGCATTCCCATTCTAAAACAGCCCAGCCTTCAAAATCATTCGCTGCCATTTTTGAAAAAATCGCGGGAAAATCCACTTGCCCATCCCCGAGGGATCTAAAACGCGCGGCCCGATCGACCCAAGGCTGATATCCTGAATAGATACCCTGACGCCCTGTTGGATTAAATTCAGCATCTTTGACGTGGAACATCTTGATGCGGTCTTTGTAAATATCGATAAAATCCAGATAATCGAGCTGCTGCAAAACAAAATGCGACGGATCATAAAGGATATTGCATCTGGGGTGATTTCCAACCTGCTCCAAAAACATCTCAAAAGTTATGCCATCGTGCAAATCTTCACCGGGATGAATTTCGTAACATACATTGACGCCAGCCTCATCGAAAGCGTCCAAAATGGGAAGCCATCTTTTTGCAAGTTCCCCAAACGCTGTCTCGATCAATCCTGCAGGGCGTTGCGGCCAAGGATAGATATAGGGCCAAGCCAAAGCGCCGGAAAAGGTTGCATGATCGGTCAGGCCTAAATTAGCCGATGCCTTTGCCGCCAACATCATTTGATCCACGGCCCATGCCTGCCGTGCCTTTGGATTACCGCGAACTTCTGGTGCAGCAAAGCCGTCAAAGGCTTCATCATATGCGGGATGAACAGCGACAAGCTGACCTTGCAAATGTGTTGATAGTTCAGTGATTTCAATATCGTGTTCACTCAACATACCTTTTATATCGTCGCAATATGTTTTGCTTGTTGCCGCTTTGCTTAAATCGAACAAACGAGCATCCCAAGATGGGATTTGCACCCCTTTAAAACCGCATTCTGATGCCCATTTCCCAATGGCATTCAGACTATTGAACGGGGCTTCATCCCCTCCAAACTGCGCTAAAAAGATCGCAGGACCTTTGATGGTTTTCATTAATCGTCTCCCGATGTCGTCTTCTCGTCGGTGTCTTCCCGCAAGCGGTATAAATTCTTAAAGAATGGTCCCAAGAAAGCGCTCTTTCTCGGGACCAAATGGGCTTTTAGAATGGGGATTTAGGGAAATAATAATCCTTTGCATTCTCTTGCGTGATCAAAGGGGATCCCACAATATACGTACCCTTTAGCGGTGCTCCTGTAACAGCTTTCAGCGCTGTAATTTCCATGGCTGTCGAGATCATGGAGGGAGGATACAGCACATCAACAGGTGTCAACCGATCACCGTCCATAACACGCTTGATGATGTCCTTCATTCCGGCACCGCCAACAATAAACATTTCTTCCTCACGGCCCGCTTGCTTGACCGCTTCAATCACACCCAGTGCAATGTCATCATCTTGCGCCCAGACCGCATCGATTTTTGGAAACCGTGCTAGGAAATCTTGCATGACTGTAAAGCCGTCATCCCGGTTCCAGTTTGCATGTTTGTGATCCAGCACATTAATTTCTGACCCTTCAATACCTTCCATGAAAGCATCAAAACGTTCTTCGTCAATAACAATTGGCATACCGCGCAGGACAACAATGTCGCCTTTGCCCCCTAGTGCCTTTTTGATATATTTGGCAGAAACCGCCCCCAGTTCCGGGTTGTTACCTGCCACATAAATATCCTGAATAGTGTCGTCTGTAAGGGCGCGATCAACAACCGTGATCAGGGCACCAGATTCTTTAACCTGGCGAATAGGATCCGTCAGCGGGCCGCCGTCCGTTGGCAAAATAACCAAAGCATCAATTTTGTGAACTGAGACCAAATCTTCCAGATCGTTGGCTTGTGCCGTTGGATCCGCGGCTGTAACCAATACAATCTTTAAATCAGGATAGGTTGTCTCTAACCGTTTTTTTGTTTCTTTAGCGTGATAATTCACGCCTCCTGTCCAGCCATGTGTCGCCGTTGGAATGGAAACTCCAATGGTGAATTTTTCCGCTAACGCCGACGCTGTAGGAAGGGCTAGCATCACACCGAGCGCGGCCCCCATAATTTTAATTGGTAACTTCATCTCTACTCTCCCAAGTTAATTTTTTTATACGCCGTCCCTGGCGTTTGGTTTTTGGGATTGCAGAACAAGCCCAAAGTCGTAAACATCGTGGCAATGACTTATTTTTTCTTGCGCCAACTACCTCGTTGTAAGAATACGGCCACGACAATGATGATGCCTTGAACCGTGCCGTTCAGATAATTTGAAATAACGTCCGTAAGATTGAGAATATTACCGATCATGGTCAGGATAAGGGCTCCCACAACCGTGCCCCAAATACGGCCATAGCCGCCCTTTAAGACGGTTCCGCCAATGATCACAGCTGCAATGGCTTCAAGTTCCCAAAGGGTCCCTGTTTGCCCCGATGCTGACCCCAAACGCGGCACATAAATTATAGTGGCGATGGAGACGCAAATACCCTGCAAAATATAAGTAAGTGTTTTGATGCGATCCACATGGACAGCGGAATAACGCGCAACATTTTCGTTAGATCCAATGGCAAAACAGTGGCGACCGAAGACCGTCTTGTTTAACAAGACATAACCCAAAATAGCCACACCCAAAAAGACAAGAACCGGATAGGGAATACCGAAAAAACTATCGTAATAAACAGGTCGGTAGATGGTCCGAACTCCCCGATCAAGGGCCAACGTGCCCCCATCCGCCACATAGGTGACCAAGGATCGGTATATCCCCATCGTACCAAGGGTGACAATGAAGGCTTCAATCTTCCCTTTCGTCGTCAGAAAGCCGTTTACAAATCCGGCGGCACTTCCCAATAATACCGAAGCAAAAACTCCCGCCAGCACAATCATAATGCCCGGCTCCATAGTGGCGGCCAGTGTATTCATGATGACAATCATACAGCCCGAAATAAACGCCGCCATTGACCCCACGGAAAGATCAATACCGCCAGCGGTTATGACAAAAGTAGCCCCCACCGCAATAATTCCGATAAACGAACTCCGGGTCAGAATATTTGTGAGATTCCCAGTGCTTAAAAAAGCTTGATTCACTAAAATTCCAATAAGGAATAGAACGATCAAGGCAACGAATGGGCCGATGGTTTTCAAGTCCAGATTAAACCGCGTTTTTTTGACGCCGGTCGTTGTCATGCTACTCATATTTCCCATTTCCTTTTAACCCTGACGCATACCGCATAATTTCATGTTCTTCGAGATCAGCTCCCTGCAAGATGCCAGACAATGTGCCATTGCACATGACCGCAACCCGGTGGGACAGACCAATAATTTCAGTCATTTCGGAAGAGATCAGGATCACGGAGCGGCCTGCCTCCGCCAGCTCCTTGATGAACTGATAAATCTGACTTTTAGTGCCCACATCAATACCGCGCGTTGGCTCGTCAATGATGACAATTTGCGGGGCAACCTCCATGACTTTCGCCAGCAGAAGCTTTTGCTGGTTTCCGCCAGATAAGCTCCCTGCCGGGACCGACATATCACCGACCCGAAGGTCAAATACTTTAGAGGCAGCCTCAAATGCTTTTCGTTCCGCCGTCTCATCGATCAGCAGATTGGAGAATTTTTGTAACGAGAAAAGTGAGAAATTTGGGCACAGTCCATGGGTGAGCAGCAGCCCTTTTTCTTTTCGATCCTTGGTTAGGTAAGCGACCCCATCGTCTCTCGCCTCGCTCAAATCTTTGTAGGCGACGGGCTTACCGAAAACGCGAACCTCTCCGCTTACATTTTGGGTCAGACCTATAATTGCTTCCATCAAGGCCGTCCGACCAGCGCCAACTAGGCCTGCAAATCCAAGTATTTCGCCTTTTTTCAAGGAGAAACTGGCGTTGAATATGACGCCGGGGATTTTTAAATTATCAACTTCTAAAACGATCTCAGCATCTTCTGGTGGGGTTAGAATATGCGGATATAAATCACTTAGTTCCCGACCCACCATAAGGCGCGCCATATCGTCTTTTGTGAGCTCGTTCGCGTCGTAATTGCCGACAAGCGTCCCGTCTCGCAAAATCGTAATTCGATCCGCAATCTCTTCAATCTCTTCTAACTTGTGAGAGATATAAATGATCGCCACACCTTGTGCCCGTAAGCGTCTGATAAGCTCAAACAACACCTTGGTTTCTTTGCCCGTCAGAACCGCCGTTGGCTCATCCAAAATCAGCACCCGTGCATTTCTCGACGTGGCTTTAGCAAGCTCCACCATCTGTTTATCCGCAACGGCTAAATCGTGAATACGGGCGCTTGGATCCGCATAACAATCCAGAGCTTGCAAATATCCTTGGGCAAGGGTCCGCATCCGCACCTTATCTAGAAAAGGCCCCTTGGTAATTTCGCGCCCTAAAAAAATACTTTCTTCTACGGTTAGCTGTTCCGCCAGATTGAACTCTTGATGGATCAAGATTACGCCTGAATTTTCAGCCTCGGCGCTTGACCAATGAACGTCGCGGCCTTCATAGACAAGCGCGCCGGAACTTGGTGCCTCAAAGCCAGACAGGATTTTTACAAGGGTAGATTTCCCTGCGCCATTCTCCCCCAATAACGCATGAACCTCTCCCGCCACAACATTTAGGGAGACCCCATGCAAAACTTCATTGGGACCAAAGCTTTTACAGATGTTATTCGCCACCAAGGCCGTTTCAATTGTGCTTGGTGATGCCATAGTTGTTGGCATTGCCGTAACTCTCCTCCCGTTTAAGCCCAGCGTACCGGCTGGATGTGGTGAGGGCTCTTTTGTAAGCCATTTTTTAATTCACCAACTTAACTAAATATGAAATAGCTTAGGTTTTCTGTCAACAGCTTAAAGTTTCAATTTTCTAAAACACAGAACAATACTTTATATTAATTTAATAATTTCAATTAGTTAAATGGTATAAATTATATTTTCATTGAAATTAGTAGTAGAATTTTGTTGTATTATTAATTTCATATTGTAAATTTAATGATGAATCAGTCGTATTGACCGCATCTTTTCAGGGGCATTCTTGGTGAAGAAACCAACCAGCAACCGTTACAGGATTTTGAATACAATTCGTAAATCTACGGCCATAAGCCGCATCGAACTGGCGTCAATGACGGGCCTTAGTCGCGCGGCGTTAACGGGTATAACTCAAGCCCTTCTTGACAGCGGCCTCATTGTTGAAAAACCTGCCGTTGAAGGCACAGAGGGTAGCAGGGGGCGTCCCCGTATTATGCTCAGCATCAATGCGGCAGCGGGTTACGTTATGGGAATTAAATTATCCCTTCATCAAATGAGTTTTTCCATTACCGATTTTTGCGGCACAGTCATTCACAGTATGCATCTGCCCTTTCGCGGCGCGCAAGCGACGGACACGGCTCTCGATGTTATCCAAATGGGCGTACAAATGTGCCTTGAAAAGGCAAAGATCAACCGCGCGCATATATCAGGCATCTGCGTCGGAATTCCGGGTTATGTCAGCTGTGAGACGGGCATGTGTCATTGGAGTCCTATCTTCACTGACCGGAATATCCCCTTCGCCGCCCTGCTAAAGGAGAGATTGAATAGTACCGTCTTTATTGAAAATGACGCCAATCTTGTGGCTCTGGCGGAGCATTGGTTTGGTCGCGGGAAAAACCTTCCCTGCTTCGCCGTTGTAACCATCGAACATGGGATCGGAATGGGCTTTATTGTCCATGACAGACTATATCGCGGGGCAAATGGGATTGGCCCCGAATTTGGTCATTCAAAAGTCGAAATCGATGGACGGGAATGCCGATGTGGCCAACAAGGCTGCGTGGAAGCCTATGCCAGTGATTACGCCATTTTGCGAGAGGCGGAACCCAATTTCTCTCTTGATGCCTATAACGAAAACCCAAAAGCCTACCATGATGCGATCACTCATATCTCTGAACAAGCCCGCGAAGGCGATCCAAAATGCGTCGCCTTACTGGCAGAGGCGGGCAAACGTTTGGGTCAAGCCGTCGCCAATATGATCGCTACCTTGAACCCCCCAACCGTTATCTTTACAGGGGACGGCATGCGGGCCGGGGACGCCCTAATGGCCCCAGCATTGGCGGAGGCAAAAAGACTCAAACTATCCGGTGATCATTTCGAAACCGAATTCATTGCGCATATTTGGGGGGATGAAGTGTGGGCACGGGGTGCCGCCGCCCTCACGTTAGAGCATATTTACGCAAATCCGGGTATGCGTATCAAACTTGATGAGGGGCAAACGCGTCAAGCATCCTAATCAGATCAAGAGTGGATCTGATTTCGGCCCGCTTCTTTTGCTTTATACAAGGCAGCATCGGCCCGCTTTAATATCTCGTGGGGGCTTTTTGTAGATTTTTTCGATCCGGCAAAACCGATGGAGACGGTCACAGAAACCGTTTTATTTTTCGCCTTCTGCTTGTTGTCTTTAGGCTTGGATTTGGGCCGGTCTTTGGATCGTATTTGGAAATCCGCATCCTCCACCCTTTGCCTGACTTGCTCCAGATATTTAGCGGAAGATTTTACATTCCTATGCGGGAACAGGATCGTGAACTCCTCCCCCCCATATCGGTAAGCCTTGCCGCCACCGGCGACTTTGGATAATTGGGCCGCCACCATACGAAGCACCTGATCCCCTGTATCATGACCATAGGTATCGTTAAATTTTTTGAAATGATCGATATCACACATGGCCACAGCATAACTTTGGCGGAGCTTTTTCATATCAGCAAAGAGCGCTCGTCTGCTGGGAATTTCCGTCAGCTCATCAACAAACGCCATGCGGTAGACAATTTGCAAGATCGACAGTGTAACAACAGCCATGGCGGTGATTAGGAAAACATCTGCCCGGAAGCTGTCCGTTACAAAATTCAAACCGATCATGCTGATAATCAAGACACCCCAATATCCACCAGAGACCGGAGAACTTGATATGAACAATCGCAAGGTTAGCACAAGAAAAGCTACCCCGGCGGTTATAATTGCAAGTTGCGGCAGCGCAGACCCCTGCACCAAAATCCCATCGATAATTTGATATTGAAAAAGACCATCAACTGCGTCTTGAAGGGTTTGAGGGCTAACAGTTGAAATCCAGAAGAGTGCACTTGCTTGCACAACAATCAGGGATATTTTGGCTAACCCCCAAAGACCCAGTAGCCCTCTCTCCTCCGCCACGGCGAGAAGCATCACATTAAGGGGCAGCAAAACAGCCATCCCTGCATAAAGGATGCGTCCATATTGCTTGATATGCGGGTTCTGCTCCACCAGATGCAGCCCAAGATAGCACGCCATGAGAAGACCCAGCACAAGCGCCAAATTCCCATGACCAAACCGCCACGCAAGCACGCCCCCAACCAACACAAGGCCAATAGGCACATAAACCGGAATTTGGGCGGGCAGCTCACCTATCATTTGGGGAATAAACAGGGCCGCAAAGGCCACACCCAACAATAAAAGGGGTAAGAAGACCTTATCCAATGTCGATCGTAAAACCAAAAAGCCCCCTGAATACGCTGGCAAAAATACTGCCCTATCCAAGTATCATACCTGCCACAATTCATCCAGTTCAACGTGATTTACAGAGAATTTCCCAATTTTTTTCAGGCAATCTTCTAAACCCGAGATTTATATATAGGCTTTGCCTTTAATATGGAGGATCAAGGGGGAATCGAACCACGGGGTCGATCAGGGAATTCAATTCATCTAGTGGGCAATTAAAGATTGATACTTCCTCAAA
>JBALXM010000124.1:0-4040 GCA_036960695.1 Sneathiella sp.
CTATTTTTTCTGATGCCAACTACCATTTTTAGACAAAAGCCAAGTTCCGGACGGTGCTTTTTTTGCGATTTGGGCCGCATAGACCTGCCCCACTTGTTCCACGCTCACTTTTTGAGCTTTAGCGCGCTTAATATAAATTTTCCTGCGCTTTGCATTAATGTCCGTAGAAACTGCTTTTGCGGATTTCTCCTTGGCTCTTGTAAACCCATCGAACGCTTCACCAAGAACACCACTGGCTCTTAATGTATCCAGCTTATCTGCGAAAGCTGGAGCCGCAGACATAAAGGACGTCGCGATGATTGAAGCCGCAATCGCACCTAGGAAAAAACGACGAGATGATGTTCTGTTTTGATTTAAACTCGGCATATCAGAAAAGCTCCGGATTATTGTCAATATCATCTTTAGCCTCTTCTTCAATTTTAAGGCGTACATCCGCATCAAGCTTAATATTCAAATTAATTGTAATCGGCTCGGACGGGGCTTCAACTTTTACAGTCGGTGAACAAGCTTGAATAACAAACATCAAACCAACTGCAAACATTAATCGGAGACAAAGAGTTCCCACAGAATTTCCCTATTCTAATTCTTTCGGTTTTTAACGGTAGCACGGAGTGCTTTTTCCGACAAGCGGTAGCCATCAAGAAGTGTATTGAAAATTCTATCAAGATTAGTGGACAAGTTTATGTTCAAAACAACGGGTCGGCTGTCTTCTACGTCTGGATTAGCCCCTTTTGTGTGAAGCGCCACAATATCATCCCCAAAGGCTTGTTTTTTGATTTGAATTTCCAATTCAGAATATTGAAAGTTTTCCAGTATATCAAAGAGCAGTTTGGTTTGATCACCACCACCTAAAAGTGCTTGCCGGGCTTGTTCGGATTTTAGCTGTAATATCCCCGGCCCTTCAGTCTCCAATACGCCAAGCTCAACAAAGATTTTATCATCTTCAAACACCAATGGGATATGGCCGTTAAGAATCCCGGAGGCGGTCACCGCTTCGGCTTCCGTAAGTCCCATAACTTTTTCAAGATCTAGGTTGGAAAATTGAACGTCCAATTGGTTTTTATTCGCTTGTGCATTCAAAACAGCATTTTCGACAAGAGCCTGCCCACCAGCAAACTCAATCGCGAAACGATCAACATATAAAACTGGCGCCCCTTCTTTCGATGCAACGCGGAAAACTAGCCTTGGCCGCTCCATTGTCACGGCTGATGACAATCTGGTCGCCGTAATTTCTTGTGGGGCGGAAATTACTAAAGGCTGTAATTCATCTGCGACCACTTCCCCTGAAACACCGATAAGATCAAAATCGTCAGTTTTTACTCCCAATTCATTAAAAGCAACCTTGCCCGCGCTTTTAATACCAGCCCGTCCCCAATCAAAATTTAATTCTGGTGTAAAACCCCCTGTAAAAATAAAATCATCAACGATTTCTTGGATGATATCGGATGGTTGCAACCCCTCTTCTTCAAACTCAAATTCAGCAAATTTCAATGAAGCTGAGCCGGAATTGGGTCCGATGTCATGTTGCCCTTGCCAGTCAAGAAAAGCCCCGAGTAAATCCGTTTTTACTTGGCCCTTAAAACTCACATTTTTTTCGGTAACGCGAGAGGAGCCGGACACTTCGATCTCAGGCTTAATCATGAAACCTGTTTCAGATTTCAGCTTGGCTTTCGATAAAGTAAGGTCCGCACTTTTCCAATCTTCACCAATGAGCATCTCTGCCAAGACCTCGGTCACCTTGGCCTTTCGACCATCTACTCGTAAATTTGCAGATCCGTTTGAGAAAAGCACCTTTACAGGGAGCCCCAAAGCTACGTTCTGCGCTTTGACTTGAAGCTGTCCATCATCAATTTGCACGTTTCGTCCCCAATAGCCAAATTGCGTCAAATTGACACTAAGGAATGGGATACTCAGCCCGTCATCTGGGTGCCAAGCCAGTATTCCCGCAAGAACTGAAGATCCTGTTATTTCATCTTCTAAAGCATCAAAATATTTTGAAAAATGCTTTGGTTGGAAACCCCCTTTTTCAAATTTTTCGTGATGCAATTGTCCGCGAATGAAGGCTGATTTATCATCTCCATTATAGTGCCCATTGAAAGGGAGGTTCAGGCGTTTATCGCTATCAACAACGTCCCCTTCAAAAACAAAATCACGATCCTTATTCTCTCCTTTTCCCTGTAAGAACAAAGGTCTGAAGTTTGGCTCATTAGATAAGTGGCTCATCGATGCCGAGAGATTATGGAGTTTTATAACTTCGCCAAGATTTTCAACATTCAAGTCAACCTTAATGTTATTCAACGCGTATTTGTTGGCGTCCTTGGCAAGGGTTGCAAACATATCGTGAATGACGAGGCTGCCGCGCTGTTTTGCCGTTTTTATATTATAGGAGGCATTCAGTGTTATTTTTGCCTTTGGAACTTCATAGGAAATAGTCTCATAATCAAGTCTCAGTTCCCGTATTCCAATTTCGCTTTCACTTAACACCTGCCCCTTATTCCACTTGAACACAGAATGATCTGATAAAATTGCATCAAACTTGGGAATTGCGTCGAAATACTGTGATAGGTTAGATGGCTGCAACCCTTCCCGCGTAAAGGCAATATCCTGAATATCTAATATCAACTCACCCACATCCAAATTCAGGGAATAATGTCCTTCAGCTCGCATGATCGGAATTTCTTCCCCTAGCCCCGCGCCCAATAAGAATTGCAAAGCCCCTTCTTTGAAGGACGCATTGCCCGAAATTGTGACCGGTGCCCATTGTGGCTCGCGAGCCTCATGACGAAGCACGCCGTTTTTGAATGTCACGCTTGCGGTTTTCTCATGCGTTGCCGCATCAAAGGTAAGAGACACGCCTTCGGCCTTTACCTGCGCCGCCTCATCGCCAACCGCACCGTCAAAGGTTGCCTCCCCCTTCATAATTCCAGTAGGGGATAAGTTAAGTGAAAATTGGGATTTAAAATTGCGATCTGGGTAATTGCCAAAAATCGAGCCGTTAGCCAACTTAATGTCGGGGCCAAGAGTTGGTTTTTTTTGTGTGCTTTTTTGATTTTTAACGAAAGAGATTAAAGTCCCCAATGCCCCCGCGTCAGGGGCGGAGACATCAGCGGTTAGGCTCCCTACAGAAATCCAATCAACGCTCCCCCGGCTTAATGATTGGAAACTGTATCCAACCGATATATTGTCGGCGATAAGTACTTCATCCAGAACAATTTTACTGATCTGGACTTCACTTAACCCAAAATCTGCAACTAGAAGACTGGCGGCACCAAACCCGTATGATTGAAGGAGTTTCTCTCCTACAGCCTCCAGCAGCGTTTGCCGAAAAACGAACGGAACAGCCAAAATTGCCAAAATTAGTGCCACTATCAAGCGATACCGCTTAATCGGTCGTTTTTCGCCTTCCCCAACTGACATTAAGCCCAACCATTAGAAACGTTAAAAAAGACAGCCTAACGGATGGCATCGGCTTCCCAAACAGTTTTTTGGATTAAAGGGACGCAGCAGCGCGTGCTGCTTGATCGTATAATCCAGAAACGCTTCTCAGGATGGTTGCCGATTTGCTAATTTCTGAAAAATTACGATCAGTTGAATTGGCCGCTTCAACCAAGCAAAGCTCTCTAATTTTTCTATATTCAATACAGATATTCTGCCCCTCATCTGTTGTACTATAGAACATTTCCTTACCCCGTTTTTCACTGCTAACAAGGTCCGCTTTCATTAGCTTTTTAAGGGAATAATTGACAACATGATTGTCTTCTACATTTAGCATGAAGGCAACATCCACCAAGCGTTTCGCACGCGATTTGTGGTTCACATTATGGAGCACAAGAATATCAATACCGTTAAAATCACTATATCCGACAGCGGTCATGCAGCGCACCATCCACCGACTAAAAGCGTTATACGCCATGACCATACCGTATTCCAACTCGCTCATTTGCCAGCCTTTTTCAGACGCTAAATGCTCTGAAGAGACAATATGAGGCGTTTTATCCTCGGTTACTTTTTCATCCATACTGATTACTCCTTACATATTA
>JBALXM010000125.1:0-3895 GCA_036960695.1 Sneathiella sp.
TATCTGCCTATTCAGTGGTTTATAATCGAGGAAAAGAAAGCGTTGTTCTGGATTTGAAGAACAAAACCGACCTTGAGAATTTTTACCGCTTGGTGGCGGAGGCTGATATTTTTATGGAAAGCTCCCGGCCCGGAATTGCCAAGAAAATATCCATAGATTTTGAAACGCTAACGGCTAAAAACGAAAAGCTGATTTATTTGTCTGTCAGTGGGTTTGGACAAACGGGTCCCTATGCCTCGCGCCCTTGTACTGATGGGGTAGCACAAGCCTTCTCTGGGCTTGTGGATGGGAATATTGGACTTGATGATCTTCCCCATAAATTTGACTTGCCCATAGTTGACATTACGACAGGGCTCTATGCGTTTCAGTCTATCAGTATGGCGCTATTCCAACGACAGCGGGATAATCAAGCCCACTATTTGGATGTTAGTCTAGTGACAAGTGCGCTGGAAATTCAAAAAGCAAAATTGTTTGAGCAACATGTAGAAGGTAAAAGTGTTGCCAAACTCAATGTGCCCTCCGGTATCTATGAATGTAAGACCGGGACGCTTGCAATCGCCCTTGCAACTGAAGAACATTATAATCGACTGACAAAGGCAATTGGGGCGGATGATCTTAGTACTGACCCCAGGTTCGAGACTTTTGGGACGCGTGCTGAGAATGCCGTGGTTCTACGGGCCCGGATAACCGAAGCTCTGTCCGTTGAAAGTTCGAATTATTGGGAAGAACATTTGGCTGCCGCCGGTATTATCGTCAATAAAATTAACGCCATTCAAGATGTGCTCGCAGACGAGAAGGTAATGCTTGGCGGACTGCTTCGATCTACGGAACAAACAGGCGTTGGTAGAATTGTCGTGCCTGTGCTGCCTTTGATGGATGGCAACGAAGGGGACGCTCCTGAACTTGGTCATAGTACAGATGCAATTTTAGCAGAAATGAATGGATAGATCTCGAGTTTGACATTTTTAATAGGGAGGAAATAGGGAATGGCGCTTCACTTCGAACAACAAGAATTCAGCTCAAGATTAGAGAAGACGCAAGCTTCCATGGCTGCCGCAGGGTTGGATGGTATGCTGATTTTTCGGCAAGAAAGCATGTTCTATCTGACAGGCTATGACACATTTGGGTATGTTTTCTTCCAATGTTTGTTCTTATCTTCTGATGGGCAGATGACGCTCCTCACCCGATCTGCTGATTTGAGGCAGGCCCACCACACCTCTATTATCAAAGATGTTCGGGTTTGGGTCGATGGTCCCGATGCTAATCCTTCGCAGGAATTGAAGGCAATTCTAAAAGAAAAAGGAATGGTAGGCAAAAAGCTGGGCGTGGAGCTGGAAGCCTATGGCTTAACGGCGCGAAATGGGCAAAGACTTTATGCTGCGCTAGATGGTTTTGCGGATCTTGAAGATGCTTCCGATTTGGTGAGTGTTTTGAGAGTAAAGAAAAGCCCTGCTGAAATAGTGTACGTGCGGCGGGCAGCCGAGCTTGCAGATGATGCGCTCCGGCAAGCCAATAAACTCGCAGTTCCTGGTGCCTTTGAAGGGGATATCCTTGCCGGTATGCAGGGCGCTATATTTAAGGGGGGCGGAGATTATTCCGGGAACGAATTTATTATCGGTTCTGGACAAGATGCTTTGCTTTGTCGGTATTTCACGGGACGTCGTAATTTATCCCCAAGCGATCAGTTAACCTTGGAATGGGCAGGCGCCTATCGTCACTATCATGCCGCTATGATGCGCACAATTGTTGTGGGACGGGCAAATGATCATCAGCGGAAAATGCATGACGTTGCCGTATCAGCAATGGATGCTTGCCTTGATACCTTAAAGCCCGGTGTGCCGGTTGGCCATGTTTTCGATGCTTACGCGCGGGTTGCAGATGGTGCGGGAATGGTCGATAGCCGATTGAATGCCACAGGGTACAGTCTGGGGACTACTTTCGCGCCAAATTGGATGGATTGGCCTATGTTCTATCATGGTAATCCCGTTCTAGTGGAGCCCGGTATGGTATTCTTCCTACATATGATATTGATGGATAGTGACCGAGGGTATGCTATGTGCCCTGGTCAGACAGTTTTGGTGACGGACGATGGATGCGAAGTTCTATCATCCATGCCCCTTGATCTTGTGGAAAATGAATAGAGAGCCCCTTGGAAAATACTAAAGAACCTGCATTCAATGCACCGCCGGCAACCCTTTATGCGGTAGCATCGCTTATCGTTATCCATATTCTGTTGATCGTTACGAGTGCTGATACGCTTAACTGGGTTTTTCAATCCTTCGCCTTTCATATAGGCCAGTTTTCTGCCGCGCTGGATAATCCTTCCTTGGCGGGGGCAGTAGCGGTTTTCTTTCAGTTAAATAGCCACCTGTTTCTACATCATGATTTTATGCATTTATTAATGAATGCATCCATGCTGCTGGCATTTGGATCAGCCGTAGAGCGCTCATATGGGAAAGTTGGGTTCTTTATACTGTTCTTTGTTGGTGGCTGGGCCGGTGCGTTATTTGAATATGGCTTAGGCTCTTCCGATGCATCTTCAATCCTTTACGGAGCATCCGGTGCTGTTTTCGGAATGATGGGGGCAACGACCCGAATACTTCTCCCTCGATTTGGTCTTTCAAAAGTCTTGGCATTTGCCGGTGTGATGATGGCGTTAAATTTAATTATTGGATTAACGCCTATCGGAAACTTGCTTACTGGGGGCGATGCAACTATTTCTTGGGCGGCTCACTTGGGCGGTTTCATCGTGGGTGTGGTCTTGGCGTTTGTGTTGCCAATGAACATGATAGGGGCACAAAAAAGCACCTGGTAGCGGGGGGCTTTCCAAGTGCTTTTTTTAGTGAGATATTCGACTTTGGGAGAGAATATCTCACATGTGGGAAGACGTTAACGCCGCCAAATAGGTAAGCTCTCATCGCATGCGGGCTGATACGTTACTGTCATCTCATTGAAAGCCTTCAAGGCTGAATCCATACTCTCCCCATCAGAGATTTCAAATGAGTTGAAGCCACATCTTTGCATGTAAAAAATTTGATCCCGAAGGACATCCCCTGTTGCACGGATCTCACCTTTGTATCCTAAGCGATCCCGAAGCAGGCGCGCTTGCGTAAAGGCACGGCCGTCGGCCATTTTCGGAAATTCCAGAACCACAAGATCAAGCCGGTCCAAGTCTTTTACTAACTCAGCAATATCATCCGTGTTAGATAAAATGACGCCAAGGCGACTATTTCTTTTAAGCAATTCTTCCCGTTGAACTTTCCATTCCTCTAGGGGAACGTAAATGTCGCCAGCGGGTAAATTGTCCACATTTTCAAGGCCAGAGAAAGCCATCCACTCGTCATCTGCGGGTTTTTGATCTTTGATATAATTACCCATACAGTTTCTCCTTGAAAGGCGCTTGACCAATCCGGCGATAGGTTGACAGGAATGTCTCCTCGGGATCATCGCGGTTTTTCAGATAAACATCGAGAACCTTCTCAATCGCATTAACGATTTCATCAGCTGTAAAGGCTGGGCCAATGATTTTGCCGATAGAAGCATCTTCGCGAGCACTCCCGCCAAGTGTCAACTGATAGACTTCAACGCCTTTCTTATTCACCCCTAAAATACCGATATTGGCAACATGGTGATGTCCACACGCATTGATACATCCAGAGATATTGAGGCTTAAATCCCCAAGATCTGTAATGAAGTCATATGTGTCAAAACGTTCTGTAATTTCTTGCGCAATCGGAATGGAGCGAGCCGTTGCCAAAGCACAATAATCAAGGCCTGGGCAGGAAATAATATCTGTCAGGTGATTATAATTGGGCGTTGCAAGATCAAGCTTTTCCAACTCCAACCAAAGGCTATGTAAATCGGTAAGCTTAACATCCGTCAAAACCAGATTTTG
>JBALXM010000027.1:0-14703 GCA_036960695.1 Sneathiella sp.
AAGGAAATTTTCGTTTTTTTAACTTCTTGCTTGCAAAGCTATCGCATATTGCGACATCCGCGGCCTTATAAGGATATTAGAGAATGGCAAAAATCTTACTCGTAGAAGATTCACCCACACAGGCGGCAATGTATTCATCCTACCTTGAACAGGAAGGACATGAAGTGGTGTGCGTGGGCCTCGGACAACAAGCTATCGACGCCTTTTCGGATTTAAAATTTGACTTAATGGTACTCGATCTAAAACTACCCGATATGGACGGAATGCAAGTCCTACAAAAAATTCCTGATGGCGTCAGGCGCCCACCAACAATTGTTCTAACTGGAAACGGATCAGTCAAAGCGGCGGTTGATGCAATGCGCGCCGGAGCTCTTGATTTTCTAATGAAACCTTGCAACGGTAAAAAATTGTGCGAAACGGTTCAAGATGGACTGGACCGACTCACATCCGAACCCGGTACTTCTGATCAAGTGCAATCCAGCGACAACGGTGCCTTCAAGCTCTCCAAACGAAAAAAGGGGCCATCCGGTTTTCTGGGACAATCTCCCGCTATGAATAATGTATTTTCGCTGATTGAGAATGCCGCCAAATCTAATGCTTCCATTTTCGTCACAGGAGAGTCTGGAACCGGCAAAGAGTTATGTGCTCAAGCAATTCACAAGGCCGGTCATCGCAGTAATGGCCCATTCATAGCCCTAAACTGCGCGGCCATACCCAGAGAGCTTATGGAATCCGAGGTTTTTGGTCATCGGAAAGGCGCCTTCACCGGTGCCATACAAGACCGCGAAGGCGCTGCTTCATTAGCGGATGGTGGCACTCTTTTTCTTGACGAACTCTGCGAAATGGATCTGGACTTACAAGCAAAATTGCTTCGTTTCATTCAGACAGGGACTTACAAAAGGATTGGCGACGGCCACGAACGGGAAACTGACATCCGCTTCCTCTGTGCTACCAATCGCGACCCAATGGAAGAAGTCAGACAAAAGAGATTTAGGGAAGACCTGTACTATCGGCTCCATGTCATTCCCATAGAAATGCCCGCATTAAGGGAGCGACGAGGTGACATTATTGTCTTGGCGAAGCGGTTCCTAGAAGATTTTTCTGCAATGGAAAACAAACAATTCGACGGCTTTGACGACAAATGCAGACTACAATTGGACACCTATACTTGGCCCGGAAATGTCAGAGAATTACAGAATATAATACAGCATGTTGTGGTTATGAATCCGGGCGGCATAATAACGCCGGAAATGCTCCCAGCGCCTCTCAACAAACCCGTTCAGAGCCTACTACATCAGTCTCTCTCGACAACATCTCACGGAGATAGTCAAAGTCAAAACGCGATGGGCACGGTGGATAACTCCCTCGATCATCTCTTAGTGCGTCCGATGGAAGAGCTTGAGATTTTAGCGATCGACGCCGCCATCCGAAAGTTTGATGGCAACGTAACTAGAGCGGCCAGGGCACTTGAAATTTCCACGTCGAGTATTTATCGCAAGAAAAAAAGCTGGGCCGAGAAATCCGGCATCGCAGATGCTCCTTAATCCCATTTTGCATTATAGCAATTTGAGCCATCTCCCGATGACGCCGCCTCAAATTGCAGCAGTTTTCAGTCACCATAGATTCAGAAAATTAATTTTACTGTTTAAAATCAGTTAGTTAAAGATCAACCATTATTGGCATAAATCTTCCATTTACTTTGGTATAACCCATTTAAATGTCAGGAAGATTTATGGAACGGTTTAAAGCACTTTTCTCAAACGGTGCTCAACAGACAGCTATCTATGCAAGCGCCATAGTTGTTGGAAAATTGATTGCCGTTGTTATGCTCCCCGTGTTCACATTTTTCTTAACCCCCGAAGAATATGCCAAACTAGACATAATTCAAACGTTAGCTAATCTTGTTAGTGTCGTTATCGGATTTGGATTAGCAGACACCTTGTTCAGGTTCGCAGGAGAAAACACCCAGCCACGACAAAAAAGGGAAATAGCTGCGGGCGTCTTTGGGCTTGCACTACTTGCTAGCGCCTTAAGCTTATTGATCACTCAACTACTCGCTCCAACGATAGCCTATCACCTTCCCGGTGACGTTAGTATCGTGCAAACCCGAATTATCCTCGCGAGCCTAAGCTTGACAGGATGCATCCTCGTTCCTCTTTCTTGGTTACGAATGCAAAACAAAGCCCCTTTTTATTTTTTTGCCACTGTTAGCCGAGCATTTGCGCAAGCCCTGCTTGTCCTCCTTTTCCTGTATTTCGGATACGGTGTTACGGGTGTTTTAATAGCCGGCCTCCTTTGTGCCTCTTCCCTCACCATTTTCATGAGTATCCATCAGTGGCAGCAAACTGGCATTAAGCTCTCTATGTCTATATTGAAAAAGCAAGGCCGATATGGTGGCGTCCTCGTTATCGCTGGTATGGCGGCTTTTTTATTGAGCTGTTTCGATCGATGGATATTGGCTTCCTATTTTGACATGGTAACCGTCGCCCAATACGCCCTTGCTTGTAAAATAGGGATAATGGCGGCCCTGCTAACTGAACCCTATAGAATGTGGTGGAACCCAAGAAGGTTTTCCGTCCTCTACGGTGAGAATGGACCCGAGAAGTGCGCCAAGCAAACCGAATACGGACTATTGATTGCCCTATTCTCAGCGATCATTGTCTCAGCCATGGGCGCACTGGTTGTCAAATATCTAAGCCCTGAACCCTATCATGGTGCGTTAATTTATGTACCATATCTGGCCGGTATTGCCGCTTTGAACGCCTCAATCAACCTTTTGAACACGTCCGTATTGTCTGAAGAGAAAACCTCAATGCCCATATGGATAAACGGCAGTGCCGCATTACTTGCCTGCGTCGGTTTTTTTATTCTGATCCCAGCCTATTCTGTTTGGGGTGCAATAGGCACGATCTGTTGTGCCCAGCTATTCCGTATCTGCCTATATTACAAGATCGGTCAGTCCATAATAATAATCCCTTACCGGATGAGGCAGATCGGCCTTTTATCCCTAACGACTGCATTTACGATACTGGTCATTGCACAAGCAGACACGCCAACAGAATCTCTTTTATGGGGAGGGTTAGGCTGTTTTTTACTTTTGATCATCGCCATTGTTGGCGGGACCCTGCCAACGCCCAAAAACCTGTTCATTCACCTCTCTAGAATTTGAAAAGGACATCCAATGCTTTGTACGGCGAGTACGATCAAAGATCCAATTGATGAAATAGAGAAAATTCTGATTTTTATCTGCCCCGGTCGCTCTGGATCCACCCTGATTTCTGAAGTTATTATGGAACATGAATTCCTTGGCTGGCCTGTCCATTATCTGGAATATGCGCCAAACCTTCCTCAATTAGACCTCCTACGACACCAGTTTGAAAATAAATATTGGAGGGTCAAAGGTGAGAAAGCTCTGTTCAATAAAACACGTTTCCTCAATGCTGCCGTTCCAAGACCAACAGAAGCCTATGGTTTCTGGAATTCGGTCACCCGTAAGAGCATAAATTTTTCCAGAGACTTTTTACTGGGCGAAACAGCGACCTATTCAGAGAAAAAGAGAATACGGCTGGCCATTTTTAAGATGGCCAAACGCCAAGGACGGCGCAGTTTCTCCTTCAAGCTCACAGGTCCCGGACGGATACAATATCTTCAGAGTATTTACCCCCACGTTAAATTCATAAATGTCTATAGGGATCCAATTGCAACGGTTAAATCCTTGCTGAAAATACCGTTTTGGAAAGACCTGGGGATGTCACGCTTATGGTGGACCGGCGCCTATACACCAGTCGAGCTAATCGATTATGAGAATTTGAGACCCGACCCGGTAACCAGCACTGCTTTTCAGGTCAACAAAATACTGCGGTCTATCCAGCATGAAGCCCAATCTGTGGATGCAGACATACTAAATATCTCATACGAAAAGCTTATTCGAAATCCGGAGGATCAGTGTGAAAAAATCCTCGATTTTGCTGAACTCCCATCGTCCGAAAATACCTCAAACAAACTTAAACGAACCCAGTTTTACTCCCCTCCAAATGTAAATACCTTTACATCACAGCAACTAAAGAAAATCGATGGAATATTTTCAGATTTTGTCGTTTCTCAATAAGAGGAAATATCAACATGACCGAGTGTACTATTGCAGTTTCAGAAGTTCAATTTGTCGAATGGAGTGCCGGTATTAGCCCGAACGATTATGACGTCGTTGGCTGCGTTGATATTATCGGCAACCTGAACAAATCAGAGCCCAAGGGGCTGGACGTTGGCGGGGGCATGGGAAAATTTGCATCTGCCATTATTGAAGCCATACCCAGAGCCCAGATAAAAATTGTGGATCCTAGTTCATTGGCGGAGAAATCTTGCGTCAAAACATCCGGCCTTCAATTTCAGCGAGCAGACTTCCTGAACTTTGAAACAGACGAGAGATACGACTTCATTATTTTCAAAACAGTTCTGCATCATCTCGTCGGTCCGAACGAGAAAACAACGCGGAAATTTCAAATTGACGCCCTCAATAAGGCAAGACATCTACTCAACGACAATGGCGTTATTATTGTAGAGGAAAATTTTTATGAAAGCCTCGGTTCGACAGATGTTACAGGTCGCTTGATTTTTGAAATCACCCGATTAAAGTTTATTGAAAAACTGGTCAGGATGCTCAAAGCCAATACCGCAGGTGAAGGTGTAAGATTCCGGAGCACTTCAAGCTGGGAAAAGCTATTTTTACATGTAAAATTACGCACAAATGCCACTTATCTAGCGGATGAATGGGGGTCGGTATGGCCTTTATGGCAGAAGATCCCACTTTTAGGTAAAAGCCGGTATCAGGCAATTCTTGCGTTGACAAAAAGATAGCTTTTTCAATTTACAACAAGACCAAAATCTTACAAAGAAACAGCCTGAAAATACTCAGGCTGTTTCTTTCGTTTTACACTTATGGTCGATGTTTATTTTCTTTTTCGCTTTCTTCTTGCAGCAAAAACTGCCCCTGAGAATATAACGCTTGCAATGGCACCAATTCCAGGAGAGGGCGCGGGATTTACTGAAGGAAGATTTTCTTGATTAAAACCATCTTCGGGGGTTGTCCTTATAAGGAAAACCGCATCATTAAAATCATTATCGCCGCCAGGTCTGGTTAGGTCTTCAAAACCGAGCAACAATTGATTTTCCCCTTCAATATTAAGCATAGCCACATGACGAGAGACGTCTCCTGAGTTATCTTGAGTTGCGTCCGCGCTATTTTCTGGATTTAGAAAATCTTCGGTCCAATATGTTTTTACCTCATAATCATTGTCCCAACTGTTTACCGAACTTCCGTTCCAAGCATTGGCGGCTACAAAGAAACCCATTCGAGTATTCTCCGAGAAAACATCTCCCCCGGTAATAGACCACCCGTCCCCCTCTGCAGTGTAAACACCATCACCGATGACGAAGGTATCTCCAGTTTCTAACACGCCGCCATTTCCGGCATATCCTCCAGCCCCTGACGCATTGCCAAAAATAATACCAACATCACTCACGCCATCCAAATTTTGGATTTCTTTCGCTGAAATGTAACCGGAGTTATCTACATCAATATTGCCAAATGTAAGATTATCAAATGTATCCGCATCATAAGCGAAATAACCAAGTGAGTTCTTATAACCAGCGCCCTCAGAAATGAACGTTACGGAGACTTGCGCGTCGGCAGTGAACACGAGGTTTGGGTCGTATACTGGATCCAAAAACTCAGCACCAACCTGTTTCTGTTCAGGTAAAGCCTTACTGACCGTATCGAGAATATATCCATCTACTGGCACCGATATAAGACTTTCTGGCACCTGAGGTGTCGAGGATACTTCAGCCACGGCGACGTAGCTGAAGGTAGTGTGTACAACGAATACTATAAATCCAATTTTTAGTTTTTTCATTTTGACCTCTTTTAACTGCTACCCTTTTGTATTAGCAAAAAAAATACCAAGAATCTAAGTCATTGAAATTAATGAAAAATAAATAAAGGATGTTTTTAAATCGCTCCAAATTGACGGATCATGCGTCATTTTGAAAGACTACTCGTTTCAGCGAGACTGACAGTGCCAATATTATATAAATCGGCCAGATATATCCTTGTGTCAGAAATGTCCCACTTACGCAAAAACCGACAAATCCTGCGATCAACGCCATCGTGATACATTTTAGTTCTGGACGCGCTTTCTTTTGATGATCCAGTTCTGCTCCCGCTCGCCTGAGGGCCAAAATAAGCGCGACCATCATCCAGATAAAAAGAATGAATCCCAGCACGCCAGTCTCTGCCATCACACCAAACCATGTTGAATGCACAGCATGATTTTTCCCGTCCCAATGCTCACTATATTGGAAATAATTATTGAAAAAATTCTTTACGCCCACACCTGTCACCGGGTTATGAATGGCCATATTGAAGGCCGCTTTCCAAGCATAGATCCGGCCCATAGCAGACTCATCTATGCCCTCTTCATGGGCGCCACCCGATTGTCGGTCCGAGACACCTGCCACCACAAAGAGCCCCAACAGTGCGACAGTCCCAAGTCCTATCAATAAAGCTTTTGACTGAATTCTACGGCTAAGGACTACTCCCGTCACCGCAGCGATACCTAACAGCCCACCCCGACTTTGCGTTGCAATAATTGCCAACACAATGGTGATATAAACAACGAAGCCAAGCCATCGATCAGATGTTGATAAGAAGCGTCCTAAGGCCAAGGAAAAAGCGAAGGCGGCTCCAAATAAAAGGACGAGAGATAAATCATTAGGGTCTCCCAACATTGAACCGATCGACCGGCCAATCGTCACCCGGGTTCCCTCTACCAATTCTATGCCAGTCGCTTTATTGCGGAGAGCGATCAAAGCGACAACAAACGCCCCTAATGCAATCAGTCTTGCGGCCCAAACAAGCTGTTTTTCAGTTCGAATGACCCAAGATAGAGCAAAAACCATCACTGCAATTTTAATATAAGTATTTTTCCAGAACGCAAATGACTCCGCAGGGTTTGTTGAGAAACCAATACCAATCGTCACATGAATAAACAGTAGGACAAATGGAAGATATAAAGGATCCCAAAAAAGCTGTAACCGTTTCAGTGCTATATTCACGACAAGCGCGTATAGGGTCCCAAGGGCGAGTAGAAATGGAAATTTGAAAGGCATAAGAAATGGCAGCGCTTCATGAAGCCTGAAAAAGGAAAAAAGGATAAACAGCATACCCATCAAAAAGGGAATCTTCGCTGTCACCAGGAATGCAATTGGGAGCGCACAAACCACCAGTGGTGTTAATGGGTGTGGGAAAAAATACCAAATCAAACCAATAAACAAAACCCCAGCCACCCCCAACCAGATTTGCCTCCTTTGTCCTACCTCCCCCAAATTGGCTGAGATATTTAGCATGTCAGCTCTCTATATATCTGATCATACTTGCGGAACATTTTGTCCTGGCTGGCCGTTTTTAGAACGAAATTCCTTGAAAGATCTAAGCCCCCATCTCTTCTCACATGTGCCTGAAGCGTCTGTATCAGGTTTGCGACATCCCCCTCGGGCACGATAGACCCCGTTTGGTGACAGACAGCTTCCTTTACCCCCCCAACATCAGTGGCGATGACCGGCACACCACAAGATTGCGCTTCCAAAAGACTAAGCGGCAGTCCTTCTTTCCGACTGGGCAGGACAAAAACATCCAGCGCATTATAGAAATCAGGCATATCCGATACATGACCAAGGAAAGTCACATTTTGCTTGATATCTAATTCTTGAACTAGGTTTTCTAAGCGTGGTTTCAATTCCCCCTCTCCGGCGATCAAAAGCTTGTGGGCGTTTCCCGGCAGCTTGGCAAAAGCACGGATTAAAAGTTCCTGATTTTTTTCAAACACCATTCGACCGGCTGTTCCTATGACATAATCCTGTTCGGAAAGACCAAATTTTTGCCGTGGGTTTGAAACGACATTTGGTGTAAATTTATGAGTATCTATGCCGTTGATAATGACGGCCTTCACAGCCTGTCTCATATGATGACCGAAAATTTCAGCAACTTTGGACGCGTCCGCAACAACTGTCGGCTTCAATATGGAAATAGCTACTTTCTGCAAATTTCTGCGCTTAGAAACATCCAGATGCCAAGCATCATGTTCCGTATGGACAAGGGCGCGGCCGCTTATCCGCGCTGCAATCCCTCCATAAATCAGCGGTCCTATATGATGGGTATGGACAAGGTCAGCGTTAAAGGTTTTCAACACATCCACTAGCCGGCGAATGGCTGAAAGATCCCAACCCGGACGCTTGTTAAGGGCAAACACACGATCCTTCACAGCATCTAGTTCAGGCCATTGCCGCAACAGGTCAGACTTATTTCCCTCAAGACTGATCAAACACACATCACCGAGTGGAAAATTCTTAAAGAAATCAAGCGCCAGATATTCTATTCCCCCAGGCTCCAAATGCTGAATAACGATTGCAATTTTCGGTTCAACCATGAGATTTATCCTTTTCCAACATTGGTTTCAAATAACCGCCTATTCTTCGGAATATTCTGGTTTTTTCTGGTACGTTGCCTAGAGGAGACAGCACATTCGGCAGCTGAGGTATTCGCGCAAGAACAGGCAAACCAGAAAGCTGGAATAAAGTAGTTTGCGTCCTGATCGTTGTGTTCGAAATCTCCTCGATGGCGACAATTCCGACGGCGAGTATGATGCTAGAGATTAAGCCGAAAATTGCATAAATAAGGGCCGGAAAACCGTTTGGCCGTGTTGGCACAGATGGCTGATCGATGATTTTTACGCGCTCTGGCGCTTCAAATTTGCCAAGCTCTCCCGTCATCCGTGCCATCTCAGCCCGTTTGCTCAAATCCTCGTGGATTTGCCGTTTTATCAGTGCACTGCTTTTCAATTGCCTCAGCTGTTTTTCAACTGCCCCAAACCCTTCAACAATTCGACCCAGATGCTGTATTTCTCTTTGCAGACCCGGCATCTGCCGTTCAAATCCGCTGATCTGATTTTTTGCCTCTTGAAGCTTCTCAATTTGCGACATCAGCAAATATTCCATTCCACTATTTGGCGGAAGTGACCGAGCCGCCGCGGTCCATGTCATTTCGATTTCCTCTTTGGACAAGGTGGGTGCTGAGGCCAACAAATTGCTCCGCTCATTGTGTAATCTCTCTAATTTACGCTGCATGGATTGGACATCCGAGTGCTCATCCGTATATCTCGAACGCAAAGTGACAAGTTCTGCCGACAGAGAAACCAGCTCTATCTCTATACGATTAACAACTGGGTTAGTCTGAGACAGTCGGACAATCTGGGTGTCATACCTTGCCTTAGCGCCCTCTAAAGAGGCCCGTTTTTCCGACAGTAACAATGCAAGCTCGGATAATCTTTTGACATTCCCTGAATGTAGATCTGGCAAACTGCCCGCGTGTTTCGACATAAAGACTTCAAGCGCATCGTCAGCTTTTACAAGGCCTGCTGAGCTTTCCGCGATTTGTTTTTCCAGAAACTTGACCGAATTTACAATGGAGGACCGTTCCGGTGCCAAGACCTTTTCCATAAACCTTTGAGCAACAGCCAATAAGACTTTATCAATATTCTCAACTACTCTTTGCTCATACTGAAGAACAACCAGTTCGTCTCCGATGAGTTGGAGCTTTAACGCCTTTGAAAGAACACCAATAATATCTTCACGATCTTTCTGTGATGTGTCCTTCTCAACCCAGTTCAAATCAACGGCTACACCCAACAACACATGCCTGCTATGGAGCAATGCCTCAAGGGCTGCAATCCTGTCTTTTAATCGTGTCTCTACTGCAAAATCCTCTAGAAACGGATTATGCTTTGCCGTTTCTTGTATTAGGATGGTCATACTGCTTTGATAGTTTTTGGGTCGAAGTATCCCAATACCAAAGCCAAAAACCGGTAATAGTATCAAAACGAGCATGATAACGTATCTGCGGTGCCAAAAGGTCTGCAGCCAAAGCCGGACCAATATACTCCATTGTTCAGCCATTAGCTTTTCCGCAATTGTTTGGACTTGTTACACCGTGCGTCCAGATAGATATCCCCTTCGCCTTCGTATCCGCTCCGAACCCGTACAATCGGTGCAGCCTTTTCAATAAAACGGGCAATCTGAACACTGGTTCTCATTTGTTGCAATTGAACAGACTTATCTCCACCAGCAGTCCAGACAACGATTTCCTGCCATGCATACTGACGGCTCATACTGAGCACCTTTTCCAGCGCCATCAAATCAGGCGCGTTCAATTGTGCTGACATAAATTTCAGGGTATAGGGCCGGCAAGTAGACACAGTCCCTGTGGTTGGAGCGTCGCCTTTTTCCTTCGTGGATGCTTTAAGAACATTAGACAACATATTGTCTACATCCAACGGTCCTACCGGTTTGGGTGTCGACGGCCAAATCCTGTGTTCGGGAGGCAAAAGAGACAGGAGACCCGATGTCTGACACGCAGTCAGAGACAATAGAATAGTTATAAGTGCTAAGGCTCGCATGATAAATCTCCTCTCAGTTAATTGAATAGGAGCAATGTTCAAGCCAAACACTAAACTATTGATTATTAAGCATACTTTGGTTTTACAAGTGAAAAATTTTCATCGTTTTGACGCAGTGCTTCATTTTGCAACGCTTCAATTAGCACCATAACTTCCTCAGCACGGCACCTCCAGTCCTCCGATTTGACTCTTTTTTGAAGTGTCTTTTTACGATTATTGCCACTCTTTAACGCAGTATTCATAGCTTCCATAAAATCTTCGGGATCATCACAAATATGGATAACATCGCGATAATCTTCGGCTGCATCAAATCTAGTTGTAGCAATAGGTCTACCTGCAGCAAGATATTCTTTTAATTTCAGTGGGTTACAGGCGCGAATTTGTGCGTCATCTTTAAAGGGAAGAAGTGATAGATCCCAATTCTGCGAATAAGATGGGAGTTCGTGATGGTCTCGAGACCCCAAACAATGAATATTTTGACGTCTCGTCAACTGGTGAATATCTGTTTTCACTGGACCGATAAGTAAAAACTGCCATCCCGGATTACGATCTGCAAGATCACACACCAACTTCTGATCTAGCCAACGATCAAGGCTGCCATAAAAACCAGCCGTGGGGCGCGACCAATCAACGTCTCGAGCGGGTTCTACCAGCGTCGCAAAAAGATCGAAATCACATCCATGTTGCACGATAAAAGTTTTCTCAGGGTTAAACTTATTTGCCAAGACCCGTCCTGGAACCACAATCGCGTCTGCTTTTTCCGCCAGTTTATCTTCCATTTTGATAATCGGTTTATGATCTACACCAGCTAGTGCTGAAAAATCATCTCCAGCGTAATAAATCGTCGCTATATCCTGACACCTGCCTATCAAATCTGCACATGTGGGAAGAGACAACCACAAAATACAGCCTCGCTTATCATTTTTTCTCAAGGCCTTTCGGACTTGATTTGAAAGGAGGATTTCATTCAACCTACGAGCAAAAGAGTTTCCAAAAAAAGGGAATGCCATCGGACTAATTATCTCGATTGGACGTCCGCCCTCTTGTTTCAATTTTGGTTTCACATTTGGCGCTTTTTGAAACATGCCTCTCAGCTTGCTTAAGGCCCGCCGAAAATCCTTAAGGCTTACTCTGGGCCGCCTCAATCCAATGGAATTCACCCAGATAACCGGATATCGGCCCATGACATAAGACATAAGATGTTGAGTGCTGCTTGGGTGGCTTCCCCAATCCTCACCAAAGACAACAATGGCTGTTTGGTTTTTCTCGAAACTCATGATTGTCCCCCAAACTGTCTGATATTATCGTCACGGAGAGGGTCAACTGAAGAGGGTAACTTTCTAACAATCTGAGCGGGGACTCCCGCTGCGATAACACAAGACGGCAATGATTTTGTGACAACACTGCCCGACGCTACAATTGTGCCCGCTCCAATACTAACGCCCGCCATGACCATAACGCGCGTTCCAAGCCACACATCCTGTTCAAGGATAATATCCCCAACTTGCTCATCTCGATCTGCCAACCCTGCGGCCCGATCAGATGCGTCCAGTGGATGTCCGGGATATCCGGCTAGAAAGGCCCCCCCCCCGATCCGAACATTATCTTTGAGTACAATAGTCGACCCCACGGCAATTGTTGATTGCCATCCTATCCCCACATTATTACCAAGCTGGAGTGTTGGTGGGGTAAGGCTGCTTGTCCTACCCGAAACTGTTATCGCAGACGATAGCCTACAGTTATCCCCAACCGTTAGTTCAACGGGACCTGTCACCATTGGAAATCCAACGCCCGCAAGCCTCAGCTTTCTGTGAGTTCCCTGTAATCGGGCTCGAAAAACAGGCGTCCAATATAATCGGGACAATCCTCCCAAAATAAACCCACGCACAAACAAATGAAATCGATAGAGCGGTATATGTAAAAGTGGGATGAACGGGCTTTGAAAAAGAAGAAGTGATTTGGCAATCTTGTATACCGTTCTGGATGAGGGCGTCTGTTGTTTCCGTATCCATGATATTAATGACTTTTCAAACATTTAGTTCACTCCACAGTAACTGATTTAGCAAGATTTCTCGGCTTATCGATGTTTGTGCCACGCAGAATAGCCGCGTGATAAGACAGAAGCTGCAAAGCGGTAACATAGGCAAATGGCATCTGTATTTCTGTTGCAGTAGGAAGCTGAACGATCTTGCAGTTCTTGTGTTTAGAGAGACCATCGGCCGTGTCGTCATCAGTCAGAACAATGAGCCTTCCTTTACGTGCCGCAATTTCTCTAGCATTGGAGCATGTTTTAGCAAAATGTCTGTTTTTTGGCGCAATGACGACAGTGGGTAATTTGTTATCAACTAACGCAATTGGCCCGTGCTTCAATTCTCCTGCAGCAAAACCTTCCGCGTGTATGTAGGAGATTTCCTTCAATTTTAGAGCCCCTTCCAAAGCAATGGGATATCCGTCTCCACGCCCAATGAAAATGGAACTTGTTGCTTTTTTAAACTCGGTTGCGGCTTCTTTTAACAAATTCTCATTAGCTAGAACGGACCTGATTAATGCCGGAACCTGTTCAAACTCTGCTCGCACGCGATCATATGTTTCCTGATTAATGTGCCCCTTTCGGATCCCTATCTCGATAGATAAACGGAGTAATGTCGACATTTGAGCAACGAAGGCTTTGGTCGAAGCCACACCGATCTCCGGCCCTGCTCGAGAAGGAATAGTAAGGTCCGCCTCTCTCGCCATTGTGCTGGTTGGAACATTGACGAGGGCTATTGTCGCACATTTATGTGCTTGAAAATGACGAAGGCAAGCCAGCGTATCTGCAGTCTCTCCCGATTGAGAGATTAACAGCCCGACTTGTCCCTGACGCGCACTTCCAAACCTGTAACGAAACTCAGAGGCAAAATCGACGTTAAGTGTGATACCCGCAAATTTTTCGAACCAACCTCGTGCACTCATTCCAGCATAAAGGGAGGTTCCGCAGGCGATAACAGAAAGATCTTTAACTTCAAGAAAATCTTTCGGCAATTGGTCCATCAATTGTCGCCACTGGTTATCATGCCCTGCAATATCTTGGACAACATCAGGCTGCTCGAAGATTTCCTTGTGCATAAAATGATCGTGACCATCCAAATGGTTAACCATCACGCTGGTTCGGCTTTTAATCCATTTCCGTTCGACAGGTTCCATTTCCCTATCCAGAACAAGAATATTCTTTTGCTGGATAATTGCCAGATCCCCGTTCTCCAGAAACATCTCTGCTTCCATATCACCGGAAAATGCCAACATATCGGACGCAACAACAGATTCAACGCCATTACTACCTACTGAAAGGGGGCTTTCTTGACGCGCGGCGAAAACCGTTCCAGGGAGATTGTCAAAAAGGACAGCAAAAGCAAACTGCCCCGACAACTGATCCATAGCCGATCGTGTCGACTGAACTTGATCTAATCCGTCCTCCCTAAAAGAAGCGATCAGGTGCGGTATAACTTCACTATCAGTATCACTGTTAAAGACATAGCCGCGACGTGTCAGCTTCTCTCGGAGATCCATAAAGTTCTCGATTATACCGTTGTGAACAACAGCAATCCCAGTCCCTGTATGCGGATGTGCATTTCTCTGTGTAGGCTCTCCATGTGTCGCCCAACGTGTATGGCCTATTCCTGCGGCCCCTTCTTTGGAGAAAATAGACATGGCGCGTTCAAGATTACTAATACCACCCTTGACCCTGCGCCTCCAAATTCCTTGTCCATGATGGATAGCCAACCCCGCAGAGTCGTATCCGCGATATTCAAGATTTTTTAATCCACTCAAGATCTGGCGAGTCACAGACTTGCCATTAACCACACCCACAATGCCGCACATTTAGACCTCCATTCAAAACAGAGAAACTGCTTCTTTTACAAATTTTGCAAACACCGTGCCTGAAGCTAATCATTTGAATTTGTTGAATTTTATTTAAATATATGAAAACCTAATTCTACTTGCTTTATCATTTTGCGTCGGTTGTCGCGATTTGCACCGTCTTTAAAAAAAGAGGTTTCATGGCGCAATCTCCGATTTCTGCGATAGCTGTGACCACTGGGACGGGGCCGCCCTTCGCCGCAATTTTAAATAGGGCACGCTTTATCCAAAACGTCACAGTTGGAAATTCAGAGTAAATCTGATTTTCAAGGATGAAAGCGGGCTCCAACTGCCAATGCGA
>JBALXM010000027.1:14803-18873 GCA_036960695.1 Sneathiella sp.
AAATAAGATCAACAGGGTAAGAGCTGAAAAAACATCAGATCCGATGCCGTTATGAATGATGTCGTAACTTCGCTCAGATATCCCCATCAACCCTAGTCTGAGAATATTAATGGTAAAAATAAAAGCTGTAATGATAGCCCCACTCAGCATCCAATACAGAACGGATTTAGCCGAATACATGCGAATAAAAGCAAACCAAATGAGAAGTGCATGGGAGATATTCTTAAACGAAGCGCATCCCGACAGGATGAAAACACTGTGACCATCAGCCCGCCGTATCAGGTTGTCCGAGATAATCACATCTCCGGTCCAAATATGTAACAGAGAGCCCGCAGCCCAGGCATCAAATGTAAGTAAGGGAGACGCCATTAAATCCATAACAAATGTGGCAAGCGGATCCCGAATGCCAACGGCGAGTAAAATGACCATTCCAGCCTTATAACGGAAATTTTTCTTATCCTGAGAACTCAATCCAGCTAAGGCGCAACAACTCACTGCTACCCAGGCAACCTTGGCGAAGGGTACTAGGCAAAGGCCCGTGATCATTGTAGCCGCGAGCAAATCGCGCGCTTTGATTTCGCTCTTATATTTAACCGCCCCAACCGCGAGCGAATATCCCCCTAAACACATGCAGATTAAAACGGCTGGCTGCAAGCCAAAAACCGTTACGGGGAAAGACGGTGACGATACGATATCTCCGTTCAAGAACCAGTTTTCAATGGGCTTAATTACAGCGTTTAAAGCCGCACCTCCCATCAGAAGGAGAAAAAACACGCCTCGTGTCATCAAGCAACCACTGGCATTTGATACCCAGCCTCACGATAGACGCCCAAAATACCGTCAAGTAGGGTTTTTTCAGGGTAGGAGCGCTCAATTGTGTCAATTGCATTGACTGACAGATTTTGCCTAACGGGTTGAGGCGTATTTCTAAACTCAGACAAGATAGTTGTCATCTCAGAGAGTTCTTCCGGTTCGGCTAAAAAACCATTAACGTTATGGTTGATAAGATCACCAAGACCGCCAACGTTGAATGCTGCAACGGGAAGTCCCGTGCTCATTGCCTCCAGCGCCGCAAGTGGCATACCTTCTTGCCTAGAGGTCATACACAACAGATCAATTTCAAGCCAGTGCGCATCCATGGAAGTGACACTTCCGTGAAATTTTATATGATGGCCATACCGGTCTTCAAGTTCCGCCCGCATGGGGCCATCGCCAAAAATTTCGGCTGTACCAGCTGGAAGCCGACTGGCAATTTCACAGAATAGATCAGGGCCTTTTTCATATGACAGGCGACCAACAAAGGCAATGCAATTGCTGCCAAAACTTCGGTTTTGAGGCTTAATCTCCACAAAACTACTAATCAATGCCGACGGGATTGGCAACGAATTAGAAATATCGGCGCTCACTGAAATGGCTTTCGATAACCCAGCAGTCCACTGATCAACCCTGTTATACAGCCACACAAGGCCCGTTCCGGGATCTCCCGAATGATAGGTTGAGACGACCGGAATAAGTAATATTGTTGCGACAATTCTCCCTATTATCCCAGCCTTATATCCGTGAGTATGCAAGACTGCCGGTCGGTTTTTAGACAGATGAACGATCAAGCTCAGCAAACTGGAACATTTATGATAGGGGATATTATCATCAACAAGCTTCACCTCCAGAGGGTGAGATCCATAATCTTTAAGAAAAGTGACCTGTGCCTCCAGGCCTCTGCGGTGCAGTGCTGATGCGAGGCCTCCGACATGAGTTTCGATGCCACCAAAAGATCTTGAATCCAAAAGAAGTGTGATCTGTTTCATAAAAAAATCCTCCATAACGTCACCCTTCTCTACGCAAAAGAGATGCCAGTATTTCGGTTACTCTTTTTAGTAAAAACTGACCCAAATTGGGACAAATGTAAAAAACACTGAACAAACTGCCATCCCAAATTGCGATTAGGGGTCCCACGGTAGATTCGAAATATTGGAGATTTATATTTAAAATCTGCGACTTAGCGGAAATGGCGAAATAATTGCAATTCTCTTTTCAATCGAATTATTGAAAGGATAGAAATATGGGTCGCTTTCTTATTACCGGAGGCGCTGGGTTCATTGGGTCGCATTTATCCGACGCGTTGATCGCCCGTGGGGATACAGTCGTCGTACTGGACAATCTGTCTTCTGGAAAAACCTCAAATCTTCTTCCAGAGTGCGAGCTTATTGTCGGTGACATCAGAAACGAGGCTTCTGTGTTGAAGGCGTTCGACAATATTGACGGGGTGTTCCATCTCGCTGCAATTGCATCGGTTGCTAAATGCAACGGCGAATGGTCCGATAGCCATACTATTAATTCTGCCGGGGCAGTCAGGATATTTCACCACGCTGCCATACGGAACATTCCGGTCGTCTATGCCTCTTCGGCGGCAGTTTATGGCGCATCCACTGACCTGCCGCTGACAGAAGCCTGCTCGCCAAACCCAATATCCGCTTACGGACTTGATAAATTGAGCAACGAAAAGCAAGCCGCTGTTGCTGGCAACATTCACAACCTCAAATCTTGCGGGCTCCGATTTTTCAATGTTTTTGGTCCTCGTCAAGATCCATCCTCTCCATATTCGGGCGTGATCTCTATCTTTATGTCGAACCTCTTCAAGGGTAAAAAATTGACAATATTCGGGGATGGAAGGCAAACACGGGATTTTGTTTATGTCGGTGATATTATATCAATGCTATTGGCGGCATTTCAGCAGGCGGATACAAGTGCACCCGTTTTAAATGCTTGTACCGGACAGCCAAAGTCACTCAAGGATTTGATCGCTTTTCTCTTTAAAATTAGCGGACGCAACTCAAAGGTTGAGTATCAACCTGCACGACAAGGCGATATCAAATACTCCTTGGGATCTCCAATATTGTTGAAATCCCTTTGCAATGTTTTTGCGAAAACTTCTTTTGAACAAGGGCTTGCAAAAACAGCAGAAGAATACACTCATTCTCAGCGCGTAAAAGAGGAGGTGTAACCATGACACTTCTGGAAACCATCAGCCTTGGATTGATTTTCCTTATTCTTTTCCATCACATAATTTACCCCGGCGCTATGGCAGCCCTCTCATTCCTACCCTATCGTAAGAAAGACAGTGAAGCCCTTATTGAGGAAAGATTTTTATCGGTACATGTTGTGATCCCTGCCTGTAATGAAGAGAAACACATTTATCAAAAACTTAAATCCATCGCCGTCGCCCTACCCATAGAAGGACAACTCGTTGTCACCGTTCTCGACGATGGATCCCAGGACAACACTGCGAGTGAAGTCATGCGAGCGAAGCTGGATTTCGCGGACTGCGATATTCACCTTATTAAAGGTACTCGTAATCTTGGAAAAGTTAAGCGGATAAATCAGCTCCTTCCCAAGATCACAGAAACGGTGACAGTCTTAACTGACAGTTCTGCGATACTTAAAAAAGAGGCACTGATTACAGCCGTGGATCACTTCAAGAACAAAAAAATCGGAGTTGTCTCTGGAGGTTACACGCTTTCCATAGCGGCCCCCTTTGCTCAACGATTATATTGGAAAATACAAGCATTGGTTAAATTGGGCGAAAACCGACTGGGAACCCTGATCGGAGCTCATGGCGCTTTCTATGCTATTAGGACGTCTCTTTACCGCCCCCTGCCCGAAGACACAATCAACGATGATTTTATTATTCCTATGCAAATCGCCCTTAAAGGGTGGCGGGTAATTTATGACCCTTCCATGCAAACCATTGAAGCTCAAGTGGATACCCTTCAACAAGATTTCTCGCGGCGTCATCGGATCGGCGCCGGTAATATTCAACAAGTCCTGATCTTATGGCCCCTGGTCGCGTCGAGAATATTCTCCAGTGCTAGTCTGTGCCTTATCGCCGGAAAATTTCTAAGACTTCTTATAGGCCCGAGCCTGATTACTTTGGCAGTCATTTTGCCAATAGTTACTCTTATGAGCGATTTCAGAGCCGGTTTCATCGGATTGTTCGTTGGTGCTATTATCCTAACCATAACAGCGGTGCGATCATCAAATAGGCTTATCTCGGCCCTTACTCAAACCTTCGG
>JBALXM010000027.1:18973-27662 GCA_036960695.1 Sneathiella sp.
TAACAGCGGTGCGATCATCAAATAGGCTTATCTCGGCCCTTACTCAAACCTTCGGATTTTTTCTCTGGGGACATTGGCACTCTACGGTTGGAGCAGTAAAGTTTTTGTTTGGGCAAGATAAAGGTTGGAATAAATCAAGACTGGTCACACCAAAACAGCCCTTAACCTACCGCTTGAAACGTGCCGTGGACCTGATTGTCTGCTCAACAGCTCTGATTTGCCTATCTCCCCTCTTCCCCATTATCGCGTTGGCCATAAAGATAGATAGCTCGGGGCCAATTCTATTCAGCCAACTCAGGATAGGCTGTGCTTTTCCCACTCATACCGAAATCTTCAAAATGTTCAAATTCCGCTCGATGGGGACAGATGCGGAGCAAGACGGGAAACCTGTTTGGGCAACAGAACAGGATCCACGGGTAACGCGCGTCGGAAAGTTTCTCCGTAAAACACGGTTAGACGAGTTGCCTCAATTGCTGAACGTTATAAGAGGCGATATGTCGCTGATTGGGCCAAGGCCGGAACGTCCTGGATTTTACCAAGATCTGGAGAACGCCATTCCTTTCTTCGCAGAGCGAACATTCTGGATCAGACCCGGGATAACAGGGTTAGCGCAAGTCACGCAAGGTTATACCGAAACCGTGGAACAAGCTCGAACGAAAGCGCTTTTCGATCACGCCTACGCCCTTAAAACCCATAACCTCGGGGATTGGCTAAGAACAGACAGCAAAATTGTCCTCGACACTTTTCTAGTCATGGCGCTGGGTCGGGGCCGATAGTCGCGTAAGGACAACAAGAAGCCAAGCCGAGCAATTTTGGTTTATTTGTTTTTGATGCTGCAAAATGAGACGGTTCCTCATTTTGCACGATACCCTCAACAATAATAATTTCCTAACTCATTGAAATATATCAAATATTAGTGATTTAGAAAATGGCATCCAATTTGCTTTTACATAACTAGATACTGAGGAGTAATCATATGTTTCAAAGCAATTATCAAACAGATACAACGCACACTGTGCCTTTCATAGGCCCATTAGATGCAATTACTACTGCCACTGTTAAACCAAAAATTGCCGAAATTTTAGCGGGAAATGCCGAGACTATCATTCTGGATTTCTCTAAAGTCTCTTTCATGGACTCATCAGGCCTTGGCTTGTTAAGTTTTCTTTTCAAAAATCTCAGGACAACAGGGCGCCAGTTGCAATTTGTCAATCTGATTGGCCAACCATTAAAGTTCCTAGAGCAACTGGGTCTGCTGCATGTCTTCGGATATACGCCTGGCATTCAGGTTGGCGAAACCCATCAAGAAGCTCTTACTCTCACACAGTCGGCAGCGTAAACATGAAATATAGCACTCTCATATCAGGAGTTCTCTTATCGCTATTGACAGGGTGTTCGACTGGCCAATGGCCGGATGAGCGCGGTGGAGGGATGGCTGAACTCGTCCCGAGCCGAACAACTCACTTCATATCACAACAGGAACAGAACCAAGAAGCAGCACTGTATGACAATCTGTTCCTTTTAGAACGGACTTTTGACGTTCTGATAGAAGATGGTGCCCACGCTTATGCCCGCGCCGAAACAACGCTTGCTCAAAAATTGATTATCAGGATCAGGCGAGAAATTGCGGGAAGCCTTCAATATGCCGCCGAGAAGGATTTAACAAGCCTAAGGGCGCGGCTTCATAGAATTCACGTACAACTATATCCCCGCATTGACTATACGAGCCAGACAAAACTGTAGCATTGAATTGAGTAAGGAGATGGTCATGGAAAGAAAATCAGCGCTAAAATTCGTATTCTCTATTTTATTGGGAGTGTTAGCCCTGCAGCTTTTTTCGCCCGTTGTTATGGCTGAAACTGATGATCAAATTCAATTACAATCTGGCTTTATGATTAGGGTATTTATTCCAGGAGAGGCCGCTTTTGAAAAAGATTTTCAAATAAACTCTTCTGGTCAGATTGCTTTGCCTGAAGTTGGAACCGTCTCAATTGGGTCGCTTACCCTTCCTCAAGCAAGGATCCTTATTACTGAAAAGTTGAAAGAATTTTACCGCGATTTATCTCGCCTTGAAATCGAATTAACCGATCCACGGCTCCTCCTACAAGTTCTTGGTCTCGTGCATAATCCTGGAGAAGTCAATCTTGATGCCAAAGCAAACATTCAAACGGCGATAAAAGCGGCGGGTGGATTAAAGCAAGGGGCTCAATTAGATCGTATTCAACTTCGCCGTAAAGAATTAGTGATTACGTTCAATTTTAAGGAATATTTGGACAGCGGAGACATCAGTATCCTCCCGACACTAAAATCAAAGGATATTGTATTTGTTCCAGCCTCTCCTTTAATCGGAAATGTCCAAGTCGACTTTGACGCAAGAACACTCTCAGCAGTCGGAGATGCTGGAGGGGATGGCTCCGCTATTAAAGTCTTTGGCGAAGTCAACAACCCTGGCTCGTTCGGATATAAACCCGGACAGAGCGTCGTCGATATGATTATGCGCGCGGGTGGTGTCACTCGATATGCTGGTGTGGAGAAAATTCGCATCATCAATGGCTTGGTTCCGAAGACTTTTGATCTGAAAAACTACCTTGATAGTGGAGATACGTCTCTTCTACCCGAGATTTCCCCTGGGGCGACCCTCTATGTTCCAATTCAAGTTGAAGAGGTCAAAACCGGAAGCCGAATGGTTTATGTCATGGGCGAAGTCGCTAAACCGGGAGCCTATGAAATGACCGACGGAGCATCATTCTTCGACATCCTTGCAAATTCCGGTGGACCAAACCGTTATGCAGAAACCCGTCAACTTCGGATCATTCGTAATGACGGCTCCATCCTGCCTTTTGATCTGGGCGGGTACACTGAGGGGCGCGATGTAGGAGGAGTTCCTGTCATTAAACCAGGAGACGCCATTTTTGTACCAGAAAAAGCAGATCAACTTGAAAAATCATGGCTTAAAATCGCCCCAGACCGCGCAATAAAAATTATCGGACAAGTCATGAAACCCGGCAGATACGAATGGTCCGACGAAATGTCGTTGCTCGATTTGCTTGCTCACGCTGGCGGTCCAGGTAGGCAGGCTGACATAACAAAAGTACAAATTATTCAAACCAAAAATGGTACAGCTTCGCCGATTTTTTTCGACCTTGAAAACTTCATGGAAAATGGCGGTTCCTTATCGGACCTACCGACACTCAAAGCCGGTTACACAATTATGGTATCTGAACTTCCCAGAGATCCGTCAGACAACAAAGCACAATGGGTACGCCAAGGGTCAGACCGATCCATTTATGTCATGGGAGCCGTTGGCTCACCAGGAAGATATGCGTTTAACGATAACTTGCATTTTCTCGATATAATTTCTGCGGCCGACGGTCCTCAAACAGATGCGGATCTTCAGAATATTAGAATTACCCATCGCGGACAGCGGGAAAGCAAAGTGACCCGTCTAAACTTGTCGTTATATTTCGAGACGGGCGATGAAAAGCTTCTCCCAGAAGTTAAACCTGAAGATGTTATCTATGTCCCATCCAGAAACAGAGAATGGACTGAAGTCCCCGGCGCTCAAATGGTCCGTGTTCTCGGTTCTGTAGGGAAACCTGGAAGATATCGATTTGATGACCAAATGACAATTTTGGACCTGTTAGCAGAAGCGGGCGGACCCTCGCCAAACTCTTGGCCGGAGAAAATCGTCGTGGTCAATATGGTAGAAGGGGAACCAAAAGCACAGGCATTCAATCTCATTGATTTCGCAAAAAGTGGCGATTATTCGAAACTTCCTGTGCTCAGAGCTGGCGACACTGTCTACGTGCCCAATATCGAGCAGAGCGACTGGAAAGTTGCAATGAACGGTATTCGTGACGTTGTGTCAATTATCTCCGTCTTTGCTTTATTGGGAGCATTATAATGACCTTAGGAGGCAAGCAATTGGTTTCACTGCCCATTGAGTATGCTGAAACCCAATCTATATTCTCTGAAATTACGGAGAAAAACCATAGAAGTGTGCTGATCACCTCAGCAGTACAAGGCGAGGGCGTTTCAACTGTCGCTTATGCTTTGGCGCAAAAAGCGGCTGCGACTGGGCTAAAAACTCTATTATTAGAGTTTAACACGCACACACCTTTCCTTGCCGACACCCTTGGAATTCCCTCTCTTAACTGGTCTCTTGATCATCTGCCCGATCCAAATTTTATGGTCTCTTATTCTCCCAAAGGGTTGACGTTTTTAGCCGCTCCCTCGCAGCGGAGTTTTTCCGTCAACACCAGAAAATCGGAATTTATTAGTGCGGCCCTTGAGCATTTTAGCAGCGCGTTCGATCTCGTAATTGGGGACGCTCCGTGTTTGTGCCACCCGAACCTCAATGGTATCCCGACTAAAATGCTAGCACGGCATTTCTCGGCAACGATCCTTGTTGTTGCAACGAACAAAACCTCTGCCGGTCAGGTGAAGCGAGCCGTTGATCAATTGACCAATGATGAAATTTGCATTGCTGGAACAGTACTCAACGATCAGAACTATCCCTCATTGTACAAGGAGATGGAGCGTCAATTTTTAAAAGCAGGCAAGCTTGGAAATTGGATTTGGAAGCGGGTTCAACCCACTATTAGACAAGCGCCATTCATGACGGAAAATTTCTAGATGCATATCGTCGTAAGATTAATCGCCGTCGGAGGAATAGTGTCAACGGCAATCGCATCTGCTTTCGCTCTTACTACCACTGGAAACGACGCCCAATACACCACCCTTCAACAGTTAAGTATTCCTGCTCGCGAAATTCGGCCGACTACTGAACTCATCATCAGTGGCTCTAATATTGGAGAAGCACGACCGGTTTTTTTTAAGATCGAACATAAAGAATCTAAATCCTTTGGAACCCGTTTCAATGCAGAACGGTGGATTGGAACGGGGCCCTTCAAACTCTATTTCCCTCTCCATGCACTAAATCAGAAAAACAACGCTTTTTTCCCAGAAAATGTGGATGTGACGGTGACGGCATTCGCAAAGAAGTCAGACGCTAAAAACATTTCAACCCACTTTGAAATAGGGACTACTTTAAATTTTCCGCCCAACACAATCGCACTTGATTTTGGGCCAGCGCAATCACCAGTATTTCCGGGATTTATGCAGACCCTGTCAACAGACAGTAAAATAACCTGCGCTAGAAAATGCATTGAAATCAGACGCCCCTATCACGACAGCCTTATAAGGGACGGTATTTCCGGTGTCACTCGCGTGTCTCTGAACGCTGAAGAGGGCATCTATCAATTAACGCTATGGCTGGAAGACACGGGCGATTGGGAATATATCCCCTACCATTTGGAACAAAGGATAATTATTAACGGCTCGATTGTCTCCTATAGGCGTGAAACGCCTGTTCAATGGTATAACCGTACATACACAAGCCCAAAATTTGTGAAGGCTCCCCCTGCTCAGACCAACTGGCTCACATTTGCTCAACACCGAGGCGCCCCGTTCACAACGACGGTCACCCCAAAAAATGGGAAAATAACAATTGAATTGGCTGGCGATCGTTCTTCGGCTACTCACGTCGCGGCCCTATTGCTTGAACCCGCCGACAATAAATCGGCTATGAAGCTATTGGAAAAAGAACGTTCAGCGCGCGCGAACAGCCGTTGGCCCATAATTGGTAGAAGAGACAGCTGGCACACATTATCATTACCAAGTCAGGCACCTCTGACAATGCCAAAGGACGCTATACACTTTCGAGGATATGTTCTCGAAAGCACCGGGCAAAATGTGAATATACTTCACATAGAACCGGCCCGCTTGGAAGCCGCTGTCCTTAAAACTAAGGCATGGATGCCAATAGAAACTCTTGACCGCCCCTATCCTAATTTCGAGCATCTAACACGAGACAATAGAAAACTGCATCCCATACTCCCTGGACGTGTAATGACCACAGATCAAATCATCTTGCAGATCAGCACCCAGCCTGAGACTATTGCTGGCGACTACAAAGGGTTTATTATTTATGAGCTCAACGGCGCCCCCAAAACGCTCCCTTACACAGTCAAGGTGTTAGATGTAAAACGTCCACCATTACTGTATCCAATTGGCGTATATCTCGAACGAAACCCCGCTGAAAATTGGTTTCGGGGAGACGTTGAGGAGACCGCCTCCTGTATCGCAAACATTATGACGGAGCTCGGAATTTCAACGATTGCAGCGCCTGTTCCGCTTGCAAAAATGAGGGATCCACAAAGTTTTATCGATGATTTGATCAGCTGGAAGGCAAGTTTCAAAACAGTCTTCGCATATGCCCATCACAAGACCCTTGAATACTATTTGGGAGGCGCTGAAAGCAACCGATTAATGGCCGCAGGAAACCTTAAAGCTCAAGCCCTGGATAAGCAGATTATCTGGTCCATAGCGGATGAGCCAGCAAAGGGTTTTATTCCCCGTTTAATCAAAAAAATACACCATATCCGAGCAGTCGATCCAAAATCCATTCTTGCCGGCCATCTCAATAAACCTGAGTTGATTGACCTCGCTAATCATCTCGATATTGTTTTATTAAATGAAGGCTTCGGGATAACAGGAGCTTCCCTGGACAAGGTTCGAACCTTCGGCGCTAAACCCTGGCTCTACAACATAAAGTCACCCTATAACGGCGCCGGATTAATGGCGTCTTTACTCGAGGCCCAAGGATATATGCAATGGCATGGTTATATGCCAACCGCAAATCCGTTTGACCCCACGGATGGCAGAGAAGGAGATGTATTTCTTGTCTACCCCTCTCCATCGCCGTGCAGTCCATATGCGAATATAGATCGAACACTTATTGAACTATCTATGGCGGCAGAGGATGCTAAGTGGCTTCAATGGCTTAAAGTTACAAATCTTGAAACGTTTAAGAAACTAGCACTAAGGGCTAGAAATATGGACTCGTCGAACATTCACGGATGGTCGAGATTGAGAACAGTTCTGTACAAACAAATTGACAAGCATTTTTACAAATCAAAATTAGAAGTTCAATCCCAATAAACCCATGGCACCTTATTAAAATTAACTGTTTCTAATTGAAACTCACTTAAATAAAATTACCGTGTTAAAGTTGCCTTTGTCAGATGATCAATAAAGTACAATCCTTTTGCAAGGAGAAATATCATAACGCTAATTTCACTGTATGCCGTCATTCTGACTGCAGTCTCACTTATAATTTGTACTGTAGGAATAGTCTATTTCAAGCGACAAGCCCGCGAACTCGCCAAGGCAAAATACAAGACACACACTCTCTCTCTGAATATCTCTCAGCTAAAAAATGCCATTGAGGCCGCTCCTGATGCTTTCGTGTATTACGATAAAGAAGATACGCTTGTCTTCTCAAATACCAAATATCTTGAGTTTTATTCAAAATCAGCACCAGCCATAAAGGACGGGGCAACATTTGAGTCAATCATCCGATATGGCCAGGAAAATGGTCAATATCCAGAAGCCCGCGGTTGGGAAGAAGGCTGGGTTGCCGACCGTTTAATACGTCATAGAAATCCCAAAGACGCAATTGAACAACAACTCCCAGATGGCCGATGGTTACAAATACAGGAAAGCCAGACGCCGGACGGAGGGATCGTTGGTTTTCGAGTAGATATTACTGAACTGAAAAAAAGAGAAGCCGCACTTGAGGCCAATCAGGCTCGTTTCAAAGTGACCGTTGAAGCATCGATGGATGCCATCGTTATGATTGATGACGCGGGTCTGATTTTAGAGTTCAATCCGGCAGCTGAAGAGCTTTTTGGCTATCAACGCAACCAAGTCATTGGTGCCAATATGGGCGAACTGATTGTTCCCGAGGAGTTCAGGCAGGCACATGCTCACAGTATAAAGAATTTCCTAAATCTAAAAGACGGAAGTATAATTGGTCGCCGGCTAGAGCTTACAGCCAAAAAATCGAATGCAACCCTCTTTCCTGTCGAACTCGTCATTGCTTCTGCATTGCAGCAAGGAAAATATATTTTCGTTGGATATATCCGAGATATTACGGACCGAAAAGAATATAGTCAAAAGATTGAAACAGCACTGGAGGCTGCAAGATTTGCCAATGAAGCCAAGTCTGAATTTCTTGCCAACATGAGCCATGAGATCCGAACGCCGTTGAATGGAATGCTTGGGATGGCTGGTCTTCTCTTGGATACTCAACTCGATAGTAAACAATTACACCTAATCGAGACTGTTCGAAAATCCGGTGACGATCTCCTTGCAATCATTAACGACATCTTAGATTTTTCAAAGCTCGAAGCAAACCTACTTTCTCTAGAGGAAAATGAGTTTAGCCCAAGGGAGCTTTTGGAAAACGTAGTTGAATTATATTGGGCGAATGCCCGACAGAAAAACCTATATCTCTCACAATTCGTAGACCACAATATGCCCAATAGCCTTGTGGGAGATTCTGGGAGAGTCAGGCAGGTGCTTAACAACCTTGTCAGCAACGCAATAAAGTTTGTCCATCAGGGCGGTATTCAAGTTTCCGTCAGCTTCACCAAGCTCGACAAAAATCGAACGCAAATTGTGTTTAGTGTAACAGATACAGGTGTTGGTATCTCCCTGCCGGATCAACAAACGTTATTCGACAGGTTCACCCAAGTGGAAGGCGGCTCCAACAGAGAGAAGCAAGGCGTTGGTCTGGGGCTCGCCATTAGTCGGGAACTCTGCCAATTAATGGGAGGAGACCTGA
>JBALXM010000027.1:27762-47612 GCA_036960695.1 Sneathiella sp.
GGTCTGGGGCTCGCCATTAGTCGGGAACTCTGCCAATTAATGGGAGGAGACCTGAAGGTTGAGAGTGAGCTGGGAATAGGTTCAACGTTCACAGCCAGCATGAACCTCAAGATTTCTGATGAGCATTCCCTAATTGGAACCCTCCCCGATGACTTTGTTGGAATGCCGGCTTTTATATTAATACCAGAAACGTTATATGCGGATTCTTTGCGTTACCAGCTCCGCCCTTTTGCTGGCCAAATTTCAAGAATACATTCGATTGAGGAGCTGGAAAAGGCATTATCAAACATGCTGCCGGATAGAGTAGCCCTCGTGATGATTGACGACGGCGTATTCGAGAATGGAAGCATCCAAACAACCTCACTTGGACCCCTTTTCCAAACTTATTCTAAAGTGTTCAGGTCCATTCTGATTACTGGTTTAATTGTCTCAAAAAAAATCCCCGTGCACCAGTTTACACAAACGATACAACGCCCTATTCGCTTTACAAAACTTGTAGCTGCACTCCTACAATCTTTCGGTATTGATAACGACAACATCCTTCAGCTTGAGGATAAATCCAATCAGTCAGATATTCTCGATTTCGAAAATCATTATCGAATTTTGCTGGTTGAAGATAACCAAACCAATCAAGAAGTAACCAAACTCAATTTAGAGTATATGGGACATTTTGTTGACGTCTGCTCTGATGGTGTGGAAGGGGTTACTCTTGCAATATCTTTTAAGTACGATCTCATCTTGATGGATATCCAAATGCCTTTGATGGACGGCTTTGAAGCGACCCGCCAGATCCGTGCACAAGAATTCCCTGTTCGCGATATTCCGATTATTGCTTTAACCGCAAATGTCCTTAAAGAGCATCAGGAAAAATGCCTTGAAGCCGGAATGAACGGCTTCATGTCAAAACCAGTCTCTCGCCAGAGTCTCGCCAGCAACATTAAGGCTGTTATGGGAGACAAACCGTCCCCCTCACTCACTGTTTTACCCCGCGCCGATCTCACCTCAATTGTGGAGTCAGACTCAACACTTGATTACCAAAAAATTGACGTATTGAGAGAAGGTCTGAAAGGAGATAAATTCGAAAAAATCCTAGAAATATTTAAAAATGAACTTGTCATCCTTGTCGCCCGGCTTGACTATATGAGAGACGACGACACTCAGTTAGAAGCCTTAGCTCACCAGTTAAAAGGTGCTGCGGGCAATTTTGGTGCAACTGCTGTTGCTCGAGAAGCTGAGAGAATTGAAAAAGCTGCGTTGGAGGGTTCAAACTTGGATTTACCTAATATGATTACATCCATTCAATCTTTATCATCTCGCACTATAGATGAGCTTTCAATGCTGAAGGCGCGCAAGTAGCCCCTATTCTCTCTTCATTAAAAGCTAGAAGTATCTGCTCCAACAGTGTTTCTCTGAACAGAGGTTTTGAGACAAACCCCGCCATTTTAAGGTCGAAACATTTCTGCCTTAGCGGCTTACTAACATTACCTGTCACAGGTATAATAATAGGCCTGTTTAAAGACTTTTGATCAGCAAAGTTGAAAATCCGATCAGTAGCTTCAAAACCATCAATCTTTGGCATATTCAGATCCATCAAAATTAAGTCTGGTTTCTCTCTGCAATAAACTTCAATCGCACTCTCTCCGCTGGATGCCGTTAGAAGAGTGTAATCACAATTATCAAGAATGGACTGAAGGATAATTAGATTAGTCGGGCTATCGTCAACAAGTAGGATGGATTTCTTCTCAAATTTTTCCCCGTGTTTTAAGGGTGTTTTCTGGCCGCAAATTTCTACAGGGATACGCACGTCACCGCAGCACTGATCGGGGTGTTCAAACTGCCCCTTCAACTTCACAATCAGTTTATTGACAATCAAACCGTTATAAGTTTGCTTCCTGAATTCTTCTTGAAAAGCCATCGGCGCTCCTTCAGAAAAACGATCCTCGCTCTTAGAAAGCTTAACACCCTTCAACACGATGTCACTGCCGTCCAAAGTAATTTCCAGTGCTAAATCGTGTTCAGTACACGGCTTTTCATAGCAAACATCGAGACATTTCCTAATTAGTAAACGCAACATTGCCCGGTCACAACGGATATGAGAGGAGGAAGGAAAGTTACAAAAAACATGAGTCTTACTACTTCTTTGACCAACAAAAAGAACCTCAATTTCTTGGATCAAATCAAAGAGTTTGATTTTCTCTATATCCACAGGCCGACGATCAAAATCTAATTCAGTGAAGGTTACCAAATCATCCATTAAGACACTTAAATTCTTAGTTTCCCTTAAACCGTCCCCAATATAATCGGCTTGTAGGAGGGAATGCGGCTGCCTTTTTAACAATTCATAAATACTCACTATTGTATTTAGAGGTGTTCTAATCTCATGCCCAACATTAGACAGAATCTCCAGTAAGGCTTTTTCACGTAGTTCAAAGAATTTTTTCTCGTTTTTAAGTTTGTTTGCATGATTTTTGCGCCGGATTTCTTCTCGCAGCATTTCGTTGTAGACCTGAGCTATCTGCCCAAACTCGTCTTCTGGTTCTAAACGAACAAGTTTAAGTTCCCCAAAATCTCTTCGTTTGCTCATTGCGGTAATGATTGTGTCGACACGCCGGCCAACGAAATGATGAAAGATAAATGCTGTGAACATAAAAAGAATGAGGCCCGACGCAAGACACAGAAATCCTATGACAAAAAACTCCTTACGAAGTTCGTCTTCAAGCCAGTCGAATGAATAGAAGAGTGAGAGTGTTCCTTGCCCCTCGGGTAACAGGAAGGAAAGAATTGATTTTGAAGACTTCAACTGTCCCTGACATTCTGTGCCAGGCCATGCAATAACACTCGAGCTACGTTCCAAAGACAGAACCAGACATTCGATACTTCTGTGACCGCTGGCCGCGATAAGTCGATCTTGAATAACCTGCGGAGATAAAATCTGTTTATCGTTCTGAAATGGTATCAATACTGAGTAGGCATAACTCGTAAGAACCGTAATTTCCTGAGCCTCTCGCCGCTCCCTTATAACCGTCTCGACCACTAGAAAACACAAAATCATGACGATTGAATATAGGCATGCTGTCATGAGAATGAATTTTTTAAAAATACTGAGTCTAGCAACAAACTTGATATAAGACCTAAGCATGCTCTATTTCTTTCCATATCTGAAATAAGACATTACGTTTTTTCTATTATTTAGAATGGTCTGCGTAACCTGAAATTGAGCGCCTGAGCTTATCAGCACAAAGTCAATTTCGACTTTATCACCGTTTTTGTCCTTAAAGTCGACACACAGAACAAAAGCCTCATCCCGCTCAATGATTACTGGATGTAAGTTATTAAAACGGTATCCCACAACGTCATTTATCTGCGACGAATAAACCCTGAACAATCTGTCTGGATTTGAAGATGCGCCTTTAATATGCTTTAAAAGGGTCATTTGCAGATCAGCTCTTACCTGATCAGAAATATCAGCGTGCACAACATATGGAAGGCCGCACAAGATCAAAACGCAAGTTATCTTTAGTCCGCAGAGAATTTTTTTCATTTTATCCATCAGTTCTTGCTTCAGTACATTGCGATGCTCTGCATAGCGTTAATCAGACCGAATTAGTTGGAGTGGGATATCGCCAGTTTTACCGCCTATTTCCCTTTCGAATTCAATAATTGAACCACTGCTGCACAGTTCGCAGATAGACATGCGAACTTCTTCCTGTATTCTCATAAAATCAGCATAACTACGGTCTTCATGATGGGAAAATGTACGCATTTTTTTTCTCCTATGAAATTCAACTCAAATAATTAATGTATTAAAAGCGTCGCAAACATCGGGCCAAAAATTCAAATCTTTCAAAGCGTTGTTTTCATTGATATTTATTTATGCACTCAAAGAAAGGAAGGCGAGGCCTTCTGAAAACCACTTCAATTTGAAGCAACTCGAGAGAGTACCGTTTCAGTACGGGACACAAAATTGACGAGAACCTATTCCCAATTATTCGTGATCTGGGAGATTGGTTATCGCAAAACTCTCTGAGCAACAGAAACTGAAGGTTTTTGATAATAGAGCGCCGACCCCAGTGACAATCCACTAGCGGACTATATATGCGTGAAAAATCCTCAGACTCATTTACCCGATATTTAAGCGACGTAAATACGCCTCAGCAATTACTTACTAAGGCGTTTATAGACTTGGTTGCGGGGGCAGGAGTTATTCAAGAACCTATATTATACACTAGAGTGTAATAGCTAAACTTGAGCTGACAGGATTGCCCGAAGAGGTATGACTAAATACTACTGTCAGCACTCCCAGCAACAATGGACATTTATACGTCCTGAATGGAGGCGGTTTTTTGTTCTGTTCCGTGCTAGAAGGAGACATGTCTAATGTCAGCTCCGAGCTCTTTTAAGACCTACGACATAGTTTTGCGTACTGACACTGCCGGCCTCCTCCTACCAATCGCAATCAACATGCAGGTGCCAAAAGCAGACATAACGGTTATGCTGTGCAAAGGGCACACTCTCGCGGACTATACGGGCGATATTGCTCCTGCAAAGACCTTAAGGTTTCTCATCTAGTCCTTTGCGAATAGCGATCGCCATTTCAGATGTGGAATAAGGCTTATTCAACAGACGCTTGGTTAGCCCAATAAGGAATTCGTCGGCACTATTCTCAATTGTTGGTCGCTTGCTGGTATACCCACTGGTCAACAGGATATTGAGATCTGGGACTAATTTGTGCGCTCTTTGAGCCAGTTCATATCCGTCGATCAAGTTGGGCATGACGACATCAGTAAACAGCAAGTCAATATCGCGTTCCTGTTCGAGTATCTTTAAGGCAGCTGTCCCATCTCCAGCCACCAGCGTTTTGTAACCTAGTTCCTCAAGAACAAAAGCTGCAACATCGCGTAGTCCTTTTTCGTCATCGACGATCAAGATTTTTTCGGTGCCTTGTGGTAATTCATCTTGTGCATTCGTGGTTTCAATTAGATTGGTTTCCTGATTGGCTGATCGCGGAAAATAGAGGTTAAAGGTGGTTCCGGCACCAACTTTGGACTCAATTTTCAGGAACCCACCGGACCGTTCAACAAAGCCATAGACCATACTGAGGCCAAGCCCTGTACCCTTACCTTTATCCTTGGTCGTAAAGAATGGCTCAAATATCCTATCCTTGGTTTCATCCGTCATTCCAGCCCCGGTATCTTCGATTGAAACTCTGACATAGTCGGTGTTAGTTGCATTCGAGTTTTGCTTTACAAATTCTTCGTTAAGCACTTTGTTCTCTGTTGCAATCGATAGCGTGCCGCCGTCTGGCATTGCATCACGCGCATTTAGCGCAAGATTGAGAATGGCATCTTCAAAATCCCCAGGATCCATGTCGACGGTCCACAAGGTGTCAGCAAGGTGTGTCTTAATCTCAATCGACACGGTCAGGGATTTAGCGATCAAACTGAGTAACGTCTCAATCAACACATTTACTGCTGTAGCTTGGACGTGATGGAGTTCTTTACGAGAGAAGCTAAGGAGTTTGCGGGTAATGTCAGCGCCGCGCTCCACACTTTGTTTCGCCTGTTGTGCACGGTCGTAAATTCGGCTGTCGCTTGGGGGCAATTTTGTGATGATCTCTAGATTACCCAAAATAATTCCGAGGATATTGTTGAAATCATGAGCAATGCCACCAGTCAGTTGGCCAACGGCTTCCATTTTTTGAGATCGGCGTACCTGTTCTTCCAAAAATTTGCGCTCAGTTATATCTGTGAGGTTTATGGGCATATCTCTGAACCCATCCTCTGTTTGCGGAATTTGAAACGAGATGATGGCTGTCAACTCTTTGCCAGAGAATGTTCGAAATGTTGCTTCTGCACTGAATTTCGATTGCCCGTCCCATATGGCACAAAGCTCTTCCTTAAATATGTCAATTGCGTCAGGCCCGAATGTTGTGTCAATCCTCGTCAAAAATTCATGCTCATCTTTTGTTTCGAACAATTTTAGCGTCGCTTCGTTTACCTGTAATACTTTAACTTTCGATGCCAGTTCTACAGCGACATGTTCATTTTCTTCCAAATAACGACGTAGATCAGTTACATTTTTTTGCCGGAGATTTGATAATTCCTGATAAACCTCTGTCAGGTCTTCATTCCAAATGGATATATCACTATTTTCAAACAATCGCCTGAAACGCAGCTCACTTGCTTGCAGAGTAAAAACTGATTTTACCAACTTTTCTTGCATGCTATTGATGGCATCTACAACAAAATCCAATTCATCGTGGGTTTTCGCTGTTGAAGGTTTTCGGTCCAGTTTAAGCTTTTGAACAGGCTCTTCGGGGTAGACGTTCGCAGCGAAATTCCCCATATTGGTCAAGTGTTTCCCAATAGTTTGATAGAAGACGAGCAATATTATTCCTGAGACAATAAATGTCTTAATACCGTTACCGACAATTATGATCAGTGCCTGTTCAAGGATATGTTGGTAGACTTGTTCAAGGGAAGCGTGAATAATTAAAGTACCTATCCGCTGCTGCATATCCTGGGCTTCATGAAACAACGGAAACTCTTTGCGTTTGACACCCTCCTGATTTTTGTCTCCTAGCGTAATCACGATTTTGTCGTTGTCCCTGATTTCAACATACTGAATCAGGCCGATAGCAAGAACCGATTCCGCGGCAACACTCAATCCTTCATCATCAAAGTCCCAGAGACTCAGTGATAAGGCAGACAATTGAGTATGTTCCAATTCATCAAGCCGAGAGTCGACATTGTTAATGTCTCGTAAATAACCATCGTAAAGTTGAATAGCGGAGGTCAGTAAAGTAAACATTGTACTCGCGACGATCACATAGATAACGAAACGCTGCGCAAGTTTTCCACTAAAATTCTTTAATAAATTTGAATTCACAACTCACCTAAGTTTTTTGATCTGGACACACAATCGAAATCATATGAATTGCAGATATGGGAATTAACTTTGCACGTAATGTTGGAAGATGAACGAAGCAAATAAAATTTGGCCATGGACTGTATTTCCCGATAATTCTATCTATAGGCAGCATCGTTTTTGAATTTGGCCAATTCTATGTTGAATTTGGAAATAATAGAACCAAAATGTCGTTTTCTGGAAAGTATGACGTTGATGGATGGCCTCTGGACCAGTGGCAAAACAACCCTGACCACGTCCAGTTTCGATCACTTCTTTATCCTAAATAACGCAGTATCACTACCCGTAACAAGAATTTCAAAGCGTCCCCCAAGCAGTTTTTTAACATTGATATCCTGATCATAAGCAAAGTCAATTTTTGCTATCAAATCATACCTGACAACTTTGTCAGAACGGTTGCTATTACTGGATTTTCAAACAACTCCGATCGAATGTAGGTCTATTTTACTGAAGCCACCATCGAAGGGTGTTTAAGACCTTTCAAGGACAATCCGTGACACAATCCCGCAAAGGATTAGTGTCGTAGAATATTCTGCGTTCAGGACCCTTGAATACTCCTATCATGCCAACAGTCCCTCCATTTTTTCATCATTTCAAGCCTGCGAAGAACCGAAACGGCATCAACAAACATCGGTTGTTGCTCCCGTTTGAAAGTTTCTTCTGTTATGTCAACATTGAGGTTTTTCACTTCGCCATTTTCTACAAAATCATAAGGAGCGGTTTCAAAGGTCTTTAATTTGAAGGTTTCCCCGTTGACATGGATTGCATACGCAAATAACTCCACACAAACTAAGCGAATGAATCTTTTAGTTATCGAAATCTCATCAACTATTAGTGGGAATTAAAAGCGCATGTTAGGAAAAGAGTCGAATGACTCAACGTGCCTTTTTTACGCTTCGCCCATGAAGTATTGTTTTCTACATTAATAAAAACTAATTATTTGAATTTTGACCATTAATGTTAAGATTTTGAGGATGTTCGGTGCTCATATGGGATCCGATTGTTGTGGAAAATCCGCTGTCATTGCCTATACGCACATCGCAACAGACTCTACAACCCCAACAAGATGTGATAAACAGATTTCAGGCAGCATTATCACATATTGGAATACATAGCGTAATTCCAGCTGTCAAATAGCGGAACAATGCCAAGGCAAACTCGTTTAATGTGTTGGTTAGCCGAATAAAAGTTGTCCACCATCGCGTGTCAGTATTTTTTTTGCCACAGGAATATTCACGAAGTATCTGATTATTCACCAGAGATGATTTCGGTAACAACCGTGTAGCTGGCAAACGATGAGAAAAGAGGCTCAGCGGGTTTGGCTTGGGAACTCGAACTAGGCAATATCTTAAATTCGTGGCCAGACTGTCAAATTATGTGGGATCAACTCAGTGAGAAGAATATTGTTTGTTTCATTTGAAGTTTTTTCTACATCCGCAATAGAAAATGCCAAAAGGGGAGATTTTTGAAATGCAGTTTTGCGAATATGAGCCGACGATAACAAGCCAAACAATGCATGACGAAAAGATGGTCAAGGATCACGTTATGAATGCAGGAAAAAAAGCGATATTTTACTTCTTACTTTTCACCATTTTCCTATCTAGCCCCTTAGCAGCCCAACAGCAGATATTCATCGTAATTGGTGATCAAGAGCCAATATTTAGATATACAGATGATACCGGTCAGACGACAGGAATCGATATTGAAATTATTGACCTGATCATGAAAGAGCTGAAGATTCCGTATAAATTCAATCTAATAAAGTCTACCGCTAGGGGCGTTGCCGAAGCCAAAAGCGGTAAAGCCGATATGCTGATGAGTAAAATCATGAAAGAAGATCGCAAATTATATTTAACCTACCCACAAGAAAATTACAGGAATATCGCTTGGAATTTTTTTATTCGTAAAGAAGACGAAGGAAAAATTAAATATGACTCTCTTGATGACTTAAAGGGTTTAAGGGTCGGTGCGACTAAAAGCTTTGCCTATACGGAAGAGTTTTGGGCGGCTGATTTAGATCTTGATGTAATACCGAGCAACGACAAACAGCTCAAGAAACTGATTAATAATCGGTTTGATATTGTACCTATGACTACTTTAAGCACCCTCCACAAGGCCAAGAATAATGGACAAATAGATAAAATCGCTTATCTTCCCAAAGTCTTGGTCTATACGAAGCTTTATAATATATTCACAAAAGCATCGACATATCCCAACAAGGAAGAACTCATCAGAGAGTATGATATAGCCCTTAAAAAACTAAAAAAAAGCGGCCAAATACAAGCTATCTTCGATAAATATAACTATAGAGAGTAGCTTCCATAAGAAGATCGGAATAATAGGAATATTCAGGTGGTATCAAAATTAGACAAAACAGACTGTCGATACAGGGCAATATAGGCAATTATCGAAATATTTGGCACTCCAACTAATTGTTATCAATGAGGAAAAAACTAAACAGGACAACTAGAAAAAGGAGCGTATATAATATACGGCTCTTCCCAAAATATATTGTATCCAGCCATCGTTGTTTCAAAGTGCCTATAATAAATACAACAACCATTATTTGACAGATTTGCCAATAATTTCCTGATTTTCTTTAATAAGCCAATAAAAAGGCATCTTAAAGAGAACCATACAATCTGCACTCCCTAAAGATATAAGTTTTATGTTGTGTAACATAGACCGACCAAAGATGACCTCAACCGGCACTCTCATGTCTGCTATGGCAGCCAGAGGCAGATCCATATTTCCTTAGATCCAAATGTAAAGGCGTTACTATCTATCCAGAGTTCTTCTAACTGCGACGGCTAATTCCGATAGATTATATGGTTTTTTAAGAAGCTCTTTATCGAGCATAATGTCCAAACTTTCATGCTCTAAACTATAATCCACAAGCTGGCTATGAAAGCCACTTGTCAACAACACCTTTTGGTAGGAGTTTTTCTCAATCACTTTTTTCGCTAATTGGAAACCATCAACTCCATTTGGCATTATTACGTCACAAAAAATTAAATCTATCTCATCATTATCGTTTATAATGTTTAAAGCTTCTACGCCCTCGCTCGCAGTTAACACATTGTAACCGAGTTGGTTTAAATTGTAAGAGGTCGTATCCAGTAAGCGTGGCTCATCATCAACAACTAGAATGGTTTCGTTGCCGTCAGGCAAAAATTTAAAGTTATCCTCTAATTGCGTGCTGTGGTCGCTCTTGCCAACGTGGCGTGGCAAAAACATCATTATTGATGTTCCTTTTCCTTCCAATGAGTTAATATCAAGATGCCCCCCAGATCTTTCTACAAACCCGTAGACCATACTTAAACCCAGTCCGGTTCCTTTCCCTATCCCTTTGGTTGTGAAGAATGGTTCAAACACGTGATCCAATATCTGCTCGCTCATCCCTTCACCTGTATCTGATACTGTTATCACTACATATTCGCCGGTTTTGGCGTCGGGCTTCCTGAGCAGATAGTCACTATCAATTATTATGTTGTTTGCTTTTATCATCAGCTTGCCGCCTTTAGGCATTGCGTCTCTGGCATTGAGTGAAAGATTAAGTATTGCATCTTCAAAATCACTCGCATCAACGCTCACCTCCCAAATATCATCATTTAAATGGGTTTCTAGTTTGATCATTGGCGTTAGCGTCCTACTTAACAACATTTCTAAATCAAGGACTAGATTTCTAATCGCCAGGGTGTTTATTTCTGAAGCTTTTTTTCCAGAAAAACCTAATAGTTTCCTCGTAATATCAGCGCCTCTTCGAGTACCCTTGAGCGCATTTTGTATCCAATCATGCTCTTGGGATTTCCCGACAAAATTTTCTTCAAGTAACTCAAGATTGCCTAAAATAATTCCCAAAATATTATTGAAATCGTGAGCTATCCCTCCTGAAAGTTGACCCACAGCCTCCATCTTTTGAGATCTTCGAGTTATCTTTTCTAACAACTTCTGCTCTGTGACATCTGTATATGTTGAAACGAACCCCCCACCAGGCATAGGGTTGGTATGAACTTGAAAAACCTCGTTGTCCTTAGTTTCGTATATTTGGGTCATTGGCACCCCCTTACTGACAGCGTCGAGCTGTTCGTCGATCGTTAGTTCGCCAATGGAAGAGTGTATTTTTCCCTGATCGTACAGATCCTCGAGTAAGAGCCTGTAGTGGCTTTTGTCGCTGGTAGATTTTGGGGACAACCTAAAATATTTATCCAGGTTTTGATTGTACACAATCAGTTGATGTTGTTTGTTATATACGCTCACAGCCTCGTTAATATTTTCTTTTGTTGCCATCAAAAGCTTTTGCTCGACTGATAACTTCGATGCCAGATCCTTAGTCTTTGTGATTTCTGTTCTGATACTAACGTATTGATAGAGGTTTCCTTGTTTGTCCAAGGAGGGTAAAATTGTCGTAGATACCCAATAATACCCACCGCCTTTGGCGCGATTTTTGACCTCACCATTCCAAATGCGTCCACTGGAAATGGTATTCCATAAATCATTAAAAAAAGCTTCGTCGTGTTCCCCTGATCTCAATATTTTATGATTTTGTCCTATAAGTTCCGCTTCACTATACTTGCTAATTTTACAAAACTTATCGTTCACATAAGAGATATTTCCCTTAACGTCCGTAATGCTGACTATCGCGTGAGCATTCATTGCGTCTTCAAGCTTTGACAGGTGATCGAGTTTATTTTTGAGGTCAGAGTTGTAGGAAGAAATTTCGTTCGTTTTCGACCTTACGTAGGTGAAGGCAAGTAACGCACTGAGGCTGCCAAATAACATAGATAAAAGTAACGATCCTAGCGCTAATGTCTTAGCGAAGTCATTTGAAACGTCCGCACTATCCCCATTCAGAAAATAGGGAATAATTATTAGATAGAAAACCATACCAATCAGAATAATAGCGATAGCGGATATCAAAAACTTCTGCAACGCGGACAAATTATAACTAGCGTTGCTGTCATATACTTCAGACATGATGATACTCCGTTAGCTTATAATTGTTGATGTTCAGCTTGCTGCGGATTAGCGCAAGAAGATCGTGATCAGAAAAAGGCTTCTCTAAAACGCTGAATTTGTGATTGTTAGAATAATTACCAAAATGTTTGGCATCGGAGAAAGTCGCCATAACAATTATTTCATAATCCGCGTCATCTGCTACGAGAATATCGGTGGCGACAAAATCAGATTTTCCGTCAGGAAGAGATAAACCAATAAGCACTAAATCGGCCTGTTTACCCGACTTGAGCCACTCTATTGCCTCAATGTCATTCTTTGTGATAAATGCAAAATAACCATACTCGTTAACAGTTTTTCCGATCGACGATGCGAAATTGTCATTCTCCTCAATAATTAAAATCGTTTCGGATCCGTAGAGGACTGAATTAATAGGAATATGTTGAGAAATATCACGATTTTGATCTTTAATATATGGTAAGTACAGTGTGATATTCGTGCCTTCTCCAACGCTACTATTCACGTCAACTAGTCCGCCAGATTGGGTAACAAACCTGTGAACCAGACTAAGCCCTACCCCCCCTCCTTTTCCAAAGGGTGTTGCCTTGTTAAAGGGATCAAATAATTTACTCAGGCTCTGTTCTGGTATTCCCTTACCATTATCGATTACAGCGATCTCTACATAATCACCTGCTGATATCGTTCCGTAGCGGTTGGAAAAATGTTTATCGAATTGTCTCGTTGATACATGAATGTTTATGTTCCCGGCACCTGAAATGGCGTCCTGAGCATTAGCAACTATATTTACCAACGCATTCTGAAGTTGATGCTGATCCACGAAAACCAACAAATCTTCGCCCGCGAGGGTGACGTTCAACTCTATATCGTCATGGACAGAGGCTCTAATCAAACTTTCCGAATTTGCAATGAACTCGTGAAGAGGAATAGTCTTTTCATCAAAGGCTTTTTGGCGTGTTAATGGTAACAATCTCTGTATGATTTTTGCACTGTCCGATATGGTGTCCTTAATAACGCTCAGTCTTGCTAACACGGCATTCGGATCATTTTTTTTCAACACTATAATGTCGACATTAGATTGAATAATTGCAAGCATGTTGTTGAAATCATGTGCAATACTACTTGCTAGATTTCCTAACACGTCCAGTTTTTGGAGCGTTTTCAAGCGTTCCACAGCAATTTTCCTTTCGGTCGTATCTCTAAATTCGAAAAGGCGCCAACGAATGCTGCCGGTCTCATCGGTCACGTTACCCATAGAAATGGATATATATTTTAGTGTTCCTGTCTTGTCTAAATAGGAGAGTGCTCGTTCTTCTGTGAGTTCAATATTAATGCCCTCTTCAAGGCTTTGTATAAATGTCCTTTCTTCCAGGTCACTCACATTCATTAAACTAGAAATTCTTTTGCCTAGGATTTCAGTGTCTTCAAGGTTCATCAATTCGCATAAATTTGCATTTACCCTACATATCGTCCCGTCAGTTTCTGCTACGCATAAACAGAGACTTGATCCATCGAAAAACCTTCTGAAATACAATTCACTTGCCGAGAGGTTTTGAAATTGCTCTTTCAAACGAATATTCATCTTATTGATAGAGGCAGCCAGCAGGTTTAATTCTAGAGGTGGCCCAAATGCCCCCCTATCGAGTACTAGAGAACTACAGTTACCCTCTATGCTAAGGTTTGCTGAATAATCGGTCATTTTTTTAAGTGGGCGGATAACAATCCTATTCACCACCAGAAATATCAGAAATGTCACGCTGAATATTATTGCTGCATTCAAAAATAAGACAAACCAGAAGCGTTCTAAAATCCTGTTATATACCGTTGACATATCGGCATGTGCAACGAGTATGCCAAGCTTCCTATCTGCTCCGCTATAATCGGAATAGAGAGAATAAGATTTTTCTTGGATGGAATCCGCTTTGTGTATTTCTAATTTGTTAGTAAATTTATAATTCTCTTGTATCTCGACATAGGAAATATCAGGAAAAGTAAGTATACCAGCCAAAAGTATGGTCAGTTGTTTTGTATCATCACCGCGGATTGCCTCCGATATAGCAGGCAAATAACCTTCCTGTATCAATTCAAAAGTATTATCAATCGCATTCAGGTCACGTTTATATTCTGCATAGAGCTGATAAGTTGTTGTGAAAACTGTCATGAGCGAACTTACTGCCACAATGTAGGTAACAAGTTTTTGACCGCCTCTTAATGGCCTGTCGACCTCGTTCCTGGCAATTTTAGATGTCATTTCTTTATGCTCTCAATAGCATTAGTAAAGGGTGTCGACCTTTGCCTTTGCTCCCATCTTTTGCTCATTTCCAAGTGGGAGTAACAAAGTCAAATTCGACACCAATTCGAGCGGCTCTAGCATTCGATGGAATTATCGTTTTCATGCTTAAGCGTTTTTAGCTCAGTCCTCGTGCTCGTTTCAGAAAAGAGCCGATGGCAACATTCAGCTCTTTCGATTGAGTGGCAACATTGCTCGCGGCGGCATAGACATTATCGGCAGATTTACCTGTCCTCATCGCTCTATCTGACACTTCGGTGATCCTTTTAGTAACCTCCGTAGCGCCTTCTGTAGCTTGTAAAATATTCGTAGATATTTCGCTTGTTGCCGCTGTCTGCTCTTCTACCGCTGCAGAAATGGAGTTACTCGCCTCTGCTGTTTTTGAAGATTTATCAGAAATTTTGTCGACTCCGGATACTGTTTCGGAGACAGACGCCTGTATAGATTGAACGAGGCCTGAAATGCGCACTGTGACTGACGCCGTTTGGGAGGCAAGGCTTTTAACTTCATTTGCCACAACCGCAAATCCTGCTCCGGCGTCTCCCGCTCTAGCGGCCTCGATTGTTGCATTTAGAGCTAATAATCGGGTTTGGTCTGAAATGGACCCAATGAGCTCCAGAGCGGTTGAGATCTCGTGAGAAATTTCTTCCAGCCCCTTGATATTTGTCTGTAATTCGCTGGACACCGAGGTGGTTTCATTAGACAGCAGACTGGCATTGCATACCTGTCTGCTAATTTCCGTGATTGAAAAGGTCAACTGTTCACTTGCAGCTGCTACTGTTTGAGTATTGACACTTGTCTCTTCTGCCGCAGCCGCCACCGCTGTTGCCTGGCTCGTCGTTTCGTCTGCTGCTTTCTTCATTTCTTCAGACGATTCCATCATCGTCGCGGAAGACGTGCTGAAATCTTGAATTATCGTTTCAGCAACGGTTTCGAATTCTGTTATGGCCTTTGAAAACTCACCTACTTTATGATCCATGCTTCCGATAGCAGCATTAACTTTAGTGCTTGCTGTATAGAAGTCCCCGACCATACTCGTCAGTAAAATGTTTCTGAAATACTTTCCCTCACTTACATGCTCAAGGCAGGCGGAGCTTTCTCGAACATAGGCATCACAACGATCCACCAGATCATTTATTGTGTGATATAGCTCTGACAGTGGGTCATGTTGCTCAATGTTTGTTATACGCACACTGAAGTCGCCGTTTGCCATTTCCTTTAGAAGACCAAGTCGCCGATTTTCTATGGAACCATTGTTAGTGGTTGAGTTTTTTACCGTCGTCGAAGAATTCTGAATTTCATCATTTTCAAGATCCAAATCGTTTGATTTATTCGCAGCTTTTCTTTTGAAAAACATCATTACTCTCCCAAACTGAACATTAATTCATTGAATTCTTTTTGTTCTTTTTTCAGTAACTCCTTGATGAAATTACTGGACTTTTCTAATCCTGATTTTGGGCTGGGATCTCTGGTTTCAATTTCACAGAGTTTTTTATACAGAGGTATAATATCCCTATTCACGATGAACTTGTCTGGAACTCTTCGATTGGAATGATACCCATTCATTTCTCCTGCTTTGTCGAAACTAGGAGTTACATGAGCGAAAACCCAATAATGATCCCCATTGCTAGCTCTGTTAACAACATAGGAAAATATCTCTTTTCCATTTTTTATGGTTTTCCATAATAAATCAAATACGGCCCTGGGCATCTCTGGATGACGCACAATGTTGTGTTGAGTCCCTAAACAGTCTTTCTCAGTTAAATCAGCCAACTCGTAAAACAGTCGATTGCCATAGACGAGTTTTCCCTGAAGGTCGGTTTTGGAAACGATTAACCCATCCGCATCAAAGTTACGTTCTGTCCCGCTCAAAAAAGCCCCAGTGTTAGCCATTACCCTCAACTCCATAACAAATATTTCGGAAGCGAATACTTCTGCATCGCGCCGGTTATATTAGGAGCTAAGGTACTTAACTAACGCTTACTTAAATAGGGGAAGTAGGTTTCAAATGATTGCAATTACTTATTGTAGCTTAGAGAAGTGTTTCTTTTTGAAACAAAAGCCACAACCGCGGCCAAGGCCACCAAATTCAGGTCAGGAGAAGACGATTTCTTCACAAAATACGTACCCTTTAGAGCGAACAGATTGAATCAGATAGTCAAAATTACCTTGTGCGGAGATTTTTTTTCTTAACCGCATTATCTGCACGTCAATACTTCTATCATTGCTATTGGTTCTGCCAATAGAAGATAACAGCACATGCCGTTCAATAGCATTTCCGCTGTTTCGAACTAGTATTTCCAATACAAGATATTCGCCTGGCGTAAGTATTACGACGCTTCCATTGGGGGAGATCAATTCTTTTTTTAAGATATCAAACTTCCATCCAACAAAGCTGGCAACATTTTTTTTTGGTCGGACCTCATTACTACCAGTCCGCCTCAGGACAGCTTTTATGCGGGCTATCAACTCAGCACTACTGAATGGTTTGGTTACATAGTCATCTGAACCTAGCTCCAGTCCGACCACCCTGTCATTCTCCGATGTCATGCCCGTTAGCATGATGACAGGAACACGGCTGATGCTCCTGATGCTTATTATAATCTCAAAGCCACTATCCTGTCCCAGCACTACATCCAATAGAATAATATCTGGTTCCTGTTCAGATATTAAATCGAAAAGCGATTTACGGTCCACGGCAACGGCCACTTCATAACCCGCCATTTCCAACACTATTTTTGTAGCATCCAAAAATGCGATCTCATCATCAGCAAGTATTATCTTTTTTTTCATATTTGAAATTCTGAGTTTGTATGCATGTTAAAGGGGTGTAAAAAATGAGCCATATTTATTACCATAAAGCGACAGAGAGTTGTAAGTATAATTAATGAACTATCCTTTTCCAAAACACTAATCTATACTATTAGTCATAATACTTATTTCCCTAAACAAGGCTTACTATGTCTTCTAGCGCATATTCAAAACCAGACAAGGAGTAAGTCTTTCTATATATATTGAAAACTAAAAATTACCTAAAATTATGTTAAATCCGTTTGGATAGTAGATATCGTACTTCTTTTCGCAGTAAAGATCAGTGAATGAAAAACTCTTTTTCGCAACCTAAAGTTGAATATTGGAAAGAGCTCGAATTCTTCTTTGAGGCATCATTGGACATGCTTTGTATCGCAAGCATGGATGGATTTTTTAGGAGAATAAACCCTTCGTTTTCCAGACTATTAGGCTTTAGTGACGAAGAGCTTCTATCAAAACCCTTTCTCGATTTTGTTCATCCCAAAGACATTGAAGCCACAAAAAAAATATTTGGGCAAATGCAACAAGGGGCGAACACAACTAATTTCGAAAATCGATATAGGCGCGTTGACGGTGATTACCTTATATTATCATGGTCCGCTCATACTAATTCCGAACAAGGACTAATATATGCGATCGCCCGTGATGTCACAAGCGAGCGGGGAACAAGTAATAGGCTTAAGGAAATACAAAACGCCTTGAATCTCGAAACCATTTTCGCGATGACAGATGTTCAAGGCACAATAGTTGAAGTGAATGATAAATTTTGCGAGATAAGCGGTTATTCCTATGAAGAACTTTTAGGGAGCAACCATCGATTAGTTAACTCCGGAAAACATCCAAAAGCATTTTTTCAAGAAATGTGGAAAACGATTTCGGCAGGAAAACCTTGGTCTGGAATGATCGAAAACCGCAGAAAAAACGGTGAAACCTATTTCGTACAGAGTGTAATAGCACCCATCCGAAACGAGCATGGAAAAATTGTCAATTACATCGCCGTCAGATTTGACACAACGGCCCATATGCAACGGAAGGTACGGCTCGACAACACATTGGAAATACTCAATGAAACGGGCGCTATCGCTAAAGTTGGTGGATGGGAATTGAATACCGTAACAAATGAACTGACTTGGACTGACGAGACCTTCAAGATTCTCGAAGTAGATAAAAAAGACGATCAAAAACCAGTTCTTCCAGAAGGGCTTGAGTTGTTTATGCCGAAATATAAGCCTGTCATTGAAGCCGCTGTTGCCAGAGCGATCGAATTTGGAGAACCCTATAGCCTGGAATTGGAAGCCCAAACGGCTAAAGGGAACGTTATTTGGATATACACAAATGGCAAGGCTAATTATGAAGACGGCAAGATTGTCAGTTTATCCGGCACAATTCAGGACATAAATTCTCGTGTAATTGCCGAAAAAAAATATGCCCTAGAAAAACAGAAAAGCATTCAAAATGCCAAATTGGCTTCTTTGGGTGAGTTGGCGGCCGGCATTGCCCATGAAATTAATAATCCCTTGTCAATAATTCACGGGACAGTGCAGTTAATGCATAAGAATTTGGATCAACGAAGTAAGCTTGAGCAACGACTTGAGGACATCGAGAATTCCTCTAATCGCATTGCTAAAATTGTATCGAGCCTTAAAAAATTTTCGCGAACAAGCGAGGAAAAGGATTTTCACCCTCATTGTGCTCGGTCGGTCATTAATGAAGCGATTATTTTGACCGCTACTAAGTCCAATCGACATCATACTCCAATTGAATTTCACTGTACCACTGAAGGCAAAATTCTTTGTAATGATATCGAAATAGAACAAGTTATCGTAAACCTCATAAACAATTCAATCGACGCTGTTAAAAAAATGCCCGATCCTTGGGTCAAAATTGAACTCTATGAGGAGGCAGAGAAAATTTTCTTAAGAGTCACAGACGCTGGCCTTGGTATAATTGACGAAATAAGTGAAAAACTGTTCGACCCTTTTTTTACGACGAAAGAGATTGGCCAGGGTACAGGATTAGGCTTATCAATCTCAAAAGGTATATTGGACGAACATGATGCGAGTCTATCAATTGACCGGAACGCACCAAACACCTGCTTCGTCGTCACTTTCAACCAATATCAGGATAGTTAAATGCCATTAACCGTATTCTATCTAGACGATGAAGAAAAACTCTGTGATGTTTTTAAGGAATATTTGGAAACAGAAGCTATCCATATAGTGACATTCACTGAGCCAGAAGAGGCAATAGAGGCCTGCCTAAAAAAAGCACCTGATCTGCTGTTTATTGATTATCGGTTGCCTGCAACCACAGGCGACGAGGTGGCCTTTGCAATTGCTAACTCTATTCCCAAAGTGCTGGTTACCGGAGATTTGTCCTTAACTCCTTCCTACGATTTCCTGACAATAATAAGCAAACCCTACGACCTTAAGGAAATCGATAAATTGTTAGAGAAATTCTTGTAACCTGGGTCTGGATGGCTCCCCTTTGGCAAGGTAAATTTTTGAGATATTTTAACTAGGCCGTCGGGTGCCATTCAGACATGACAACGCCGATTAACAAACTCCGCATGAGTGAGACGGCCGACAAAGTTACTCAAGGAGCAACAACTCACAAAAGTGGAGGGCAAGATCCGTAAGATCATTACTGCCATCACGGACGGCATGCCTGCTCTTTCACTCAAAGATGAGATGATCCGCTTGGAAGAAGAGAAAGCAACTTTAACAAAGACCCTTGCATCCTATCCGGAAGAGAAACCGCTCCTTCATCCCAATATGGCCAGACTTTACCGCGAGAAGATCGCCAAACTGACGGAGGCTCTCAATGAAGAGGAAGATAAAGCGGAAGC
>JBALXM010000028.1:0-47474 GCA_036960695.1 Sneathiella sp.
CTTTTTCGTTATTTGACGTTGTTAGAACGACAATGGGAATTCTTCGTAAGTTTTCTAGGCGAGTTAATGCTTCGCCGCGCTTGTCGGCGACTTCCCTTTTTAAAGCAAGAACAGACACTTCTGTATAAACATCAGAGTAAAAATTCACTAATCGATCACTATCCAATGCTTTTTGAGCGTGATATAAATTTGGGGGCTGACCCAGATATTATATTACAACTATAGCAAGAAAATAACTTGAACTATATCTAAAAGGATGCAGTTATTAAGTTCAACTTTTTGGATAAAATTTGGCTTAGTAATCCTGTTGATTAAGCGACCAAATCACTACATAAGGAAAAACGAATAATATATATCCCCATCCTCTAGCGGATAGAACTGTGGCCTCTCATGCCGGACATAGGGGGTCATGTCCCCATGAGAATACCAATATTATTGGACGCAATTCTTTTGAAGATTCCGCCTTTTGTTTATCAGATTTCTATAATTGATTTAAATATTCGTCTTTTCTGATGTAAATAGGGCTTTTTTATGCTATAATTTGTTTTCTCTCCAAGCTCTAACGCCTCTGCTCAGGAGACATACAATGCCCATATCAAAGACACTAAAACGCTATCTTAGTGATCGCCACGCGGCCTATGATACACTTGCACATCAACTGACAACATCTTCTTCTCAAACAGCGGAAGAAGCGCATATTCCAGGCTCGCGCTTGATAAAAGCAATTGTTGTGAAGGGCAGCAAAGGCTTTAAAGTTGCCTTACTCCCCGCATCTCATCATCTACGCCTCAATAAATTAAGAGAGGTACTTTCCGAAAAAGTCCATTTTGCAAATCAGGATGAAATAAGTGATTTGTTTAGGGATTGCAGCGAAGGCGCCATACCTGCACTGGGAATGGCTTACGGTTTAGATGTTATTGTCGATACCAATATAGTGAATTCTGGTGATCTATATTTTGAGGGAGGCGATCATAAGACCCTCGTCCACCTGCAAGCGGAGACTATGGATCAATTGCTTCAAAACGCGAAACAAGGCGCCATAAGCCATCACGACAAAAAGCCAACGGCCAGAAACGGGTACCGATATTCCCATTGCTGAATAAACGGGAAAATAGGTATTTTTTCCTGTGCCTTGATGATGGACCCTTGCTTAAAATCCAATCCTCTGAGATCTTTAGCGAAGATTTTGGAAAGGATTTAACTGTATGGCGTCAAGCGAGGATCAGAAATACGGGCAAGTGGTCATTGACCTCAATGCTGTGATTGTTGCCATTATTGATGGCCAACCAAAAGTTCTCATCGTCCAGCATACGCCGGCAAGTTTAAATGCCTTTAATAAATCGATTGGAAACACGTCCCGTCCTGCCGATGATATTCTTGAGGTGCTCCCCTTTGGTCCCTTCTATCCCCTGCAACATCGTACGATGGAAAGCAGCCTTAGATCATGGGTTGAAGCGCAAACAGAACGTAAAATTGGCTATGTAGAGCAGTTATATACCTTTGGCGACGCCGGTCGCGATATGAGAGAAATAGACGGGGGACCGCGCGGCGTGTCTGTTGGCTATTTGGCGCTTGTTCAAGACACTGGCCCCACCACCATCAAAAACGCACAGTGGCAAGACTGGTATCGGTACTTTCCTTGGGAAGATTGGCGAAATGGCAAACCAGCTCTTCTTGACGCCCATATTATCCCTGCCCTGATGAGATGGATTGAACAATCCCAGAATACTGCCCAAAAACAAGAGCGGCATGAGCGAACGTGCATAACATTTGGCTTGGAAAACACGCCTTGGAATGAAGAGTTGGTGTTAGAGCGGTACGAGCTTTTATTCGAAGCCAATGTGGTTTTAGAAGCAAACCAACTATCCGCAAAAGAGGAGCAAAGTGCTTATTGCGGCGCGGCTATGGCCTTTGATCATCGCCGGATCCTTGCGACCGCCATTGGTCGCCTGCGCGGTAAACTTAAATATCGTCCTGTAGTGTTCGAGCTAATGCCCCCAGCCTTTACTTTATCTAAACTGCAGCAAGTTGTTGAAGCCTTGTCCGGTGCCTGCCTTCATAAGCAGAATTTTCGTCGCCTTGTAGAGAAAAAAAGGTTGGTGGAAGCAACGGGAAAAATGGAAGACCAGACAGGGGGCAGGCCTGCCAGTCAATTCCGTTTTAGAAGAGACGTTTTAACGGAACAGCGCGCCCACGGTGTTGGTCGAAAATAGCCACCAAAAATGATTCTATCCGTTTTTGACTCAAGAATGTTTGCCTACAAATAATAAAGTCAAGTTTTGCTGAAATTCAGAACATAATTATTTCAATGACTTAACACTTATACTCCCTTCGAGTATTAATAAACTTGACTTCTACTTTTGCTCATAACTAGCATAACCTCTATTGGGAGTTCCCAATTTTTTTATGCCACCCTTGTACTCATAACGAGCAAAAGAGAATGTCATGCCTGCTAATACTGTTTTAAACGAGACGGAAGATCTCGAATTCACCCCAGAAGTTGCAAGCCGTACTGCGCCCATTTTCGAAAAAGTATCCCACGCCATCAGTGAATTAGAATGGCCGGAATTTGCGCCTTATATTGACAAAATTGTCGAGCTAAAGAAAAAACGAAATGCCATTGTTCTTGCCCACAATTACCAAACGCGGGATATTTATCACTGCATTTCGGATATCGTCGGCGACTCCCTAGCGCTTGCGCAAAAAGCATCCGAAATTGAAGCAGATGTCATCGTCATGGCCGGCGTTAATTTCATGGCGGAAACCACGAAATTGATGAACCCTTCAAAAACAGTCCTAATGCCTGATTTAAAGGCCGGTTGCTCCCTCGCCGACTCCATCACAGGGGAAGATGTTCGGGGATTGCGCAAAAAATACCCCGGCGTCCCGATCGTCACTTACGTCAATACATCTGTTGAGGTGAAAGCTGAATCTGACATTTGCTGTACATCTGCTAATGCGGTGAAGGTCGTAGAAAGTTTAGGCGTGGATCGGGTTCTCTTAATTCCAGATCGTTTTCTGGCCGCCAATGTCGCCGCCCAAACAGATGTTGAAGTTCTGACATGGGCCGGGGAATGCGAAGTTCATGAACGCTTTACAGCAGATCAGGTTATTCATTTGCGCAAAGCCCACCCGAACGTCGTTGTCTTAGCCCATCCTGAATGCCCGCCAGAGGTTGTCCGCCAATCTGACTTTTCCGGCTCGACAACAGCAATGATTGACTATGTATCCTCAAACAAACCGGCTGAAGTTGCATTGATTACTGAATGCTCGATGGGGGACAATATCGCGTCGGAGAACCCCGACACAAAATTTATTCGCTCCTGCAGTCTTTGCCCCCATATGCAGCGCATAACACTGCAGAAAATTTGTAATTCTCTGGAAAATATGACCCACGAGGTGACCATTGATCCAAATTTGGCGGACAGAGCCCGGTTAGCAGTGCAGCGCATGCTCGATGTCAGTTAATCAAACGGCGAACGATGAGACGCAAACGCTCATCATCGGGACCGGCATCGCAGGGTTGATGACCGCACTGTCGCTTGCCCCCCATCCGGTCGTGCTTGTCTCAAAGGGGGCACTTGGGATGCAATCTTCCAGTCAGTGGGCGCAAGGCGGTATATCGGCAGCCTTAGCCCCCGGGGACAGCGCTGACCTGCACAGCCGAGATACTCTTGCGGTTGCTGGCGGCATTGCCTATGCGGATATTGTTGATCTGGTCACAAGACAGGGGCCTGACCGGATAAAGACTTTGAGTGATTTAGGGGTCATGTTTGATCGGGATGGGGCTGCATTCAGCCTGCGTAAAGAAGCGGCCCACAGCCACAGGCGTGTGGTTCATGCCAATGGCGATTCCACCGGTCAGGAAATTATGCGCGCCTTAACGGAATGTGTTCGAAAGAGTTCTCATATTACCTTAATAGAGCACAGTGAAGCAATTGACTTAATTATAGAATCTGGTGTTGTGTCTGGCGCGACTATTCTTCGAACAGGCACCGTAGAATTCATTCGAAGTCAATCGGTGGTGTTGGCAACGGGTGGCATCGGACAGGTTTATAGTGCAACGACAAACCCCACGGCGGCCTCCGGTGATGGACTTGCTATGGCGGCGCGGGCTGGTGCCAAATTACAGGACGTAGAATTTGTACAATTTCACCCAACTGCCATTGATGTTGATAGCGCCCCACTCCCCTTAGCGACAGAGGCCCTGCGCGGTGAAGGGGCGTTGCTTGTCAATGACAAGGGACATCGTTTCATGGTGGATGAGCATCCACAAGCTGAGCTTGCCCCGCGAGATGCCGTGGCTCGCGGTATTTGGCGTCAAATCCAACAAGGGCGAACCTGTTATTTAGATACGCGGCAATCGGTTGGTTCTGATTTTCAAAAACACTTCCCCACAGTCTTCGCCCATTGCGCCGATCATAACATAGATCCTACTACGCAGATGATCCCGGTTATTCCAGCGGCCCATTATCATATGGGCGGTATTGCGACGGATGCCCGGGGACGCACGTCCTTACAGGGACTTTGGGCCTGCGGTGAAGTCGCTTGTACGGGGCTTCACGGGGCTAATCGCCTTGCCAGCAATTCCCTGTTAGAAGCGGCCGTGTTTGGCCCCATCATTGCCGATGATATTCTTAAAAATCCGCCTCAGCTCATGCCCAGACCCATTCCACAAAAGATACCCGTTATAAATAGGGAAACAGAAGCAGAAAGCACCGCTATTTCTCGCCTGCAAGCGTTGAATTATCAATATATTGGCCTCTGCCGGGAGGCGTCGGGCTTGCTTAAACTGCTTGGTCATCTCAATCAGATCGAAGCTGAATTTCCGATAAAATCTCCACGCCTTACCAATCTTTTGACCTGCAGTTTGTTTATTACTACGGCAGCCTTACAACGCCGGGAAAGCCGCGGCGGGCACTACCGTTTGGATTTTCCAGATACCTATCCAGATTTTAAACACTCCTCCCTCCTCACACTTCAGGACTGCAGACCAGATAATCACCTGCAATCTATCCCCCTTGCATCTTAAAGGCACACCTTCATGAATAACGCTCTCTCTCCGCTCCCCGCGCCCCTTATCCGCCGTTATGTTGAGAATGCCTTGGATGAAGATCTCGGATCCACAGGGGATTTGACCAGCAGCAGCGCCATTCCGGCGGACGCAACCTTGAAGGCATCTGTTGTTAGCCGCAAAACGGGATGCATCGCGGGAATCGATCTTCTGAAAAACGTCATGCAAACCTTATCAAACGACGTTGACGTGCAAATCGCAAAAGAGGATGGCATGCTAGTCGGCCCCGGTGATGTGGTCGCGACCTTATCTGGCCCCGCCAGAGCGATTTTAAGCGGAGAGCGTGTCGCCCTAAATTTTTTGGGTCATTTATCCGGCATCGCCACCGCCACCCGCGACATAACAGATCTCGTGGAAGGATTAGATGTACGTGTTACCTGCACCCGAAAAACCACGCCGGGATTGCGCGCGCTAGAGAAATACGCGGTTCGGGCCGGTGGTGGCTTCAATCACCGTTTTGGTCTTTATGACGGGGTGATGCTCAAAGACAATCATATTGCGGCGCTAGGAGGTGATATTGGGCGGGCTATCGATGCAGCTCGTGCCCATGTAGGCCATATGGTGAAGATTGAGGTTGAAGTTGATACGTTAGATCAGCTTAGCCTCGCCCTGCCCCATAACCCGGATATTATCTTGCTCGATAACATGGATTGCGCCACCTTGGTCAAGGCCGTCAAAATGATCGATGGCCGCGCGATAGCAGAGGCTTCAGGCAACATCACCCACAAAACCGCAAGGGCAATTGCCGAGACCGGCGTTGATGTCATATCCCTCGGCTGGCTAACCCACAGCGCCCCTTGCCTCGATTTGGGATTGGATATTCTTTAAGGACAGAGTATCTAAAACTATCCCCTCACTTAATTGGCATTTGATTTTTAAGAAAAAACTAAATTATACTCTCTTTACAATAAACACTTTTTTGTATGTCGACTATTCAACATTGGGGAGATTTATAATGAAAAGGTTGGTTTTTTTATCTATTGCCGTGGCCCTTGGCGCGGCACTTGTAACTAGTGAAGTGGCTGTAGCTCAGAAAAAACACGCCCCCAAACCCGCTTGGGGTGCCATGGTCGGAGGACTAAGTGATATTCAAAGTATCACTGCCGCCATGATGGTTTTTGATATGAAGCGGGCGACCCAAATTGCCGAGGGTTTGCAAAAACGGGAAGCCTATATTTCCGGTATTGAGATGCTTCCGCCACCGGTCAGAAAAGGTCATGGAAAAGTGGCCGAAGCCGCCGCAATCCTTGTAGCTGCGACAAAATCTGGTGAAGAGAAAGACGTCGCCAGTGCCCTTACTGGTGTAATGAATGCGTGTAACGCTTGCCATTACGATTTACGAGATGCGGAACGCCGCAAGAAAATGAAATAGTGACTTCAGGCTCTCCCTTTTACCGACTAAATTTAAGGGATAAATTTTTTACGCGTTTTTGGAAAGAGACGCGTAAACTTGGCCTGTGCTTTTTTGCCCTATTTGTCTCTTTCGCTCAGTATCCAGTTTTCGCACAAACAGAATTGTCAAAAAAAGGCGAATATGTTACCCGCGCCGCAGGATGCTTCAGCTGTCACACGGACACAAAAGGCGGCGGCAAAGAATTCGCCGGTGGCCGCCCCCTCTCCACGCCCTTTGGGATTTTCTATAGCCCCAACATTACCGGCGATACGGAAACGGGCATTGGCAGTTGGAGTGATGAAGATTTCCTTGCTGCGGTCAAATCAGGACTCCGGCCCGATGGCTCCCACCTTTTCCCCGTATTTCCCTATACCTCCTACACTTTAATGACGGATCAGGATGTCTTGGCTATAAAAGCCTATCTCCTCTCCATCCCCCCCATAAAGCAGCCCAATAAAGAGCATACGGTAAGCGCACCTTTCAATTGGCGATGGACTGTGGGCTTTTGGAAAATGCTGTTTTTTGATGAGGACGACTTTATTCCCGATACCGCGCAAAATGCTGAATGGAACCGAGGGGCTTATCTTGTGACCGGTCTTGCCCATTGCGCTGAATGTCATACGCAACGCAATGCTGCCGGTGCCATAGAAAAATCGATGTGGATGGCCGGGACCCAAGATGGACCGGAGGGAGACGCTGCCCCTAACATAACGCCAGCTCATTCAACAGGTATCGGCTGGTCCGTGGATCAGCTTAGCTTTTTCTTAAAGTCAGGGACAAAACCCGATTGGGAAAGGGCCGATGGCCTGATGTGGGAGGCTGTGTCTGATGGCTATAAACATCTGACCGATGAAGACCTTCGTGCAATGGCAGTTTATATCAACGCCCTACCCCCGATTGAGCACTACATTATTGGCTACTAGCCCCCACGGCGGATTTTCCCACTTAGATCTATACTTTTTGGCTGCCCTGTGCCAACTTTATGCATAACAAAGAGCAATAACGCGACCAAATCGCGAAGGCTTAACTGAGCCCTAAAGGACAAGGACAAAATCATGGACGAGAGTAGAATCCCTATATTGGTTGGTTGCGGTCAAATCACTCAACGGGAACCTGATCCGAAACTAGCCCTCTCTCCGATCGAGCTTACAGCCAACGCAGCACGGGAAGCCTCCATTGACAGCGGCGCGGGTGAAGCCTTGCTCAACGCCCTTGACACCATAGTTGTTATTCGGGGTTTCTCAGACACAAGTTGGCGCTTTGTCTGCCCCTTTGGTAAATACAAGAACCCGCCTTTATCCCTTGCTAATCGATTACAAACAACTCCGGCAAAACGTCTGGTTTATACCCATTCTGGCGGCAATATGCCTCAATGGAGCGTAAACCGGCTGTTTGAAATGATCACGCGAGGAGAGGTTGAAGCCGCCCTTGTTTGTGGCGGTGAAGCCCTTTCCACCCAAAAGGCGGCGCAGCGCGCCAAAATCGACCTTGATTGGAGTGAAGATCCCGGCGGCAGTTTTGATCAATGGGGCGTGGATAAACGTGGCTGGAACACGCAAGAAGACCGTCATGGTATGACCGGTGCCATCTTCGCCTACCCCATGATTGAAAACGCCATTCGGGGCTCCAAGGGGCGGAGTATTGCAGAACATAATGCTGAAATGGGTTCTCTCTTGTCAAAATTCTCGGCCGTTGCAGCGCAGAACCCTCTTGCCGATCGGCAAACACACTATTCAGCAGCGCAAATATCTAACTTGGATGCCAGTAATCCCTATATTGGTTTTCCCTATACGAAATTGATGAATGCCAACGCGTTCAACGACCAATCTGCAGCCCTGATCATGACATCCGTTGCCAAAGCAAAAGAGCTCGGCATCCCAAAAGACAAATGGGTGTATCTACATGGTTGCGGGGATGCGTATGATCATTGGTATTTAAGTGATCGAAAGAATTTCTATTCATCCCCGGCTATGGCGACCGTGGCGGAGGAGACTTTTTCAATGGCACAAAGCTCTATGGCAGAGATGGATTTTCTCGATCTTTACAGCTGCTTCCCGTCCGCTGTTGAAATTGCCTGTACGGAGATGAATTTATCGGAGGATGATCCCCGCGGCCTAACTGTCACCGGCGGCCTTCCCTATTTTGGCGGCCCTGGGAATAACTATGTGACCCACTCTATCGCTGAAATGATGAATAAGCTTCGGCAAAAACCCGGAACCCGAGGCCTTGTGACAGCAAATGGAAACTACATAACCAAACAATCCGCCGGCCTCTACTCCACCGACCCCGCCCCGGTTCCATTCGCGCCAAAAGATGCTGCAATTTATCAAGCAAAAATTAATGCCGATAAAGGCCCCGCAGTCTCTCTAATCCCAACGGGCCGCGCGACGATTGAAACCTACACAATCATGCATGATCGCAACGGTCCGACCTTCGGTCTTCTCTATGGACGTCTGGAAGACGGCAGCCGCTTCATAGCAAATCCACCGAAAGATCCTGCATTGCTTAATGAAATGACAAAAACCGATTACTTGAATGCGTCTGGGAAGGTTACGCAGGTTGATGGATTGAATGTTTTTAACCCGGATTAAGAACTTTCATTCCCAAACAGGTAAAATATAAATTAGATTATTGGCATTTGCAGGCCAACCTTATATCTATCGGCCACGATGCTGGACTGGTAGTGATCAACGTTAGAGTTATCTGCGAATATGCGGCGTGAAAATTGTTCGTATGATTTCAAATCGTCAGCAGAGATAATAACAATAAAGTCGATATTGCCATTGATGTAATAACACTGTTGAACCTCATCATGAGAATTTACTAGCCGCCTAAAATCATCCAATAAATCACTGCGAACATTTCGCAATTTAACGTCTACAATTGCCAATATTCTTTGGCTCATTAGATCAGGAGATATGACCGCAATTTCGGCTTCAATTAGACCGGTATCTCGAAATTTCTTTACTCTCCTCTGAACAGATGAGCGGGATGTACCAACTTCATGGGCCAGTGTATCAGCTGATAAACGCGTGTTCTTTTGTACGAGATTTAAAAGCTTACGGTCGATATCATCAAGTTTATCCAGCAATTTAGTCATCTATTCACCTGTTTTGATTTTATTACCCACGTTGCCATATTATTTTGACCGTTTTACTCGAGTATTTCCGTCAAAATATAGAGATTAAAGAAACGGTTTTATAGTAGGAAATTTCATATGGCGCTCCCAAAGGTATCGACCGATTATAATGATCCACATACATACCCTCAAGGTATTGCTTATGTGGATAAACAATATTTAGACATATCAAAAGCGAAAGTATCAATCCTCGATTACGGCTTCTTACACTCAGATGCGACTTATGATGTCGTCCATGTCTGGAAAGGGTCGTTTTTTCGGCTTAATTTGTATCTTGATCGATTTTTCTCCGGGTTAGAGAAACTTCATATGAGCATACCCTATACAAAAAATGATGTTTCGATCATTTTGCACAATTGTGTCGCCTTATCTGGTCATAGAGACGCTTATGTGGAAATGATATGTACCCGTGGTAATTCGCCCTCCTTCAGTCGCGATCCCAGAGATTCCATCAACCGATTTATGGCTTTTTCAGTTCCCTTTGGATCTGTTGCAAATCCAGACCAAATGAAGCATGGTTTACATGCTGTGATTAGTCCAACGGTTAGAATTCCACCTAATTCTATTGATCCATCCATAAAGAATTATCACTGGCTTGATTTAGTTAAGGGATTGTATGACGCCTATAGCCAAGGTGGGGAAACTGCAATTCTCTTGGATACTGCTGGAAATGTCGCTGAAGGACCGGGTTTCAATATTTTTTGCGTAAAAGATAAAACCATTACGACACCAAACCAAGGTGTTTTACCCGGTATTACACGAAGAACAGTTTTTGACCTTTGTAAAGAATTAGACATTACTTGTAAGGCAACTTCGGTCACACCGATTCAGTTAGAAGACGCGGATGAAATCTTTATTTCATCGACAGCCGGCGGAATTATGCCAATTACAAAAATTAATCAAAAAATTATTGGTGATGGAAGCCCAGGCTCCCTATTCCAATTGTTGAAAGATGCTTATTGGGAAAAACACAAAAATTCTGAGTGGAGCCTGCCAATTAATTATAATGGCTAAGCGACACTGAACGTCCCGAACAAAACTACTCCACCGTCACAGATTTCGCCAGATTACATGGCTGATCGACATCGGTTCCCTTCATCACCGCCACATGATAAGCGAGGAGTTGAACGGGAATTGAGTAGAGGATTGTGGCTACAAACGGATCAACAGTTAGAATTTCAACAGAACCCATGGCTTTGTCGCCGAGTTTTTTATGCCAGCCTCATCAGACAAGAAAATAACCTTAGCGTTTCGGGCCATCACTTCTTGCATGTTCGAAACTCTTTGCTGGCAAAGCAAATCATATCAACGGGATTGAGAATTTCTGGAACCAAGGGACGCGTCATATGCGAAAATTTAATGGTGTCCCGAAGGAGCATTTTGGGTTATTTTTGAAGGAATGTGAGTGGCGATTTAACCACCCAAGACCACAAGATCAATTAAGTTTGATAAAACAGGGGGTTAAATCATATTTAACTTAGTTATCTGGGCCAGCCCCTAAATTTTTATTCATAATGAAGTGGATTAATTGCGGTTCACTTCATTATCACTGTTTGCAAGGTGAACAATCTTTCACGGATAGCGAACTGGATCTCACTTCAAGAACAATACTCTCGTTACGCTATGTCCTCACTCGCGCTTAGAATATTGCTTGTTAACCATCTAAGCTTTCCATGAAGGCGTTCACTTCTTCGAAAAAGATTTTGAATTCTGGGGTTCCTTCAAGAACCACATGGTTATTCCCGGGTAGATCTACGAATTTGGCGCCGGGAATATTTGCGGCAATGCGGCGGCCTTCTGACACGGGTACTCGAGTGTCGCCTCGACAGTGAAGCACAAGGGTCGGCACATTAATTTTTCGGGCAAGTTCAGTCATCTCCACATGGGCATTCATATCAAAAATACGCACCGCATTTTCAGGCGCCGCACAAACACGTTGTAACTCATCAAAACTATCAGACTGAGCAGCTGTCGCATCTGGTATAAACATGGACGTAAACAGATGGCGAAACGCGGGGTTTGTTGAGCCCCATCCCTGTTTAATAATAGTTTTTGCCGCTTCGAACAGGCTCTCTTGCTCTTTTGAATTTCGAGTTAGCATCCCTCGGACAAACCCACCAAAAAGTATGAGGGCTCGAACTTTTTCAGGATGTTCCACCGCATAACGTATGGAAAAGGCGCATCCTTGAGAAATCCCCAACAGGACAAAGCGATCCAAACCTGCGGCCTCAACCACAGCTTCCATATCAGCAATCATTGCGTCTTCAGAAATTTCCGCCACATCCCAGTCAGACAATCCATTGCCCCGTTGATCAAAACGGACAAGCTCGAATTTTTCGGCCAAATTAGATAAAATTGGACCCCATACGGGGCTGCGCCATTCATAATCAATATGATTCAGCCAATTGGGAGCCTTTAACAGCGCGGGTCCGCTACCCACGCGGGCATAAGCAATTTGAGTATCATCTGAAGAAATACAAAAACTTACTTCTTGGGACAGAGCAACTGCACTCTCTTCAGCCTTTTCTGAGCGTGAATCTGGGCTCCATTTCCAAACCCGAATTAAGCGTTCAATATTTTTTACTTTTTGATTACCGAGGTCTAGAAACTGATCCTGCAATTCGTCTAATGTCATTTGATAAACCTGATCGGATACGCAAATTCCGCCGGGTTCAGCGAGCCCTTCAAGACGGGCTGCCACATTCACGCCATCGCCGAATATATCCCCTTCATCAAACACCACATCTCCAACATTGATACCTATACGATATTGGATCCGTTCATCATAATCCCGACCATTTTCTCTGTGTGGCATCCCCGCCTGGATCTTTAACGCACATCTAATAGCGTTATGGGCGCTGGAAAATTCCACAAGCAAACCATCACCGGTTGTTTTTATTATATGCCCTTGATTGTCACTAATTTCTGGATCAATGAATTCTTTTCTATGAGCTTTTTGTCTGCTGATCACACCCGATGCGTTCTGTTCCATCAAACGACTAAAACCATACATATCAGTCATCATTATTGCGGCTAGTCGTTGTTCCATTATTCTTCCTTTTTAGATATTAAACTTAACATGGTTCAATTAATTAGAATAATGTGATGTTTTGACGATTTGTGGAAAAAAATTCCCATATTCATTTTTGAAGATTTGCGCTAAATTTTTCAAATTCATTAAACGGGTTGCGGCTGAGAGCTAATCCAACGCTCCCCCGCCGGCTCTGAGGCAGTCTATTTCTCAGGAAGGTAATCACCTTCGAATTTTTTCAAGTCATCGACGATCTCATACCAAGCAGGCTTTGACGCTGTATGGATATGGGCCATTGGCTTTATTTTCGGCTCATCATCCAAGGCAGAAGCCGCGACCACATATATGTCACCTGTAGCCATATCTCCAAGAGAAGTGCCACATTTCTTGCAAAAACACCGTTCAAGTTTCCATTCGGGCTCAGCTATAAACTTGGTTATTTCGTCATGACCTTCCGTTATTAAAAGGTCATCTGCTTTCCCGATCAGTACTGCGGAAAATACGCCCGCGGCTTTTCTACATCTTGAACAATGGCAATAACTTAATGAAAATGGCTCGCCCGTGATTTGAAACTTTACTTTCCCGCATAGGCAACTTCCTTTGATCATTACTACATCCTCTTTTGTGATTTCAACAATAAAGAACATAACATGAACGTTTTATATCTACAACCTCACTAGAATACAAAAACCTAGCTCCCTATTGGTCCCCAGCCAAGCTAGAAAACCAATAGGTCGTAAGATATGTTGAGAAATCACTTCCCCAGAATTTTATTCAACCGTTACAGATTTCGCCAAATTACGTGGCTGGTCAACATCAGTTCCCTTCATCACCGCCACATGATAAGCGAGGAGTTGGACGGGAATTGAATAGAGGATTGGGGCCACAAACGGATCAACCGTTGGAATTTCAACGGAACCCATGGCTTTATCACCGAGTTTTTTAATACCCGCCTCATCAGACAAGAAAATAACCTTGGCGTTTCGGGCCATAACTTCTTGCATGTTCGATGCTGTTTTCTCGAAATAATGATCCGTTGGTGCAACCACGATAACAGGTACTACTTCATCGATTAGTGCGATAGGTCCGTGCTTCAATTCTCCTGCGGCATACCCTTCTGCATGGATGTAGGACAGCTCTTTCAGCTTCAACGCCCCTTCCATTGCGATTGGGTATCCGGGTCCGCGACCGATATAAAGAACATCACGAGATTCAAAGATCTTTTTAGCAAGCTCTTTGATTTTCTCGTCATGATCCAAAATCTCAGCAGCGCGTGCGGGAACTTCGGACAAGGCCGCACATAAACGGGATTCTTCTTCAACAGATATATGATTGCGTTTTTTACCCGCATCAATGGCGATGCAAGCAAGGGTGACCAACTGACACGTAAAGGCTTTAGTCGATGCCACGCCAATTTCGGGGCCGGCTTGCGTGTGAAAAACAAAATCGGACTCGCGGCCCATTGAACTTTCTTCAACATTCACAATGGATGCAATATGCTGTCCCTGCTCTTTCGCGTAGCGCAAGGCCGCCAAAGTGTCCGCTGTCTCCCCAGATTGTGAGATAAACAGGGCAAGGCCGCCTTTGGGTAGGGGCATGCTGCGATATCTGAACTCTGACGCGATATCCACTTCAACAGCAAGATTGGCCAACTGTTCAAACCAATATTTGGCAACCATGGCCGCGTAATAGGACGTACCGCAGGCAACAATAGTAATTTTCGGGAGGTCAGACCAATCGAAAGGAAGTTCTGGCAGGGTTATGGTTCGGCTTTTAGGATTAAAGAAACTGTTTAATGTCTCTCCAATGACCGCTGGCTGCTCCATGATTTCTTTCATCATGAAATGGCGGTGGTTTCCCTTACCGATGATGGCACCGGAGAGTTTCGTTTGCTTGATCTCACGGGTTACTTCTGCGCCATGCTTGTTGAAAAATGTTGCGCCGTCACGACGCAAAACCGCCCAGTCATCTTCTTCTAAATAAGAAATCCGATTAGTGAGGCCTGCTAGAGCCAGTGCGTCTGATCCAAAGAACATCTCGCCGTCGCCCCAACCAACAGCTAAGGGCGCGCCCCGACGGGCACCGATCATCAGATCTTCTTCCCCTTTGAAAATAACGGCGATTGAGAAAGCGCCCTGAAAACGCTTCAATGACAAGGCCATCGCTTCTTCAGGTGTTTTTCCATCTTCCAGAAAGCTTGTAATGAGCCAAGCGGCGACTTCTGTATCGGTATCAGATTCCAGTGTATAATTACGGGACGCTAGTTCTTCCGCAAGTTCACGATAATTTTCAATAATACCATTATGTACGAGCGCCAAATGCGTTGTCATATGAGGATGAGCATTTGCCTCATTGGGAACACCATGGGTCGCCCAACGGGTGTGCCCAATACCGGCAAAACCCTCAATTGCATTTTCTTTTAACACCGCCTCGAGATTTTTCAGTTTCCCTTCAGCCCGGCGGCGATCTAATCCATCCTTAGACAGAGTAGCAATACCCGCACTGTCATATCCGCGATATTCAAGACGGCTCAACCCACCAATGAGTGAAGGCACAACATCTGCTTTCCCCAATACGCCAATAATTCCGCACATAGGAACCTCTTTTTATAATAATTTCAATGATTTACTGTTATTTGTTCAAGCGCTTCTTTAGATTTCGAAACCGCTTTGCCCAACCAGGTTTTAAAGCCTCGTCTGCTCGCTCTACCACGAGTGCATCTGCTTCAACCGATTTGGTTACCGTACTCCCAGCACCGACAATTGCCCCGTCGCCAATGGTTACGGGCGCCACAAGTGAGGTGTTGGATCCGATAAACGCCCCCGCTCCTATATCAGTTTTATACTTATTGTAGCCATCATAATTACACGTAATTGTTCCGGCCCCAATATTCGCCTCAGCTCCAATGCGCGCATCCCCGATATAAGACAAATGACTAACCTTTGCCCCTTTTTCCAGAGTTGCCTTCTTCACTTCAACAAAATTTCCAATTTTTACATCGTCTGATATGACCGTACCGGGCCGCAATCTAGCGAAAGGGCCGATTTGCGACCCTGTCCCAATGGTCGCGCCTTCGATATGGGAATTAGCTTTAATACGAACGTTATTACCAACGGTGACGCCAGCACCAAAGAACACGTTTGGCTCAATGATAACATCTTGACCCAAAACCGTATCATGGCTTAAGAAAACGCTATCAGGATCAATCAGGGTCGCGCCCGCCATCATTGCAGCGCTGCGCCAACGTTTTTGTACAATCTTCTCTGCTTGCGCTAATTGTTCGCGGTTATTGACGCCCAGTAACTCGGTATCAGCACTTTTCACAGCAGTACAAACAAGCCCTTTACGCCGCGCAATTTCCACAATGTCTGTGAGGTAGAATTCCCCTTTAACATTTTTATTTTCAACAGCGTTAATGAGCTCAGCAATATGTGCGCCACTGATTGCCATGACACCAGAATTACTAAATCGAATTTTACGAATTTCTTCAGACGCATCGAGCTCTTCAACGATAGCTTCCAACTCGCCGTTTGCCGTTGTCACCAATCGTCCGTACCCGGTCGCGTCTTCAGGCTCAAACCCTAATACGGCAACGGCGACATTATCTCCCTGCCTGCGGGCGTCGACCAACCCCTGCAAGGTATCTGTTGTAAGCAACGGGGTGTCGCCATAAAGGATAAGAACGTCCCCATCGAACCCTTCCAGCATATCAAGCGATGCACCAACAGCGTGGGCCGTTCCCAGAGCCTTTTCTTGCACGGCAATCTCTGCTGGGGCAACTTCGGCCCGCACATCATCCATGCCTGGCGCGACAACAACGATAGTTTTTGTCGGTTTTAAATCTTCCAAAGTCCCGAGCAAATGCGAAATCATCGCCCGACCCGCCACTTGGTGTAGAACTTTGGGTAATTTAGACTTCATGCGTGTCCCAGAACCCGCAGCAAGTATTACCGTAGCAATCGCAGTCATCTAAACTCTCTTTTAGTAGAAAAACTTGAAAACAAATTTATAGGTTGAACACACTGTCGCACACTGTTTACCATTAGGCCAAATCAAACAATGTTACTGGATTTTTCAAACATGTACCCTATGCGCCTTCTTTTTGACCTCGATGGCACCTTGCTCGATACAGCGCCGGACCTTCATGCCACCTTAAACCATTGCCTTAAAGCTGCAGGCAGACCTACTGTCACTTTGGATAGCGTTAAACATATGGTTGGTCAAGGAGCAGTTGCACTTTTGGAGCGCGGCTTAACTGCAACTGGTGGCATGCCGCCTGCTGAACATTTTGAAGAACTCGTGAAATTATTCTTTGATTATTACGAAAAACATTTAACGGATTACTGCTACCCTTACGATGGTCTTATGGAATTGTTGCCTGCCCTAAAAGATCAAGGCTGCGAAATGGCCGTTTGCACCAATAAACCAGTCGCCTTTGCAAAAACTATAATTAATGGGCTTGATCTCGATACATTTTTCCCTGTGGTTACTGGCGGAGATAGCTTTGAGGTCAGAAAACCTGATCCCGGACATATTCTTAAGACCCTTGACCTCATGCATATGAAATCAGGTCCTGCGGTTATGATTGGAGACACTCACAATGACATTGATGCTGCAAATGCGGCAGGTATTACAAGTATTGCTGTTAGTTTTGGATATTCTGATACCCCGGCACATGACCTGAGCGCTGACTATGTCATCGATCATTTTAGTGAATTGTTACCCGTACTTGAAAGCCTATCTTATCAAGTACCTAGAAGCGATTAAAGTCGGCGAAAACGCCTTTCTAATATTGCTGAACAACTTCGTTTTTCTTACGGGATATATAGTTTTTGATGGCCTCACCAACCGTCTCCCTGACTAATTTTTAATAGAATTTTCCAACAAAAAAGCTGTTCAATATTTATGCGCCAAATCATCACGGCGCTGATCAAGAATTTCCGGCAAAAAGAGGAAAAGATGTCACTTTATTACCTGATGGGATGGTTCCAGTTTCTGTCCAGCTTAAAATATCTCTCCAAACAGTAGCCGCCTGTAAATCCCGCATCAACAAATGCCATCCCTCTTTATACAGCACGATATCTGCACTTTCCGGCAAACGGCTCACAACATTTTCAACGGGTTTTTTTGGAATAATTTGATCATTCGCCCCATAAAGCACAAGAGTTGGCAGCGTCATTTTTTCAGCTGAAAAATAGGCATGATCCATCAGCCCAACGAGGCCGTAGATACTATCAATTCTTGTGTTTTTTATGAAAAAGGGATCTGCGCCAAGATTTTGAAGCATTGGCGTATTATCTGATGCTCGCACGCCAAGACCCCTGCTGCTCGGCTTAAAATACGGAATAGTATGCGCAGTAGTCCAAAGAAGAGACCGGTAGCCTAAATTCAAGGACTCCCATCCCCAAACTGCAGGTGCGGATAAAATAGCGCCGCTCACAGGAGGAAAACCCGGTTTTGTTACGGCGGCCATTACCACGGCTCCGCCCATGCTCTCCCCTAATAGATACACAGGAATGCCGGGTTTCTTTTTTTGAACTTCACGGACCAGCGTTTCAAGGTCAGCAACTAGCAACTCTACAGGAGCCCATATGCCAACATTCTCAGTCTCACCAAAACCTCGCTGATCATAGGCGTAAGTGGAAATGCCATGCTGCATCCACCAACTGGCAGGAAAAGAAAACCCGTTTCGATAGTCATTAAACCCGTGAACGGCAATGATTATGGCCTTTTCTTCAACCCCTGCGGGCCAGATTTTAACAGGTAGCCGGTGACCATCAGAAGTGAATAAAGCCGTGTCAGTGAGAACTGGTTTATTATTCTCTAATCCTGCTTTTTGAATTTTGGGAGTACAAGCAATTAATGTCATAGCAATCAACAGCAACAATATGGCCCGCACAATAATCCCCTTTATTTAATCCGCATCATCGTGAACGATGCCGTTCCGCGGTTATTTTTATAGTATTCGTCCCAACCTGCCATACTTTCAGGTAAACCATAAGACCTTATGGCATCATTTACATACAAGTATAAAGGTCCGGAATTTGTTGCCTTAAAGACAAATCCCTTCCGATTTAAGGGAAACACCTCTCCCGAGTCTTTTCCAATTTCAGCAGTTAAAGCAAACCAAGGAAGCTCTAAATGCCGCTTCAAAGGCATCGCCCCAATGAAAATCGGGTTAAGTTCGTTCAAAAGTGTCTCAATCCCTCTAATAGACGCAGGGTAGCTAGCATCCATCCATTTATCTTTTATTTCGATATTAATGGAATAGATCTTACCTTCCTCTATTTTAATTCCGGACACGATGCAGGGGGAACTGGTTTTAACAGCTATGATTTTCTCTTCATCCAGCTTCAATATTCGAGATGTATCTTCAGAATTGTACAACGCACATGCCTCGACATTCGCCAATAAAGGAAAACTTTCCGTCCTGACAACCAGAAGAATTAAAACCCAGGCAATAGTTAAAAAGAAAGAGAAGGGCACAAGTTTTTGGGCAATAAAGCGGTGAGATGTTTTAGCAATTGACCATTTTCGGATTTTTCGAGCTAACAGTAACATAAATCCATTTTTGGGTTCTGGAATATGCGTATTATTCCCTTTAAATCCTGCCCAAGCAGACTCGGCAAATCTGTGACTTACCCGTTTTGTATAAAGTCCCATAAAGAAAAAGAGAAGAAAGAAAAAAACCAGTATCCCAAAGGGAAATACATTTTGATTCCAAGACTCAAGCCAATAATTTGGCATGTCAAAGCTCCCTAACAGAGAGGCTTTTTCCGACAAAAAGCTTAATGCACCCGACATAAACCTCTCAGCGCTCGCCCATGCCCCTTCCTCTCCATATTTCACAAGAAGTCCAGGAATGCGAGGGTGTATCAGGGGAAAAACAACGATTGAAATCAAGCAGGCAAACATTGAATAATATGTGACCCGACCCCAGAACATAACATCTTTAGCCTCAACAAGCAGCTGTTTGCGCCTCGAAGCTTGTTTCAAGCTTTCATAAAATTGATGACCTAAGTGACGAGGTTTTACCGTCCCATTATTTCCGCATACTTCAAAATTTTCTGGAATTCCGTTGGGCGCATATCCCGCATTCTGCTCTCTGATCCTGTCCAGCACACTATGGTGTATGACGGCTGGCGTTGCACCAAAGTCTGCTTGCCCGAATGCACCATGTGTTGTTAAGGCCTCTATGTTTCTAGGTTTATAACGGTAAAAAGCACCAAGACCTTTGCGAGAATTGTATAATTTCCCTGTTGGGACAGCTAGTTTGTTAAATTCCATCACTTTAACTGGATTAAAGTGCAACCCGCTTTGCCCTACATTATCCTGATTGATGCAGTCGATCATCCAACTAAGAGCGATTGCTGATAGATTATCTTCTGGATATCCCCCTCCTACGTTCGAGTGCATGCCGGTAAACCACACTTGAGAAATTCGCTCTTGATCTACTTCTGTGGATTGATCCCACAAAAGAGGATGAAATGTTTGCCGCTCGTCATCAATTGCAAGTGCTTGTGCTGCTCTTTGAACATCTTTCCCTAAATGCTGATCTTTAAATCGATAGGGATATAAATATTTATCAAGAAAATTCGCAAGCTCATCAATAGGTAAACCAACCGCATCCACGGTGTCCCAAACACCAATAAATTCAATTATTTTCTCCGCGGGCTTATCTGCTTCCGGTAAATGACAAAATGCCTGTTTAAAATCTGATGCACAAAGAACATCACTTCTCAAAACTTTATTGCGAAGGAAGCGGAACACCGTCGATACAATTCGTGGGATGAAATAAGTTGACTTATTTTGCGTCTGGCGGCCACGCCAGTAACTGTTGCGATAGCTTTTATAGGCCTTCGATATTGCTCTGTTAAATCCATTTTCAGTCTCTAATGAGGCGGTCCGCGGTGCATTTGTATTTGAAAGACTGAAAGGCCATAACGGGATTTTCTTGTTTGTATCGAGTATGCCACAAATTTCTATGAAATGGGCAAGAACACGGGCCGTGAAGGCCCCGCGACTGAAACCAAAAATATAGATTTTATCGCCTGGAAAATAATGGCGACATAGTTCTGTATAAAGTTGCCTGACATTCCTGGATAGGCCAAACCCAAAAGCTGCGCCAAGAAGCCGACGAACCTTCAAATTCGATGTACCGACACCGTTATCGTAAAAAGCAATCTGCTCATAAAATCCCGTCTCATCTGGCCCTAAATCAAGAGATTGGTAAATGCGCCAAACATTACTTTTATCCCGAGCAGCAGCACTATTCCCAGTACCGTCAGATAACAGAATAATTTTTTTGGGTTTTCTTTGCTGCATTTTACCCGCTCTCAAATGGATTTGATGGATAAATTATAACATAATAAGTTGCCTAATATAAGAATGTTTTCATGTTAACTTTTCAAGACAAAACATATTGCTATCTCAATCATCTGTTGATGTTGACAATATTCCAGTCCACTGTGAGCTCCGATATCCAAAATGGATAATTAAGTCATGGCAAAGAAATTCCCAAAACTAGTCCTACTTTCCCTATTCTTTTCTATGAGTGGGCAACTAGGAACTTTGGCCGCAACCCCCCTTAAATTAGTGGCGGTAAAAATGGCGGATAAGACAGCGGCGACTACACTTCTTAATATGACGGAATATATAGCAGGTCAGTCAAATCCGCCTCTAAAATTTAGTCAAAAACCTGTATCTAGGGCTTATTATGAACTGGAAAATTTTCCAGGATATTGTTCTCTTAGTGTTATTCGATCCCAATCTACAGAAGATAAATTTAATTGGATCTTACCAAGCGTTGTCATCCGGTTTTCAATTGTTAAGCGGCAAAACGACCCCACCATTTTTAATCCAATAAGTTCAGTTATTGCAGTATCCGATGGCTCTATCATGTCGAAAAAAATTGAAAAAGCGTCTTTAGTCAGTACATCTGCAAAGTCGCGACAAGACATCATCAACTTGATGTTAAAATCGGATATTCATTTCTGGGGAGATGCTGACAGAGTTATTGAAAGTATTGAAAAACAAAGGATGGGGCTATCGTTTGTTGTGGCAAAAAGGCTTCCCTCGATTGATATGTGGATTGCCTGTAGCAAAAGGACCGATCAAGGAACTATGGGAGCTTTAAAAATTCTGTGGTTGGAAGCACAAAAATCTCAACAATTTCAAAAACTCTATAACCAGTTGTTTCAGGTTTTCCTACGATAAGAGCGGCTGTTTATTAATTGTCGATCTGAACTTGATTGCAGAAATCTGTGACACGCATTTTTTCATCATTTGATAAGGGGTGGTATATCGTACCCTCCGGCCGCTCTTCCTGCCACTTTTTCAGAACTGAATGAGGAAAAGCATCACCCGAAACAATAACAAGACTCTGATGTACCTTGGTAATATACCCACCGTCTTCTTGCCGATATGTCTGAGGTGCCTTTAATCCCACAATACAATTCTGGGCCGCGAGCCAGCTACAGGCTCGCTGCCCAGAAAGTAAAAACACGTTATTTTCCTTTATAGTCGCCATCACGTTTCTCAAAAAAAGCATCAATTGCTTCCGCATGATCTTCGGTATGGTGGCTTAAAGCTTGGAAGGCTGCTGACATTTCAAGAAGACTGTCAAGACGGGTATGTTCCCCTTCACGCAGAAGCTTCTTGGACAAACGCAAAGCATGAGGTGGGTTTTTAGCAATGCGACCAGCAAGTTCGTTTGCGGACGCCATCAATTCATCATCTTCAACAACTCTGGAGACCAAACCCCATTCCAGGGCCAAGTCGGCATCGATCATATCACCAGTAAAGGTGAGTTCTGCCGCACGGCTGCGTCCGATGGTTCTTGGAAGGAACCAAGCCCCGCCATCACCGGGAATAATACCAAGCTTTACAAAGCTTTCGGCGAATTTTGCAGATTTACCAGCAATCCGAATATCACACATGCAGGCTAGGTCGCAGCCTGCACCAACCGCAGGGCCATTGACGGCAGCGATTGTTGGGACTTCAAGATTGTAGAAAGCCAGTGGGATCTTTTGAATACCGTGACGATATCCTTGACGAAGTTCCGTCGGAGATCCGGCAAACAGGCCTTCCTTGTCACGCATATGTTTGACATTACCGCCAGCGGAGAAAGCTTTTCCTTTGCCCGTAAGGATAACGCAACGCACACTGTTATCTTTGTTAATTCGATCCGCAGCAGACAAAAAAGCTTCGAAGATGAGATCGTCCGATAGGGCATTACGCTCCTCCGGCCGATTGATCGTGAGGGTTACAATTCCCTCATTCTGTTTATAAAGTAATGGTTCAGTCATCCGAAAAGTTTAGTGGTTTTTTACTGACAATGAAATAGCATTGATTGCCAAGTCTCCATTTTTTTAAATTTTAAGTGGGGTTCACACCAAGGATTGGTTATTGTTCCCCCAAATACCCCTGTTTAGGATCTCTTATAAGTTGAAAATCGCAGTATTTGGAGCCGGCGTAACTGGCGTGACAACAGCTTACTTTTTGGCAAAAGAAGGAATGGATGTCACTGTTTTTGATCGCCAAAGCGCTGCGGCCGAAGAGACCAGTTTTGCAAATGGTGGACAGATTTCTGTAAGTCAGCCTTTTCCCTGGTCCACGCCAGATCTGACCCTCAATCTATTTAAATGGCTCGGACGAAAAGACGCCCCTTTAATTTTTCGTCTTCAGCGTGATCCTTTCATGTGGCAATGGGCTATTCGATTTCTTGCCAATTCACGCCCCTCTGCTTTTTATGCTAACGCCGGAAAGATTGTCCGATTAGCCCTTCACAGCAAAGAGTGTCTGGACGCTATTGCAGCGGAGGAAGGGTTTGAGTTCCATCATCAACAAAAAGGGATCTTGAAGCTCTTTAAAGGGCCCAGAGAAGAGAACACAGTATTAAGGCGGCAAAAGTGGCTTCAGGAAGTCGGTGTAGAACAGAGACTACTCTCCCGCACCGAATGCATGGAGGTGGAGCCAGCCCTCATGGGAACCCGATCTGCCTTTACTGGGGGTACCTATTCACCAAATGATGAAAGTGGTGATGCACATCAATTCACTTTAAATCTGGTTCAAGCCGCAAAACAATATGGCGCAAAATTCAAGTATAATACTGCTGTTGATGGTTTTACCAATGATGGTCAGAAAATTACATCTGTTCTGCTCAACAACAAACAAGAAAAATTCGATAAATTTGTATTATCATCAGGTGCTTACAGCCGTTTCCTTGCGAAAAAAATTAACGTAAAATTACCGATTTATCCTGTTAAAGGATATTCAGTCAGCTTAAAAGTTGAGGGATCAAACTCCGCCCCCCTTACCAGTATTACCGATGAAGCAAACCATGTGGTGATCAGTCGCTTGGGGGATCAAATTAGAGCTGCGGGCACCGCCGAAATTAATGGATACCAATTAAGCCCGAACAAACATCGCGAAGATATGGTTCTTAAAACGGTTATGGACCTGTTTCCTAGTTGCGGAGACCCTGAGCTTGCGGTCAGATGGTGCGGCCTGCGCCCCATGACAACAGATAGTGTGCCTATCATCGGTTTGGCGCAGTATGATAATTTTTACACAAATACTGGACATGGCCCTTTGGGTTGGACTTTATCTTGCGGATCCGCAGAATTACTAAGCTCACTTATTGTTGGTAAACCTACAAAACTTGACATCGCCGACTATTCAGTTGATCGTTTCCAATAAATTCGCACAACAAAGACGAATTTCAACGAAACAAAAGAATTGGACAGGTAATGTCTGCACCCTCGGAAACTCAGACTCTCCCGACTTCGTATCGTGGCATACTTTTATATTGTTCGGCCATATTCCTTTTTGTCTGTATGGACAGCGTCGCGAAATATGCGGCAAAAACATATGATCCGCTGCAAGTTGTCTGGGCGCGATATTTCTTTCATATGCTTTTGATGGTTATCTTTTTAGCCCCCTCTCAAGGTCTTAATCTGGTGCGCACAGCAAATCCCAAGCTACAGATTTTCAGATCTATGCTGTTACTTGGGGCAACTGTTTGCTTTTTTACGGCCCTTAAATACATACCGCTTGCCGATGCTGGCGCTATGGGCAGTACATCCCCCTTATTCGTGACCGTGTTGTCTGTCATTATTCTAGGAGAGAAGGTCAGTTTCAGGCGGTGGAGTGCTGTTCTAGTCGGATTTGTAGGCGCCCTTATTATACTTCGCCCCGGATTGAACGGCTTTCACCCTGCCATGCTCTTAGTGGTCGCCATGTCCGTTTTTTATGCATCCTACCAAATTGCGACACGTAAGCTTGCAGGCGTGGATGGGTCGCTCACAACGTTGTTCTATACAGCTCTAGTCGGTACGATAGCCATGAGCATCACGGTTCCATTTTTCTGGACAATGCCAGATCTGATGGGATGGGGTATGCTGGCTGTTATTGGATTAATTGGTGGGGTAAGCCATTTTATCATTATTCAGGCTTTCTCCTACACCACGGCGTCCACCGCAGCCCCATTTTCATATTCTCAACTAATATGGACTGCAATTTTCGGGTATTTCATTTTTGGAGATTTGCCGGATAGCTTCACAATAATTGGCGCGGCGATTATTGTCGCGAGCGGGCTTTACATTCTCTACCGGGAGAGACAGGTTAAAAAAGCGTAGACGCTATTTATTTATATGTTTTTTGTGGGGGGAGTAGATTGGTTTTGACAAAGAAAAACGGCGTTACCGATATTCATCGATAACGCCGCTTAGTTCGTCAACTAGATAACTGACAAGTTCTCTGCAGAAGCTTTGCCGTTTTGACCAGTCTGTAAATCAAAGGATACTTTTTGACCTTCATCCAATGTGTTCAGACCAGCTTTTTGAACTGCTGAAATGTGAACAAAAGCGTCTTCGCCGCCAGTTGTTGGTTCAATAAAACCAAAACCTTTAGTTGCATTAAACCATTTAACTGTACCTTCAGCCATAATTTTCTTCCTCTTATAGCAAGTGAATTCAACCCTCCCCAAATGGAAAGAGTTGAGATTTTAACGATCACATTGTCATAAGATACCTAGCAAATTGGAAGACCAATTATTTGGGAAGTTCCGAACAAATGTAACACGTAGTCGAATATCTAGTCTCAATTTGAAAAATGTCAACGTTTTCCCGTAAAAACTATCCAAAAAAAATTATTTATTTTGGGTAAGTGAGGAATTGTGGGGTTTCGGTCCCGATTTCGTAATACTGTTTTTTGTCGGAAACAAAAACATGTCGCGAGACAGGCAAGTTAATATCCCCATCCAGACATCCCACAAAAATACTTAAAGAATCGCGCCCAACCATTTTCCAAAAAAGGCTACTTCCGCATTCACAGCAAAATCCGCGTTCAGCATGATCAGATGATTTATGCCAACGCAGGCCTCGTTTTTCTGAAAACTGGAGGCTATCTTTTGGGGCCGCAGTTGCCGCTGCATGATGGCCACTTGCCTTCTGACACTGACGACAATGACACATGATAATATCCCTAAGCGGACCGCTCACTTCAAACTTAACAGCACCGCATAAGCAGCTTCCTGTTTTATTATTATTGTGTGAAACCATTTTTTTCACCCCCATTAAGCATGAGTTACACCGAAATCAATTTTTCAGAAAATTGGATAATGGATCTTCTTCTTTAAGTTTATTTTGTGAATCGCCAATCTTCTGAATAAGATCTTTGGCATATGGATTATCTGAGGCACCTTCAAATTCTTCAAAGTTCACAAAATCGGTCAACGGCAGTCGCTCTCGCCATCCTTTGGATTGCAATTCAGGCTGATCATTGAAATGTGTTACATATCCTAAACATAAATAGGCTACTGGAATGATATTTTGAGGAATTCCCAAGACGGACTTTAATTTTTCCCGGTCCATTATGCTAACCCACCCCATACCGACACCTTCGGAACGTGCCGCCAGCCACATATTCTGCACAGCACAAACAGTGCTATATTCGTCCATTTCCATCATATGAGTACGCCCAAGCACCACCGGCCCAGCCCGATCCTTATCGCAAGTGACACAAATGTTAATTGGTGCCTCTACGATGCCTTCAAGCTTCAGGTTACGATAAGTATCTTGCCTCTCCCCCTCGAACATCTCAGTTGCCTCTGCATGGGCTTCCTTAAACAAGTTAAGAACTGCGTTCTTTTTGCTCTCGCTTTGCAGAACCGTAAAACTCCATGGCTGCATAAACCCAACGGAGGGGGCATGATGCCCCGCCAACAAGATGCGGCTAAGCACATCAACAGGAATTTCCTTATCGGAGAATTGAGCCCGTACATCGCGGCGGCTGAAAATGGTTTTGTAAAGCGCTTCACGTTCTAATTTTGTAAAGCAGTGACCGTCAGGCTCGATATTGGTTTTCTTTTCCACTTGAAGTCCCCTTCATGGAAAAATGTGCCCTTTTCCAGAGAGTACATATTAATCTACAGGCCGGTCTTCTGACTAAGGATCCCTTTAAGCTGCCCCTTCCCAAAGTTTCCTTCAGTGGTATTGCCAGCTTAATCCCCTACACAGCGCTGGGCACGTGACGGACTTACACCGCCTTCCCGATTCTCCCTTAGAAGGCCTGAACCTACTATGGGCACCTGTAGAAACAAAACAAGCCGGTCTATTAAGACCGGCTTGTTGAATACTTAATCATTCCATTCAAACCTGCAAACACTTTCGTCGCTTGCAGATTATTTACTGAAATAAAGGGCTGATAGATTGCCTATTTTTACGTTTTTTTCCGACGCGGAGCATAAGAACCAGGCTTATCATCACCCGTTTTCACTGCGCCCCCTTTTGCAAAGCGGCCGCCCGTTCCCTTGCTTTTTGTTTTGGTTTTCGGCTTACCATTGAATTTACCACCATCGTCTGCCCCAGATTTCACGCTGAGTGTTTTACGAGGTGCTTCCTCCTTAGGTGCTTCTCCTTTTGGAGTGCCTCCAAAACGCTTTTGATAAGATTCTTGAGCCTGTTCAGAGAAAGGAGCTCTATCTTCTTTTTTTCGAGCGCCTTCACGGGACCGGTTATCGTCTTTCTTTTTATTATATTCACGCGGTTTTTCAGTTTCCGGACCATCTGCGATCTTCTTTCTGAAACTTTCCTTCGCTTTATCAGCACCGTCAAACTTCTCGGCACGTTTTGGCTTTTCAGATCTGTCATCACGACCAGGGCGTTCTGGTTTTTTATCGAACTTTCTTTTTGCTCGAGATCCATCACGATCTCCGCGGTCACTACGTGGACCACTAGAGCGTTCTCCTCCGCCGCCACGACCTTCATTTGAAAGCTTCGGTGGCGCGCTAAGGCGAGTCACATCTACTGTTTTTTCCAGTTTTCCGCTAGGAGCTATTGCTTCCATAAATTGATCGGCACAGCTGGCTAGTAGCTCCACATAGGTTACTTCTTGCTGAATTCGTATCGCACCGATTTCATTATTGGTAATATTTCCCGCGCGGCAAATCATAGGGATCAACCATTTGGGTTCGGCAGTGTGCTTACGGCCCACTGACAAGGAAAGCCAAACGCTTTCTTTAAAATCTTCCCGGCCACGCTGCGGCCGTTCTGGACGATCTGAACGATCTGGGCGACCTGGACGATCTGGCCCCGTGTCCGTTAATTCTTCAGCTGCGGGTTTAGCTGACTGATGCAAGCGAATAAGAGCTGCCGCAATCTGCTCGGCGCTGTATTTGTCTTGTAACATTTTGACAAAAGTCTGTTCGTCATCTTTTACAGGCTCACTAAAGGCGGGATCTGACAAAAACCGCTCCTGATCCCGTACTGCAATGTCTTCAATAGACGGTGGTTTTCCCCAGGTTGCTGTAATTTTAGCACTACTAAGAAGTCTTTCCGTCCGTTTCCGCCAGTTATGAGGCACGATAAGCGCACTAACGCCTTTCCGTCCTGCACGTCCTGTCCGACCACTGCGATGCAATAATGGTTCAGGCCCGCGAGGCAGATCCGCGTGAATAACAAGTTCTAAATTTGGTAGATCAATACCGCGTGCGGCAACATCTGTTGCGACGCAGACTTGTGCTCGACCATCCCGCATTGCTTGCAAGGCGTGGCTCCGTTCAGTCTGGCTCAACTCTCCAGACAAGGCGACCACAGAAAAGCCTCGATTGTTAAAACGGCTCGTTAGGTGATTAACCGCGGCCCGCGTGCCACAGAAAACAATGGCATTTTTTGCATCAAAAAATCTAAGCAGATTAATAATCGCATTTTCACGGTCATTCGAGGCAACAGTAAGCGCCCGATATTCGATATCCTGATGCTGCTTTGCATCTTGGGCTGTCGTAATGCGGACAGCATTTCTTTGATAGCGCTTTGCAAGACCCGCGATTGGTTTTGATACCGTCGCAGAAAACATCAGTGTCCGGCGTTCTTTAGGAGATGCATCAAGAATAAATTCCAGATCCTCCCGGAACCCCATATCAAGCATTTCGTCAGCTTCGTCTAGAACAACGGCTTTAAGCTTGCTTGTATCAAAGGATCCGCGTCGGATATGATCGCTGAGCCTACCGGGCGTTCCCACGACAATATGCGCACCGCGATTCAACACACTACGTTCGGTCCGCATGTCCATACCACCAACGCAGGATGCGACTGTCGCACCAGTGTCCGCATATAGCCATTCCAACTCACTTTTAACCTGCAATGCCAATTCACGTGTTGGGGCAATAACAAGACCAGTCGGTGCGCCAGAAGAAGTAAAACGAACCTCGTCCCCTAAAAGGGTAGGAGCGATGGCAATACCAAAGGCTACTGTTTTCCCTGAACCTGTTTGTGCTGAAACTAACGCATCAGCATCTTTCAGCTCTGGGGCAAGCATATCTTTTTGCACGGGTGTCAGGATGGAATAGCCACGCTTTTCCAACGCTGTAACGAGTGACGGTGTCACGCCATCGAATTCTGTCATACTATTTCTTTCGGAACGCTAGTTTTATGCGCCTGATATTGACTAATCAGAATTTTTGCGCACATCGCCGCTATACTATACGGCGGAATTAAATTACGCGCCGAGTTCTACTGCCTGTTGAGGCACTTGTAAAGTGTTCTAAATTGTAAAGTGTTCTTAAGGTTAAAAATCGATTACGTCCAGCTTTCACGGGCCGTTGAAACAGTTCAAGTTTATATCACTAATTAGTGCACAATCATTCCCCTTCCCCCTCTCCTCAAATTCCGTTAATGTCCCTCAGTAGATAGTATTTTGTAGACCCATTTGTTCAGCGTAAAGACATTATTAGGCCCAACATGATATTACATCCTATTGAAAGTGGCCCACCGGCCTCTGGTTAAATTATTGTAGAGTGATATAAGACGCTTATGGAAAAAACACTTGAACCGATCGATACCAAAGTACCGGATTGGTATGTTATTTTATTTATAGGCGGTGTCCATTTACTAGCCCTACTCGCCTTTTTGCCAAGTGCCTTTTCTTGGGGGGCCGTCGGTGTCGCCTTATTCCTTCATTGGCTTACGGCTGGTGTTGGCATTACACTCGGATATCATCGACTTATCACCCACCGAAGCTTTAAAGCCCCTAAATGGTTGGAATATACACTATTATTTTGCGGGACCTTAGCGTGCCAAACGCCTTTGCAATGGATTGCAAATCACCGGCTGCACCATCGTTATTCCGATACACCGGATGATCCCCACGATATTAACAAGGGGTTTTGGTGGACGCATATTGGGTGGATTCTTTATACAGATCCGAAATCGGACGTCATTGAGCAATATGCCAAAGATATTTCCCGCGATCCTGTCTACCAGTTTTTCGATAAAACCATGCTCCTATGGCAACTACTACTCGCAGTTGGGCTTTACTATTGGGGTGGCTTTCCTTTTGTCGTTTGGGGCATTTTTGTAAGACTTGTCGCGGTGTATCATTCAACATGGTTTGTAAATAGTGCGACCCATAAATTTGGATATCAGAGTTATGACGCCGGTGATCAGACAACAAACTGTTGGTGGGTGGCTGTGATCAGTTACGGCGAAGGCTGGCACAATAATCACCATGCTTTCCCAAGATCAGCGCGTCATGGCCTACGTTGGTGGGAAATTGACGTGACTTGGCTTATGATTCGCGGCCTTCAACTTGTAGGACTTGCCAAGAAGGTTAGCCTTCCAGCAGCCCATCTCCGCTAAGAAAACATGACACTCTCCGTATAAAAAGAGCCGGCCCTTATGGTCGGCTCTTTTTTATACTATTCGATTATCATATCTTAACTAATCGAGTCGTCCGCAAGGTCGAAATATGTTTCTGGCCGGCGGTCCCGGAAGAATTGCCAATTATTTCGGATTTCCCGGATCATATCCATATCCATGTCAGCAACAACCAACTCATCCTTATTGTCTGATGCTTGAGCAATAATCTCCCCCCTTGGATTGACTACATAGGAAGATCCATAAAATTCACCGATATTCCACGGAGCCTCAGTTCCAACACGGTTGGTCGCCCCAATATAGACTCCGTTCGCGACGGCTGATGCAGGTTGTTCTAACTCCCACAAATATTGGCTGACGCCTTTTACCGTGGCAGACGGATTTACAATATACTCAGCCCCATTTAAGGCAAGGGCGCGCCAACCTTCAGGAAAATGCCGGTCATAACAGATATAAACACCGAGTTTACAGTAAGCCGTGTCAAATACAGGCCATCCTGAATTCCCCGGACGAAAGAAGAATTTTTCCCAAAATCCGGCTACTTGCGGTATGTGGGTTTTTCTGTATTTGCCAAGATATGTGCCGTCCGCATCAATAACGGCTGCTGTGTTATAATAAATTCCCGTTTTCTCTTCTTCATAAATTGGGACAACAATAACCATATTGAATTTTTTGGCATATTCCTTCATCAGATTGACTGTTGGGCCATCCGGTACTTTTTCAGCAGCGGAATACCATTTTGAATCTTGTGAGGGGCAAAAATAGGGTTGATTGAAGACTTCTTGAAAACTTAAAACCTGAACGCCCTGCTTTCCAGCCTCTTCTATATAAGGAATATGTGCCTCAATCATCAAGTCGCTGATTTCTTTAGGACTCATATCCGTGTTGCCCTTGAGTCCGACTTGAATTAATCCGGATTTTACAATCGACATAGAACCTCTCCTGTCTGTTTATGAAAGATTATTGTAATTTTGACCAGTTGGTCAGGATTTTAGCTATCCTTTTACAAATCGCAAAGCTAAAATAGTAAAAATTGCAGGCTACTTCCGTATGAGTGCGCCCGCTACATACCTTAAGAATACGGATAAACAGGAGCTGGGAATGTCAACCTTAATTCGGGGCGGCACCGTCGTCACATCAGAACTAACTTATCGTGCTGACGTATATTGTGAAGACGGCATCATCAAAGCAATTGGCGAAAACTTGGAAGTTCCTAGTAGCGCTGAAATTGTAGACGCAGGTGGGCAATATGTGATGCCTGGGGGCATTGATCCTCATACGCATATGCAACTTCCCTTTATGGGAACTGTGGCCTCTGAAGATTTTTACACAGGAACCGCAGCGGGCCTTGCAGGCGGGACAACACAGATTATTGATTTTGTCATCCCTGATCCAGAAGAGCCCTTGATGGATGCCTATAAAAAGTGGCGCGGCTGGGCAGAAAAATCAGTAGCCGATTACAGCTTTCATGTGGCAATCACTTGGTGGGACGATACTGTTCACAGGGACATGGGTATTCTTGCCGAGCAAGAAGGTATCAATTCCTTCAAGCATTTTATGGCCTATAAAAATGCTATAATGGTGTCTGACGAGATGATGCTAGCCAGCTTCAATCGGTGCCGGGAACTGGGCGCCGTTGCAACGGTTCATGCCGAAAACGGCGAAATGGTTTACTATCTTCAGCAGGAAATGCTGAAAAAAGGGATCACTGGCCCAGAAGGCCATCCACAATCTCGCCCACCAGAGGTAGAGGGGGAAGCTGCGAACAGAGCCATCCGCACGGCACAACTCTTGGATACTCCCGTTTATATTGTGCATGTATCTTGTAAAGAATCCCTTGAAGCCATAACCCGCGCACGCCAAGAAGGACAGCGGGTCTTTGGTGAAGTTCTTGCCGGCCATTTATTGATCGATGACAGCGTGTATTACAATGAAGATTTCGAATTTGCAGCAGCCCATGTGATGAGCCCCCCTTTCCGTCCAAAAGATCATCAAAGAGAATTATGGCGCGGACTGCAGTCAGGGAACTTGCAAACAACAGCCACCGATCATTGTTGTTTCTGTGCACCGCAAAAAGCCGCTGGTCGAAATGATTTTACGCAAATTCCAAATGGAACATCTGGGGTTGAAGACCGTATGGCAGTGCTTTGGCACCATGGCGTCAACAGTGGCAAGCTAACCATGAACGAATTTGTGAAAGTCACGTCAACCAACGCCGCACAAATTTTCAATATTCATCCAAGAAAAGGGTCAATTAGCGTTGGGGCCGATGCAGATATCGTTGTTTGGGACCCTGCGATGAGCCGTACAATTTCTGTAAAAACACACCATCAAAATATTGATTTTAATATCTTTGAAGGTATGGAGGTACTCGGCGGCCCAAGCCATACAATCAGCCAAGGTAATGTGGTTTATAAAAATGGACAGTTAAATGTTGTGAGAGGAGCTGGCCGCTTTATTAAACGCCCCACTTTTAACACTCATTTTGACGCGTTAAAAATCCGTAGAGAGCAAAATGCACCGCGTCGTGTTCAAAGAGCACCTGTAGCCGCAGAATAATAATCAATAACAATCCCCAGTAAATTGACTGGGGATTGTTGCATTAGAATTCGAAAATTTATCCGTTAGCCTACCTTGATCTTTCAGATTGCTCCGCCAACTAAATTTATAATAACACCATCATTCAACTTAAGTAGTTTTAATTAAAACAAAAACAAACAATGGTTGAAATTATGAAGTTGATAATGTTATTAAGTATAGTGGAGGATTTAATGTCAATAATATTTACCATCAAGCGATCCCTGCTCATCTTGTTGCCATTTCTTGTTGTGTCTCCAGCACAAGCGGATAACAGGACAGTTCCTTTTAAAATCTGCTATGAAAATGTCCCCCAACCCCCGTATTATTATGGGAATAGCACTTCGATTCCGCTTGAAAATCCGGGTATTTATATTGAAATTTCAAATTTTATTGCCCAAGAGTTAAACCTTACGGTCTCACATATTAGAGCCCCGTGGAAAAGATGCTTGGCTTTGTTACGAGAAAACTCAGTTGATGGATTATATGGCGCTTCTTTTAAAGAAAACAGACTGTTAGACGGCCGTTATCCGATGAAAAAAGGGATCTTGGATAAAGAACGACGGATTGTCACAAAGTCCTATTCTCTCTACAAGAATAAAGATGCCGAAATTAACTGGGACGGAAAAACCCTAACAAATGCCTCTGCAATAATAGGGGCGCCACTTGGATATTCCATTGTTCCATTTTTGCGAGGGCACGGTGCTGACGTTGAAACAAGGTGGTCTACTGAACTGGGGCTCAGCCTCGTCTCAATGGGGAGAATATCATCCTTCGCAGCTCAGGATCCAACGGCTGATGCTTTCCTTGAAAACGAACCTGAGCGTTTCGAAAATGTCGTAAAAGTCTTCCCTACATTGCAAGATAAGTCTTACTTTATGATGATTAGCCATATGTTTTACGAGAAAGAGACTGAAATTAGTGAAGACATCTGGAACAAAATTTCATTTTTCAGAACTCACCGCTTACCTGACTTACTTAAGGCCTATCCGAAATAAATACTTTAAGTTTTTCTATTCTTTATTTTCCGCCCCAACAGCTGCGTAATCTTTCAAGGAATATAAATATTTTTGTACTATTAAGGCAATTGTCCCGTCTTCTCGAAGACTTTTAATGGCTGCATTTAGTTTTGGAAGCAAATGCTTATGCTTTTCCTGTAATCTGAGCTTCAAACTACCCATTGAGTGAGTTGCGCCAAAGGTAATACGTGCATTTTGTTTTTTCACAAAATACCGCGCTGCATACTCATTTATAATAGCGACATCAATTCTATCCAATGACACCATTTGAACTAACTTTTCTTCATTGGCAACATCAATGCGCTCAATCCGTTGTTCATCATGATATCTATAACCGCGCACTGTACCGACAGGTTTTGATAGAATTGATAATGCGTCACGCCACTGCCACTCTTGTTCTGGTCTATATATTAGGATATCTCGTACTTTTATTATGTATTCAGTTCCAATAGATCCTGATGGGAACCGTTTACCTGGAAACCAATCAGGGTTGGACCAGCTCATATCAACTTTCCCTGATCTAAAGAATTCAGATCCACGTTTATAGGGGAAAGTAAATTGCTGGCCATCAATATTGGCCTTCCGCAAAATTTTCTGAATTAACTCAACAATTATTCCTGGGTTTTCCCGATCCGGCGTGACATACGGAAAATACCCACTGCTATAGTCAACTGAGTAGGAAAGCGTTGCTCTCTCTTGTGTTAAAGCGGATTTAAGAGGTAGGAGGCTCAACATCGCGAAACAAAGAATTCCACGAAATAAATTTGAGGATATTGATAACATCATACTAATACGGTAACTCGTGCGTCCTAGTTACTATCATGAAGGCAAGGACGCGTACATTACCATTCAATCTATAAATCAATTACTTTTATATAAACTAAATAACAACAGTTAATTTATTACTTAAATAGTTTACTAATATAAAATTTAAGAAATACTCTGATTAAACACAATGGAATCTGATGCTTAGACACAGTCCTGCTATTTTCGAAAATTCCAATCTGGCTACAAATTAATCAAGAGTAGAGATCTTCAAAATTCTCTGTACTTCTCCCTTTGAAAGCATTCTCAGTATCTCTGCATCAAGAACAGGAACTAGTTTTTTGTGTTTTTTATTCAAGTAGTGAAAAAGTTTTTGATCGGTAAGAGGCTTCCCCTTTAAAATCCTTTTGCCAAGATCGTTTTTCCTAATTTCTTTTTCAAAACTGAATTCCCCGGCAACAGCCATATCAATGCCCCCATCAAGGAGCTTTTTTAAAAGGCCCGAATTGGTATCAAAGCGGATAACATGCATTCCCTTGCTTCCCTTTTCCGCCCAGACTAGTCCTCTCTGAATACCAACCCGAGAGCCCTCCATGGCACTCCAAGTGTCAATTTTTCTACCACTTATACTGTATGCAAAACCACGAAAGGACATATAGGATGTTGGTACCTTTATAAGGTTCGTATATTTAGACCCGACCCGCTCGATACGGAAAACTTCTCCGTCCGTCTTACCGGAATTACTAAATTGTAAAGCCCGCCTCCCCGGTAGTTCCATAAATTGCACTTCCACACCGATATTTTTATACGCTGCACTAATAACAACGCTGGCCTTTTTTTGGAGAGAGCTATCTGAGATTTGAGAAAAAACGAGCTTTTGAGGAAGTTGATCTGCTTGCACAAAGGTAAAAGGCGCTTGAAAGTAAGCCGCCCAAACCAGAACGAAAAGTCTAATACTAAATTTTGGCATCTAATAAAGGCTCAGTTATAAAAATTGATCAACAAATATTTCCTTCACCCCTGAGGAGAAAAAATGGTGCCTAAACCGCTCTGTGTCAAACAAAAAAAGGGGAGCGACAAGCGCTCCCCTTTAATATGAACTAATAAAACAGCGTTAGTTCATCATTGCTTTATCCCAGATTTCTTGAGTAAAGGCACCTACAGGTTCTTTACTGATAACCGGTGAAGAATTGCCAGACATCAAAGTATCAACAGTTCTTTTGTAAGATGCTTCATCTAAGCGGCCTAGCTTGCTACCACCGATCAGTTTCGCAACTTCACCCATCATACGGCGCTGATGTTTTTCAGTTTGCGCACCCGTAGCATCATTTTCAAGAACGATATCTGCGGCTTCATCCGTATGATCGATGGCATATTGCCAACCTTTCATTGATGCCTTAACAAAGCGAGCAAGTTTATCTTTCATTGCATCGTCTTTTAAAGTTTTCTCTAGAACGTATAAACCATCTTCCAGAGTTCCGACGCCTTGTTCTTCGTATTTGAAGACGCTAAGCTCACTTGGTTTAAGGCCAGCATCAAGAACCTGCCAATATTCATTATATGTCATTGTTGACACACAAGCAGCTTGCTTTTGGAGAATTGGATCGACATTAAAACCCTGTTTTAGAACAGTAATATCTGCTGCGGTCCCGTTAATTTTAAGTCCCAGCTTATCCATCCAAGATAGGAAAGGATATTCATTACCAAAGAACCAAACGCCCAATGTTTTTCCTTTGAAATCAGCGGAAGAATTAACGCCCATATCTTTACGACAGGTCAACATCATTCCCGATTTTGAAAAAACCTGTGCGATATTCACAAGTGGAACACCTTTTTCACGTGTTGCTAACGCAGATGGCATCCAATCAACGACCACATCAGCACCACCGCCTGCAAGAACTTGCGCAGGAGCCACATCTGGTCCACCTGGTTTGATAGTTATATCAAGGCCAACTTCGTCGTAAAACCCTTTGTCTTTTGCCACATAATATCCGGCAAACTGAGCCTGTGTTACCCACTTCAATTGCAATGTTAATTTGTCGGCGGCTTGCGCGGAAACTGCTATCAAACTCATAACCGCAACGGTTGCCAATAGGTTTATTTTTTTCATGTGTAAACGCCTCTCCTGTTCAGATTATTTTTATCTGTTTCTTCCCATATATTTTTCTACTTTATTATTATGTATTTAGAGTCCCTCGTCTATACTTCTAACCATTTGGTCAAGAAATTATTTGCGTGCACCCCGATAGGAGGGATGCCAGAAAGTCAAACGCCGTTCAATTAAGGCTAATATTCCATAAAAAAGCGACCCTGCTACAGCCGCAACAGCGATACTTGCCCAGACGATATCAACATTCATCCGCCCTACTTCCGTAGAAATACGAAATCCCATCCCCACAATTGGTGTCCCAAAGAACTCAGCGACGATCGCACCAATCAGAGCAAGGGTGGAGTTAATTTTCAGGGCGTTAAAAATAAAGGGTAACGCATTTGGCAATCGCACAAAAATGAGTGTTTGAAAATAACTCGCGGCGTAGGATCTCATCAGATCTTTCTCAAGATGCCCCGTTGCATCTAACCCCGCCAGTGTATTCACGAGCATAGGGAAAAAAGTCATGACAACGATCACTGCAGCCTTTGACTGCCAATCAAAACCGAACCACATCACCATAATCGGGGCAATACCAACGATTGGAATGGCACTGACGAGCGATCCTAAGGGGAGCAATCCACGCTGTAGAAACGGTATTTTGTCCACCATGATAGCAACCAGAAAACCAGATCCGCATCCAAGTGCAAAACCGCTTAAAACGGATTTTACGAAAGTCTGGTAAAAATCCGCGGCAAGAACATCTGTGTTTGCAGCAAAAGCAGCTCCGATTTGAACTGGACTGGGCAAAAGAACCGATGGGATTGCAAAGCCTGTGGTTATAACTTGCCACAGATAGAGAAGCCAAAAACCGAATAAAGTCGGGACAATAATGGCAATAAAATTATTGTGCGCCGCCTTTGCCGACATCAACTCCATCGCGCGCCATGCTGCAAATCCAACTGCCACTGTAAATATCCAAAGGGATGAAGTTGAAGCTGCAAATTCAATTAATGTTCGATCACTAATCTGTTTGGAGATTACAGGGTCTATTAAAAACAAGACGCTGCCGGCCCCCAAGAACACACATAGACACATTAAGAACGCGGACAAGTAAGTTACTTTACGCGTCAGCATCTGATGAGTGCCGAGAACTATGCTTAAAAGAATAAGACCAAACGCAATTGGCTTATCCATCCAGGAAATGCTCTGACCCGCCAAATCTCCGATAGGAAGAAACAAGGCGATTAAACTGAAAGCCACGAAAATTGCCATAGGGCGGTCACTTAACAAGGCTTTATTCATGACTGAGACCCCATACGTCCCAGGACGATTTTTTCAACCCTTGAAACTAGATACACAAGAACCATTCCCAAAACAGAGGCCACAACTAAGGCCGACCAAATTTGAATTGTCTGGCCATAATATGAGCCAGATAGCAAGCGTGCGCCGATACCGGAGACTGCCCCCGTTGGCAATTCACCAACGATTGCCCCAACCAAACTGATGGCAACAGCAACTTTTAAACTGGTAAAAAGATAGGGAACAGATGCTGGAACTCGTAATTTCCAGAATATTTGAGAAGATGTTGCACTGTAAGTCTGCATCAAATCCATTTGTAAAATGTCAGGGGATCGCAGCCCTTTTACCATTCCGATGGTGATGGGAAAGAAACAAAGATACATGGATATTATGGATTTAGGAATAAGCCCCGTCAGTCCCACATTCCCTAAAACAACAATAATCATAGGCGCGATGGCCAAAATAGGTATGGTTTGAGACGCAATAACCCAAGGCATCAAACTTCGATCAAGGGTTTGTACATGGACAATCCCAACGGCAAGCAAAATCCCGAGCAATGAGCCAAACCCGAACCCCATCAAAGTCGCAGATGTCGTTACCCATGCATGATAAACAAGGCTTCGTTTTGACGTTATGTTCTTTTGAAAAACAGTTTTGTTTATTTCAACGGCAACTTGATGGGGCGCCGGCAAAATAGGCCGCTCCATACTCCATGCATCTGATATCAGTTTTTCCGCATCCCAAGTGACGTCATTACGCTCGTAATTTGACTTTAGGATGTCGTAATTCAAATAGATGGCCCCGCCATACCAGATCACGAGTAAACTCAACAACACTATTATTAAGGGGAGAGTTTTACCGTGGTATAGCCGGTTTATCAGGCCCGGCTTAGGCATCATCACCGCATCAGTCATCGTAAGAATGGCCGGCGCGTAAGCCCTCCCTCACCCTGTGAGCGATTTTCAGAAATTCTGGTGTTTCCCGAATATCCAGTGTTCTGTCGCGTGGCAAGTTACAATCGATAATATCAATAATTTTCCCAGGGCGCGGAGACATCACAACAATTTTCGATGACAAGAAAACCGACTCTGGAATTGAATGGGTCACAAACACCACTGTTTTCTTTGTTTGATCCCATAATCTTAAAAGCTGCTCGTTCAGGTGATCCCTGGTAATTTCATCCAACGCACCAAAAGGCTCATCCATCAATAGAAGATCGGGCTCTACTGCCAAAGCACGGGCAATGGATACCCGCTGCTGCATGCCACCCGATAACTGCCACGGAAATTTCTTTTCAAACCCTTCTAGATTAACAAGAGCCAAATTCTTTACCGCGCGGGCTTTTTGCTCGGCTTTTGATAGACCCATTATCTCCAACGGAAGAATTACGTTTTTCTCGACCGTTCGCCACGGATATAAAGCCGGAGCCTGAAATACATAGCCATAAGCTCGTTTTTTCCGTGCTTCCTGTGGGCTCATGCCATTAACAGATATATGACCACTGGTCGGCGTCTCAAGATCGGCAATCGTCCGCATTAGCGTTGTTTTACCGCACCCAGAGGGCCCAATGAAAGATACGAAATCACCAGAATTAATAGTCAAATCCACATCACTAAGGGCGTGAACTGGCGCATCTGGTGTCTCAAATATCAAATTTAATTTTTCGATCTCAATGACCGCATTACTGTTATCAGTCATTGAATTTGTTCCCCCTTCGGAACCCCGTGGTAGATGCATCCCAACGCCTTACCCTTATAAAAACTTTTACAGACAGGCTACTTCATCCCCTGAAATAGCCTGTATTATTTATGTCACTTGAATTGTTGCCCCTTTATTGCACGACACCAGCTCGCTCCACAACCGCATGTAATAAAACATTGCAACCTGCGGCAAGATCCTCCGGCGTGGCTTCTTCTTCTTCATTATGGCTTATACCATTTTCGCACGGAACAAAGATCATTCCAGTGGGTGCCACGCGATTGATGTAACACGCGTCATGCCCTGCCCCGGATATAATATCCATGTGGCTATACCCCGCCAACTCGGCCCCTTTACGCACTGCATTAATACAGTCTGGGTCAAATTCTACAGGCGGAGAGTACCAGATTTCTTCAAATTTCATCTCGTAGCCACCGTCTTCAGCAACCGTCTTTGCAAAGGCGCGAAGTTCTGCATCCATTTTTGACAAAATCTCGTCTTTTGGATGGCGGAAATCTACCGTAAAGAAAACCTCACCCGGTATTGTGTTGCGAGAGTTGGGGCTACTTTGGAGGAGTCCCACCGTTGAGCACGCATAAGGTTGATTATCAAGGCCAATTCGGTTCACTTCACAGACAATTTTAGACGCCGCTACAAGGGCATCCTTCCGGCGAACCATTGGTGTCGGTCCCGCATGGGCTTCCTGTCCTGTGATCGTAATTTCATACCATCGTTGACCTTGGGCACCGGCGACAACACCGATTGTTTTCTCTTCATGCTCCAATATAGGGCCTTGTTCGATGTGAGTTTCGAAAAACGCTTTGATTTCACGGCCACCAACTTCTTCGGCTCCTGCATAACCGATACGTTTTAGTTCTTCTCCCATAGTTTTACCGTCAAGATCTGCGCGACTTAAACCATAGGCCAAATCGAACACACCAGCAAAAACACCGGAGGCCACCATAGCAGGGGCAAAACGGGACCCTTCTTCATTGGTCCAGACAGAAACTTCAACAGGATGTTCTGTTTGAACATCAAAATCATTTAATGTGCGAAGCACTTCCAATCCAGCAAGTACACCGAAAACACCGTCGTATTTTCCGCCAGTAGGCTGTGTATCCAGATGAGATCCCGTCATAACCGGGGGCAAATCATCGTTTTTCCCAGCACGGCGGGCAAAAATATTGCCCATTTTGTCTATTTTTATGGTGCAGCCCGCATCTTTACACCATTTAACAAAAAGATCACGACCATCCCTATCAATATCTGTTAGTGCCAGGCGACAACAGCCGCCTTTTTCAGTACCGCCAATTTTGGCCATTTCCATTAGGCTGTCCCACAAACGGTCGCCTGTAACATTCATATTTTTCATTATTTTTTCGTTTCTATTCAGCAGCTGAACCATAAGGATTACGGGGATCTTGATTCCAGTTCATATATGGTTTTCCATTATCTACTGGTTCCATGGAAATACAATCATCAACTGGGCATACAAGAGCGCAAAGGTTGCAGCCAACGCATTCTTCATCGAGCACTTCATAATGGCGCTCGCCGTCCAGGCGGCTTGCAATAACAGCTTGATGGGACGTGTCTTCGCAGACAACGTGGCACAGGCCACATTGGATACATTTATCCTGATCGATCAGTGCTTTAGTCTCATAATTGATATTCAGTTGGTTCCAATCAGTCACATTTGGCGATGCCATTCCACGGAAATCATCAATAGTTTTATAACCCTTTGAATCCATCCAGTTGCTAAGGCCAGTTTTCATATCATCAACGATTTTAAAACCGTGATGCATGGCGGCGGTACACACCTGAACTGTCCCACATCCAAGGGCCATAAATTCTGCGGCATCCCGCCAGTCAGAAATGCCACCAATACCTGACATTGGAATTTTTTCACATTCTGGATCGCGTGCAATTTCTGCTGTCATATTCAGCGCAATCGGTTTGACTGCGGGGCCACAATATCCGCCATGCGCACCCTTGCCATCAACCGTTGGCATCGGCGCCATAACATCCAGATCAATACTCACAATTGAATTGATCGTATTGATTAAGGATACAGCATCCGCTCCGCCGCGAACCGCCGCACGGGCTGATTGGCGAATATCCGTTATATTTGGCGTGAGTTTAACAATGACCGGGAAATCTGAATGTTGCTTACACCATTCGGTGACCATCTGCACATATTCAGGAACCTGGCCAACCGCCGCTCCCATTCCCCGTTCTGACATACCGTGAGGACACCCAAAATTAAGTTCAATCCCGTCAGCGCCAGTCTCTGACACCCGATCAAGAATTCGTTTCCACGGATCTTCCTCGCACGGCACCATTAAGGAGACGACAATTGCCCGATCTGGCCAATCTTTTTTAACCCGCGTGATTTCTTCTAGATTAATATCTAAAGAGCGATCCGTGATAAGTTCAATATTATTAAAGCCAACCATACGCTGACCATTGTAATTGAGGGCGCCATAGCGAGAGGAGACATTGACCACGGGCGGATCTTCGCCCAGTGTTTTCCAAACAACGCCACCCCAGCCTGCTTCAAACGCACGAACAACATTATATTCTTTGTCAGTAGGAGGCGCACTTGCCAACCAGAATGGGTTGGGTGTCTTAATACCTGCGAAATTATAGCTTAAATCGGCCATTGTATTTATCCTTAACCCTGTAAATTCGCGAGATATTCATCAATTGCATGGGCGGCGAGTTTCCCATCCTGAACAGCCGTAACGGTCAAATCTTCACCTCCGAATATGCAATCACCCCCAGCATATATTCCCGGAATTGACGTCGCTTTTTCATCATCAACGACGATGCGACCGTCCTGAATTTCCAAGCTTAACCCGTTTTCTGACACAGGATCAGTGACAAACACTTGCCCAATTGCCTTGAAAATCATGTTGGCTTCTAATGTGAATTTCTCACCTGTGCCGTTCAAACGTCCGTTGTTATCAATTTCCGTCATTTCCAACTCAATCCCGGTCACTTTTCCATTTTCCGACAAGATTGAAGAGGGCTTCGCAAAATGCTTAATTTTTACGCCGTTAGTCTGTGCATATTCTTGTTCATGATGGGTGGCGCTCATAGCATCTGCGCCGCGGCGATAGGCCAGCGTCACGTCTTCTGCTCCAAGACGTTTTGCCTGGACTGCAGCATCAATTGCGGTATTTCCGCCGCCAATGACAACGACTTTCCGTCCAACATTTACATCGGTTTTATCCGCTGACTGACGAAGGTTTGCTATATAATCAACTGCGTTGAAGACCCCATCCAAATCCTCCCCGTCAAGGCCTAACGACCGAACAGCGCCAAGGCCGCCACCAAAGAAAACTGCATCATATTTCACTTTCAACCCTGCCAGTGAAACGTCGCGCCCCAATGCTTGATCATAGTGAATTTTGATACCGCCTAAGCTTACAATGAAATCCACTTCTTCCTGTGCAAAATTGCGAGGGACTTTATACGCCGCAATACCATATTCGTTCAGCCCCCCCGCTTTTGCACGGGCTTCAAAAACCTCCACATCATATCCTAACATGGACAATCTGTGGGCTGCGGATAGGCCTGCGGGACCAGCACCGATTACCGCTATTGTTTTCCCGGTAAGTTCTGCACGCTCGAACGGTTGTTCTTTTGTTTCCATCAACCAGTCGGTCGCAAAGCGCTGTAACTTTCCAATTGTTACTGGCTTGTCTTCCTGTGCGGTTCGAACGCAGGCTTCTTCGCATAATATCTCAGTGGGGCACACACGAGAACAGGCCCCGCCCATAACATTTTCAGCCAAAATGTCGATTGCTGACCCTCGGTAATTTTGTGTTTGAATTTTTCGAATAAAGTTCGGAATATCAATGCCTGTTGGGCAGGCTTCCATACAGGGCGCATCATAACAGAAATAGCATCTGCTCGCCTCAATATGCGCCTGCCTGCTATCTAAAGGCGGATACATATCGTCAAAATTCTTGGTCAATTCATCGGCCGATAGACGTCCAGCCGCGATATCTGCGATATCACCCATAATACAAGTCCCTAGCTCTGTAGTTATTACCCAACTTTTTCGTCGGATTTTCCCGTTGAAAAAACCATACAGACAATCTGACCAAACGGTCAAGTTTATTCATAAAATATTTACATACCGCAGAAATTAGCGACTTTTAGAGCTCTAGTATAAAAAATACAGCTTGTTTTTTAACCTTCTGGGCAATTTTTAAGCGATAGAAGAAGAGAATAGACAAATTAGCGGGCACTCTTTCTAAATGCATGAATCGCCGCAATTGATCGAATAAGTTTAAGAAAAAAAACGAACATGTTCACGCGAGAAGACCATTGTATTCTATTTTTAGCTAATACTTAAAATTGGCGAATTTCATACTACCTAAAACTTAAGTAATCAAATCAGCATTCATCAATATATATTAGGTATGGGGCATGAAACATGAAAAAAATATTTATAGTATTCTCTACATTACTATCAATTTCTACATTTATCGCTGACGCTGAAGCATCAGATGTAACACCTGTTGACGGCGTGGTAATTGAACAAGATCGTGGTGGCGTCCCGGGACTGGAATTCCCCCCACAAGAACAAGCAACAACGATCAATAACGGTAATCAGGAATTTGTCGCAAAAGGCCGTCTTGGTTATAGCGGGGTAGACTATTTCACATTTACGATGGACACGTCTTTTGACATAACCCTCGATTTTTTTGACTTTGAAAAAGAGGCACCAGCCAACAGCAACTTATCAACGGAAAATATCACTTACAAATTTATACTTGTTGGCGAATCAGATCTGTCCGTGACAATTCCGCAGGAAAATTTAGACTTATTCACAAATATAAAACCTGGCACATATATGCTTGGCATTACATCTCCTGTAAGTTCTGCGGCTAAATACGACGTGACGATCACTCCAACGAGTTTCCTTAAGTCCCTTCCACTATTAGCCATTGGGATTGGTTTTGGCGTCCTAATCCTTTTAGCTGGCGGCCTTATCTTTTGGAAAAAATCTAAAACCTAAAGGATTCCCCCTATTCAGGCCGGTTTTCGTTGAGACGCGGCAGCACAAATGCTGTCGTACTCGGGTTATTTTTTTGAGGGGCAATTATTATTTTCAAAAGACTAGAAGACTAGCAACTCCCGTGTATTTTTTTATAATTTTCAGGGGTATCTATTTTCGAGTGTTCTTTGTCCAGCATCTTTTGGAACAACTCACTTTGTGATTTCAGCTTCACCGAAATTTCTCTTCCAATTTGTCTCTTCATTTTTTTTAGATGACGCCCCCGCTGAACATTCATGCCATCAATTTTAGACTTCATATTTTTTCGAAACTGCTTAGAGAATTCTTCAAGAATATCCTCATTAATTTTGACGTGAGTATTTTCGTGTTTCAATATTGCCTTATATTGGCAGGTTTGTTTTTTATATTTGTTGGCTACATAGACCTTCATTTTGTCAAAGCCGTAACTCAGTTTAATTTTTTTAATTCCCATGCAACTTGAACCATCGCTAAGCCTAAGGCTGGTTAGCCGCATTTCGTAAGCAAAATGACTTTTTCTTTGCGTCACACCCGCCCGACTGGATCCGTTAGAGCGACTGTGTGAACGTTTGCGATCCAGATTGTCTAAATACTTAGTCGGCTTGTCATTGTTATACGTCACAACGGGCCAACGTTTCTCATAAGCAATGGTCGAGGATTTTATTTTCCCTTTGCAGCTTGCTGCTGAAGCACTACCTGCCGCAAATAACAGCACGACTATCATCAAACCGAAACACGAATTATGGGCCATAAAAATCATTCAAATTCTGTTAAACGAGTTTTACCCTAGTCATATTCAACACGCACCGTCCACCGATGCGCTTAATCCAGAGACAAATTTTTAAAAGGAGCCGAGCCCCTTAAGCCGCCATCGCCAAATGTTCACGTTGAATTAAGGCTGATAGACGCCGCATTCCATCATGAATGTCCTCTGGCGAGCAGGTCGAGAATGAAAGCCTTAGAGTATTCTCCCCGTCCCCCATTGCATAAAAAGCACCCCCGGGAACAAAAGCTAATTTTTCTTCCGCCAATGCTTTTTCAAGTAAAATACGCGCATCCATCCCCACTGGTAACGTTACCCAAACAAACATGCCGCCTGTCGGTGTCGAGTGTTGTGCGGTATTGGGAAGATACTGACGCAAAGCATCGAGCATAGCATCACGGCGCGCACCGTAGACGTCCCGTAAAATTTGAACATGCGCGTCCAACCCGTCACAGACCAATTCATGGGCTACGATTTGATTGAGTGTAGATGTATGAAGATCATTTGCCTGTTTAAGTAAAACCAATTTATCCAAGATGGCGGCAGGGGCGATTGTCCAGCCAACGCGCAATGCAGGCATTAAAGTCTTGGATGCTGTGCCAACTTGAATAACCAACCCTTTTTCATGCCATTTATCCGCGCCAAGATATTCCCCTTCTAATTCTAACAAAGAAGGCGGTGGCGGTGCATCGTAGTACAAAGAGCGATAGGCCGTATCTTCCAAAATGAGGACATCATATTCATGAGCAAGCTCGATAATGCGTCGGCGGCGCTCTTCTGGGATTGTCATGCCCCCAGGGTTTTGAAAATCCGGAATTGTATAAAGCATAGACACGCCTTGCTTGAAAGCTAGCTCCAAAGCGTCAATAACAAGACCATCCTGATCCGTTTCAATAGGGACATAGTTCGGGCGTCTCGTTCCAAAAACCTGAAGCGCGCCCAGATATGTTGGATTAGCAACGGCCAAGGACATCCCGGGATCGATAAAAGCTGTCGCAAGAAGTGTCAAAGACTGTTGAGCGCCATTAGTGATCAACACATTGTCTTTATTAAGGTGAATATCTTTGTTGGAGGTTGTCTCGCATACCCATTGCCTGAGGGGTTCATACCCTTCAGTCTGAGAATATTGCATGGTTTGCCGATCAAGGTCAGGCTGATCTTCGATCTTTTTACGGATGAGCGATACTTTTTCCATGGGAAACAGGGCTGGGTCTGGAATGCCGCCCGCAAATGACAAGATGGACGGATCTGCCAATATTTTTAGCAATTCCCGAATTTCCGAGGCTTTAATAGCACGCGCATCTTTTGAAAATTTTTCAGTCCAGCTCATTATTTGCACTCCTCATCCAACAAGGTCAGTATTGTTGTCGTAATTTAATTCCATGTCAAGAGGCAAATTTGAAAGATTATTTGTAAAAACTC
>JBALXM010000126.1:0-3759 GCA_036960695.1 Sneathiella sp.
TTATTAGAGTGACGTTATCTAATGGACAGTACGCTCAAAAAGATTCTTTGCAACAGAGCCATTCTTTGCAACATTGCCCTGCGGAATGCTCATTTGCTGCGAGGGTTGGATTTTGTCGCTATCCTGTCTTCAATTGCGATTTTTTTTGCCAGAACGGGAGGTCAGTCCATCGACCCTCCGCCGCATATAGATCAGCTTTGACCCCCAAATACTCCCTGTAGGTATCTTTAACATATTTCTGATATGCACCGACGGATGTGGCTCCTTGATGTGCAATGGTGTCGGCTGCACGCAGGCCGGTTGACAGGGCCTTGTAGATCCCGGCTGATGAGAGGGGGTCAAAAGCTGAAACCGCGTCACCAACGCCAATCCAGTTCGCACCGGCGATCTTATCCGTTATATAGGAATGTGAAGACGTAACACGAAAGCTACCGGGAATTATTTGGGCACTCGCAATCTGCGGGGCGATCAGGTCAGTATCCAAAAGCGCGGCGACCCACGCTCGCAAGTCATAAAATCCCTGGGACTTGGCAACATGGGGGTCCGTGCCAAGGGCAATGATGGCCTCTCCGCCGGGAAGTTCTGCGCCATACCACCACCCGTAAGGAGCCGCTTCAAGCCAGGTGGCGTTGCCAAGCAATCGGTCTGCCACGCGAAATCTTGTCCAGATGACCGTGAGCGAGTCATCGAAGAGGCGATTAGCACCACAGGCGCGGGTAAGTAATCCTCCCCGCCCAGTTGCATCTATAAACCAGTTGGCCTCAATTCGACTTCCTTCGGTGCTATCCCCCTCAACCTTGACGCGGCTGACCCGATCCCCCTTCACGTCGATTGACGTGCAGTCCCCGGCAATTAATGTTGCACCGCGCGAGGTCGCTTGATCCAAAAGCATTTTATCGAAACTTGCCCGGTCCAGATGCCATCCATGACCGTAAGGCGAAACCAGAAAATCATTATGTCCGAGTTGGCGATCTCCCCAAAGGGAATGACTGCCGTAGCAGGGCAGGTGTTGTTGCGCTGCAAATGCCTTCTGAACACCGAGCTTATGAAGCAAATCATTGGCGTCCGGGGGAATAGTCTCGCCGATCCGCTGCTCGGAAAAATTGGATCTTTCTACGATACAGACCGATTCCATTCCGGCCTGCAACAAAGACAAAGCGGCGGCGCTTCCTGCAGCACCGCCACCAATAATAGCAACATCGAAGGACTGATCTATCATCTTATTCGGGCTTAACTTCGTCAGGATAGACTTTGTCCGTCGTCAGGATTGGCCACGGTTGAGACCAGTCGGAAGGTCCGGTCAGTAGGCTTTTGACCTCAAGGAAAAGGCCGGTGTTATCCCCTGTAAAACCTTCTATGGCCGGTCCCTGGATCACAGTGCCGATGTTAAACCAATTCTTGAGTATATCGATACGATCCTGATAACGGCCCACATTCGAAGGCCCGTTGTCGCCCTCATTTTCGTCTCCAGTCTGCCATTGGGTGCCGGTACCCCGTACTGAAAAATGTTGATCACCGAAGAAAGCATTTTTGTTCGCGACATAGTCTTCGAAAGTGTAGACCGATACGGGACGCTGGGATGGCCACGACCAGAAGAGTGTGGTGTTCCGGTCCGGGTTTGGTGCGGGCTGATGAGTGGCGCAAGAGTTGTAATCCGTATGCCACGGCAGCGCCATAAACTTGCAAAGATCACCAGGTTCGACCGGGTTCTCCTCAGTCCTGTTCGGGGTATATCCCACGCCCAAAAACGGTATTCCTATGTTCGCCGTCGAATAATTAAGCGTTTTGCCACCGATGCGGAACGGGCCTACATCGGCCGCCTTCCAGTTCTGATTGTAAAGGTAGGGATCGCGGACAATGAAAGTGAGATCGATGCCGGGACTGAACCGGCCTCCCAAAAGGTTGGTGAGTGTATTCTTGTCCAGAAGTTCCCCTGCTGTCAGGCTTTCCTTGGCATCATCGTATTTGCCCGCATACCATTGATTGAGGAAAAAGTACTGGGTATGGGTTACCGTTAGAAAAGAAGAACCAGTATCGCCTAGTGACAGCGGCATGAGGGGCGCGCCTGTCTCCAGCTGGTTGCCCGGAGCCGTATTCGGATCTCGAATGAAGTTTTTGACGTTTAGATAGGTGGCAGGATCATCACTGGCGGACACATGGTTGAGCCGATCGTGCGAACCGAGAGCTTTGGCGTTCAAGTCTGTTGTAAACATCTGTAAATGCGATGCACGGAACATTGTCCACACATCCTGTTCGAACGCGGCTGTATATCCTGCATTGTATGTTCCGTCGACTGAAGAGGTTGGTGTATATATATTAGTGTCCAACACCAGTTCCGGTGCACGAAGCCAAGAGTTATAGACCTCATCCCATATAGAGACCACGTTGCGGACTTGCGGCGCATAGGCAGGATCAGCGCAGATGCACCAGGCGGGCACCGAAATAACGCGGGTGGTGCCATCGGTAAATTGTAATGAGGCTGTAACCGGTCCATCTCCCGCATCGTCAAACCAGCCGTTATTGTCGATATCACTGTTCAGTGGGAAGGGCTCGTCCGGGGTGCCCGCTGGAACAGAACCAAAGGGATTGTTTTCAGTTTGTTTCCATCCTGCCCCGTAGCCGGGCGAGCCGATCACCAGCAGACGCCCTTGGCTATCCGTTTCCATACCTCCCATGCTATCGAGGTTGGGTCCGGCAGGTTGATACAGCTCAGAGAAATATGTATCGGGGAATTGTATAGGATAATCAATGATATTCACCGACCCGTCAGTCCCGATATACCGACAAGCTGAGAGTTTGTCGAAGAGAACGCGCTTGCCTGCCCCAGCGGCACTATCGATCACTTTGGGGCCCGCGTCGAGAACCAGACGTCGTAACCGAAGCGGATCTGAAAGGTCTACGTTACCAGGCGGTAGGCCATTGCCGCCGCCTTCCGTTGGATCAGCGTCCTTGCCAAAATTTCCGTTTCGGACATTTGGGGTTGCCCCGTTGAAGTAATGCGCCATGCCACCGACACCGAAATTGGCGTCGGGGTTGGTTTTGACGGCATCATCGGGATCTTCCGGAATGATCCAGCTGTTACATTTTTTGTTGGCCATATGCACCATCCAGGTAATGCCGCTCACCTTTTTGCCATCCACCTGGCTTCCAATGCAGATTTCAGAAACGCTACCCTTGTAGGGATATGATCCATCCGGCGGCGTGTCGTAAGCGTAGATCCGAAAACGTTGTGCATGGGGTTTCAGCGCACCTTGAGCATCGCGCAGATCCTTGTCAGTAATCGTTTGTGCTTCTGTGCCGGGGACTATCGGTAGCCCGCCTGAGATATCGCTACCGGTCTCGGGCATACCCGCTGAAGTTTCAGGGGCTAGTATAAACTCCGATGAATTACCAACACGTGAGACGCCGATTGCAGGATGAATGCGTAGTGTTATCGCCATAAGATAGTCCTCTCAAATTCAATAGAAAGTATCCACAGAATATTCTCGCTCTTAAAAATGACATTGCTCAACTCATCTACTTGAAGGTGTCGACGTAAATCTGCATCAGAAAATGACTAAGATTCAACATTGAGGCATGGAGCGGCGGAATTTTTGGATTGCTTGGTTGGAACTGAAGCGAGTTGTGGCACGAGAAACAATTGTGCTGTGCAACATCTGTTTGGGTGAAAGTTTCAATCACTGGATTCGAAAGCACATCCGAGCCGACAAGAGCATCCTGAAAGGTCGTGTTGAGCTTATCGGGTGTTGAGCTGTCACT
>JBALXM010000127.1:0-3732 GCA_036960695.1 Sneathiella sp.
GGTTCCCGTGTCTACCAAACAAATCCTCCCTCCTCCTCTAGGCTTGCGAAGACTACGTCTTCTCTGACCTCACTCAGCACGAATATGCAGAACTACCTTTTAGAAAAGACTTATAGACGAGCGCCTGAGTTACCACGGTGTGGGTTTGTAGGGGCTCGTATTCTCGCGCCCACATTTACCGTCACTATTATTAACAGACCTTCTGCACCAATATAGGTTGAGACACGATACAGAGACGTCTACTATTCGCCCGAGGCGGTTATAAAAGGCATCACAAGGGGGAATAGAATGACGACGAGGAACGAAGAGCAAATCCGGCGTGCAAACGACGCGCTCCTGGGGCAAGGCAATTTGGCGGTGGTCGATGAGATTTTTGCGAGTGATTACGTTGTCCATGCGGGCGGCAAGGATTACAAAGGACATCAATTCATAAAAGGATTTATTGGACAGCTTCGGTCGGCAATTTCGGATCTCCGGGTGGTCGATGTCACGCTTCTGATGCAAACTGAAAATAGCATCACTTGGCAGCGCACACTCAGCGGCACCCATAAGATGGCGATGATGGGTATTCCCGCGACGGGGCAGACGGTGACATGGAGAGATATGGTGGTCACGCGTTTCGACAACCAGAAGATTGCTGAGGAGTGGACAGTGTCGGAGCTCGCCGGGCAGTTGTTGTTAAAAGTCCCCAAACCATAAACACCGGCGGTTTTTTACGGAGCCACGATTGCCCAAAGCATGGGCCCCCTTTCAGCCAAAGCAGCCGCTTTTCAGGCCCCTATTCATACCCCTTAAACGGCATATCAAAATTACCGAATACCTGCTAAGACTACGAAAACTATCAGGCCAATTCGTGGGCTCGATTGAAATTTCGCTCCAAATTAGGCCTTATATAGAGGTTTCAGAGTATGCTTGGATTATAAAATGCCCGATACAAACCCAATTCAGTACCCAGCCCCACAAGCCGATATTTTCTGTTTCCCTCAGGCCTATTCGGCGGATGAAAGCGCAGAGATTTTCGAGTTACTGAAAACCGATCTGGATTGGCAGCAGGCGCACATCACCTTACATGGCCGGACCGTGCCGATCCCCCGCTTGCAACAATGGTATGGAGAGTCGGCCTATACCTATTCACGTCTGCACATGCCGGCGAGACCGATGACGCCTTTGCTGTCACGCCTCAAAGATCGGGCTGAACAGCTAACCGGATTTACCTATAATAGCGCGCTCTGCAATCTCTACCGTCATGAGCGAGACAGCGTCGCCTGGCATGCGGACGATGAGGCAGAATTGGGGACAAATCCAGCCATCGCGTCTCTCAGCTTTGGCGGTGATCGGATCTTTCAATTCAAGCCAAAATCAGGCGCGTCCCTGCCGTTCAATATCAACCTGCAGGCGGGAAATCTGTTATTGATGAAGGGCGAAACCCAGCACCACTGGCTACACCAGATCCCGAAGACCAACAAACCAACGGGCGAGCGCATCTGCCTGACATTCCGGATGACTTATTCCTGATCTAAACTACGCAGAGATAGTTTCTTCTCGCCGTTAAAGGCGCGTGCTACAGTAGCCGGCAGCACGAGTTTGACATTGGTGTTCACTTAACAAAGCCCGTAGGAAATCCATGCCAGACAATGCCACGCAAGAAAAAACACTGCCAGCTGACCGAATATTGCTTGGTTTGGTTTTAATGGCACTTGCCATGTTTGTCATTCCGCTACGGGACGGTATCGCAAAACACATGACCGATGCGCTTCCCGTATTCACGATTGCTTGGGGAACATATGTTTCAGCGGCAATCGTAGCCGTTCCAATCGCTTTGAAATTGCATGGCCGTGAAGCCCTTGTCCCCTCTGGAATACGGTCTCAAACAGCAAGGACGCTTCTGCTTGTAGGCTCCATGACGGTCTTCTTTTTTTCCATTCGAACTGTCCCGCTAGCCAATGCAATTGCCGCATATTTCGTCTCACCTTTTGTGGCCGCAGCTCTGGCGCCAATGGTTCTTGGAGAACGGCTTACAAAGACTGTGGTTGTTTCTGTTACTTGCGGTTTCGTTGGCGTTCTCCTTGTCCTACAGCCAGACGGTGACTTCGATGCCAATATCCTCTTGGCGGTCTTGGCTGGCGTCCTATTCGCGTTTTATATGCTGGCCACCCGTCTGGCTGCGCGCCAAACGCCACCGCTGGCGGCCTTGGCATACCAATCGCTACTAGGGGCGGTCGTTCTAACGCCTTTTGCCTTTGGTGCGGGTTTTGAAGGTATCAGTGCATTCCTTGGCGCTTTTGCTCTTGTTGGCGTTCTTCAAAGCACGTCACACGGTCTATCGATCGCGGCGTTTCGATTTGCACCTGCAGGTACACTTGCGCCGCTCGTTTATCTCGAAATCGTGGCCGCTGTCATTGTTGGACTCGTCGCGTTTGGAGATTGGCCTCAAATGCAAACTTGGATAGGCATTGCTGTAATATTGGCTGCTGGCGCACTGGTCGCCATAAAGCGGAACTGACGTCCTCCGGCCGCAAAACTTTTCATCAAAACCCATACCGCAATTTGAATGGTCGCATTGTGCTTAAGTCAATATAGGCTCGGAGTTGTCGCTCGCTTCAAATTCAGCTAACGACCGGTTGAGATGGCAACACTTTTCAGACCGGCTAATTTATGTCCGTAGCTGCGAGTAAAGCGGAAGTGGACGAATATTACCATCTCTGATAGAATAACCTGGAATATGAAACATCGTGACAGCGCCCCGTTTATGATTCACTCGTACCATAGGCTATAATATGAGCTTTGCTGAACGATACCTCAATCTGCGTATTTTACTCGAAATTTTCCCTGCTACAGTGTTTTTTACCGTGAATTATGGATGGGGCCTCATGCCTGCGACAGCAGCTGTACTTGCGGCCACTGTCGTTGCTGTTGGGACTGGATTGGCTGTGAAGCGTCGCGTTCCAGTCTTTGCCATTGTCACACTGATTTTGACCCTACTATTGAGTGGAGCAAGTTTGGCATTTGACGACGAAACCTTCATCAAGATGAAGCCGACCGTAGGAAAGTGCCTATTTTCTGTTGCCCTAGGAATTGGATTTTTATTTAAACCTAGTTTTCTAGCTCGCGCTCTGGATGGCCAAGTGCAACTTACTAGACCCGGTTGGCGCGTCCTGACGCTGTGTTGGATTGGGTTCACGCTTGGCTTGGCAACTCTGAATGAAATTGTTTGGCGCACAATGGGCACCGATACATGGGTCACGTTCACAACGGTACTAACACCTGTTTCAATCATTGGCTATATCTCGATCACAAGGTTGATCGCACTACGTTATTGGCAAGAAAACCCAACAAGGGAATATTGGACCGAATGACCGTTCAGGGTCAACAATGACTATTTTCAATAGCTTTAAAACACTTCCGATTAGCCCTCTCATAGCGAGCATTAAAAATAGATTTTCAGATTTCTCACAAAGAACTTTCGCTTTCCGTCCAGTTCAACCGTTGGCCGGTATTTGGCATCCGTCGCTTAGTCCGCCTATTGTCAATTCAGACTGAACAAGGCCTTTAATCTTCAGCGGCACTATCATGACTTTATTTGAGTCTTGCGGGAAAATCCTAATTTGATTGCACGATATTAGGTAAATTCATCTCGACATGTGGCAATGAGTGACCATAAGATTTCTCCCAAAAGCAATTCGAATTACAAAGATTGTGGTTGTGTATCGGGCAAGAACACGACGAAATAGG
>JBALXM010000029.1:0-10052 GCA_036960695.1 Sneathiella sp.
GCTACTTCTTTCAAAAGCGGGGCCTCGCTTCTACATTTCTCCGCTACCATTGGGCACCGATCTTGAAATGCACATCCTGCGCGACGTTCGGTTTGCCCCGTGACGTTGCCCGCTAGGCGAATTCTCTCCCGTTTTATCCCTGCAGCGGGTTTTGGAACCGCATCGAGTAAAATTCTGGTGTAAGGGTGAGCCGGATTTGCAAAAAGGTCTTCTGTTTTACCTTTTTCAACAACCGATCCCAAATACATGACAGCAATTTCATCACAGAGATATTCGACCACTGCCAAATCATGGCTGATAAACATATAGGTGACGCCAAAACTGTCTTGTAAATCCCGCAAAAGATTCAGCACCTGAGCTTGAACGGATACATCAAGCGCGGATACAGGTTCATCTGCAACGATGAGGGCTGGGCGTGTTATCAAAGCCCGGGCGATGGCGATGCGCTGTCTCTGCCCACCGGAAAATTCATGAGGGTATTTGGATATATCACTAGGTTTCAACCCAACAGAGCTGAGAACGTCGGCGACGCGCGTTTTTTTGTCCGCTTTGCTCATGGCGCCAAGCGCTGTAAGAGGTTCAGCAACGATACGCCCAACAGTGTGATGGGGGTCTAGAGATCCAAAGGGATCTTGAAATACCATTTGAAAATGTTGCCGCAAAGGTCGAAGTTCGTTGAAAGTTCGGCCAACGACTTCATTCCCCAAAATCTGCACGGACCCCGCATCAGAAGGCTCTAATGCCATAATATTCCGGGCAAGAGTAGATTTACCGCATCCACTTTCTCCGACAATACCAAAGCTCTTACCTTTTTCAATTTTGAAACTGACACCGTTTAAAGCATAAACATACCGCTGCGGCGCAAAGATACCTTCTTTAGGGAGAGGGTAGTGCCGGACTAAATCGGTTACTTCCAGAACAGTTTGGCTCATTCGTATAACCCCGCGCTTCGCGCCTCGATTGCTTGTTGAAGGTTATGACAGGCGACAGCGTGTGAGGAGCCGAGCGCTTCAATTGGCGGTGTGTTTTCCCGGCAAATGCTACTCGCGAGTGGGCATCGATCCGTAAATGTACAGCCTGCTGGCAGGTTCACAAGATCAGGGACAGTCCCGGGAATAGTCGTAAGACGTTTCGTCCGGTCCATCCCAAGCTTTGGCATGGCGGCAAAAAGGCCTTGCGTATAGGGATGAGATAATTGGCCGAAAATTTGATCTGTTGCACCGCTTTCTACAACCGTGCCCCCATACATGACAGCGACCTTCTCAGTATTCTCAGCAATGACGCCAAGGTCATGGGAAATTAAGATTAGGGACATTCCCTCTTCCGCGACAAGATTTTGGATGAGCTCCAGAATCTGATCTTGAATGGTTACATCTAATGCAGTTGTCGGCTCGTCCGCGATGAGGATATCAGGGTCGCAAGACAGGGCGATGGCAATCATTACCCTTTGGCGTTGCCCGCCAGAGAGTTGATGGGGGAAGTTTGCAATACGCTGTTCAGGGTTTGGAATGCCGACCCGATCCATTAATTGGAGAGCCTTCTTTTTAGCATCCGCCTTGGATAAACCGCGATGTAAGCGTAACGGCTCCATAATCTGCCGACCCACGGTATGAACCGGGTTGAGAGACGTCATGGGTTCTTGAAATATCATAGCCATTCGATTGCCGCGAATTGTGCACAATTCGCGTTCTGATTTTTTGAGCAAATTTTCATTACTCAAACGGATCTCGCCGGTGGTTATAGCATTCTCAGGAAGCAGCCCCATTAAGGCCAGGGCTGTCATGGATTTACCGCATCCACTTTCCCCAACGATCCCAATGGATTGGCCTTTTTCCAAGGTCAGGTTCAGATTGCGAACAGCGCGCGCAGGCCCCATAGCCGTTGCAAGGTCCACATTCAGGTTTTCTACCTCTAATAGGGCCATATCAACGCTTCCTACTTAAACGGGGGTCGAGAACATCTCGAAGACCATCACCCAGCAAATTAAGGCCGAACACTGCAAGGGCAATGGCAGCGCCTGGGTAGACAGCTTGTAAAGGTTGGAAGAACATCAAGCTTTGTGCTTCATTAAGCATACGACCCCATGAAGGATGGGGCGGCTGGGTTCCAAGACCAAGATAGGACAAGGCAGCCTCAGCCAAGATTGCAATCGCAAACTGGATGGTAACTTGAACAATGATGATGGAAAGAATATTGGGGAGCACATGTTCCAATGTGATGCGGAATTTGCCCTTTCCCGCAGCCCTTGCCGCCATAACATATTCGCGGGCCCAAATGGCATTGGCCGTGCCGCGGGTCAGGCGTGCAAAAATAGGGATATTGTAAATGCCAATGGCAAGGATGGAATTAACGCCCCCAGGCCCCAAGATCGCCGTAATCATGATCGCAGAGAGAATGGCTGGAAAGGCGAAGGAGAAATCGCTGAGGCGCATGATCAATTCTTCGACCCACCCGCGCTGCGCAGAGGCCGTAAGGCCTAAAGTAACGCCCACAGATAACCCAATGGATACAGCAACGACACCCACAGTGATTGAGTTTTGTGTGCCGGTCATAAGCAGTGAAGCGATATCGCGGCCAAACTGATCAGTGCCAAACCAATGAGTCAGGGAAGGGCTTAAGAAGCGATCGGCAATCGAAATGTCGTAGATTTCACCGGGCGTCCAAAACAAGGAGGTAATTGCACACAGTAGCAAAAAGCCTGTCATCAGGCCGCCGACAACGAAGCTTCTGCTTTTGAAGCAGCGACTTACGAAGGATTGAGAGGATGAAATGCTCATATGTCGTGGGCCTTCAGTCTTGGGTCAACAACGGCGTATAGAATATCGACGACAAAATTTGTAAGGACGACCATCCCTGCGAGCAAGAGAACCACATTCTCAACCACAATGGTGTCGCGATTGTTGATGGCTTTCAGGACTGTCGAGCCAAGCCCTGGGATGTGAAAAACATTTTCTACGACCACGGTGCCGACTAAAAGGTTTGCAAATTGAAAACCCATAGCTGTTAAGACGGGGATCATCGCATTGCGAAGGACATGCCCCCATAAAGTTCTGCGTTGGCTAAGCCCTTTTGCCCGAGCAGTTCTCACATAATCTTCCCGAAAAACTTCTAGAACCGAAGATCTTGTAATACGTGCCAGCATAGCGCCTTGAACGGTGGCAAGTGCAATCGCGGGTAAAATTAGAGCTTTCAGGCATGCCCAAGGGCCTTCTTCCCAGCCGGGGAAACCACCAGCAGGAAGCCATCTAAGCTCAACTGCAAAGAACAGGATCAACAGTATTGCGAGCCAAAAGTTGGGAACGGATATCCCTAATTGGCTGACGCCCATAAGGGATACGTCACTGACTTTGTTATGATTTGCCGCGGCGTATAATCCGATGACCAAGGCAAGTACAACGCTCAGTGCCATGGCTAGGATAGCAAGAGGAATAGTGATTAGAAGAGCGCCTTCGACGAGCTCCCAAACCGGGACGCGGTAGGCATAACTGATGCCAAAGTCGCCTCTAAAGATGCCGAATATCCAATCAAAATACCGGTCCAACGCGGGACGATCAAGGCCGAGCTCTTTGGTTAAAGCAAACACAGCCTCGTCCGTGGCATCCACGCCTAAGATTACTAGGGCGGGATCTCCGGGTAAAATTTCCATAACGATAAAAATGACAATCGATGCCCCAAACAAGGTTGCAAGGAAAGTCAGGAATCGTTTAACAAAGAAAACACTCATATAGCTGTTAGACCGTATAGTTACTGAATATTAGTAATGTAATTACTTTTTTATTTGAGAGATAACCTATCGGCACAATTGTTTGTAGTCAATCATTCTTGCTGTCAAAAACCCCTGAAACAGCTATCCCCTGTTATTTGCACTATATCGCTTCAATAGCGAAGCGGCAAATATTGTCCATGATTGGAAAATATTATAAATTTCTTGCTGTGATTTGATGGGTGAATTAATGTGCGGCCATGTTTTCAATGGCGCAGAATATCAAGAAGAGAAGGGATAGAAGAAGCTCTTCAAATCCACTTGATAAGCTTTTCAGCTTTCTTGCGCTTATGGCTGTTCTTTTTAATTTTTTAGCGCCCGTAACTCACGGCTTTATGGCATCCGCCGAGACGGGTGAATATGTGCAAATGTGCACAAAGAACGGGATCGAATTACGTCTTGTTCCTTCTGCACAAAATGAGGATAGCAGCGCAACAATTCATGCAGACTGCAATACCTGCCCGTTATGCCAGATAGGTAAAACACAAGCACTTTCTGCGCCGAAAATGCAGGTTTTTGAATCTCAGTATTCATTCTTTGCGCCATCGGGATTGAACTTTGTCGATGAAGTCTCTTATCTTCAATTTAACAAATATGACCTTGCGCCAAGAGCCCCGCCCGCGGCCTAAGCTTTGATACTACGCAATGACACTGGGCTCTGTCTGGGTGTCTACTCTATTTTTAAATAGACCGGTTTTAACCGGTTGCTTGTTTCCAGGTGAAACCATGAACAAAGTTTTCGCATATACCGTTGCCCTTTTTGTCGTGATTGGGGTGACTGTTGCAGCATTGGTCCTGACAGGGATCATACCAAGTGCATCTAATTCCGGGCGTTCCGGTATTATTGTTGGCGCACCGCAAATTGGCGGAGAATTTACGGCCACCAATAACAAGGGTAAAGCCGTCAGTGACAAGGATTTCCAAGGCAAAATGATGCTTGTTTTCTTTGGCTATACATTTTGCCCAGACGTGTGCCCTACCGAAATGCAGACTTTCTCCCAAGTCATGAGTGAATTGGGTGATGATGCGGCCTCTGTAACGCCCGTTTTTATTACAATTGATCCTGCACGAGATACGGTGCCGGTTATCGACGAATTTGTTCAAGCTTTCCATCCATCAATCGTTGGGCTTACAGGCACTAACGATCAAATCGATCAAATAAAAAAGGCCTACCGGGCTTATGGTCAACAGGTTGAGGGGGATGATTCAGAATATTATTTAGTCGATCATACTTCTTTTACGTATCTGATGGGTACTGATGGCAAATTGATTACGGTTTTCTCCTACGGAACAACACCGGAAGAAATCACGAAAACAATCAAAGAACAAATCTAACGAAAAGCAAAAATTATGAAAATTCTAAAAATTGTAAGCACTATTGTCGTCGCCAGTTTTCTTACTTTAAGTTTCAGTGCAGTAAGTGCGGTGGCGCATGCTGACGAGAAACATGACGGCATTGAATTAAAGGATGCTTGGGCGCGCGCAAGAACGGCATCGGCCAAAGTAGGTGGTGCTTATGTGACAGTGCACAATATGAGCAAAGAAGACGACCGCCTGATTGGTGCAAAATCGACTGTGGCTCATAAAACTGAAATTCACACGACTAAGATGACAGACGGTGTGATGAAAATGATGCCAGTGACCGGCGGCATTGAAGTCAAAGCTGGCAAAATGGTCATGATGAAGCCTGGTAGCTATCACATCATGTTCATGGGATTAAAAGAGCCTATTACCAAGGGAAAAACATTTCCTGTGACTTTGGTGTTCGAGAAAGCAGGAGAAATTGAGACCACGGTAACTGTTAAAGACGCAGGTGCTATGGGCGGAATGGATCACGGCAAAATGAAAAAGACAAACTGATTAAAGCCTGCCTTTTTTAAGACTGAGTAGGGAGGCACTTATGCCTCCCTTTATCAAAATTGTGCTGTGCCAGAGACGGCGAGCTCTCCGTCCGGTCCCGTCGCCCAAACTTCGCAGCTATTTTCATCAATCGCTTTTCCGCAAATTTGGAAAGGCGCTGTATCAAAAACTGGATTGAAGTTTCGGAAGCTAAAATTCTTAAGGCTCTTCCCCGCCATTTTTTCGATAGCAAGCTTCATGAGCAATGTCCCGATAAGCGGCCCATGAACAATGAGGCCAGGATACCCTTCTTCCTCTTTTACATAATCTCGGTCGTAGTGAATTCTATGACCATTGAAGGTAAGGGCAGAATACCGAAATAGAAGCACAGGGTCGGGTGTGATTACCTCAGTCCATTCTGCATCCAAGGGGGCCATTTCAAGTTTCTTGATCGGGGCATTTACATCGGGAGCATCTCGGTAAACAATGTCATGTTCTTCGTGAAGGTAACGCCCGTTTGAGCCCTTAAGTTCGTGCTCCACTGTGACGAATACAAGTTTACCGGTGCGCCCTTCTTTTTCCGTAATTGATTTCACTGTCGATACTTTTTGAACGTCGTCCCCCGCTTTTAAGGGGCGATCAAAGACAAGGCGGCCGCCAGCCCACATACGCCGGGGAAGATCTACGGGCGGTAAAAAACCGCCTTTATAGCTGTGGCCATCGACAGCAAGATTAGATTGGGCATCTGCGGTTACGAAATACATCCAATGCCCGCCCGCCGGCACGAAGGGGGAGGCCGGCTCTTTACTATCCATCATGGCGGCAAAACCATCTAAGGCTTGTTGATGGATGGTCTCATTACGAGTTTCCTGACTGCCAATCCAGTCGGTGAGGTTTTTTTTGTTTTTTGTCATATCTACCGATTGCTCTGTTGCCTAAAGAAGATACATCATAAAGTATGAAGCCAGTATCGTAAATACTGGGACAAAGAATGCGTAAAGTGTCTGGGGAGGCTCGGTTGAAAACTTACAAATTACCGGAATTGAACTTGCGCCATCAGCAGAGCATTGAAGAGGCTGCAAAATGTATTTTTAAGGAATGCGCTGAGCACTTGCAGGTGAATTTTGACCGTTTCAGCGCTGATCAGAACGAGAAATCCTTAATGCAAATCAGGGTGGGGATGAGACGGACCCGTGTTGCTCTTCAAATTTTCAAAGATGTAATCCCTGAGAAAAGCGCTAAAAGATTTAAAAGAGAGTTTAAGTATTTTGGGAAGCGTTTTGGACCGGCGCGGGATTTGGATGAATTGCTCTTTGGCATGCTTGAAGAGAAATGCGTTTATCCTGAATTGTCGAAGGCGCATGAAGCATTAAGAGTTGTTGTTAAGCAAGAACGGGCACAGGAATATTCAAAATTAGGCGCGGAGTTGGCTGAGGGGCGATTAACATCTCTATTAATATCTTTTGATGCGTGGCTAAAAGAAGACTGGTTGGAAAATGCCACGCCAGACGCGCAAAAGATGATGAAAGCGGATATTGGCCCCTTTGCAATCGAGGTCATTGGGCGAGGACAACAGAAACTATTTAAAAAGGCTGGCTCGTTGGATGAAAAATCACTGAGTGAGCTTCATAAAATTCGAAAGTATGTGAAGCGATGCCGGTATCATCTACGGTTTTTCTCAACTCTCTTTGATGAGAGAAGAATGCAAGAAGGGTTCTCAGCGCTTGTGTCTCTTCAAAATAACCTCGGGGCAATTAACGATGTCAGCATCGGGCTGGATTTAATGGCGAGGTTTAGTGCCCAAATACAAGCAGAGCATTTACCTGATTGCTTATCTTTGATTGCAGCAGAGAGCAAAAAAGCAAATTTTGACATTAAAACCCACCTGAGTGACGTCCAAAAAAGCTTGAACGCGTATCAGAATTTCGCTTTAAGCGATGCTGATCTTCTTAGTTGATAAGTCTATTTCCTAAAGGGCAGCAAAACCATCCATAGGGCACTTTGTTTTATGTTCTTCTGGTATTCAGGCAAGCCAATGGTCATCTGAGAATGTCCACCATCTGGTTGAGCTTTATAAGTCCCAAAAATCCTATCCCAAATGGCAAGATTGAAACCAAAGTTCCGATTAAATTCCGGTGCATTGATAGAATGGTGAACACGATGCATGTCTGGTGTGACAACAAAAAGGCGCAATATTTTATCGAGCTTTAACGGTAATTTCGCGTTGGCATGGTTGAACATGGCCATGGAGCTTAAGATGATTTCAAATATAATAACGGCGACCACCGGGGGACCAAGGAGGACGACAACACCCAATTTTATCCCCATGGAAAGGCAAATCTCTAGGGGGTGAAAACGGGCCCCTGTTGTCACATCGTAATCAATGTCCGCATGATGCATCTTGTGGAGACGCCAAAAAATTGGCACATGATGGAACAGGACATGTTGCCCATAAATAATCAAATCTTGCACGATGATAGCAATGACGACGGAGAGCCATAAGGGGAGGGAGATCATATTCAAAATTCCCCAACCTTCTTTTGCAGACATTGCGGCTAAGCCAACGGCCAAGATTGGAAATAAGGCACGCAAGATAAAGGAATTGAGGAATGTCAGGCCTAAATTATTTGCCCACCGCCAAAGTTTTGGCGCATTTAAACGACGTTTCGGTGCTAGAATTTCCCACAAAGCCACCGCACATAAAATTCCAAAAAAGAATGTAAGGCGCACGGTTGGTTCATTGTCGATTACAAATTCAAGCATAAATACAATCAGTCCCTAATTACATGTCCTCAATATACAGGCTTTATGAAGGGGATGGGATCAATTATTAGTTAGGGCAGTGTGAAGGATAAGGATTGCCAAATGGACTATATTGAAAACGGATCGGCAAAGAGTGACAGCCGTATAATTTTGGCCCATGGGGCGGGCGCTGCCATGGACAGCCCCTTTATGGATTTTTTTGCAGAACAATTGGGGGATGCCGGTATTCATGTGGTGCGGTTTGAATTCCCTTACATGCAACAAAGAAGGCTGATGGGGAGTAAGCGACCACCTGACCGGCAGCCCAAACTGCTTGATTGTTGGCGGCAGGTCATTGACGATTTCGGGCCTGCTGATAAGCTGTTCATTGGCGGAAAATCCATGGGCGGTCGCATGGCGTCCCTCATCGCAGATGAGACCCACGTTCGTGGGTTGGTGTGCCTAGGGTATCCTTTCTATGCGATTGGCAAAAAAGACAAACCCCGTACAGAGCATTTAATATCCATCAAAACGCCAACCCTGATAGTGCAGGGTACGCGGGATACAATGGGCGATGAAGCGGCTGTCAGTCAGTTCGATCTGTCAGCAGAGATCCAAGTTAAATGGATGGCCGATGGTGATCATAGCTTTAAGCCGCGAAAATCTTCCGGACGCACTGAAACGCAGAACTGGAGACAGGGATGCGAACAGGTTGCGCACTTTATCCAGTCTCAAAAATGAAATAGGGGCCCGTATGTATATCGGTGAAATATCCAAAAAAACTGGGTTGAGCATTAAAGCAATCCGTTTGTATGAGGAGCTAAATCTTATTCCGAAACCGAAACGTTCGGGGAGTTATCGCGTTTATGAGCCTTCGTATATAGAGATTTTCAATTTGATTAAGGAAGCAAAAGAGCTGGGTGTTACGCTTTCTCAGATACGATCTTTTCTTTTCTACAACGAGGGTGTTCTCGATTGGGGAAAGGTCAATGACTTTATGGTTGAGAAAAAAGAAGAGCTTAAAGGAGAGATCCAGAAGCTTCACGATAAAATTCACAAAATCGATGATTGCCTAGGGCAAATGGAAAATACTGAAAAGTCTCTTGACTCTACCCCTTAGGGGAGACCGCACACTCTCCCTATCTTAAAATCGGAGAGACAGAATGACAAAACGAATTCTATTGATAAATGGCAATCCAAAAAGACAAAGTTTTACGAGTGAGCTTGCGGAAAGATATCGGCTGGCGGCTAAAGAAAAATATGAAGTGAGAATTCATCAGTTAGCGGACATGGATTTTGATCCGAATTTGGATGGCGGCTACGATACGACACAAGAATTGGAAGCCGATTTACGCAGTTTTCAAGAGTCTATCAAATGGGCTGATCATGTCGTTATTTTTACGCCAATTTGGTGGGGCGGACTGCCTGCAAAGCTAAAGGGTGTTTTCGACCGCACATTTTTACCGGGATTTGCCTTTAAGTATCTGGAAGGAAAATCCTATCCTGAGAAGTTATTAACGAAGAAATCCGCCCGTATTATTATGACCATGGATACGCCCCCTTGGTATTATAAGCTCTTGCAAGGCGCGCCTGCGCTAAAGCAACTGAAAATAATGACGTTGAAATTCAGCGGCTATACCAATATTCGGGACACGATGATTGGCCCGATAATGGGATCAAGCGAGACGCAGCAGAACAAATGGATTGA